>CAWIHJ010000001.1:0-54844 GCA_963835795.1 uncultured Gammaproteobacteria bacterium
TAGTTATTATACTAATCAAACTGGGAGCAAATGATGCCAAAGATGAAATCAGTCAGTGGCGCGGCCAAGCGTTTCAAACGAAATGCCGCCGGCGGCTACACACGCAAGCAATCGCACTTGCGTCATATCCTTACGAAGAAATCGAGCAAGCGTAAACGCCAGTTGGGCGAGAAGCTTGATGTTCATGCTAACGACGTGCCACAGGTACGCCGTATGTTGCCGTATTCTTAAGGGGGATTGAGAAATGCCAAGAGTAAAAAGAGGTGTTGTCGCTCACGCCCGTCACAAGAAGGTTCTGGATAAAGCCAAAGGTTATCGCGGTGCGCGCAGCAAGGTTTTCCGCGTTGCCAAGCAGGCGGTTACCAAGGCTGGTCAATACGCTTACCGCGATCGTCGTCAACGCAAGCGCCAGTTTCGTGCGTTGTGGATCGCGCGTATCAACGCCGGGGCTCGCGAGAACGGCATGTCGTACAGCGTTTTCATGAACGGTCTGAAGAAAGCAGCGATCGAAATCGATCGCAAGGTGCTTTCGGATATCGCTATTTTCGACAAGCCCGCGTTTAGCGCACTGGTCGAGAAAGCGCGAGCTGGTCTGGAAACTGCGTAAATCCCGCCTGCCCGTGGTTGCGGCGTTCGCCGTAACCACGGGTTTTGGTGCTGAAACGTGTCCAACGAACTAGACAAGTTATTGCAACAAGCCTCCAGCGCGGTTAGTGAGGCGGGCGATGTGCCCGCACTAGACGCGGTGCGTGTGGCTTATCTCGGCAAAAAAGGTGAGCTCACCGCGCAGCTCAAGAACCTGGGGCAGTTGCCCGCCGAGCAGAGGCCTGCCGCAGGGCAGGCGATCAACCAGGCCAAGCAGCAGGTGCAGGAATGGCTCGAGGTGCGCAAGTCGACGCTCGCTGACGCCGCTATTGCCGAACAACTGCAAGCCGAAACCATCGATATCACGCTACCGGGTCGACGCAAGGCCGCCGGTGGATTGCATCCCGTAACTCTGACCATGCAGCGCATCGACAAGATGTTCGGCAAGCTCGGTTTCGATGTTGCCGAGGGACCTGAAGTCGAAGACGACTTTCACAATTTCGAGGCACTGAATATTCCCGCGCATCATCCGGCGCGGGCGATGCACGACACCTTTTACTTCGACGATGGCAGGTTGCTGCGTACGCATACTTCGCCGGTGCAGATCCGCGTAATGGAAAACCAGGAGCCGCCGCTGCGCGTGATCGCGCCCGGACGCGTGTATCGCTGTGATTCGGACCTGACGCACACCCCGATGTTCCACCAGGTGGAAGGTTTGCTGGTGGATACCGACGTGTCCTTTTCGGTGCTGAAAGGCACCCTGGAAGAATTTCTCAAACTGTTTTTCGAAGAAGACGATCTGAAGACTCGTTTCCGGCCGTCCTACTTTCCGTTCACCGAGCCGTCCATGGAAGTGGACATCAGCTGTGTGATGTGTGCCGGCCAGGGTTGCCGGGTATGCAGTCATACCGGCTGGCTCGAAGTGCTGGGCTGCGGCATGGTGCACCCTGAATTGTTCCGGCACACCGGCGTCGACGGTGAAAAATATACCGGTTATGCCTTTGGCATGGGCGTCGAACGCCTCGCCATGTTGCGTTACGGAGTGAATGACCTGCGCCTGTTTTTCGACAACGACCTGCGCTTTCTGCAGCAGTTCACTTGAGGCTGCAACAGCGATGGAAATAAGCGAAAGCTGGTTGCGCGAGTGGGTCGACCCCGGGGTTGATAGCGATACCCTGATCAGTCAATTGACCATGGCCGGGCTCGAAGTTGAGGGCTGGCGTGACGCCGCCGCAAAACTCGATGGCGTGGTGGTCGCCGCCGTCGTCAGCGTAGAAAAACATCCCAATGCCGACAAGCTAAACCTGTGCCAGGTGGACGATGGCAGCGAACAGTTTGCTGTGATCTGTGGTGCCAGCAACGTGCGTGCTGGTCTCAAGGTTGCCTTTGCACGAATCGGCGCCGAGCTTCCCGGTATGCGCATCAAGAAGGCCAAACTGCGCGGCGTGGAATCACAGGGCATGATTTGTTCCGCCAGCGAATTACAACTGGCCGAGACTTCCGAGGGCATACTGGAATTGCCTGAAGATGCTCCGAGCGGCGTTTCGCTGGTCGAGTACCTGGGGCTTGCCGATCGAATAATCGAAATTGACCTCACGCCGAACCGAGGCGATTGCCTGAGCATTGCCGGGGTCGCACGCGAGGTTTCGGCGATCAATCGTGTACCGCTGGAACGAGCTGAAGTCGAACCCTTCGCGGCCGCCATCGAGCAGGGGTTCAGCGTTGAGCTCGCGGCTCCCGAACACTGCCCACGCTATGTTGGTCGCGTGATCCGCGGAATCGATCCAGCAGCCAGTACCCCTTTGTGGATGCAGGAGAAATTACGCCGTTGCGGCTTGCGTCCGATCAGCCCGGTGGTCGACGTCACTAACTACGTGATGATGGAGCTGGGTCAACCGATGCACGGCTTCGATTTCGACAAGCTCAATGGTGGCATTCGGGTGCGACTGGCCGACCCGGGTGAAAAACTCGCCTTGCTCGATCAAAGTGAAGTCGAATGCTTTGACGATACGCTGCTGATTGCCGATCACGCGGGCGGCGTTGCGCTGGCCGGCATCATGGGTGGCCTCGATAGTTCGGTACAGGCCGATACCCGCAATATTTTTCTCGAAGCGGCGCATTTCACCGCGATCAAACTGGCCGGCAAGGCGCGTAAATTTGGCATGCACACCGACGCTTCGCATCGCTTCGAGCGCGGTGTCGACGCGCAATTGCCACCACAAGCCATGCAGCGCGCTACGCAGTTGCTGATCGATATTGCTGGCGGTGAGGCCGGACCGCTGATCGATGCGGTGGCCGTGGAGTCGATGCCGACTTCGCCGCAGGTAACTCTGCGCTACGCCCAGGTCATACGTTTGCTGGGTATCGATGTCGAGCGCGCGGAAATTGACTCGATACTGCTGCGCCTCAACATGCAAGCTGCACAAACGGCTGATGGCTGGCAGGTTACGCCGCCGAGCTATCGCTTCGACATCAACATCGAGGCGGACCTGATCGAAGAAATCGGCCGCTTGATCGGTTACAACAACATTCCCGGAAGCCGTGAAGCCTCGCATATCCGCATGGACAGCTTCTCCGAACAGCGTGTCGGTGTTGATCGCATCCGCGATATCCTGGTCGAGCAGGGATATTTCGAGGCAGTTACCTATTCCTTCGTGTCACCTGAATTGCAGGCCATACTCGACCCGGGGCAGGCCACTTTGCCATTGTCGAACCCCATCTCCGCGGACATGTCGGTGATGCGCACCCGTTTGTTGCCGGGATTGATCCAGGCGATGCAGCATAATCTCAATCGTCAGCAATCGCATGTGCGCCTGTTTGAGACGGGGTTGTGTTTCCTGCCGACACCAAGCGAGCTCGTGCAAAAGTCGCATATTGCCGGAGTGATCAGCGGTAATCGCTTACAGGAAGGCTTGTATTCGCGTGCCGCGGGCCAGGTGGATTTCTTCGACATCAAGGGTGACCTGGAAGCGATACTGGCGCCTTCCGTGTTTGCGGCTATCCGATTTGAGCCGGCGCAAAATCCGATACTGCATCCAGGGCAGGGTGCCGAGGTCCATTTGCAGGGTGACATAATCGGTTTTGTGGGTGCCTTGCATCCGACGGTTTTGCAGAAACTCGATATCAACCAGCCGATTTTTGCCTTTGAAATTGATCTTTCGGCGATTCGGGATGCAAAATTGCCTAATTTCAGTGAAATGTCTCGATATCCTTCGATCAGGCGCGATATTTCGGTGGAAGTTGAGCAGAATTTACCGGTACAGCAGCTGATCGATGCGGTATATTCGCTAAAAAATGAAATTTTACAGGAAGTATTCGTATTTGACGTCTATACTGGAAAAGAAGTGAGAAATAATCGAAAAAGTGTCGCTTTGGGCTTGATTTTACAGGACTTTTCACGCACTCTTGTCGACGAGGACGTGGAAAATCTGGTTACTAAAATCCTTGTACAACTAGAAAAATGCTGTAACGCTGTTTTGAGGGAGAGCTGATGTCACTGACCAAGGCTGATATGGCCGAGATGCTATTTGATGAACTTGGTCTCAACAAGAGAGAAGCTAAGGAAATCGTCGAACAGTTTTTTGAAGAAGTAAAATTAGCTCTGGAAACCGGTCACCAGGTTAAGTTATCTGGCTTTGGAAACTTTTTGACTCGGTCAAAGGCCGAAAGACCTGGTCGAAACCCCAAAACTGGCGAAGAAATTCCGATTTCAGCCAGAAAAGTGGTGACTTTTCGTCCCGGTCAAAAATTAAAAATAAGAGTAGAAGCGTATGCTGGAAGCGAGCAACAATAACGAATTACCGGTAATTCCCGGTAAACGTTACTTCACTATCGGTGAAGTTGCTGAACTTTGCGACGTCAAACCTCACGTACTGCGATACTGGGAACAGGAATTTCCCCAACTCAAGCCGGTTAAACGCCGCGGTAATCGAAGATACTACCAACGTCATGATGTTCTGCTGATCCGTCAGATTCGCAGCCTGCTGTATGACGAGGGTTTCACCATCGGCGGAGCACGCCAACGCCTCGAAGGCGAAGGCAATAAGGGCGATGTCAGCCAAAGCCAGCAAATTATCCGTCAGACCCTGGTCGAGCTCGAAGAGCTGCTGACCTTGCTAAAACGCTAAATCTAGCGTCAAATAGTCAATTCTTTAGACATACCTATTTCGGGGCGTAGCGCAGCCTGGTAGCGCACCTGCCTGGGGGGCAGGTGGTCGTGAGTTCGAATCTCGCCGCCCCGACCAATTCAAAACAAAAAATGGCCTCTTACCTTCGGTTTGAGGCTTTTTTTTGCCTGGAATTTGATCGTAAGAATTAGGCGGGGACAGTTTACTTTTCTGCTCGAAATCTCGATTAGAGTAAACTGTCCCCTTGTTTTACCGAAGCGTGTATTGCGAACGAGGGGAAGTCACAATGAGCAACCAGTTTCAACTGGACGATTATGAAGTGGGATACGACATTCCTGCCCGGATCGGCATGTCCGAGGCCGATATTCAGACCCCGTGCCTGCTGATCGATCTGGATGCATTCGAGCGCAATGTTGAAGTGATGCGGGCTTATTGTGCGAGCGCCGGTGTTCAGCATCGCTTGCACGGAAAAATGCACAAGTCGGTCGACGTCGCCAAATTCCAGATCGCCCAGGGAAACGCCTGCGGCGTTTGCTGCCAGAAAGTGAGCGAAGCCGAAGTTTTCGCACGCGGCGGGATTTCGGATATCCTGGTGTCGAACCAGGTGCGTGATCCCGTCAAAATCGATCGCCTTGCCCGCTTGCCACAACTGGGCGCGCGCATTCTCTGCTGCGTCGATGACATCGACAATGTCGCCGAGCTATCGGCTGCCGCGGTCAGACACGGCACCGAGATCGAAGTGCTGGTGGAAATCGAGTGCGGGGCCGAACGCTGTGGCGTTGCCCCGGGCCAGCCGGTGGTCGATATTGCCAGGGCAGTGGAGATGGCCGACGGATTGCGGTTTTCCGGCATCCAGGCCTACCAGGGAGCCATGCAACACATTCGAAGTTATCACCAGCGCAAGGCAAAGATCGGAATTGTGCTGGCTATGGTGCGGGAATCGATGGATTTGCTAAAGCAGGCTGGGCTCGAGTGCGCCATCATCACCGGTGGTGGTACCGGCAGCTATTACTTCGAGGGTGAATCGGGGGTTTATACCGAGCTGCAGTGTGGCTCCTACGCTTTTATGGACGCGGATTACCAGCGCGTCCATGACGCCAGTGGCCAGCCGATATCCGAGTTTGAAAATGCGCTGTTCGTGCTGACCTCGGTCATGAGTACCGCAAGAGCGGACAAGGCCGTGTGTGATGCCGGGCTCAAGGCGCAATCGATCGATAGCGGCCTTCCCTATGTGTATGGCCGAGAAGATGTCGAGTACATTGGTTGTTCCGATGAACACGGTGTTATCAGTGACCCAGACAAATCTTTGCGCATCAATGAAAAATTGAAGCTGGTGCCCGGGCATTGTGATCCGACCTGTAATCTACACGACTGGTATGTCGGGGTGCGCAACGGCAGGGTCGAATGCCTGTGGCCGGTGAGCGCGCGCGGTCGTGGTTATTAAGGGCTACAGAAACCCGGATTATCCGTTTGCAACGGGTGGCGACGACCTCGCAAGTCCCATTCTGAAAGCGCCCCAAACCACGAATTCTACCGCCGGTTAAACGGCAAGAAATTCATTGCAGTTGACAATTGGACGAATTAACCGATCATCGCTGTAATTTAAAGTGTTACGAACCGGCGGGCAATCTTTTCGATATATCCGTCGAAAACTACTAATAAAACTCAGGGGAGCAAAATGCCAGACGATCTCAAACAACGGGCGCTCGACTACCACAGCGCATATCCGCCCGGGAAACTGGAAATCAGCGCCACCAAGCCGATGACGACCCAGGACGACCTGTCGCTGGCGTATTCACCCGGGGTCGCCGCACCTTGCCTCGCTATCGCCGCGGATCCGTCGCTTGCAGCACTCTACACCACCCGCAGCAATCTCGTCGGCGTGATCACCAACGGCACCGCGGTGCTCGGCCTCGGCGACATCGGCGCGCTGGCATCGAAGCCGGTGATGGAAGGCAAGGCGGTATTGTTCAAGCGATTCTCCGGGATCAACGTGTTCGATATCGAAATCGAAGAGCGCGACGTCGATGCTTTTTGCGAAGCAGTCGCGCGCCTCGAAGCGACCTTCGGCGGCATCAATCTCGAAGACATCGGCGCGCCGGAGTGTTTCGAAATCGAGCGCCGCCTGCGCGAGCGCATGAACATCCCGGTATTTCACGACGATCAGCACGGCACCGCGATCGTCACCGCGGCCGCGATTACCAGCGGCCTGAAAGTCACGCAAAAGAAGCTTGCCGATTGCCACGTGGTGGCCTCCGGCGCGGGCGCGGCCGCGCTTGCCTGTCTCGATCTGCTGGTCAGTATGGGCCTGCCGAAGGAACAGGTCCTGGTTGTCGATCGAACCGGCGTGATCTACGAGGGGCGCACCGAGTCAATGGATCAGTACAAGGCACGCTATGCCAATAAAACCGACCGACGCACACTGGACGATGCGATTGAAGGTGCTGATATCTTTCTCGGCCTGTCCGGGCCAGGTGTGCTAACCCAGGCACATTGCAAGAAAATGGCCGACAGGCCGATGATTCTGGCGCTGGCCAATCCCGACCCCGAGATCAATCCTGAGGACGCGCGCGCGGCGCGCCCGGATGCGCTGATCTGTACCGGCCGCTCCGATTACCCGAACCAGGTCAACAACGTCCTTTGCTTCCCGTTTATCTTTCGCGGTGCGCTGGATGTGGGCGCCACCGATATTAACGAAGCGATGAAGATCGCCTGCGTTGAGGCGTTGTCCGCATTGGCCGAAGCCGAGCCATCCGATATCGTGCAACAGGCCTATGCCGGCCAGGTGTTGCGTTTCGGCCCGGATTACCTGTTACCCAAGCCTTTCGATCCGCGCTTGATTACCGAGATAGCGCCGGCGGTAGCCGCTGCCGCCATGGCGAGCGGAGTAGCGACGCTGCCGATCGCAGATCTCGAGGATTACCGCCGCT
Source organism: uncultured Gammaproteobacteria bacterium (assembly GCA_963835795.1). Lineage (GTDB taxonomy): Bacteria > Pseudomonadota > Gammaproteobacteria. Next base: position 7,643 of record CAWIHJ010000001.1, read on the forward strand.
CGCTGTCAGGTTTTGTTTATAAATCGAGCAATGTCATGGAGCCGCTATTTGATCGCGCGCGCTCCAACCCGCCACGGATTGTGTACGCCGAGGGTGAAGACGAACGTGTGCTTGAAGCAGTACAACAGATTGTGCGCGGGGGGCTGGCGAAACCGATCCTGGTGGGCCGCAGCGAAGTCATCCAGGGCAAGGTTGCTTCACTGTCACTGCGCTTCGACGTTGACAAAGACATCGAGATTGTCACCCCGGGTAGCGATTCCCGAATCGACGACTACGCAGAAAATTATTACCAGAAAATGGGGCGCAAGGGCGTCTCACGCGTTCGTGCCGCGCACATGGTGAGCACGCACAGTAGCTTGTTCGCCACTTGCATGCTCGACGCGGGCGATGCGGACGGCATGATCTGCGGCTCCCTGGGGCCCTTCACGCATCATCTCCAGCAAATACGCGACGTTATCGGCCTGCGTGAAGGTGTGCTGGATTTCTCGACCCTGGTCGCGCTGATTTTGCCGAAACGCGTTACCTTCGTTTGCGATACCCACGTGACGCCATACCCAAGCTCGGAAGAACTTGCCGAAATGACCATTCTCGCGGCCGACGAAATTCGCCGTTTCGGCATCGAGCCGGCCGCCGCGCTGCTGTCTTGCTCCAATTTCGGCACATTGAATGACGCCGATGCGTTGCGCATGCGCGCGGCGTTGGCGCTGATTCGCGAGCGCGTCCCGGAGCTGATGGTTGACGGCGAAATGCACGGCGAGGCTGCATTGTCGGAAATCCACCGCGAACGTGTCTTCGATCAGTCGACGCTGGACGGGGAGGCGAATTTACTGGTCATGCCGAGTCGTGAAGCCGCGCACATCGCCTACACGCTGTTAAAAATTATTGGGGGAGGGGTGTCTGTCGGACCGATTCTGCTCGGCGCCGCAAAACCGACCAATATCGTCACCCAGGCGATCTCGGTGCGCGGCATCGTCAACATGACCGCTTATACCGCGGTTCAGGCACAGGTCACGGCATAGTCCGGGCTCTTTAAATGCAAACGCACCAATTCCGTGCAGCACGCTTGCGCGGAGTAGCCCCGCAATCGCTGGAATTTAAATTTGTTCTTTGCGGGGCAGGAATTGCGGGTACAATAGGCGAAAAAATTTATATCCCGATAAAAAAAACTTTGCTCGTGGAAAATCTTGTCAAATTATGACAGGCACAGCTTTGCTATTTGAATCGGATGCTGGATCTGGCGCGCTGCCTGCTGGCGAAATACACTACCCGAGACATGGCCGACCCAGGTGAAGGCGGTTCGGGCACACTGATTAAAAATTGGAGACTGACATGAGCGAACCCCTGTTGCCACCCGATATCGATCCCCTGGAAACCAGTGAGTGGGAAGAATCCATTGATGTTGTCGTCGAACGCGACGGTGCCGGGCGTGCTCAATACCTGCTGCGCAAGGCGATCGACAAGGCCTACGATGCCGGTGTTCAACCTCCCGATACCAACCATACGCCCTACATCAACTCGATTCCGGTCGAGAACCAGCCGCCGTATCCCGGCAATCTCGAACTCGAGCGCCACATCTTGCGGGCGTTGCGCTGGAATGCGATGGCCATGGTGGTCAGTGCGAATCGTAAACCGGCCGAGCCCGGCGGGCATATTGCGAGCTTTCAGTCGTCCGCGATCATGTACGAAGTCGGCTACAACCATTTCTGGAAAGGCCCGAATCATCCGAACGGTTCCGACATGGTGTTTGTGCAGGGGCATACCGCCCCGGGTACCTATGCCCGCGCTTACGTGGAAGGTCGGCTCAACGAGGAACAGCTCGACAACTTTCGCTGCGAAGTAGACGGCAAGGGACTGTCATCTTATCCACATCCGTACCTGATGCCTGATTTCTGGCAATTTTCCACCGTGTCGATGGGCCTCGGACCGATCATGGCGATCTACCAGGCACGCTTTTTGAAGTACCTGGAAAACCGCGGGCTCAGCAAGATAGCCGAGAATCACGCCGAAGGCCGCAAGGTCTGGGCCTTCCTCGGTGATGGCGAAATGGATGAGCCCGAATCGCAGGGCGCCATCTCGCTCGCGGTACGCGAAAAACTCGACAACCTGGTGTTTGTCGTCAATTGCAACCTGCAGCGCCTCGACGGCCCGGTGCGTGGCAATGGCAAGATCGTGCAGGAACTCGAAGGCAACTTCAGGGGCGCCGGCTGGAATGTCATCAAGGTGCTCTGGGGTGGGGGCTGGGATCGCCTGCTCGACAGCGAGCACGGCGACCTGTTGCGCCAGCGCATGATGGAATGCATCGACGGCGAATACCAGAATTTCAAGAACAAGGGGGGTGCCTACATCCGTGAGCACTTCTTCGGCAAGTACCCGGAACTCAAGGCGCTGGTCGCCGACATGAGCGATGACCAGATTTATTACGAACTGATTCGTGGTGGTCATGACCAGGAGAAACTGTTCGCGGCCTATACCGCCGCGAGTAACTCTGTTGATCGTCCGACGGTAATCCTGTCGCACACGGTCAAGGGTTACGGCATGGGCGAGGCGGGTGAAGGGCAGAACATCAATCACTCGCAAAAGAAACTGTCATCGGAACAGCTCGCGCGTATTCGTGAACGCTTCGATATTCCGGTCGACGACGCCACGGTAGAGGCTGCCGGCTATTATCGTCCGGCCGCTGATTCGCCCGAGATGCAGTACCTGCATGAACGCCGCAAGGCGCTGGGTGGTTACCTGCCGAGTCGCAGGACCGAGGTCGAGACGCTCGCGATCCCGGATCTCAACATGTTTGAGGCGTTGCTCAAGGATTCCGGCGAGCGCACCCTGTCGACCACCATGGGGCTGGTACGCATCCTGGTGGCCATTGCGCGCAACAAGGAAATTGGTCCGCGCCTGGTGCCGATCGTACCGGACGAGGCGCGCACTTTCGGCATGGAGGGTATGTTCCGCCAGGTCGGTATCTACGCGCACGAGGGGCAGAAGTATGAGCCGATGGACTCCAAGGACATCATGCCTTACAAGGAATCGAAATCCGGACAGATGCTGCAGGAAGGGATTAACGAGGATGGCGCGATGTCGTCCTGGATCGCCGCGGCGATTTCTTATTCGAGCAATGGCTTCATGACCATCCCGGTTTATATTTTTTACTCGATGTTCGGCTTTCAGCGCATCGGCGACCTGGCCTGGGCGGCTGGCGACATGCTCGCGCGCGGCTTTCTCATCGGCGCGACCTCGGGGCGCACGACTTTGAATGGTGAAGGCTTGCAACACCAGGACGGGCAAAGCCAGCTACACGCGTCGTTCGTACCAAATTGCATCGCCTATGATCCGACCTTCACCTACGAACTCGCGGTTGTTTTTCACAGCGGAATGAAGCGCATGTATGAGCGCGGCGAGAACGTGTTTTACTACCTGACCACGCTGAACGAAAACTATCAGCAACCGGCGATGCCGGAAGGCGCCGAAGAAGGCATCATCAAGGGTCTGTACAAGTTTCGCGATGGTGCGAAAAAAGCGAAACACCGCGTGCAGTTAATGGGCTGTGGGTCGATTTTGCGCGAGGTCATCGCCGCCGCCGAATTGTTGCAGCAGGACTGGGGCGTGACCGCCGATATCTGGTCGGCGCCAAGTTTCAATGAACTCACTCGCGACGGCCAGACCTGCGAACGTTGGAATTTGCTGCACCCGGACCAGGCGCCAAAGCAATCCTGGGTGGAGACCTGCCTTGCCGGCAGCGAAGGCCCGGTCATCGCGTCGACCGACTACATGCGCCTGTTCGCCGAACAGATCCGTCGCTTTGTGCCCGGTGATTATCACGTGCTCGGTACCGATGGCTTCGGCCGCTCGGATAGCCGTGAAGCGCTGCGGCGACATTTCGAAGTCGACCGGCATTACGTCACGGTGGCAGCGTTGAAGGCGCTCGCCGATCAGCAGAAGTCGAGCAAGGCCAAGGATCGCATCAGCGCCCAGACGGTGCTCGATGCGATCAAGAAATACAATATCGACGTCGATAAAACCAACCCACTGTACGCCTAGAGGAGAAATATCATGGCTAAAGAAATTCATGTTCCTGATATCGGCGATTTCGATGCAGTCGACGTCATTGAAGTGTTGGTGAGTGTTGGCGATACGATTGCGATCGACGATGCGTTGATTACGCTCGAATCTGACAAAGCCTCGATGGACATTCCTGCCACCGAAGGCGGGGTCGTCAAGGAAGTCAAGGTCGCCGTCGGCGACAAGGTTGCCGAGGGCAGTTTGATCCTGTTGCTCGAGGCTTCGGGTGAAGCCAGCGTCAATGTCTCGGCGAATGCTGCCAAACCCCAGGCGCACAAGGCGGCGGGTGTGTCGCCAGCCCCGGGCGATGCCGTAGGCGCAGTACTCGAAGACATCAAGGTCCCCGATATTGGTGATTTCGATGCAGTCGACGTCATTGAAGTACTGGTCAATACGGGCGATACGATCGCAGTCGATGATGCGCTGATCACGCTCGAATCGGATAAGGCGTCGATGGATATTCCAGCACCGAGTGCCGGCGTGGTCAAAGAAGTCAAGGTGGCGGTTGGTGACAAGGTCGCCGAAGGTAGCCTGATCCTGATCCTCGAAGGCGCAGCTCGGGCACAGGCGGCCCCGGCGGCCAGTGCGGCGTCGCCAGCGTCGACGCCATCGCAGGCGGCCCCGGTGCGCGTTCCGGCGGCGGCATCGGTGGAGGACGCGGCTGCATTTCGCCGTGCGCACGCGAGTCCGTCGATACGTCGCATCGCGCGCGAGCTCGGTGTCGATTTGCCGAAGGTGACGGGCAGCGGGCGTAACGGCCGGATTACCGAGGCCGACGTGCGCAAATTCAAGGAGACAGGTGGGGCTGCACCCGCGGCGGCATCAAAAGAGACTGGCGCGCCAGCAGGCGGGATGGGGATTCCTGTGATCACCCAGCCCGACTGGTCGAAATTTGGCGCAACCGATATCGTGCCGATGAGCCGGATCAACAAGTTGTCTGCTAAGCATCTGCACCGCGCGTGGCTCAACGTGCCGCAGGTCACTCATTTCGATGAGGCCGACATCACCGAACTCGAGGCCTATCGCCAGGCCAAGAAGGATATCGCCAAGGCGCAGGGATTCAGCCTGACCCCGCTGGTGTTCATGATGAAAGCAGTGGCGGCTGGTCTGAAGCAATATCCGAAGTTCAATTCGGCGATGGACGATGCCCAGGAAAACCTGGTACAGCGGCATTACTACAATGTCGGTATCGCCGTCGACACACCGGACGGGCTGGTGGTGCCGGTGATTCGTGATGTGGATAAGAAGAGCCTGTTCGAACTCGCTGCGGAACTTGGCGAAGTCTCGAAACGGGCCCGCGATGGCAAGCTGAAGGCTCCCGACATGCAGGGTGGTTGCTTTTCGATTTCGAGCCTCGGTGGTATCGGTGGCACCAATTTTACCCCGATCGTAAATGCCCCCGAAGTCGGCATCCTCGGGCTCACTCGCGCGCAAGCCACGCCTGGTGCGGGTCAATGGCGAGATTGTCGATCGCCTGATTCAACCGCTCGCGGTGACCTACGATCACCGTGTCATCGATGGCGCCTACGCGGCTCGCTTCGTCGGCCATCTGTCCTATTTGCTGTCCGACCTACGCAACCTTTTACTTTAATCCGGGGGAATCAAGATGAGTCAAACAATTGAAATCAAGGTTCCGGATATTGGTGACTTCGATGCGGTCGACGTCATCGAGGTGCTGGTCTCGGCGGGTGATACTGTGGCCGAGGAAGACGCGCTGATCACGCTCGAATCCGACAAGGCATCGATGGATATTCCATCGCCGCAGGCGGGCACCATCGCCGAAATGAAAATCGCGGTGGGTGACAAGGTATCGGAAGGCTCGGTGATATGTACCATGAGTGTCGAAGGCGCGGAAGCGGCGGCGACACCCGAGGCGGCGTCACCGGCGCCAGCGCCAGCCGCCGTTGCCGCGGCACCCGCGGCTGCGGCCCACGGCGGCAGTGCCGACATGACTTGCCAGATGCTGGTGCTCGGCGCGGGACCGGGCGGTTACACCGCGGCCTTTCGCAGCGCCGATCTCGGGCTTGCGACCGTGCTGGTCGAACGCTGGCAAACGCTTGGCGGAGTCTGCCTGAACGTTGGCTGCATTCCGTCCAAAGCCCTGCTGCACGCGGCCAAGGTGCTCGATGAAGCCGAAGACATGGCCGCGCACGGGATCAAGTTCGGTAAACCGAAAATCGACCTCGATGAACTGCGTGGCTGGAAGGACAGCGTGGTGGCGCGCCTGACCGGCGGTCTCAAGGCATTGGCGAAACAGCGCAAGGTCGAAGTCGTGCGCGGCGTCGGGGTGTTCCTCGATCCGAACCACGTCGAGGTCACCGCCGAAGATGGTACAAAAACTACCGTGCGTTTCGAGCAGGCCGTGATCGCGGCCGGCTCCGAAGTGGTCAAACTACCGTTTATTCCGGACGATCCGCGCGTCATCGATTCGACCGGTGCGCTCGACCTCACCGATATTCCCAAACACATGCTGGTCATCGGCGGCGGCATCATCGGGCTCGAAATGGCGACGGTTTATCATTCACTTGGTGCCAAGATCACCGTGGTCGAAATGCTCGACAACATCGTCGCGGGTGCCGACAAGGATGTGGTGAAGCCGCTGTACAATCGCATCAAGAAACGTTACGACAACATCTGGCTGAATACCCGCGTTACCGCGGTCGAAGCGACCAAGGCTGGTCTCAAGGTGAGCTTCGACGGCAAGAATGCGCCGGACAAGGACCAGGTTTACGATCGCATCCTGGTGGCCGTGGGGCGCACGCCGAACGGCAACACCGTCGCTGCCGACAAGGCCGGTGTCGCGGTGGATGCGCGTGGTTTCGTACAGGTAGTCGATACGCAGATGCGTACCACGCAGCCGCACATCTACGCCATCGGCGACATCATCGGCCAGCCGATGCTGGCGCACAAGGCGGTGCACGAAGGCAAAACCGCGGCCGAGGCTGCAGCCGGATTGCCGAGCCATTTCGATGCACGTGTCATTCCTTCGGTCGCCTATACCGATCCCGAAGTGGCCTGGGTTGGTCTAACCGAAACCGAAGCGAAAACGCAGGGTCGCAAGATTGGCAAGGGGGTATTCCCCTGGGCCGCGAGTGGACGCGCTTTATCGATTGGCCGGGAGGAGGGCATTACCAAGTTGATCTTCGATGAGGAAAGCGAACGCATCATCGGCGCCGGTATCGTCGGGCCCAATGCGGGCGAACTCATCGCCGAGGTCGGACATGCTATCGAGATGGGATCCAATGCTGCCGACATCGGCCTGACCGTGCACGCGCACCCGACCCTGTCGGAGTCGGTGGGGATGGCGGCGGAGGCTTTCGAAGGCACGATTACCGACCTGTACATGCCGAAGAAAAAATAAGCGAAGTAGGCAGCTTGTTTGATCGATACTAGATTGACCTGGCTGCCTTAGCGCTCGAGGTAGGCGCGCCAGTGCTGATCGGCATCGATGACGCGTTGCCCGGTTTGCGTCGACCAGCGCACGCGCCCGGCATCGTGGCCGAACAGGTAGAGCTTGTTGTCGATGATGCGCCAGACTTCGCCGTCAATATCGCTTAAATGCCCCAGGCTCATCTGGTTGGAACAATAGCCACCGTACTGCGGTGCATAGGAGTCGGGATCGGCGAGAAATTTCTGGCGGTTGCTGTTGCTGGCGAATAACCAGGTAGCATTTTCCCATTCGAGCGAATGCGCTTTGTCGCCCTTGACCGCCTTTGCCTCGGTGAAATAGCTGACGGCGTCATAACCGACCAGGGCCAAACCACTGAAATAGCTTTTGTTGATTTCTTCGAAGGCCAAGACTGTGGCGGGAGACAGGCTCACAAGCGATATCAGGATTGCGATCTGAATATGGCGAACAACCGTCATGGCAACCAGTTTCCTCAGTGCAGCAATAGTGTGTTGGTGTTTATCGCGGGGCATAAGTTCAATACCGTTTTACTTGATTGCGTCCACGCTGGCCCTGGCCCGACAGTCGTTTTAGTACCCGGTAGTGACCAGCTTGCTTTTTGCGGCCTGTTCTTCGAGCGCGAGCTGGATCAGGCGATCGATCAGGTCGGTATAGGACAAGCCCGATTCCAGCCACAACTTGGGATACATGCTGATCGCGGTAAACCCGGGGATGGTGTTGATCTCGTTGACGTAGATCTCATCTTCGCTGGTTAAAAACATGTCTACCCGCGCCATGCCGCGGGATTCCAGTGCCTTGAAGGCCGTGATTGCGGTTTGCTGTACGCGCTGCAATGTGGCGGGCATGAGGCTTGCGGGAATAATCAGTTTCGCACCGTCGTCGTCGATGTATTTTTTTTCGTAGGAGTAAAAGCCGTCGTCGGTGCCGATTTCACCAACCGCCGAAGCGACGGGATCGTCGTTGCCGAGCACCGAGCACTCGATTTCCCGGCCGATAATGGTTTCTTCCACCACCACCTTGGTGTCGTATCGCAACGCGGTTGCGAAGGCCGCATCGAGATCTTGCGGCGCAGCTACTTTGACCACGCCAACCGAAGAACCCATGTTGGCGGGTTTGACGTAAAGCGGGTAACCAAACTCGCGCTCGAGTCGCTGCCGAATTTCAGCGGTCAAGCCGCCGGCGCGCAGGCACAGATGGCGCGCCACTGGAATTCCCGCATCGCGTAACAGCCGCTTGGACACGTCCTTGTCCATGGCGAGCGCCGAGCCAAGAATATCGCTACCGACGCAAGCCACGTTGGCCAGTTTGGCCAACCCCTGTACCGAGCCATCTTCTCCGTAAGGCCCATGCAGCACCGGAAAAACAACATCGATCGCGGGCAGGGATGCACCGCCCAGATCAACCAGCATGCCGGCCTTTGCGCTCGGCACCAGCGATACGCTGGTATTGCTTTTATTCAGGGTGATCAGCCGCGGGTCATCTGCGTTCAGCAGTGATATCGAATTTTCGCTGAGAGACCAGGCGCCGTCGCGGTCGATACCGATCAACACGGTTTCATACTTGTCGGCATCGATGGCATCGAGAACATTTCTTGCTGACTGCAGCGATACCTCGTGTTCGGCCGATCGCCCGCCGAACAGTACGGCTACCCGAATTTTATTGCTCATTTAGTGCCTGCCTGCTGATTTCACGGGATGGTCAGATTTGTCAAGGCAAGTGTATAACAGTCGTATTCACGCGGGGTATAAAATCTGCGGCGGAACGAACTGGAATATCGGTCATTCGAGTCATCCGTGGTGCAAGTTCGGCCGTATTTGGCTAACATCGTGCTGGTTTTCTGAAAGGGATAAATCCTGTGTATAACTCGCCGCTCGTTGCTGATGATTTCGTGGTGCCCGAACGCTTGCAAACCGAACGCCTGCGCTTGCGGCCGCTGACCATTCATGATGCGGTCAAGGATTTCGACGCCGTGGCGAACAGCGAGGAACGCCTGCGCACCGTTTTCGACCCCGGCGGTGTTTGGCCAAAGGGGCTGACGTTGGAGCAGAACATCATCGAACTGGGCTGGCACCAGACTGAATTTCAGCTACGTACCTCGTTTGCCTACACAGTGCTCAGCCTGAATGAATCGGAAGTGCTTGGCTGTGTGTATTTTTACCCGACGCAAAAAGCCGATTACGATGTCGAGATTACGCTGTGGGTACGTCAATCGCGAGTCGCCGAGGGCCTGGATGAGCATCTTTTTTCAACCGTTGAATCCTGGGTTGAACGCGACTGGCCATTTGCCAATCCGGGGTATCCAGGGCGTCGCATTCCTTTCGACGTCTGGCGAACCTGATCCCCCAGGGCGCAGCCAATCCGTCCACGAACTTTGCTCGAGTCGCCGCGAAACTGAGAAATACCGGCGGGTTGGCCACAGTTGCGAGACGGGCCTTCCCAGGGTTCCAGGTGGCACGCGGGATTCGAAAGAATCCGACGCGAGACTGGCAGCTGGTCTGGCACCGGTCCAGCAGGAATTAATCTCTCCCCAGGCGGTGCGTGATCGCAGCTGATGCGACAACCTGATTGTTTTCGCCGGGGTATGTTGGCAGGCAGAACTGTGTTTGAATGCCAATAATATTTTCTCTATGAGCAGGCCAGCAGGACATTTGAATGGAAAGGCAGAAACCCGATTTGCGCGCTGACTATCGCCACTCACTAACCATCACCACGCGCTGGATGGACAATGACATTTACGGTCATATCAATAATGTGCAGTACTACAGCTATTTCGACACGGTCATCAATCGTTTCCTTATCGAACAGGGCGTGCTCGATATACATGCCGGAGAAGTGATCGGCCTTGCGGTAGAGAGCCATTGTAATTACTTCAGCAGCGCTGCATTTCCGGATGATATCGAAGCCGGCCTGCGCGTGGCTCGCCTGGGCCACAGTTCGGTGCGATATGAAATTGGATTGTTCGTCGCAGGACGCGAAATGGCTATTGCGCAAGGCCATTTTGTGCACGTATACGTCGAACGACAAAATAACCGCCCAACTGATCTACCGCGAGAACTGCGCGCTGCCCTGGCGGTGCTTGCGGATTAAGCGGCTACAGCCGGCAGGAGATGCAGGTTTTATTCTCCAGGTACTCGTATGCAATCGCACGATACTGATAATTTAGATTAACTATGTGATATAATCTATTGATAATAAATAAATAGGTAAAAAATTAATTTATAAAATTCTTTCGCAGGGTTAAATTATTCCTGGTCAAAAGGGCGACTATTTCGGATATGCGCCCAACATTGTGCCCGCAGACGGACTCGAGCTATTTATTGCTGTAACAGCCCGGGGCAGGCTTGCGAACAGCCATATCAGCCGTACAGTACAAAAGCCAGTACGGCGGAGGCGGCTAGACCGAGGCCGATGATAAGCCAGTCGGAGGAGGTATAGCTGCGACGCACGCTTGATGTTTCATCACCACCGGTCAATGCAGTGAAATTTCGCAAATCATTCTCGGAAATCTTGCCTTTGGATTCAAGGCGTTTGAGTAACTGGGCGCGAATCTCGACATATTGTTCGCGCGTGACCAGATCGTTCGCATAGATCTTGGCAAGCATTCGCAGAGGTGAATTGGGGCGAATCATCAATTCAGGGTTTGCGCATTAATCTGCCTGTTCAAACTTTGCAGACGGGAATCGTCGGGGAACAGTTTCAGGCCGGTAACAATGTAAGTGGAAGCGTCTTTGAACTTGCCTGCAGCGATCAGTTTTTCGGATTCGGATAGATACAGATCAGCCAGCGCCTGATCCCGCAACAAATAGTGTTTCGGGTCCACCCGTTTGATGATGGGAATGACTGTCGTCAAGTCTTTACCGTCGGGTGTTTTGATCAATTTTTTTGCGGCGAAGTAACGTTTGTACAGCGCCAGCAGACGGCTCATCAAACGATCGTGGTCTTCTTTTATATTGTCACTGATGTTCGAAAGTGCCACTGAATCCGGGTAGTGCTTATTCGCCTGCATCAGCAAATCCTGGGCTTGTGGGTAATCGTACAGACCTTCTTCGGGACGGAATACGGCGCGAATACGATCACGATAAAAGGTGATAATCTCGCGCCTTAAACCGACGGAAATAATTTTCTGTTGCTCAGGGTTCAATTGATCCAGCGACCAGATGGTTTCGATCATCAACGCCTTGTCACCATTCTTGATCAACTGAATCTTGTCGTAAAGCTCCTGTTCTGCCTGAAATGCCAGGAAGGGCTTGTAGCCAATCCCTGCATCCGATGACGAAGATGAAAAGCGCAACCAGTAGAATGGTCTTGCAGTGCGATTTTCTCGAGCGCATGCCCTCGGCAAACTTGGTCGACATTATCGATACGTTCATCGCGCACCACGGTCAAGCGCTTTCATCAAAGTCTTTTGCTGACGCCGATTCAGGCCCTTGATGGGCTTGGGTTTGATGCCCAGTTCCTTGATTTTGGGTGAAGCAACCTTGTTATAAGGATGCTTGCCACCGGCGAGTAGCTGGTAGGCGACACAGGCGAGGCCATAAATATCGTCACGCGGATCCGGATTCATGCCGGCAAACATTTCCGGGGTCGCATAGGCCGGCGTTACCGCGCTCAGCTTGGCCGGGTCGAACATGGTGTTTTCTCTTTCTTCTTCGGTTTGCGTGCTCGCCCTGGCGATGCCGAAATCGAGCAACTTGACGTGACCGTCGCTCAAGCAGGAAGCAGTTGCCGGGTTTGAAATCGGAGTGAATCAGTATTTTCTCATGCGCGTAGGCCAGGCCGCTGCAGAGTTCGTTCGATGATGTGCAGGGCCTGATCCAGCTTGAGCGGTTTTTTGCTGAGTTCCTTGATCAACTGATTCAGGGGCTTACCTTGCAGGTACTCCATGGTCATGAAGACGGTATTGCCATCGCGATCGAAATCGTAAACGGTGGCAATGTTTGGATGCGCCAGGCGCTGGGCCTTGCTCGCTTCACGCTGCAGGGCAATGAACGAACCCGAGTATTTCTTGAAGGCATCGGTCAGTACTTTGATGGCGACGTAGGGATCTTTATCCTGTGCCTCCACCTTGAGTAAGTCTTTGGCCTTGAATACCACGCCCATACCGCCCTGGCCGAGCTTTTCCAGCAACACGAAACGTTCCTTGAGCGTGACGCCCGGGCCAAGATTTTCATAACGTGCGGGTTTACCCGGTTGCTCTCCGGTCAGCGGCACAAGCGGCGAGGGATCTTCGCTGATATCGATCGACGATTCAGCATCCTGCGTGTCCATAGCGTTGTGGCCGCCAACGCGGACAATAACCGTCTTGTCGGCACTGTCGTCATCCCCGCCATAGCCCATCGCGATTTCCGTGGCTTCGGTCAAATGCATGGTCTTGTCTTCGTCGAAGTAAGACACGTCGGTTTCCTGGCTATTCTTCAGCGTGGACTGGATATTGATCCTGGAGATGACTTCTGAAATTTTCGTATAGCCCTGGGAATCGATCGCGTCAGAGCTATACAGAACCTGGAGGTATTTCTGGGCGTCGACTATGACCATCGGGCATCGCATCAAAGATGCTCGCCAGTCCCTGTTCCAGGTCATTCATATTGAGTGACCCGGAAATATAGTCATTGATCAGCGATTCGCAGACTTCAGACATCTTCTTCCTTTTGACTAATTTTCATCGTGATTATCGAGGTGTTATCGGTGCCACCTGCTGCCAGTGATGCTTCCAGCAATGCATCGGCCAGACTGTGCATGTTTTCGGAGTGAGCATCAATTATAGTTTTAATTTTAGCTTCCTCCAGATCTTTATATAAACCGTCGGAGCAAATGATGAAAATGTCACCGTCGTGCAGCTCAAAATATTCGAAATCGATGCACAGATGATCGTCTATGCCGACCGCGCGCAGCACGACATTTGCCGCAGGGTGCTCTTCGGCTTCATTCGCTTCCAGCTTGCCCATGCGCACCAGTTCTTCAACGTAGGAGTGGTCTTCGGTCAGTCGCTCCAGGCTTGCCTCACGATAGCGATACAGGCGACTATCGCCGGCCCAGAGGGTGAACAGCAGGTTTTGCCAGACATAAACGCAGACCACGGTACTGCCAATGGTGGTGCTGCGCCCGAGCTTACCCGCCTTCTTGCGAATAATGGCGTTTGAGTTGAGAATATTTTCTTCCAGCAACAGGATGCTGTCATCCAGCGACGCGTGCTGTTTGAAAAGGCCAATGTTATTGGTGATGGTTTGACTGGCAAAATCACCTGCGTGATGACCGCCCATGCCATCCGCTACGACCCAGACGTTTTCTTCCCCATGTACCAAAATCGAATCTTCATTTTTTGCGCGCACGTGACCGGTATCGGTAACGCCATAACTGGAAATTTGGAAGTTGGTAGGGGAATTCTGATCGTTATTTACTGCAGAGCGTGACAACGTATCTCCTTCGGGTTTACGGATCATTCTGGCATTTATAGTTCTAATAGTAAATTAATGCTGAGTTTATACATATAACGCGAAGAAGTACCCATAACCCAATGATAATTTTAGTGAAGCAGGTCTGATTGTTGTAACTATAATTAGTAGTCGTTATTCGTTATTCAATGAGGCTCGCATGAATAAAATGATCGGCGTGGCAGGGGTAATAATGATGTTTGCAGCCAATGCAAACGCACTGGATATTGGCGTTGGCGCCAAAGCAGGAATAAATGGCCTGGGCCTGGATCTCAGCGTTGGCCTCTCCGAAAATATTAACCTGCGCCTGGGTGCGACACGTGTCGACATCGAAAGCCAGGATGAAACCGTAAGTGTAGGTGATAGCGGCAGCGAAACCGATCTGGATGCCGAGATTGATTTCGATTACGGCGCCAACACATTGTTTATCGACTGGCACGTGTTTGGCGGTGGATTTCGAATTTCTGCGGGAGTTTTCAAGAATAACGGTGCGGCCGAGGGCAGCGCTTCCCTGCAAGGTGGCACGGTGATCGATGGTCAAGCCCTGTCTCCGAGCGACTTTCGTGGTGATATCGACGTAGAGATCAGCCTCGGTGAATCCTACCAGCCTTACTTCGGCGTCGGCTGGGGCCGCGGTGCCGGTGGTGATGGCGGCTTTTCGCTATCGCTGGATGTCGGTGTGGCGATGCTCGACACCAGTGTCGATTTCGACGCCAACGTGAACAGGGGTGGCCCGAATGGGTTGACTCAAAGGCAGCTGGATCGTCGCCTGGCCGCAGCTTGAGGCCGATGCCGAGGACGAACTGGACGAGTACGAATTGTGGCCGGTACTCGCTATCGGTATCAATTATGCGTTCTGATTCCTGCCAAGTTTGATATCATACGCAGCAGCCGATGATCGGCTGCTTTTTTTTGGGAAATAATTGATGGCAAGAATGGTGAATTGTGTCGTACTTGGAACCGAGGCACCCGGCCTGGATCGAGTGCCATACCCGGGGGAACTCGGGCAACGTGTTTTTGACAACGTTTCGGCCGAGGGCTGGTCTCAATGGATCGAGCGTCAAACCATGATTATCAATGAAAACGGTTTATCGACTATCGATCCCGCAAGCCTCGAAGTTCTCGAACAACACATGCTTGGATTCCTGTTCAAGGAAGGCGATCTCGGACAGACGCCGGAAGGCTTTCGCCCACCTGGCGCGAAAAAATAGCCAGCAAGAAATAGCCAGCAAGAAATAGCCAGCAAATAAATCACAAGGCAATCGGTTGCAGCTTCCAGTGCGGTTGGGTTACGAAACGTAATTTCGCATAGGCGCTTTTCAACGCGGCCAGGGTTTGCGCGTAGCTTGGCGCCTGCGCAAATATGAAACCGAGATAACTCGCACCTTCGGGCAGGGGGATCAATTCGTATCCGGGGTTGATGTGAATCTCAACATCGCGCACGAACTCGGTTTGCAATGCCTCGGTTAGTCCCTCGACTCGCTGCAAAATGCCGCTGTCGGTAATCGGGATCATCAATACACCCGCCGCGGCGGTATTTTTAGCCGTTTCAAACGCCAATCCGCACATGCCCTGGATGACCAGTTCCTCCAGCTTTTGCTGCAGTGAAAATTCGATCAACTGCCCGCATTGCCCGCCGATGGTGCGCGCGGCCAACTCCAGCAATACCGGTCCGCTGGCAGTGAGGCGTGCCTCGGCATGCACCGGACCCTGGGCAAGACCATAGGCCGCACAGCAGCGTATGACTTCATCGATCAGACTTTTCTTTTGCGATGGTTCGAGAAGGCTGGGCGTGAGGTAATAGGTTTCTTCGAAGAAAGGGCCGGTGAGCGGCTCGGGTTTGTCGAAGATAGTCAGCAGGCGGAACTGGCCATCGACCATGAATCCTTCCACCGCAAATTCGGCACCGTCGATATACGCTTCCACCAGCACCTGGTTGCGCGTATCACCTTGCTGCCCGCTGCTGGCCAGAATGGCATCGATGCGCTGTAACGCGGCGCGGTATTCGTCGTCGTCGTTGGCGCGAATGACACCACGGCTGGCGGACATTGCCAGGGGTTTGACGACCACGGGATAGTCAATTTTCAGTGTCTCCGGGCTAGCCGTCGCGATATCCACCCGCTGGTAGCTCGGGGTGTTGCATCCAGCACGTGCCAGCGCATCGCGCGCCAGGTCCTTGCGCTGGGTCAGCAATGCCGCGTCGGCACTGTTTTGCGGTAAACCAAGCTGTGCTGCGATGCGACTACACAGGGCAACACAACTGTCGTCGGTTGCCAGCACGCAGGCAATTTTTTTATCGCCAGTAGCCGCGAGAATCTCGGCCAATGCCCGCTCGGGATCGGTGAAGTCGACGGTAATTCCGCTCGCTACTGCCGAGATCAGCGAATGTGCGCTGTTGGATGCAACGAGGATGGGCATACCGAGCGCATGCGCGGCGCGGGTATAGGCGGCAATGCGATAACTGCCGGACGGTGCCACCAAAAGCACAAAGCCCGGCACTTGGCCGGGCTTTGCATGTTTTTTTGTCGAGGCGTTAATCACTGATAAAAAGCTCAGTGATCAGCTGAACTGATCCATAAAGCGATCTAGCCACCGCCACCCGCGGCGCCACAACCGCCACAGACTCCGGTACCGCCGGTTTCGGCGAACACGTTGTTGAAGACGAAGCGCTCGCGTCCGACTTCCTGGACATAGTCGATCTGGGCACCCTTCAGATAATTCAGGGCGACCACGTCGACCAGCATTTTGAAGCCGTCAAACTGCAACACGGTATCGAACGCGGTTTTGTCGTCGGTAAACGTCATGCCGTAAGACAGGCCGCCACAACCACCGCCACTGATGTAAATGCGGATAGCCGACACGTCCTCATCGGTCTGGCTGATGATTTCATGCAGCTTGTCCTGTGCCGACTGGGTGACTTCGAGGTCGCTGACAGTCAAACTGGGTTCAAAGGTCGCAGAGCTCGGCGCACTGTTCACTTTGGCGGCTTGTGGGGGAGTGTAAATACCTACGTTTTCCATAATGATTTCCTGCTGCTGTAATGAAGCGGATTATACACTTGAATGCCTGAAATCGACACGATTTTCAATTTTTCACGAATTCGGCGAATTAACCAGTGATATGGAACCGGATAGCGGCAAATTCAAGGAGAAATGCCGTTATAACTCATTAATTTGTCGTGTTTTTTAGTGATACTTCAGGGACTTTTTCGTATCATCGCCTTCTTTTTCTCCCGAGGATAACCCGATGTTCGACAAATCCATGAATATTGCCGATTTCGATCCTGATCTGTGGGCGGCGATTCAGCATGAAGAAGCCCGCCAGGAAGATCACATCGAACTGATCGCTTCTGAAAACTACGCCAGCCCACGCGTGATGCAGGCCCAGGGGTCGGGACTCACCAACAAGTATGCCGAAGGTTATCCTTCAAAGCGTTATTACGGTGGCTGCGAATTTGTTGACGTTGCCGAAGCCCTTGCCATCGAGCGCGCGAAATCATTGTTTGGTGCAGCCTATGCCAATGTGCAGCCGCATTCGGGATCGCAGGCCAACGCCGCGGTATTTTTTGCCCTGTTGAATCCGGGCGACACCATACTGGGCATGAGCCTGTCCGATGGCGGGCACCTGACGCATGGCGCCAAGGTCAATTTTTCCGGCAAACTGTTTAACGCGGTGCAATACGGCCTCGACAACGAAACCGGTGAAATTGACTATGCCCAGGTTGCGGCGCTGGCCGAAGAGCATAAGCCGAAGATGATCATTGCCGGTTTCTCGGCTTATTCACGCGTCGTGGACTGGCAGCGTTTCCGTGATATCGCCGATTCGATTGGCGCTTACCTGTTCGTCGATATGGCGCACGTCGCTGGCCTGGTTGCCGCGGGTGTGTATCCAAGCCCGATTGAAATCGCCGACGTTTGCACCAGCACCACGCACAAGACACTACGCGGGCCGCGCGGTGGCATCATCCTGTGTCGAGCCAACGCCGAAATCGAAAAGAAACTGAGTTCGATGGTTTTCCCCGGTACCCAGGGCGGGCCATTGATGCACGTCATTGCCGCCAAGGCGGTCGCTTTCAAGGAAGCCATGAGCGAGGATTTCATCGTCTACCAGAAGCAGGTTTTGGTGAACGCCAACGCCATGGCGGAAGAATTCGTCGCCCGCGGGTTCGACGTGGTCTCCGGTGGTACCGACAATCACCTGTTCCTGTTGTCCCTGATCAAGCAGGGAATTACCGGTAAGGACGCCGACGCCGCACTCAGCAGCGCGCACATCACCGTCAACAAGAATTCGGTTCCCAACGATCCGCAGTCTCCTTTCGTGACTTCCGGGTTGCGCATCGGATCGCCGGCAATCACCACGCGTGGCTTCAATGAACAGGATTCGCGTGATCTGGCCAACTGGATCTGCGACCTTCTCGAAAACATGGGTAATGAGGACGTGGTTGCCAGTGTGCGCGCCAAAGTCAGTGAGATCTGTAAACGCCTGCCGGTTTACAGGAACTGATGCGTTAAGCGATGAAATGTCCCTTCTGCGGCACTCCCGACACGCGCGTTGTCGATTCGCGACTGGCGTCGGAGTCGGTGCAGGTGCGTCGCAGAAGGGAATGCGTTTCCTGCGAGACGCGCTTTACCACCTACGAATCACCGATGCTCAACATGCCGATGGTGATCAAGAACGACGGCAGTCGCGATGCCTTTGATGAAGTGCGCCTGCGCAGCGGGATGATGCGCGCGCTGGAGAAACGCCCGGTTACCGCAGAACAGATCGAGGATGCCATCAACCACATCAAGCGCCAGCTGGTGGCGATCGAGAGTCGCGAGATTTCATCGCGCGAGATTGGCGCTCTGGTGATGCACGAATTGCAACGGGTCGACCAGGTGGCCTACATCCGCTTTGCCTCGGTCTACCTCAGTTTCGAGGATTTACAGGCTTTCCAGGACGCCATCCACCGGCTTGCAGCCGAGCCGACTCCCGAAATGCATCAAAGGCAGGTGCCGTTGATCGATGAGGACAGTTGATGCCCCGCACGGATCACTACTGGATGGCGGAAGCACTGCGCCTGGCGCGCAAAGGGATCTATACTACAACGCCTAATCCCGCCGTAGGTTGTGTGGTCGTCGCCGGTGATACCCTGGTTGGCAGTGGCTGGCATGGCTACTGTGGCGGTCCCCACGCCGAGGTCAATGCCCTGCAATCAGCGGATGTGCCCGTTGGTGCCACGCTGTATGTCACGCTGGAACCCTGTTCGCATTACGGCAAGACACCACCTTGTGTGGATGCCGTGATCGATGCCAGGCCGGCGCGCGTGGTGGTGGCAATGCAGGACCCGAACCCGCAGGTCAGCGGGCAGGGGCTGGACAAGTTGCGCGCGCAAGGCATCGAAGTCGACGTCGGCGTACTGGAGCTTGAGGCCAGGGAGCTCAATCGCGGATTCATCAAGCGCATGGAACAGGGGCTGCCGTTCGTCAGTATCAAGATGGCCTGTTCGCTGGATGGACGCAGTGCGTTGAACAATGGCAGTAGCCAGTGGATTACCTCAAAGCCGGCGCGGCGCGACGTGCAGTTTTTACGCGCGCGCTCAGGGGCGATATTGAGTAGCGCGCAAACGGTGCTCAACGACGATCCGTCTTTGAACCTGCGGCTCTCCAAGCAGGAGTTGAAACAGATTTTTGAAGTGCGCCAGCCAGTACGCGTGCTGGTAGATTCCAGGTTACGCTTGAGCGGTAGCGAAAAGCTGTTCACGCTTGACGGCGACGTCTGGGTTTATACCCTCAGTGAAGATAAGGATCGACACGAGCGCCTGGCTGCGCGCGGGGCCAGCGTGATCACGATTGACGCCACCGCCGACGGACAGGTTAATTTGCGTTCAATGTTGCAGGATCTCGCGCAGCGCGGCATCAATGACGTACACAGCGAGTGTGGACAGCGGCTTGCTGGTGCGCTGATCGACCAGCAACTCGCCGATGAACTGGTGCTGTACCTGGCACCGCATTTGCTTGGCAGCGCCGCTCGGGGCGGCTTTGATCTCGGTGAACTGACGACCATGGAACAGCGCAAGAACTGTAGCATTCGCGATATTCGCCAGGTCGGCGATGATCTGCGGCTGCGTTTGAGTCTCGATTAGGAAAACAGATGTCTACCATTGTTGCCGTTTTGAAAAATAACGTCGCCTGCATTGCCGCCGACAGCCTGACCAGTTTTGGCGATACCCGCCAGCCTGCCGACTACGTCACCGATTACGATAAGATCTTGCCATTCGCCGAGAACAACTACATTGGCATCGTCGGCAGCGCCGCACATCACCTGGTCATGCAAAACCTGCTGCACAAACACGCCGATAAAATCGATTTCAGCGATCGTTTCAGCATCTTCGAGTCGATGCGCCAGGTTCACCCGATCCTCAAGGAGGAATATTTTCTCAACAGCAAGGACGACGATGACGATTCTTACGAATCGTCGCGGGTAGATGCATTGATCATTAATCCAGCAGGCATATTCGGGCTGTATTCGTTGCGCGAAGTCGATCAATACAGCCGTTTCTGGGCGATTGGCTCGGGTGCCGAGTTTGCGCTCGGGGCGATGAAGGTCGCCTATGACCTGTTCGACGATGCCACAGCAGTTGCCCGCGCCGGCATCGAGGCCGGTGCCTGTTTCGATTGCGGCAGTGCTTTACCGATGACCAGTTACAACCTGGATCTCAGCTGATGTTTACCGGAATCATTAAGGCGATCGGTAAGATCGAGCATCACCAGCCAGGCGGTGGCGATGTGCGCCTCGGGATCGATTGCGGCGACCTCGACATCGCAGGGCTACAGCAGGGCGACAGCATCGCGGTGAATGGTGCCTGCCTGACTGCGGTCGAGCTTGGCGAGCATTCGTTTGTCGCCGATGTGTCGCAGGAAACGCTGCAGTGCACCAGCCTCGGAGCGCTGGCCCCTGGTAGTCCGGTAAACCTGGAAACGGCATTGACACTGCAGACAGCGCTGGGCGGGCACCTGGTCAGCGGGCATGTCGATGGGCTCGCCAGCCTGATCGAAATGAAGACCGATGCGCGCTCGATTCGTTATCGATTCGAAGTGGATTCCGCTCTGCAACATTACATCGCGATCAAGGGGTCGGTGACCCTCGATGGCTGCAGCTTGACGGTGAACAGCGTCGATGCGAATCGTTTTGATGTTAATATAGTGCCCCACACCCAGCAGAAAACCATTTTTCATACCTATCAGGTCGGCACGCAGGTGAATATCGAAGTCGATATTATTGCTCGCTACCTGGAACGCTTGCTGCAGGGCAGGGCCGACGACGCGTCGCTCAAAGATCAGCAACTGCTCCAGACCCTGATAAAATCAGGGATATTAATCGAGATTAGGCAACCGTGAATAAACCGCTCAAGTTTGACATGAAACTGAATTCGACCCAGGAAATCATCGACGATATCAAGGCCGGCAAGATGGTCGTGATCATGGACGATGAAGACCGTGAAAACGAAGGCGATCTGTTGATGGCGGCGGAGGCAGTGAGCGCGGATGACATCAATTTCATGGCCCGCTACGGGCGTGGCCTGATTTGCCTGACGCTGTCGGAAAAACGCTGCAAGCAACTGCGACTGCCGTTGATGGTCGGTGATAATCGCGAGGTCATGGAAACCAATTTCACGGTATCGATCGAGGCCGCCGAAGGCGTGACCACGGGTATCTCGGCTGCCGATCGCGCCACCACCATCCAGGCGGCAATCAAGGCCCGACGCAACTCCGGGCAGTATCGTTCAACCGGGTCATATTTTTCCGGTCATGGCGCGCAAGGGCGGCGTCCTGTTCCGCGCCGGGCATACCGAAGCCGGCTGCGATCTGACCCGGCTCGCCGGTTTCGAACCGGCAGCGGTGATCGTCGAAATTCTCAATGACGATGGCTCCATGGCGCGGCGCAAGGATCTCGAAAAATTCGCCATCAAGCACAATCTGAAGATCGGCACCATCGAAGACCTTATTCGCTATCGCATCGAAAACGAACACACGGTTGAACGCATCGTCGAATCGGCCTTTCCGACCGAGTTTGGCGAGTTCCGCTTGCACGCCTTCGAAGACAGCACGGCACAGGAACTGCACTTCGCGCTGGTGAAGGGCAAGATCGACCCGGAAAAACCGATCCTGGTGCGCGTACACGTGCAGAATACGCTGGTGGATTCGCTCGCCGGCTCGCAAGGCCGTGGTTGGCCACTGCACGACGTCATGAAAACTGTCAGCGCGGCCGGGGAGGGCGTTATCGTCTTCCTGCGGCAGCCGGAAACGCCGCGCGACATGGTCAACCTGATCGAGGCAATGCAGATAGGCTCCGCCCAGGCCGAACGCGGTGACGATCAGCGTACTTATGGCATCGGTGCGCAGATCCTGGCCGATCTCGGCGTGCGCAAGATGAAATTGATGAGTGCGCCCAAGGTATTCCACGGGCTCGCGGGCTTCGGTCTCGAAGTGATCGACTATTATACGGACGAGGAATAACACAATGACAGACAACAAGCGGATCGATGGCGACCTGGTCGTCAGCGATGCGAATATCGCCATCGTGGTTGGCCGATTCAACGGGTTTATTGTCGAGAGTCTGCTTGCGGGCGCGCTCGACACCTTGCATCGGGCAGGCATTGCACCGGCTAACATCACCGTCAGTCACGTGCCGGGCGCCCTCGAAATTGCGCTGGCGGTGCAGACCTTTGCCGCCTCCGGCAAGTACGATGCGGTCATTGCCCTGGGTGCGGTCATCCGTGGTGCGACGCCGCATTTCGACATTGTCGCCGGGGAAAGCGCCAAGGCGCTGGCCTCGCTGTCGCTCGCGCATTCGCTGCCCGTGATCAACGCGATATTGACCACCGACACCATCGAGCAGGCGATTGAACGCGCCGGCACCAAGGCTGGCAACAAGGGTGCCGATGCCGCCATGGGCGCGATGGAAATGATCAGTTTGCTGCGAAAAATCAAGTAGCGGACTGGCTTCGTGAATGACAAGGCGCGTTTTATCAAGAAACGCCGGCATGCCCGGGACAAGGCAATGCAGGCGCTTTACCAATGGCAGCTCTCCGGGGAAGACCTCGACTGGATAAGAGACCATTACCAGCAGGATCAGGGCGTTGCCGCGGGTGACGAAGAATATTTCCTGGAACTGCTGTACCAGATCCCGCCACAGGCCGAGGCACTGGACGGTCGTTTTCGCAAGTACGTGGAGAAGTTTGCCGATCACGTGGACCCGATCGAAACCAGTATTCTGCGCATCGCCACCTATGAGCTGGAACAGCATCTTGAAATACCTTACAAGGTGGTGATCAACGAAGCGGTGAACCTGGCGAAGACCTATGGCGCCGACGACAGCCACAAGTTTGTCAATGGCGTGCTCGACCCGCTTTGCGCCGAATTGCGTAAACTCGAAGTGGCCGGCTAACTACGCCAACGGGAGCGATGATGGCGCAGGACGAATTTGCGATCATTCAGCATTACTTCCAGGATATCGGCAAACCCTCGCCAAATACGCGCCTGGCGATCGGCGATGACGCGGCAGTTGTCGAAGTCCCCGCAGGCATGCAACAGGTGGTCTGCCTCGATACGCTGATCAGCGGGGTGCATTTTCCCGTCGATACATCGCCTGCCGACATCGCCTGCAAGGCACTCGCGGTCAATCTCAGCGATATCGCTGCAATGGCGGCAAACCCTGACTGGTTCCTGCTGTCACTGACGCTGCCCGAGTTCGATAGCGACTGGCTCGATCAATTTGCCCGCGGGCTGCGTCAGACAGCCGAACAATACGCGCTGCAGTTGATCGGTGGTGATACCTGTCGAGGTAATCTGTCGATAACGATTCAAATCGCGGGGCTGGTGCCCGCCGGGAAGTACGTCAGCCGATCGGGAGCCCAGCCTGGCGACCTGGTGCTGGTTTCCGGGCAGCTGGGCAACGCCGGGCTTGGGCTTGCACATCGACAGGGGCACCTGGAGTTGCCGGCCACCCTGGCGTCGCGCTGCCTGCAGGCGTTGAATCGCCCGCAACCGAGGCTTGATCTGGTAGATTTTCTGCGTGATTTTGCGAGCGCCGCAATCGATATTTCGGATGGATTACAAGGCGATCTCGCGCACCTGCTCAAAGCCAGCCACTGTGGCGCGCGTATCGAGCGTGCGGCACTGCCAGTCGATCCGTGGGTCAAACAACAGGATCTTTACCGCTACGCGCTCGCGGCAGGCGATGACTACGAGATTTGCTGTACGGTCCCGCAAAAACATCGCGGCGATATTGATAACTGGAATCGAAAACACCCCGAACGGGTGCTGACGATAATCGGTGAACTGGTCGATTCCGGGTTCGAGCTGCGCGTTGCCGATGACTGGATTGACCTGCAGGACAAAGGAGGGTTTCGTCATTTCGATTAAGATACCGGCCAGTCTACTGATGAATCCATTGCATTTCTTGTCGCTGGGATTTGGCTCGGGCTTGTCTGCCAAAGCGCCCGGCACCTGCGGTACGCTGGTCGCGATACCACTTTACCTGCTGCTCGTGCAGCTGCCATTGACTTACTATTTGCTGGCGATATTGATTGCCTTTGCAGCTGGAGTGTACCTTTGCGGCTATACCAGCAAAGCGCTGGGCGTCCACGATCATTCGGGTATAGTCTGGGATGAATTCGTCGGATTCTGGATTACGATGATCGCCGTGCCGGCCACCTGGCAGTGGATTCTGGCCGGATTTGTGCTATTTAGGTTGTTTGACATCGTAAAACCATGGCCGGTTAAAATTGCGGACGAAAAAATGGAAGGAGGTTTCGGCATAATGTTTGACGATGTGCTGGCAGGTCTGTATGCACTCGCCGGATTGCAGATCGCATTGCAACTGGTAGCTGCGCCTTGAAACCGATCCCGTTATTCTTCGGAACATTGTTGCTGATGCTGGCGTTTGCTGGCGTGGCACAGGAGATCGAGGTCAAGGTGATCGCCCTGTTCACCGACAAGGCCTTGCTGCAGGTGGATGGCGAACAGAAGATTGTGCGCAAGGGCGAAACGTTTGCCGGCGTGCTGCTGCAGTCCGCAAACGGTCGCGGTGCGGTGGTGGTCATCGATGGTGAGGCGATGAAACTGGATCTCAACCAGCGGATTGCCGGCAATTTCAAGAAGCGCGAGCGAACCCGGCTCAAAATTGCCCCCGACTCACGCGGTATGTATTACGTCCAGGGCACGATAAATAATCTGCGAACCAGTTTCCTGGTCGATACCGGTGCGACCTATGTCACGATGAGCGGGCGCAAGGCCAAAGCGCTCAAAATTGACTACCGAAAAGGGGTGCGTGGTCACGCGCAAACCGCAGCTGCCGTGGTGCCGGTATGGCAGATTCGGCTGGCGACGGTGAGTATCGGCACCATCAAACTCAGAAATGTCACGGCCACCGTAATCGAGGGAAATCTACCCACCGAAGTGCTGCTGGGCAATTCATTCTTAAGCCGCACCGAGATGCGTCAGTCGGACAAGGTGCTGGAAATTACCCAGCGCCATTAAGGCCAAATTTTTCAGGCCCGACTGCCATTAATCGGGTAGAATACGGCGCTTCGTTACACCCGTTCGAGAAGCATGATAAAAACCCGATTCGCCCCGAGCCCAACCGGTGTGCTGCACGTTGGTGGCGCACGCACAGCCCTTTTTTGCTGGCTTTACACCAGGCAAACAGGCGGTAAATTCGTGTTGCGCATCGAGGACACCGACCTGGAACGTTCGACGCCCGAATCGGTACAGGCCATTCTGGATGCTATGCAATGGCTGGGACTGGATTACGACGAAGGACCCTACTACCAGACGCAGCGTTTCGAGCGTTACCACGCGGCTATTCAATTGCTGGTGGAGCAGGGCGACGCTTACTATTGCCAGTGCTCCAGGGAAAGACTCGATGCCATGCGTGAGCAACAGATGGCGAATAAGCAAAAACCGCGTTATGACGGTTGCTGTCGTGACCTGGGCCTGCAGCCACAGGCGGGTGTGCCACTGGTGGTGCGATTTCGTAACCCGCAGCAGGGCACGGTCAGTTTCAAGGATCACGTCAAGGGTGAAGTCAGCGTAAACAACAGCGAACTCGATGATTTGATCATTGAACGCAGCGACGGCAGCCCGACCTATAACCTGTCCGTGGTGGTCGACGATATGGACATGGAAATCACGCACGTGCTGCGCGGTGACGATCACGTCAACAATACACCTCGCCAGGTCAATATCCTGCATGCTCTCGGCGCGCCGATTCCGCAATATGCACACGTGCCGATGATCCTCGGTGACGATGGCAAACGCCTTTCGAAACGTCATGGCGCCGTCGGTGTGATGGAATATTTCGAGGCCGGCTATCTACCCGAGGCGATGCTCAATTACCTGGTGCGGTTGGGTTGGTCGCACGGCGATCAGGAAATTTTCTCGGTGGCGCAAATGATCGAGTTGTTTTCGCTGGACGGTCTGAACAAGTCAGCCTCGTCCTTCAATACAGAAAAGCTCAACTGGATCAATCAGCAATACTTGATGAGCTTGCCGCTGGATAATATTTTACGCCTGGTAGAACAGCGGCTGTCACGACTTGGTATCAGTGAAAGCGCGATTTCTGATTTATCCGCAGTCGTGGAGTTGTATCGTCAGCGGGTGTCGACCATCAATGAACTGGTCGACAGCATTCTGTATTATTTTCAGGATTTCGAGCGCTATGACGAAAAGGCGGCCGCGAAGGTGTTGAAGCCCGCGGCCCTGATTCCCCTGCAACGCTTGCATGCGCAACTCGGTTCGCTGGACAGCTGGACGGTGGAGAGTATTCATGCAGTGATCGAGGCTATTACTGTCGAGCTCGATATCGGCATGGGTAAGGTGGGTCAGCCGCTGCGGGTTGCGATCACCGGCGGTTCTTTTTCACCGCCGATCGACCAGACCGCTGAATTGGTGGGAAAAGATCGATGCCTGGCTCGATTACAACGCGCGATCGACTATATCGACGCAATTAAAACGGCGTAATTCTTTTTATTTTTCAGTCACATGCTATATACATAGGAATGATTTTGGTGCAGGCATGATAGACTGTGCGCGGTTAAATAATCTGTATGTATGGCACGAAGGTTTTACTGCTGCCGTCTGCGCGCAGAATCTTCATTCTGGATCTTCAATCTTTAGCCGGGTGTCCAATCCCACAGACCACGAAGGGTAGAAACTAGTAGTGCGAGAAACGATTAATTGCGTAGTGATGTTTGCCGATGTGGCGGGCAGCACGGCCATGTATGAAAACATGGGCGATGATCTTGCCAGGGAGCGAATTTCCAAGGCACTGAACGCATTGATCTCGATATCCAGCCGCTTCGACGGCAAGTTGGTGAAGACCATCGGCGATGAAATCCTGGTCTATTTTATCGATGCCGATAAGGCGGTTTTTGCCGCCAAGGCGATCCAGGAAGCCATGGAAGATGACCGTTCGCCGGAAACCATCGGCGTCTCGATTCGCATTGGCATGCAGTACGGCAGTACCATTCTCGAAAAAGACGATATATTTGGCGATACCGTGAACGTCGCGGCGCGCGTTGCCAGCATGGCCAAGGCGCGCCAGATCTTGTGCACCCAGGAAATTGC
Organism: uncultured Gammaproteobacteria bacterium; assembly: GCA_963835795.1. GTDB lineage: Bacteria > Pseudomonadota > Gammaproteobacteria. The sequence goes on from CAWIHJ010000001.1 coordinate 35,149, forward strand.
GTTCATGGTCAAGAGCGTGGAATTGTCCAACAACATGCGCCCCTATGATCGTTTACGCGTCAAGGGCAAGAATGATCAGCTGGATGTCTACCTGGTGGCCTGGGAAGAAGAAGGCGATATCACCAACATGGCTACCGCCAGCAGTTTTACCAATCCCGCGCGCCACGACCAGGTCCAGAAGTTAACCCTGACCTATCAAAGCAAGCCGTTAAACATTCCCTTCGACACCTCGTCTTACATCATTGGCCGCGGCAAGGACTGCGACCTGATCATCAAGGGCGACCTGATATCGCGTTATCACTCCAAGCTGGAACACCGTCGCGGAAAATTTATCATCAGTGACCAGAGCACCAACGGGACTTTTGTGCGTACCATCGGTGGGCAGATTATTTTCCTGCGCCGCGAAGAATTCACCCTGTACGGGTCGGGCTATATCAGCCTGGGTAAAAAAGTCGATCCCGATGATCCCAATATCATTCATTTTCTCTGCGAATAAAGCGTTATAATCGGTGTTTTCGCTGACGGAGAACAAACGCGATGATCCCGGGTAGCAATAGTTTCGACACCCTCACCACGCTGGACGTAGCCGGCAAGGAATATCATTACTACAGCCTCGACAAGCTGGCACAACAGGATCTTCAGGCGATTACTCGCTTACCCTGTTCACTCAAGATCCTGCTGGAAAACATTCTGCGTTTTGAGCGCGGCGGCGACGATGCCAGCGGTGATATCAAGGCTTTCGCAAAGTGGCTGGACACCCACAGTTCCGAGCGCGAAATCGCCTTTCGCCCGGCGCGCGTGTTGATGCAGGATTTCACCGGCGTTCCGGCGGTGGTCGATCTGGCCGCGATGCGGGATGCAGCCAGCGATCAACCCGATCGCATTAACCCGCAGATTCCGGTTGACCTGGTTATCGATCACTCGGTGATGGTCGACGAATTCGCCAGCAGCAAGGCGTTTGCCGCAAACGTCGCGCTCGAGATTTCGCGTAACGACGAGCGCTATCGCTTTCTCAAGTGGGGTGCCTCGGTATTCGACAACTTTCGCGTGGTGCCACCGGGTACCGGTATCTGCCACCAGGTCAACCTCGAGTACCTGGCTAAATCGGTCTGGCAGGAACAGGTCGATGGCAAGCGTTACGCCTATCCCGACACCTTGGTAGGAACCGACTCACACACCACCATGATCAATGCGCTGGGCGTACTCGGTTGGGGTGTGGGTGGCATCGAAGCCGAAGCCGGCATGCTCGGTCAACCCGTGTCACTGCTGATTCCCGAGGTGGTGGGTTTTCGCTTCAGTGGCAGCTTGCGCGAGGGGATTACCGCCACCGACCTGGTACTCACCGTGACGCAAATGTTGCGCGCTCACGGCGTGGTCGGCAAGTTTGTCGAATTTTACGGCGATGGCCTCGCGCAATTGCCGCTGGCCGATCGAGCGACCCTGGCCAATATGGCGCCCGAATATGGCGCCACCTGTGGTTTTTTCCCGGTTGACCAGGAAACCATTCGTTACCTGCGCCTCACCGGGCGCGATGAAGAGACCCTGCAGCTGGTGGAAAGCTATTGCCGTGCCCAGGGGCTCTGGTATGAAGCCGACAAAGCCGATCCGGAATTCAGCAGCAGCCTGACACTGGACCTGGATTCGGTTGAAGCTTCGCTGGCCGGCCCCAAGCGCCCGCAAGACCGGGTGTCGCTGTCGGGAATCAAGCAAGCCACGCGGGAAATCATCGGTGAGTCCGCGGGTCTTGAGAGGTCGTCAGACGACGAACTGATAAACGGTGACGTGGTGATCGCCGCGATTACCTCCTGTACCAATACCTCCAACCCCAAGGTGATGATGGCCGCGGGCCTGCTGGCGCGGAATGCGCGCGCGGCAGGGCTTGGCACAAAGCCCTGGGTGAAGACTTCGCTGGCGCCGGGATCCAAGGTAGTGACCGAGTATCTGAACGCAAGCGGCTTGCAGCAGGAACTGGACGCGATCGGCTTTAACCTGGTTGGCTACGGTTGCACCACCTGTATCGGTAATTCCGGTCCGTTACCCAAGGCCGTCGAAAGCCAGATCCGTGAGCGCGATCTCAACGTCTCCAGCGTGCTGTCCGGCAATCGAAATTTTGAAGGCCGTATCCATCAGCACATCAAGTCCAACTGGCTGGCATCGCCACCCCTCGTTGTGGCTTATGCACTTGCCGGCAACATGCAGATTGATCTGACGTCGGAACCGCTTGGCGAATCGAGCGATGGCAAGCCGGTGTATTTGCGCGATATCTGGCCGAGTAATCGCGACATCGCCGACGAAGTGATGAAAGTGAACAAAAGTATGTTCACCGAACAGTATGCCGATGTATTCAGTGGGGACGACAGCTGGCGCGCCATCGAGGTTAGCGATTCGCTCACTTATAACTGGGATGCGAAATCGACTTATATCCGCAATCCCCCGTACTTCGAACTCGACAACAGCCGCCAGCTGCAACCCGTCGAGAACGCGCGCATCCTGGCTTTGCTCGGTGACTCCATCACTACCGACCATATCTCACCTGCGGGGGCGATTGCGCTCGACAGCCCGGCCGGCAGTTACCTGGTTGCTAACGGTGTGCAGCGCGCTGATTTCAATTCCTATGGATCGCGCCGTGGTAACCATGAATTGATGATGCGCGGCACTTTTGCCAATGTCCGCATTCGTAACGAAATGACACCCGACGTGGAAGGCGGGGTTACCCGGCAAATGCCCGGCGGTGAATTGATGAGTATTTACGATGCCGCCATGCAATATCAGCAGCAGGGAACCCCACTGGTGGTGATCGCGGGTAAGGAGTACGGCACGGGTTCGAGTCGCGACTGGGCCGCCAAGGGCACGCGTTTACTGGGTGTGCGTGCGGTGATTGCCGAAAGTTTTGAACGCATCCATCGTTCCAACCTGATCGGCATGGGCGTATTGCCGTTGCAGTTCATCGATGGCTTTGATCGCAAGCAGCTCAAGCTGACCGGAGCCGAGCAGATCAGCATTGGCGGCCTCAAGGATGGCTTGCAGCCGGGCCAGAATCTCGAACTCTCGGTAACCGATGAAACCGGCAGCGTACTCGCCATCGAAGTCCTGTGTCGTATCGACACGCGCGACGAGGTGGCTTACTACGAAGCTGGCGGCATCTTGCAATACGTGCTCGATAACCTTAAGGGACAATGAGGCCATGTTGGTGACTTTCAAATGTAGCGCCTACGCCAACATCACGATGTTTGGTGACGTGGCGAAAACGATGCTCGAGATGATGGATTTCGGTAGCCAGGTGCCGGGCGCGATGCGCGCCGAGGATGTGCCGCAGGCGCTTGAAAACCTGCAACGCGGGCTCGCCGCGGTGCCCGATCAATTGCAGGCAGCAGGCGACGAGGATGAAGATGAGCCGAGCGCCAGCCTGCACACGCGCGCATTACCTTTGCTGGAGCTGCTGCAGGCCGCCATTGCCGACGAAAGTCGGGTTCGCTGGGAATAGGATCTTTTCAACGAGCCCGATCGGCGGGCTTAACTTTTCACCATCGCGTCGACCACGGCGGTCCAGCCCTGGGCGATATTGTCGTGGTTGTAACCACCACCACCCATCGCCAGCATACGCCCCTGGCAATAGTCATCCGCGATTCGACACAGGCGCGCGGCCGCATGCGCGTGGGCTGCCGGACTGAATTCCATGTTGGTGATCGGATCCCCCTTGATGCTGTCGGCGCCGCATTGCAGGAGGATGAATTCGGGTTCGTTTTTGCGTAAATAGTCTTCGACCAGCGGCCATACCTCGTGGAAGACCTGGTCGTTGGAAAACGCGGGTACGGGGATATTGAGCTTGGTGCCTTCGGCGATACCCGTGCCGGTTTCATTGACAAAACCGGTGCCGGGATAGAGCGTGCGGCCATCCTGGTGGATGTCGGCAAACAGCAGGTCTGGATCGTCTTCGAAACTGTAGAACACGCCGTCGCCGTGATGCGCGTCGATGTCGATATAAGCGACTCGACGGATGCCATACTGTTCGCGCAGGTACTCGATGGCAATACCACAATCGTTGAACACGCAAAATCCGGCGGCTACGTGGCGGCGCGCATGGTGCAAACCGGCGATCGGTGAAAAGGCGCGCCGATGCTCACCTTTCATGATGCGATCGATGGCTTCGGTCACCGAGCCGGCGACGTGACTGGCGGCTTCGAACATGCCAACGAACGAGGGTGTGTCGCCGCCGTCGAGATAACCGTGCCCACTGACCGAATAGTCGCGTACCTTGTCGAGGTAATCGTCGGTATGAAAGAGTTGCAGACGATCGAGACTCGCAGCCACCGGTGTGTGGATGGTCAGCTCGCGATCGAGGCCCAGCCGCAACAGTTCGGTCTGAAACGCGTCGTGGCGTTGTGGTCCAAACGGATGGCCGTCTTTAAAGCCGTAGTCGGCGAGCGCCTGGCCGAGATAAATGCAGGTATCTTTGGAAGCCATAAAGGATTTACCGGTTGTGCAATCGAGCCATTAAAAACCACCCGGTCGAGCAGGTCAAATTCCTGGCTAGTTATCGGCGGCGAGCTGTTGTTGCAGCAATTCGCAGGCTTCCTGCCAGGGCTCGAATGCGGCTTTTTGCTGCAGCAGATCCAGCCCGAGCCTGGAATAAGTGCCATCGGTGGCAATGGCCGTGGCGATCTCTCCCGGTGGCGTATCGAGTCGCGCCAGCGCGAGTTCGGCCGCACCCCGCGCCATGCCCATCACCAGCTCGGCGCTGATGGGGCGGGGCAGGTTCTGCCCTTCGGTGGCCTGAATCAGGGTTTCGAACAACGAAAAGAACCAGCAGTAGACACAGGCCAGCACGCTGCCCTGGGTGAAATAGTCTTCGTTATCGACCGGGATGGCATTGCCGCAATAGTCGAAGAATCCGCGCACCACGGCATTGTCGGGGAAGATCAGCGTCGGGCTCGCGCCCACTTCCGCGCTACTGACCGGCATGGCGCGCACGATCTTGAGCCCGGCGGGCAGGGCGCTACGCAGGCTGTCTATGTCGATGCCGGCGACCACGCTGATCAGCAGCTGGCCCGGTTTGAAATTCGAGTTGCGCCAGGGTTTGCAGGCAATCAACAGGGCGCGTGGCGATCACCACGCAATCGCAGTTGTCGACCACTGCCTGGTTGCTTGCCTGTACTTCACAGCCGTATTGAGCGGCCAGCAAGGCCGCCTTGTCGCGATTGCGCGGGCTTAAGCAATATGGTTTCAGCGTAGCCGCCCTGGCGTACGCCGCGAATGGTGTAGAGCGCCAGTTCACCGACGCCGATAAAGCCAATTTAAGCTATTTCATTCATGTCCCCGGGTGAAATCATTTTGGCCGTTGCGGTCTTCACCGCGCAGCAAAAACAGCGCGCGTTGCGAATAGCCGTGTGGCGACCCCGCATCTTCCTTGATCTTGCCGCTGTTGTGGTTGTAGAAGCTGGTCGCCGGCATGATGCGCAACACCAGGCCCATGCGCCGCCTGTCCGAGCGATTGGCCTCGGAGCCGTGCACCAGGTAGACATCGTGCAGTGAAATCTGGCCGGGCTCGAGCACGATGTCGCGCGCCTGTCCAGGTCGACCTGGTCGTCGTCGATGACCTGCGCCAGCGTGTAGTCGTCGCGGTGCTCGAAATGATGCGAGTAGATACGCTGATCGCGATGTGAGCCCGGGATGAATTTCATGCAACCCTGCTCGGGCGTCGAGCCGTCGAGCGATATCCACACGGTGAGCGTTTCCAGCGGTTCGATCGGGTAGTAATCGCCGTCCTGGTGCCAGGGCGTGGCCTTGCCGTTGCGCGCCGGCTTGCCGAATATGGTCACGCCCCACAGGATCAGGTCGGGGCCGATTAATTGCTCGACCATGTCGAGAATTTCCGGGATGCGGGCAAATTCGAGCCAGGCCGGATCACCCTTGATGCCATAGGTACCGCTGGCATCGAGGTGAGGACCAAGAATAAAATCCGGCGAAAAATCCGCATTGTCGCGGTTATTGTGCAGTAGCTCCTGGTAAAGCTGATCGATTCGTTTCAGCGTCTCGGCTGGCAGCCGGAATGCGGACGGAATCACCAGTCCGTCGCGGCGATAAGTTTCAATTTCCTGGTCGGTAAGCGGCATGCGGTTAGCATATTACAAAGCCTTGAGCGGGTACAGCGAGCACCCTGATTTCATGATATCGTGGCGCCAACATGACCCAGCGCGTTCTACAAATCGAAAGCGAAGCGATCGGCGCCGGCCAGGAGCGCATATGCTATTTGCACCCCGATGATCCGTCCCTGCTGGTCAAGGTTCAAAAAGGCACGAGCAACAAGCAAACCCGGCGCGAGCTGAAACTGTACGCGCGCCTCGCGCGCCGCGGAATGTGCAACTACGATCATATTCCAAGGTTCCATGGACTGGTCGAAACCAGCCGCGGCAGCGGTTTCGTGGTGGATTGCATCACCGACTTTGACGGCAGTATTTCGAAGTCGCTGTGGTGGCACTTCCAGCGTGGCTACCCGGTTGCCGAGTTCAACTTTTACCTGGAAGAATTACGGCGTTACCTGCTTCAACAGCAGGTAATCTTCAGTGTCGATATGGGGCGCTACAATATTCTGTTTCAAAAACTGTCGAGCAGCGACGCGCGCCTGGTGGTGATCGATGGTCTGGGCGATCACACCGCGATCAACTGGCTGGATAACATCGGATATTTTGCGCGGCGCAAGATTCACCGGCGATGGCGGCGCTTTATCGGCCGTCTGCAAAACTATTCGGCCGAAACCATGCGCGCACACAACGGCAGCCCGCAGATGCTCGAAGCCGCTTACCGCAGGCAGGAGATCGATTAGCGTAGCGGCGGCGGCGGGCGAGCGAATCCATTAGTCAGACCTGGCCAGACTCTTCGCTTGCCGACTGGCAATCGATACACAGACAGGCAAACGGCTGTGCCCGCAGGCGCGCGCTTGCGATCGACTCCCCGCATTCCAGGCATTCGCCATATTCACCCGCGTCGATGCGCTGCAAGGCTTGCTCGATACTGCGCAGCTGTGCGCTCGCCAGTTGCCGGTTGGCGATTGCCATTTGTTGCTGCTGAATCGCATCGATGCGCGACACACGGCCAACGGATTGCTGGTCGAGTGCCACGGGTTGAGTGTCGGCTTGCGCGCTGACTATCGAAGCTTCGATTTCGCGTCTCTGCGCCACCAGTAGCTGGCGCAGAGACTCGATTTCGGCTGGCGGCAGGGTGGCTGTCATGGATCAGGCCGACTGCGCGCTGGTCTGTTCAGATGGTTCTATACCGTAATCGGTGCGGGTGATTTTCTGATCGCGGGTGTGTTTGCGAATGGCGCGGTTTTTGGCGATCGATTCGGGGCGCGCGTAACCTCGACCGTGATCGAGATGCACGCAGCTGCAACGGTAACGCACCTGGCGGGTTTTCAGGCCCATGTTCACCAGCCGTTCGCCGAACTCGCGATCCTGGCCACCGTATTGCATGCGCTCGTCGAAGCCGTTGGTGGCGAGGATGTGTTTCTTCCAGGTCGAGGAACTGTGGCCGTTCCAGGTGGCGCGGGTAATGGTGAGTGCGTCGAGGATCGCACCCACCAGCGGGTGCGAAAACAGTTTGGCAATTTTGGGTGTGAATGGCACGCCCTGTTTTAACAACCAGCCGGGCCGGGTGGCGTTGCCGGCGAGGATGTCCTCCTTGCTGATGGCGCGCGAAACCGCCAGCGGCAGCTTGAAGTATCCACCCGACAGCAGGCAATTCTCCGCTGCCAGCTCGACGTGGTTTTTGACGAAGTCAGGGTGGGGGATACAGTCGCCGTCGGTGAAGATCAGGTATTCGCCGCGGCTGGCGACAATTGCCTTGTTCATCGCCCGGCATTTCTGAAAGCCGTCGTCTTCCTGCCAGATGTGCTGAATGGGAATGTCGATTTGCGCCTGCAAGGATTCGACTACGGCGCGTGTTTCCGGTCCGGAGCCGTCGTCGGCGATGATAATTTCGAAGTCACGACAGGATTGTACGGAAAAACCCCACAGGGTTTTCTCCAGCCATTTTGGATGGTTATAGGTAGTGAATATGACCGAGGCGAACATCAGCGTAGCTTAGCGTAAATGGATTCCAGTTTGGCGCATTGTTTGCGCAGGTCGAAGCCCTGTTCGACGCGCGTGCGCCCCGACTGTCCCATAGTGTGACGCAGGGCCGGGTTTTCCAGCAGGCTGGCGATATTGTCGGCCAGGCCCTCCACATCTTTTTCTTCGCACAACAACGCGCTGACCCCGTCTTCCACGGCTTCGACCAGTCCGCCGCTGCGAAAGCTGACCACCGGGGTTTGCAGCGCCTGGGCCTCCAGGAACACCATGCCCAGCCCCTCGGCGTCGCCGCTTTGCGCGGTAATGCTGGGGGCGACAAACAACCAGCAGCGCGCCAGCTGTGCAGCGATCTGACTGGCGTTGGCGGTGCCGGCGAAATTGACATTCAGCTGGCGCAGGCTGGCTTCCTGGCGCAGCGCCGGCTCAAGATCTCCCGTGCCGATGATGGTCAGCTGCAATTCGGGATACCGAGGCTTGAGGCGCGACATCGCCTGTAGCAGGTAAGTGCAGCCTTTCTTTTCCACCAGCCGCCCGACAAACAGGAGCGAAGGGTGCTCGGTCTCGTCCTTCGTCTGCTGGAAGCGTTCCAGGTCAATACCGATGTAGTGCTGCACCAGCTTGTGTTCGGGGCACCCCCTGGCCAGGGCTTGCTCGGCAATGAAGTTGGATACCGCGATTACCTGGCCGACTCGGTCGAAAAGTCGGCGTCCAGCGCGCGCGTTTTCATGCTTGGTGATGTCGTGACCGTGCAGCGTGGTGACGACCGGAATATCGAGCCTTTGCCCGATTTCCAGTGCATCGATGCCATCGTTGAAAAAGTGAGCATGGAGCACCTCGGGCGATTCGGCTGCTATGGCCTCGAGCCAGGCCCCGGCGCCACCGAGCTGGTGACGCAGCAGGAACTTCGATAGTCCGCCCAGCTTGCTGTAATCGTTCAGCAAAAACTTCGGGTAGTCCCCCAACAGGTGCAGGCCCGATGAATCGCGCTGATAGCCGCAGAAAATACCCCGGTAGCGGGGCAACAGGCGGCCCTGGTCGGCGATGAAGGTTTCCGAGTAGGACAGCAGGCGTTTGCGAAAAATGGCGACGGTTGAAGTCAAGTCGTGAATGTCCTGTCGGTATCCGGGCGACGCGTATCCGCTGTCGTCAGCCCTGCGCCAGGTTGCGGCGAACCTGGCGCAGGGCGAGCTTCAATTTAACATAACGGCCGATGTCACCGAGGCCAAGTTTATCCTTGAACAGCAGGTCGACCAAACGCAGGTTCCATTGCGCGCATTTTTGCTCGATAACTTCTACCACCGGCGCTGCGCTTTGCTGCCTGATCTTACGACACTCGCGCGCGATTTGCGTCATGGTACGCAACAACAGGCTCTTGTGCGCGCGCGCCTGCTGGCGATTCGACACGAAGCTGCCGGATTGCTCGACAGCGAACAACCAGTCGATGTAGGAACCTTTTTCGTACTTTCGCCCGGTAGAACCATGCGAGTGCTTGCGATACAAATAAACGTCGCTCGCCAGCAGCAACAGTGAATCGGCGCCGGCAAACATTTCACTGAAAAACAGCAGGTCCTGCGCCATGCGCACGCCAACCGAAAAGCGCAGGTTGGGAAACTTGTCGCGCCGGAACAGCTTGCCGCCCACGTGGCCGCGTACGCGTGCGTGCTCGAACAGGGTCGTCAGTACCGCGTCCGCGGTGATCAGGGTGGTGTGCTGAACCTGGTCGGGGGCCGCGCGCTGACCCTTGTCATCGAACAGTTGCAGGTTACCCTTGACGATATCCGCACCATATTGCTCAGCGGCCTGGTACAGCTGATCCAGGGCCGTGTCGGGCAAAATATCGTCCGGATCGAAAAACATCAGGTAGCGCCCCCGGGCGTGTTCGAGCCCGGTGTTGCGCGCGACACTGACGCCGGCGTTGGCGGCGCTTTCGATCAACTGGAATACGCGCGGGTGGCGCGCGCTGTACTCGCGACAGATGGCAAGGCTATTGTCGGTTGAGCAGTCGTCGACCAGGATAACTTCGAAGGCCTCGGTGATTTCCTGCTGCAGCAGGCTTTCCAGACCTTCACGCAGGTAGGACTCGACATTGAACACCGGTACCACGATCGACAGCAGGGGTGTGTCCGGGTCGCCAGGCGAAGCGGTCATGGCGAAGCATCCTTCGCGGACACCTGCACCTGTTTCGATGAACTCAGCCTGGCCAGCAGGAGCGCGACAAATACGGACACCAGCATGGTTGCCGATTTTCCCTCGAAATGATCTTCACCGAGACAGCCGACCAGGTAAACCATGCAGATCAGCATCAGCGACAAGCGCGCCGCCTCGGTTTCAGCGTCGGCGGCCTTGTGCGACATGGCGAGGTATAACGGCAGTGCCAGCACCAGCAGGAACAGAATCAGCCCGGGTATCCCCCGGGTAGCGAGTGCGGCGATGTATTGATTGTGTACGTACTTGTACTTGCGCACGACGCGATTGACTTCGTAGCGCTTCCAGTTTTCCCTGGCCATCACCTGGAAACCACCGACGCCTACCCCGGTCATCGGGTTTTCCAGAAAAATCTGCCACCCGGTCTGCCACAGTTCCATGCGCGTACCAAAGGATCCGACGCGCGCTTTGTCGCGAAAATTATCGCTGGCGAGGTAAGCCTCGATATTTTTCGATACGCCGTCGATGCGTTTTTGCACCATGGGTATTGAGTAAGAGCTTGCTATCAGTATCAGGATGACTCCCACCACGATCGTCTTTTTCCACGCGGAAATCGTGTGCGCGAGGTAAATGACAAAGAATACGCTGAGAAAGGCCAAAGTAATCAGGGTAGTCTTGGAGAGGCTCAGAATGATGGTGGCGAGGCCGATGATGCAACCGGCGAGGGCGATTCGGCGTAACTTTCCCGGTGCCAGACAGGTGAAGTAAAAATACAGCATGCCGGAGAGACAAAGTTGAACCGGGCCGAATGCGTTCGGATTCATGCCTTGTTCGCGGTGATTGATCCCCTGTAACAGGTCTACTGCGATATCCCCCGCGGATAACGTGACGCTGGCGAACATCGACAGCACGAGGACGGAATCATTAATGCGGATATCGCGCAACATGATGAACAGCGGAATCAGGAACAACAGGTAAAAATGCCGACTCCACAGGAAGGCGTCGCCGCGCTCGGGTTGACCGTTGGCGTAGTAGCAAAAGGCGATCCACAGAAAGTTGGCGAGCAGAACGCAAAATATGGCGCGTTCCAGCGGGCTGGTCTGGCGGAACTGGCGCAGGTGGCAAACGCTGTAGACGGTGGCGCTTAAAATCAGTAACACGAACCAGGTCTTGGCGGTGTCGGTATAGCGCGGCAGCATGACGACAAACAGCACAAACAGGCCAGTGACCGCGATCGTAGGCAATTGTGCCCTTTTGATGGAGACAAGCGCCTGCATTCAAATTTCCCGATGTGCCGGTGTGCGCCCGATATCTCGGATGGCAAATTGAATCTTGATGTAATGGCCGATCGCCCGCAGACCCAGGTGGTACTTGCCGCCGGCATGCCCGCGCAGTTTGATGTGCTGGTGCAGCGTTGTCAGGATGTTTTTACCGAGAATCAGCCCACGGAGACCTACCCAGTCGGCAACGCAGGCTTCGACATTGTAGACCGGTACGATGATGGAGACTGCGATGACATTGGGCGGAGCAACTTCATGACTCATGATGGCGGAGAAACGTGCTGATCTGGTTTTTTCATTGGCGCATAGACTAACACTATGCAACTAAAGTTGCGCCAGAATTGACGCATGATAACCGCGACGCAGACAGGATAACTGAGGTTTGGCGCAACGCCAGGGAATCTATCGATGAAGGCGTATCTACATGTAATGCCAGGGGCGCGTTCGGCGCAGGCCTGTTAGCTGGAATTAGTTGCTGAAGGTACTTGCCGAGTAAATGAAACAACAGACGCTTGCTGCTTGCTATCGTGAGATTCGGCGAACCGGTAGTAAATTTCCATGTCGCGCACAATCGGGACACAGGCTCGCATCCAAAACCCGCGGTGGATCTCGGATTAAGCGATTGTATTTAGAATAAAAAAAGCCGTCTTGCGACGGCTTTGGATGGTGTAGTGGTGGAGACGGCGGGAATCGAACCCGCGTCCGCAAGCCCTCTGCCATCGGCTCTACATGCTTATCCCGGGTTTTAATTTAACTGGCTGCTACCCACCGGGCGAAGAAGACAGACAGCGATTCTGGTACTTGTTTAGTGCTTCGACCCCAGACGAGTCTCCATCACGATTCTATGAGAGCGATGCTGGAATGTTCCCGAGAGAACCTGGACGCATAGACACGGCTCCAGTCCAACAGCATTCTACCGGTTATTAAGCGGCGAGTGCGTAGTTGTCGTCGTTGGCAACTATAATTTGCAGGAGAGTTAACGAGATTCCCTACATACTCGGCATGCACCTCAGGTTTCGCGACCCACGTCGAAGCCATGTCGTCCCCAAGACGGCGAAGTATACCTCAAGATGGGAGCGAACGAGCAAATATCAAGCCATTTCAGGACTACTGCGGTTCGAGCAATTGCAGCGCGGCGCTAGCCAGCACTTCGCAACCGAGCACGATATCGGCCTCGAGGCTGTCCTCGGTGAAGTCATGGCTGACGCCGCCTATGCTCGGAATGAACAGCATTCCGGCCGGCAGGCGGGTGGCGAGTACCTGGGCATCGTGGGCAGCGCCGCTCGGCATGTGTCGCCAGGCGTTTTTGGCACAATGTTCGGCGGCCTGCGCGAGCGCCGCCTGGATGGTGCTATCCATCTCCACGGCGCGCGCGCTTTCGTCGTGAATGCTGACACTGGCCTGCAGGCTGTGTCCACGATTGAAGTCGTCAATCAGCGCAAATACACACTCGCTCAGCGCTTCAACCCGCGCCTGTTCGGGATCGCGAAACTGCAGATTGCATTCGACACGACCGGGCACGATGCTGCGTGCATTCGGGATCAGCCTGAGCTGGCCGATGGTCCACACGGTATTTTCACCGCGCAACTGGTCGAACGCCTGGTTTAATTGCGGCACGAATTCAAACAGGGCCATGGCGGCATCCTGGCGCAGGTGCATCGGCGTGGTGCCGGCGTGATTTTGCTGGCCATGAAAACTTAAAGTCAGGTCTTTCATGCCGACAATTGAAGTCACCACGCCGATTCGGCGTTGTTCGAGTTCGAGCCAGGGGCCCTGTTCGATGTGCGCTTCGATGTAACCAAGATAGCGTTCTGTATCGATGTGCTGACGCGCTACCTGGTCGAGGCCGTTATCGGCGAGCGCCGTGCGCAGGCTGTGTCCGTCACTATTGTGAGCGGCATCGATTTCAGCTTCACTGAGCTCGTTACAAAAGGAACGGCTACCCATCAAGCCCAGGTAGTGCGATTCTTCGTCTGCCCAGGAGGCAACGTCGACGGCCAGGTGACGAGTTTGCGGGTTTTCGTGGAAAGCCTGTGCTACTTCGATACCGTAGATCACACCCAAAGCGCCATCGAGCCAGCCGCCGGTTGGCTGGGTATCGCTGTGCGAACCGAGCAGCAACGCTTTCCCGGACTTTGCCGGATCATTTTGCGAGCGGCCAATGACGTTGGCGATGCCGTCGATGCTGGCGTCAAGGCCCGCATCCTGCATGCGCGCCACCAGCCAGTGGCGTGATTCCATATCGACCGGGCTCAGGCAGCGGCGCACTACGCCGTTGCCACATCGGCCAAAGCTTCGCAGTTCATGCAGGTTCTGCAATAATCGCTCGGGATTTATCATCGCTATGCCATGGAGAAATTCGATCGATTATACCTCGCTGCAGATAGATGGGTTCGCTTGACTGGCGTCAATCCTAATTATCGGTAGTGCGTTACCTTGACCTTTAACTGCAACGCCACCGTTCTTTATCTATGAAACAATCAGCACAATCCCCGGTTCCGCTCGAGCCGGTTATCGAAGATGCCCATGGTTTAAGCGCCGAACAGGTAATGGAAAAACTGGGCGCCACTGTGAGTGGCCTTTCGCCGCAGCAGGTCGAGGAACGCCGAGCGCAGTACGGTAGCAATCGCCTGCCGCGCAAGTCACCTCCGGGCCTGTTGACTGTGTTTCTCAAACAATTCCAAAGCCCATTGATCTACGTTCTGGTCGCCGCCGCCGTGGTATCCCTGTTGATCGGTGAATTATCGGATGCTGTATTTATCAGTGCCGTATTGTTGCTGAACGCAGTGATCGGAACCGGGCAGGAGTACTCGGCACAACGGTCGGCCGATGCCTTGCAGAAACTGATGATGACTCGCGTGCGCGTTCAGCGCGCCGGTGACGCCTACGAGATCGATTCCGAGCAGATCGTACCCGGCGATATCGTATTGCTGGAATCCGGTGATCGAGTGCCGGCCGATATACGAATTTTCGAATGTCATAGCCTGGAAATCGACGAATCGCTGCTCACCGGTGAATCGATGGCGGTCAGCAAGTTGGCTGCGAGCGTGCTTCCCCGCGATGCGGTGCTCGGCGATCGCAACAACATGGCTTTTGCCGGGAGCATGGTAAATCACGGACGCGCCACTGGTGTCGTGGTGGCTACCGGGCTTGCAACGGAAGTTGGTCACATCGCCCAGTCGGTCAGCGATAGTCACGGCGCCCCGGCACCCTTGCAGGTGCGCATGGAAGTGTTTACCCGGCGTATCGCCATTTTCGTTGCCTTTGCGGTGGCCGTAATGGCGATAATACTGCTGATCCAGGGTATGCCCGTCGCCGAGATATTTCTGGCTTCCGTGGCGCTGGCGGTGTCGGTTATACCGGAAGGATTGCCGGTTGCGCTCACCGTGGCACTCGCTATCGGCATGCGTCGCATGGCGCGTCACAACGTCATCGTGCGCCGTCTTATCGCGGTCGAGGCGTTGGGGTCCTGCACTTGTATCGCTTCTGACAAGACTGGCACATTGACAGTAAACCAGTTGACGGCGCGCAAGCTGCTGTTTCCAGCACGCAAAGCCTGGGAAATCAGTGGCAGCAGCGACCAGCCGGACGGGGAAATCAACACGCCCCAGGGCGTCCCTGCCGGGGACGAACGGGTTCTGCTGGATCTGGCTTGCCGCTGTGCGGTGCTGGCGAACGAGGGTTTTCTCGGTCACCAGAACAATCACTGGAGCAGCAATGGCGATGCTGTGGATGTGGCGTTGTTGATGATGGCACATCGAGCGGGCTGGACCCGTACCGAGGCACTCGCTGCAAGCCCGCAAATCGATATTATCCCATTCGAGTCAGAACGGCTTTACAGCGCCAGTCTTAACCGAGTCGATGGTGGCTCGCGAGTATTTGTGAAAGGTGCTTTCGAAAAATTGCTCACCATGTGCGACAAGATCGCCGGCGCTGAAACCGGGGCCAGTCTTGACTCTGCGGCGATTGAAGCCGAAGCCAACCAGCTTGCCGCTTCCGGCTACCGCGTGATTGCGCTCGCCGAGGGTGAATTCGACAATGATGAAAAAGGCGAGCTGGCGCAGGCCCGGCTGCAGGGATTGAGCTTTATCGGCCTGGTTGGCCTGATCGATCCATTGCGCAGCGAGGCCTCATCGGCGGTCGCTGCCTGTCGTGCCGCGGGGATTCACGTCGCCATGGTAACCGGAGATCATCCTTTGACCGCGCTAACCATCGGCCGTGAACTGGGTTTGCTTGAAGACCTGTCGCAAGTGGTTACTGGGCCGCAACTCAAGGCGACCACCGATACCGCGGAACTGGATCGCATGACCCGCAACGCGGCGGTATTCGCCCGCGTCGAACCCCGGCAAAAACTGGATATCGTCAATTCGCTGCAGCGCAACGGCCATTACGTAGCCGTCAGCGGCGATGGCGCCAACGATGCCCCCGCGTTGCGCGCAGCGCAGGTTGGCGTGGCGATGGGCAAGAGCGGCACGGACGTCGCCCGTGAAACTGCCGACATTATAATTACCGACGATAATTTTGGTTCGATAGTCGATGGCGTCGAGCAGGGGCGTATAGCCTACGCGAACGTGCGCAAGGTGATATTCCTGTTGATCTCAACCGGCGCCGCCGAACTGGTGCTGTTCGTGCTGGCGATGATCACGGGCATACCGCTGCCGCTGGTGGCGGTACAATTGCTCTGGCTGAACCTGGTGACCAATGGCATCCAGGACATTGCGCTCGCTTTCGAAGCGCGCGAGGGACACGAACTGGAGCGGCCACCTCGATCGCCAAATGAGCCGATCTTCAATCGCCTCATGCTCGAGCGGGTCATCATTTCTGCGTTGATAATCGGTGTCGTCGCGTTTGCCGTGTTCGACTGGTTGCTCAAGCAGGGCTTCAGTCTAGAGCAGGCGCGTAACAGCACCTTGCTGCTCATGGTGCTGTTCGAAAACGTACACGTGTTCAACTGCCGTTCGGAAACGCTATCGGCCATGCGCCACAATCCGCTGCGCAACAAGCTGTTGCTGGTTGGAACGGTGGTCGCCCAACTGGTGCACATCGGCGCGATGTATACACCCTGGCTGGGCGATGTGCTGGGCGCCCATCCAGTCAGCTTTGCGCAATGGTTGACGCTGCTCGGACTTGCGCTTTCAGTGATGCTGGTCATGGAGTTGCACAAGTGGAGCTGGGCCAGGCGTCGGCACAGTTAATTGACAGGCATCAAGAATATCTCGAAGGCGTGATGATTAAATGGAAAACGTCGCAACCGGCACTATTTAATGTTTGACCCTTGCCGGTAAATTATTCAGAAATTCCGCCCGGGGTGAATATGAAACAGCAGCAAAGCAGCCTGTTCGTCGTTATCGATCCAACCACGCCACACCAGTTGGCGCTGGTGAAAGCCCTGCTGATTGCCAAGCTTGGGTCATGCCATATTCATGCCTTCATGTGCGTCTACGAGGACATCGAGAACGGCGCGGCCAGCTCTGGAAAAGACTTCAAACGCAAGGCGCTGGCGCAGGCCGAGGAGCGGCTCGAAGAGATGATGCAGGCATGTCGAATGAGTGACGTGTCCTACAGCACGGAAATAGTATGGAACCAGGAGTGGGTCCAGAGCCTGGAGCGGGCCGTGGCCAAATCGGGTTGCGATCTGCTGATCAAATCGAGCTACCATCACAGCAAGGCACGGCGTTTTTTCAGCAAGACGGCCGACTACTACCTGATGCATCACTGTGCATGCCCGATTTTGTTTACCCATCAGGGTCAGGAGTGGAAATCGGATCGGATACTGGCCTGCCTCGACCTCGAGTCAACGGATCTGCAGCATACCCGCCTCAACAACGCGATTATGCGCGATGCAAAGGCCTTCGCCACGATCATGGGGATGGACCTGTATGTCGCCAGTGCCTGGCAGGCAGCGATAAACCGCGATCACCTTGCGCTCAAATCACATCAGGGTGCAATTGGGCCGAAGCAGGTAGCCGAAGTCTACGGCCTCGCCGAGGATCGCGTGCTATTGCGCAAAGGGCCTGTCGTCGATACCCTGCAGTCGATTTGCACTGAAGTCGATCCCTGTATCGTGATTATCGGTACGCTGGCGCGTCGCGGTATCGGTGGCAAGCTGATCGGTAATACGGCTGAGAAATTGATCGATAATATTGAAGCGGATCTATTGACGGTTTATTGATAATTGCGCCTCGATGCGTTCGATATGATTGCGCTTCAGGCCATCCTTGCCGATCGTCACGATGTCCTTGATACCGGTTTCCGCCTCGCTCACCATCTCGCGGTGCTGCAGCTGATATTCCAGTACCTTGAGGTTGGCTTCCGATGGATCATTGTCGCGAGCGCTGATGCGGCTTCGCAGTATCTCGGGTGGGGCGTCACAGTTGACCACGACGCAGGGACAGTGGCCTGCGATGGCCAGTTCCAGTAATTCCTGCCGCTGCGTGCGCAGCAAAAAGGTCGCATCGACGATAACCCGGAAGCCGGAATCGATGATTTGTGCAGCGATCTGGCGCAGCCTGCGATAAGTGGCATCGGTGGCTTCGCTACTGTAGATGCCCTGAGCGGTTGCTGAACCGCTGTCGGCATCGGCCTCCAGCGCGAACAGTTGCTTGCGCAACACGTCGGAGCGCAATCGAATCGCAGCCAGCGACTCGACCAGTTGGGCCGCGATGGTCGATTTCCCCGAGCCGGACAGGCCGTGCATGAGTACTATCCCACGCGCCTGCCGGGATGCCCAGCGATCCGCAAGTTCGATATAGTCGAATGCCCGGGCGTAAGCCGAGCTGGTTTCGCGAACCGCTGGATCGACGCCCAGGGCCTCGACCTTGGCGCGCACCAGCGCGCGATAGACAACGTAGTAGCGTATCAGATCAATCGCGTCGTAGTCCGCGCTGGTTTCGAGGTAGTGGCTGATAAAGCGCCAGGCGTAACCCGGGTAACCGCGCGCCTCGATATCCATGGTCACGAACGCAGCCTCGCTGGCAGTATCGATCCAGCGCAATTCTGCATTGAACTCAATACAGTCGAAGGGTACAACTTGCGCGTCGATTAACGCCATGTTGCCAAGGTGCAGATCGCCGTGACAGTCGCGCACGCGGCCTTCGGCCCGACGGCGTTCGAATCGCTCGGCCGAAACCGGGTTGCTGCGATACCAGTCCCGCAGGCGCGCGTAGGCCGCCGGCATTGAAGTCGGCGGAATTCTCGCGGCCAGCTGTACCAGGTTTTCGTCGCTCCAGTGTTGCACGCTGTCCGCGTTACCGTACTGGGCCGATGAATCAGCGAGGTCGCTTGCGTTGTGCAGATCGCTGACTCGCCGCGCCATGGCGTCGATGATTGCGGGGGTCAGGGTGCCGGCAGCGGCGTGAGCGCAGAGCAGTGCCTGCTGCGAAAATTCCTGCATGCGCACCGCGTACTCGATCACTGCACCCTCTCCGTGCAGGCGCGGCTTGTCGGGGCTGCCCCTGATCCCTGCGACGTCCAGATAGATCTGCGGTGCAAATCGCTGATTCAGAAGCAATTCCTGCCGGCAATAGTGGCGACGCAATTTCAGCGTGGAAAAATCGAGAAAGCCGAAATTGACTGGTTTCTTGATCTTGTAGGCGTATAGCCCGGTCAGCACAATCCATGAAATATGGGTTTCAATGATGCGAAAATGCTTGACGGGATGATTGAACGCGGAGGAATGACCGAGGGCTCGCACCAGTCCGGCCGTATTATCGAGCTCGCTCTGGTTTGTACTGTGTTGCCGATGATCTCGAGTAGCTGCCACGCTGGTTGCCGATCCTGTTTTATCATGGGTGCCAGTGGTTACCTTATATGCCGCAATCAGTGGACTAGCTGATACGGGTCAAGCCGGCATAATTTGATAGTGCCTGCCGTGGACCAGATGCGTCAATTTAACCGGAGCGCAGTGATTCAATTCCACTGTGGCTACGGGTTCTCATCCCGGATGACTGCGGCTGGTCGTCGTGTTCTTCCTGCATCGCCGAGCGCAAGGCAGACTCCTGCTGCATGAACAGCTCGCGGAATCCCGGGCGTATCCCGTTGTCCTGGGTTTCCAGCCAGTTCTGATACAGCGCTTCACCCATTTCCACCTCGGTTTCGATGAACGCATTTTTCAGGTCCTGGGCAAGCTCGGCATCGATGCCGAGTTCCCACAGGGCTTCGCAACCCATATCGAGCGCGGAGTGGTAAGTTTCCTTGATGATGTGA
>CAWIHJ010000002.1:0-15120 GCA_963835795.1 uncultured Gammaproteobacteria bacterium
CCTTCCCGAATATTCGTACTCGTTGATATCCTTGACGAAATTCTGAAGCAATGTCAACCTGAGATCCTCGTTATTGCTGATGTCGGTGAGGATCCAGGCTCTTGAAATCCATTATCGGTGCGCTGGTAGCATTCGCATCTACAACAGTTATTGCGTGGCAAAGGAAACGGTTTCGAGATTATTGGGCCAAGTTAAGTAAGCACGGCAAGGCCGGGAGGCCGCCTGTATCAAAAGAGGTCATCGAACTGATCCGGAAGATATCGGCAGCGAACGTCCGCTGGGGGTCGCCGCGGATTGTTGGCGAGCTTCGGAAACTCGGCATTGAGGTTGCTAAATCCACCGTCGAAAAGTACCGAGTGCGTTCCAGGAAACCACCATCGCAGACGTGGAAATCATTTCTGAGAAATCACGCGAAGGACATGGTATCCATTGATTTCTTTGTCGTGCCAACGGTACGGTTTAGGATGTTGTACGTCCTGGTGATCTTGTCGCATCATCGGCGCAAGGTTGTCCATTTCAATGTCACATCACACCCAACAGCGCATTGGACTGGCCAACAGATCGTAGAAGCATTTCCTTTCGACTCCGCACCGCAATATCTAATCCGGGATCGCGATGGCATTTACGGAAGCCGATTTCAGAAGCGCGTCCAAAGCATGGAGATCGAAGAGGTAGTCACAGCACCGCGAAGCCCTTGGCAGAATGCCTACGTGGAACGAATGATCGGGAGCATCCGGCGCGACTGCCTGGATCACATCATCGTACTGAACGAGCGACAATTGAAGAGGATCCTAACGAGCTATTTCAGCTATTACCATCGCTGGCGCACACACCTTTCGCTGGAAATGGACAGTCCCGGTTCTCGGCGAGTCCAGCGGCCGGGATCGGGAAACATTGTTCAATTTCCAGAGGTCGGTGGTCTACATCACCATTACGAACGAATAGCGGCGTGATTCGGGGATTGGCTCGCGCATGAATGCGCGAGGTCCTGCGGACCGCGCTTTGCGCGCCGCCAATTCGCTGCGCGAATTGGTCGAACCGGGCGCGGGGGGGATGGAGATGAATTTTAGGGAGATCAGGGGCGCCCGGGTTCTTATCCGGGCCCTTGGGGATTCGAACTTATCCCCCGGTTGGAAGCGTCCTCGCAAGTTACAATTTATCTCGCCACAGCAATAACTTAACTGCTACAGCCCGGGCGGAGCGCGTGTGCAAACATTGCCAGATAAAGTTGACGTATTGGCAACCAGCCGCTATAGTTGCCAATATGTCAACAGGAGAGTTGCATGCATGTTATATCGAAACGCCCATTTGCCGATGCAGCCAGGGCCCATCCCAACCACAGGCAAGCTCTGGAGGACCTGTACAGGGTGCTTCGTAAGTGTGAATTCACCTCTCCTGACGAGATGCGGCGTATGTTTCCGTCGCTGGATAATTTCAGGTACAAGGACAAATGGTGGGTGATCGATATCGCAGGTAACCACCTACGTGTTCTTGTCTTTATCCAATTTGTCCATAACCGTATGTATGTGAAACACATACTCACCCATGCGGAGTACGACAAACTCTGTAACCGCTATGCACGAGGTGAACTGAAATGACCGCTTTAGCTTTTAAAGATGCCTGCCATAGCTTCGCAGAGGCTGCAGCACCCTATATTCACATTACCGATAATAGACACTACGAAGAGGCGCTCGAATTGATTGAAAACCTCCTCGAGGAAGCTGAGGACTCCCCGGACGATCCGCTGAATGCCGTCATTGAGATCCTGAGCCACGCCATCGAAGCGTATGAGAGTAAGGACGATGTACTGGTTGCATTTGAAAAACTTGTGACGGATCAACCAGCCGATCTGGCTATGCTCCGCTTGCTGATGGATCAGCATGATCTTGGCACCGCAGACATTCCGGAGATCGGTTCCAAATCCATGGTATCGCGGGTGCTATCGGGGGAGCGTGGTTTGAGCAAGAAACACATCCAGGTGTTGTCGGAGCGTTTTGGTATTGATCCCGGGTTGTTTTTCTAAAAGTCTTCTCAGATAAAGTGTAGGTATAGCTTCTGGCTTTTTCGTACCTGTGGGGTACGAATTAGCATTCAAGCAGCTACTGGCTGTTAAATTGCATGCTCGATTGATCCACTTTTGAGGATATTTGCATCGAATAGTTGACCCATTCTTATTCATGATTCTGAAATGATTTCATCATGTCAACTGAGTCAGCGTGGTTCAAAAATCGATGCAATTACTGGGTCAGTTTTAAATACAATTCAACAAACTGTATATAGAATCCCGCGCGGGCAGGTCATCTTGTATTTGCAAAACGGGTTGCGTAGCGAAACCTTGAGCCAGCCCCGATAATTCCACCCTGCGTTTGGTACTACCATCTCGATTAAGCCGGTTCCCCCGGCTCTTCCCGGCGCTTGCCGTGACCCGCATACACTTGCAGCAGTCTGCTTTGTGAACAAAGTGACTTTAAGCCTGCATTTACCCTATAATGGGTGATGCGTGGCCATCAGTAATCCTGTACACACAACGATGGCAAGTAACTGGATGTTTCGAACGCTAGGATTTTAATTTACACTCGGCTTTAGAATTTATAGCAACCAAGGAGAGAAAGGATGTTCAAGAAGTTAATCTTTGTAGGTATATTTTTGTCTTCAATCTCGTCGGCTCAAGCTGCGGTCGTCTGGAACTGGGACGGTTTAAATCTTGTTGGCGCACAAAACATTAACGTCGATGGCACGCCCTACAATGTCGAGTTTAAGGATGGGACTTGCATAGAGCTTTTTGGCGGTTGCAATGAGCTATCCGACTTCACCTTCACTACCGAGGCGGAAGTAAAAGCCGCTTTACAGAGTCTGTTAGACCAGGTACTTCTAGACATCAACGATATCGGACAGCCGTTTGACTCGACCCCTTACCTGACAGAGGGTTGTGTATCAGCTTCTCCAGCACATTGCGATATCCAAACACCTTTCGGATTTGGGGACCAGATAAACGGAGACCCGGGGGTGAAGTATTTTTTAGCGCGAAACGGCGGCGCCAACATCACAGATTTCCAATTTTTTGATGGAGTCAGAGGTGAATTTACCGGTGATCCAGCTTACGACACCGCTAGTACAAACGCGACCCTGGGACAGTTCGAGACGTGGGCCGTATGGTCACCTTACCCCGTTTCCCCCGTGCCCGTTCCCGCAGCCTTATGGCTATTCGGCACCGCACTAATAGGATTGGTTGGATTCAGCAAGCGCAGGAAATCCAGCTAGTTCAATCTACAATCTGATTCCACGGTAGCGATTTTCACCCGGTCAATCTGGTTAGCTGAAAGATTGTACTTGTCGATAAGATACGACCATTTAAAAACATACGCACTGTGATACGCTGAGCTATTCGGCATCCATTCCCCTGGCCCTCGACTACCCTTCGACTGGTTTCGGCCATCGTCTACCAGTATTAGATTTTCATAGTCATTCGCAAAGGCTTGTTCTTGTTCAGCAGACCATCGCCAGGCTCCTGCCGTATGCGCCCACTTCAAAGGAATGCTGTGGTCTACATCGAGGTCACTGGCTTCGGTAAAGAACTTGCCCAGAAATGGCCCGTACCACAGGCCACCGACAACTCTACAATTGCTATTCTGTGCGAGGGTGGCTGCTGTAAGGCTTTCTCGAAGTAGCAGTTCGTGGCGGGTATCCAGGCAATCGCCATCGCGGTCTACCCAGTGATTCCAGTCGGCGCGGTCGTAGTCAGGGATGGTTTGGTCGAAGGAAGACCTAGAGATAGTCAGTAATAGAACGGCGATGTATTAATTCATAGTTGCTCGCAGGGGAATGTTTCACTATAAACGTCTTTAATCATCCAAAAGCACCACTAAAACTATTGTCGATATAGCCCAGCAGATAGAGGAAACTATCACCGAAAATACTCCACCATAGCTACTAGATGTCATTTCGAAGAAACTGGCAATACTCGGCGTCTTATGAAGCAGCAAGTAAATTAATCCATCTCCAGGATAAAAATAAAACCACTTAACCCAAAGCCAGACATCACTTATCGTGATTGAACCGTCATAGTTCATATCTGCTACGAAGCCCCATAGCCTTGGGTCATTCATTTGTTCAGTAATCCGAGAGGCATGAGCGCATCGACCATCTTGCTACCAATTCGTTTGAACTGCAAAAGCTAGGAGTCGGTTTTCTGAACGCGGTCAATAGCCTGAATGTCTCCTGACTCCTGTATCTTCTCGAATATCTCCCTCCGCCATATCTCAACATCGTCAGGTACTTCAATCCCTAGCTTAACCTGGCCGTTGCGGTTGCTGATTACGGTTACTTTGATATCGTCACCGAGATGATGACGGATTCATTCTGGCTTCTGGTGAGTATGAGCATCCCGCTTCTCCTTGTTCCGTATCAGTACACTATGCCAGAAGGAATGAAACCTAGACTATCAGATAAATGATAGGCAATTTGTGGGGCTAGACTTACGATTCGATACCAGTTTGATGGGAGCATTCCCCCGTGAGTAATCCCGCCACCTGAAGTCATTAAGCGCGAGATTTCAAATCCAAATTTGTGTAATTCTTGTGTAAGCTGGGTGAAAAAAAAGAACTGCATTTCTACAAGTCTTTGATTTTACTGCTTAATGAGTGGCGTCCCCAAGGGGATTGGCTCGCGCTGCGCGCGCCGCCAATTCGCTGCGCGAATTGGTCGAACCGGGCGCATGGGGGATGGAGATGAATTTGGGGGAGTTCAGGGGCGCCCGGGTTCTTGTTCGGGGCGTTAGGATGAGATTGCGATAAAGGGCTGAAGATAGGTGGTGGGGTTTGGGGGTTTCGTTTGTGCAGGGTTGCGGTTTTGGGGTGGGTTCGGTGTGTTCGGGGATTGGCTCGCGCATGAATGCGCGAGGTCCTGCGGACCGCGTGCAAAGCACGCGCCGCCAATTCGCTGTGCGAATTGGTCGAACCGGGCGCATGGGGAATGGAGTTGGATGTTGGGGGGGATCAAGGGCGCCCGGGATCTTATCCGGCCGTGAGGATGCATATACAAAAAAAGGGGCTGAAGAGGGGCGAGGGGGTTTGGGGGGTTTCGTTTGGGCAGGGGTGTAGTTTTGCAGTGGGTTCGGTGTGTTCGGGGATTGGCTCGCGCATGCTGCGCGAGGTCCTGCGGACCGCGTGCTTTGCACGCGCCGCCAATTCGCTGCGCGAATTGGTCGAACCGGGCGCATGGGGTGTGGAGATGAAATTTGGGGAGTTCAGGGGCGCCCGGGATCTTATCCGGACCTTGGGGACGCCATATACAAAAAAAAGGAAAGGGGCAAATGCCCCTTTCCTTTTTTTTTGTATATGGCGTCCCCAAGGGGATTCGAACCCCTGTTACCGCCGTGAAAGGGCGGTGTCCTAGGCCGACTAGACGATGGGGACACTAGGAATTTCCAGGTAAATCTGGTGGAGCCAGGCGGGATCGAACCGCCGACCTCAACACTGCCAGTGTTGCGCTCTCCCAGCTGAGCTATGGCCCCGAGCGAGAGAGCGCGTACTTTAATCAAGGCCCTAAAAGGTGTCAAGCGATCAGGCCTGAAAAACACGGGATTTAGGTGATTAAATCAGGCTGATGCTTTATCCCTGTTCATGCAAGCGGTAAAGTCTGCTGCGGGCGCGGAAAGTTCGCCATTGTTGCGACCATTTTTAACCCGCCAAAGCCAGTATGGCGAACACCGGAGTTTTATCGGCTGGCAGAAAATGAGGATCAGTTCCGGGAATGAGCGGGTTGACTCAGTTAAAATTCAGCAATTCGGATTATAATTCGAGATTAACCCGGTTTGATGCTTCGACCACGCGTATTAATATGGGTTTTTCGATACACAATTTCGTTTAAAATCAATATATTCGACTATATTGTTGAATATGTTTATAGTTTTGTTTGATTTGCTGCATATAATATCGGTTTTCGACATCGGAATTCACACAGGTACCGACATTTGACCCCGGATTTGATCATCAGGATTCTCGGCGATCGCAGGCTAAGGCTAGTCGTGTTGTTGCTGGTGCTGGCAGCGCTTGCGCACCAGGTGTCGCTGATCGTCTGGCAACTGGTGCCGACGCCGGAAATGAGCGCGAATCAAAGACCCGCCACGATCGTGCGTAATGCGGCACAGGTCGACTCGGGGGCTAACTTTCAGCAGCAGGCGAAGGTCATCAGCCAGGCCTTTCTGTTTGGCAAGCCGCTGGTAAAACAGGAAGTGCAACAGGTCGTCGAGGAAGCGCCCAAAACTGAACTCAATTACAAACTCCGGGGTGTTTACTTCTCGAAGGACGAGCGCCTTTCGTCGGCCATCGTCGAGACCCGGCCGAATGACAGCAAGCATTATTTACTGGGTGACGAACTCGCGGATAAAATCACCCTGGCCGGCATCGAAGCGGATCATATCCTGATCGATCGCTTTGGCAAGCTGGAACGGCTCGACCTGGAAAAACCCGACCCCCTGACGCAAGCCAGCCGTGGTCAGAGTTCATCGGGTGGATCGGCGAATCAGACCGCCTTGCTGCGCAGCTACAAGAAACGCTACGCCAGCAACCCGATGGCATTGGCGACCCGTTTCCAGGCCATCCCGGTGCAGCAGGATGGCAGCCAACATTGGCTTCAAGCTGAAGGCGTTGCGCGGCGAGAGCCTGTTGAGAAAACTAAGCTTCCAGCCCGATGACGTGTTTACCGCGGTCAACGGTGTTGAACTCAGGAATCCTTTCGAGGCACTCGATGCGCTAAAGTCGCTGACAACTGCGCAAAGGATTACCGTTACCTTTATGCGCAATGGCGCCGAACAGACGATGGATCTTCAGATTTAGCCCAATGACCGAGCGATCAAATTTTAACGCCGATGCGCCTTGTGTTGTCCGAGCGACGCGCACTATAGAACTTTATTTGCAAGCCACTTGCAGTGACTACGCCCAGGTTTACGGGTGCAAACAATGAGAATAATCATGCGCAAGTTGCCTGCTTTATGGCTATTCGCTGGCCTGCTGTTCGCCAGCACACAGGCTTATGCCGAAGAGGTAACCCTCAATTTCAGCGATGCCGACCTGGTGGCCGTAATCAACAGCGTGTCGCAAATCACCGGCAAGAACTTCATCATCGATCCGCGCGTCAAGGGCAAGGTCACCGTGGTGTCTTCGAAGCCCTTGAACGAGGCCGAGGTATACAACGTGTTCCTGTCGATTTTGCAGGTGCACGGGTTTGCCACGGTGCCCACCGAAAACGCGATCAAGATCATTCCCGACGCCACCGCCAAGCAAAGCTCGACGCCGTTTACTGCATGCGAGTCGAAATCCCAGCGATCAATTGATCACGCGGGTTTTGACGATCAAGCACATCAATGCCGCCCAGCTGGTGCCGATACTGCGCCCGCTGGTCGCGCAGCAGGGGCATCTGGCCGCCTACCCGACGACCAATGTATTGATTATCTCCGACCGCGCGTCGAATATTCTGCGCATCGATCGCATCATTGCCGAAATGGACAAGGAGATCGATTCGGACATCGAAATCATCAAGCTGAACCACGCCTTCGCCGCCGAAGTGGTGCGCTTGCTGACCGGCCTGAACCTGGGGTCGCCCGATCAAAAAGCGCAGGCCGGGGGTGGTATCAAGATCAACGCCGACGAGCGCACCAACAGCATTTTGCTGATCGGCGAGCGCAGCGAGCGCCTCAAGTATCGGGCCATTATTGCCGACCTGGATTCGCCGGTGGAATCCAGCGGCAATACCCACGTGATTTACCTGCGCTATGCCGATGCCAAGAACATCGCCACCATACTGAGTAATGTCGGCCAGGAAGCGATGAAGGCCGAAGCCAAAAATGTCGGTGCCGCGGGCGGCGCAAACGGCAGCGGTGGCTCGGTCAACGTGCAGGCCGATGAAGATTCCAACGCACTGGTTATCACCGCGCCGGCATCGATTTACCCGTCGTTGCGATCGGTTATTCAGCAACTGGATATTCCGCGCGCGCAGGTGCACATCGAGGCGATCATCGCCGAAGTCTCGATGGATACCTCGCAGGAATTCGGCGTGCAATGGGCCGCGTTTAATGATGGTAGCGGCGGATTTTCCTCGCGCTTCAGTGGCTCTGGCGTCACCATCGACCAGATTGCCGGTGCCGTTGAGGAGGGTGGTTCCTCCGCTGCCGGCCTGATTCCGGATGGCGCTACACTGGGTCTCGGCAGCATCGCCGACAGTGGCCTCAGTTTCGTGACCCTGATTCGTGCGCTCGCCGGCGATGGCGAAACCAATTTGCTATCGACACCATCGATCGTGACGCTGGACAACCAGGAAGCCGAAATCATCGTCGGCCAGAATGTGCCGTTTGTGACCGGGGAATCTACCAGTTCCGGTTCCGATACCTCCAACCCGTTTCGTACCATCGAACGCCAGGACATCGGTATCAGCCTGAAGGTCAAGCCACAGATCAACGAGGGTAATGCAATTACCCTGGAACTCGAACAGGAAGTGTCGAACATTGCAGCGAGTTCCGCCGATACCGTTGATGTCGTCACTAATAAACGTTCCATTCGCACCACGGTGCAACTCGAAGATGCCGAGATGCTGGTGCTGGGCGGATTGATCGATGACGCCTATATCGACAATGAACAGAAGATTCCGATACTGGGTGATATTCCGATACTCGGCGCCTTGTTTCGCTCCACCAAGACCAGCAAGGTCAAGCGCAACCTGATGGTCTTTATTCGCGCAACCATCATCAAGGATCCGGACAAGGCACGCATGATGAGTCAGAACAAATATGACTTCATGCGCGATCTGCAGCTGGATGTCAGGGGCGACGAAGCGGTCGGTCCGTTGCTGGTTCCTTACGAGTAGTATCAGAATTATCCTACAGCCTTTTGCGCGCGACGCGCATTGCGGTGATGCCTGCCTGCGGTTAATGTTGGTTGACGAGCACTAGCTCGCAACTTTCATTTACAACTGACAAGGAGTGTCACGATGAACAAAGGAATTGCCCATCTGGGCCTGTTTGCTTCGCTTGCGCTGTTCAATCCATCCACCTTCGCGGCTACCGTCAGCGACTTGCTGATCAGCGAAATCATGGCCAATCCGGCCGCGATTTCGGATACCCGGGGGGAGTGGTTCGAGCTGTTCAACCCGACCGGGGAATCGATCAATTTGCGCGGTATCGAGCTGCGCGACGATGGCAGTAATCGTCATCGATTCGATACCGACCTGCTGATACTGCCCGGCGAATACTTCACCCTGGCGCGCAGTACCGCCGCGGGTTTTGTGCCCGACTATGTCTACGACAACTTCACCCTGTCGAACGGCAGCGATGAGATCGTCTTTGCGGATGGCTTGCTCGAGTTCCTGCGCCTTGATTACGGCGCCGGATTTGCGCTCGCGGGGCACTCGCGCGAACTGCAGCAACAACCCATGATCGCCGCGAACTACGGGCTGACACTGGCGTCGCTCGGCTATGGGGCCGGTGATATCGGTACCCCGGGAAGCGCAGGCGGGTTGCCGGTCACGCCGTCGGCCGTGCCGTTGCCGGCGGCCGCCTGGTTGTTTTTAAGCGGAGTGCTCGCGTTCCTGTTACCGGGCGCGCGGCGCATGGCTCCGCTGCGCTTGTCCGTAATTTCAGGCTTTGCCACGGTTACTGCTGGAACGGCTATGGTCCCGGCCCGGGCCGGCAACCGGGGATTGCAGTCATGAGTGCGCGCCACTGCACCTATATCCTGGCGAGCAAGCGCTACGGCGCGCTGTATGTCGGCGTCACCCAGGATCTGGTCAACTGCGTGCTCGACCACAAGTGCAACCTGGTATCGGGAATCACCAGCCAGTACGCGATCAATCAACTGGTTTTTTTCGAATGGCATGCCGACGCGGCAGCGGCACGGCGCCGGGAGGAGGCGATCCGCCAGATGCATCGCATCTGGAAACTGGAGCTGATCGAACAACGCAATCCCGGCTGGCGTGACCTGTACGAGGATATCACGGCTGCCAGCAGCGCTCCCGCCGTTCACAGCGCGTCGCTGTAAGGGGTTCGAAGCGGCGAAAAGACAGGGTTTGAGTCACTTTTATTAGCGTTAATTGTGACGGCGTTCGTTGGGAAAGTCGGGGCTTCTGTGCTAGCTTAAGCGGTACATCAACCATTCCCGAGTTCGGCATTGAAAACAGTCATCGTCACCGGTGGAGCAGGGTTTATCGGCTCCGCCGTTATTCGCTACCTGATCGAAAATTCTGCTTACCGAGTCGTCAATTTCGACAAGCTGACCTATGCCGGAAATCTCGAATCGCTGGCTTCGGTGGCACAGCATCCCAACTATCGTTTTGTGCGCGGCGACATCTGTGATCCGCTGAAGGTCAAAAATTTGTTTGTCGAGTATCGGCCGCAGGTCATCATGCACCTGGCGGCCGAATCGCACGTCGACCGATCGATCGATGGACCCGCCGAATTCATTAACACCAACATAGTCGGCACCAGCGTCTTACTGGAAGCGGCGCGCGCCTACTGGAGCGCACTCGAGGCCGGCACGGAGTTTCGTTTTCACCACGTGTCGACCGATGAAGTGTACGGCACGCTGGGGGAAACGGGCCTGTTTCACGAACAAAGCCCGTATCAACCCAACTCGCCGTATTCGGCGAGCAAGGCGGCTTCCGACCATCTCGTGCGCGCCTGGCTCGAAACCTATGGCTTACCGGTGGTGATTACCAACTGCTCAAACAATTACGGCCCTTACCAGTTTCCGGAAAAGTTGATTCCGCTGGTTATCCTGAATGCACTGGCGGGCAAACCCCTGCCGATTTACGGCAAGGGCGAACAGGTCCGCGACTGGCTTTACGTCGATGATCACGCGCGCGCGCTGTGCCGAGTGATGGAAGCGGGCAGGATCGGCGAAACCTACAATATTGGCGGGCACAATGAAATGCAGAATATCGAAGTGGTCAAGACCCTGTGCAGCCTGCTCGATGCGCGAGTTAGCGAGCATCCGCCGGGCATCGACAGTTTCGCCGAGTTGATTCAATTCGTTGCGGATCGTCCCGGGCACGATCAGCGCTACGCCATCGATGCCGGCAAGATCGGTGCGGAACTCGGCTGGGTGCCGAGCGAAAGCTTTGAGTCGGGCCTCGCGAAAACGATCGACTGGTACCTGGCCAACAGCGAGTGGTGCGACCACGTGCGCGATGGCAGCTACCAGGGCGAACGACTCGGCCTCGCGGCCGGAGGCTGATATGAAAGGCATCATCCTCGCCGGTGGTTCCGGTACGCGCCTGCACCCGATTACGCTGTGCATTTCCAAGCAGTTGATCCCGGTTTACGACAAGCCCATGGTTTACTACCCGCTGAGCACGCTGATGCTGGCCGGTATTACCGAGATACTGTTGATATCGACTCCCCAGGACACGCCGCGTTTCGAGCAATTGCTCGGCGACGGCAGCCAGTGGGGAATGAAATTGAGCTATGCCGTGCAACCGAGCCCGGACGGACTCGCACAGGCCTTTCTGATCGGTGAGGAATTCATCGATGGCGATGCCTGCGCGCTGGTGCTCGGCGACAACATTTTCTTCGGGCACGATCTCGCCAACTCGCCTGACGCAGGGTGCCGGTAATCCCCAGGGGGCGACGGTATTTGCCTACCCGGTGACCGACCCCGAGCGCTACGGCGTGGTCGAATTCGACGAGCAGGGCAACGCGATCAGCCTCGAAGAAAAGCCAACGAAACCGAAATCGCGCTACGCGGTGACCGGGCTGTATTTCTACGATGCCGACATCGTCGACGTGGCGAAGTCGATCAAACCCTCGGCACGCGGCGAACTGGAAATTACCGACGTCAACAAGCACTACCTGGAGCGCGGCAAGCTCAGCGTGGTCAACATGGGGCGCGGCACCGCGTGGCTGGATACCGGCACGCACGAATCGTTGCTGGAAGCCTCCAGCTTTATCGAGACGCTGGAAAAACGGCAGGGGTTGAAGATTTCCTGCCCCGAGGAGATCGCCTGGCGGCTTGGATTGATAACGCGCGAGCAATTGATTGCGCTCGCCGAGCCGCTGGTGAAAAGCGGGTACGGTGAGTACCTGTTGCAGATCGTCGACGAACGCATATTTTGATCGACCGGCGCCCTCGCGACAGCGTAAATTCAGGTCAAATTCAGAACCCCCAAATGAAAGTAATCGATACCGCCATCGCCGACGTCAAGATCATCGAACCTAAAGTGTTCGGTGACAACCGCGGCTTTTTCTACGAAAGCTACAATCGGCAGGCGTTTCACGAAGCGATTGGCGAGGCGGTTGAGTTTGTCCAGGATAACCACTCGAAATCGGCAACAGGGGTGTTGCGCGGATTGCACTATCAAATCCAGCAACCGCAGGGCAAGCTGGTGCGCGTGGTCAGCGGCAAGGTGTTTGACGTGGTCGTCGATATTCGCCGCTCGTCGCCCACCTTCGGCCAGTGGACCGGGGATATCCTGTCGGCGGAAAACTGTCGGCAAATGTGGATCCCGGTTGGTTTCGCGCACGGTTTCGTGGTGCTGGCCGAGGATACCGAGTTTCTCTACAAGACCACCGACTACTGGGCGCCGGAGCACGAGCGCACCATCCAGTGGGACGATGCCAGCCTCGGCATCGACTGGCCGATTGCACGGCTTTGAACCGCGTCTTTCCGAGAAAGACCAGCAGGGCGTCGCCTTTGCCGATGCCGAATACTTCGCCTGAATGACTGCGACCATCCTGATAACCGGTGCCGGCGGGCAGGTGGGCCACGAGCTGGCAATTGCCCGCAGCCAGCATCGGCTGATTGCGCTGACCCGTGCCGAGCTCGATATCACCGATCCGCAACAGCTGGGTTCGATACTGGATGAACAGCGCCCGGATATCGTCATCAATGCGGCCGCTTACACCCAGGTCGACCGCGCCGAAACCGAGCGTGAGTTAGCCTTCGCCATCAATGGCGAGGCGGTAGGTCATCTGGCTGCTGCCTGTGGCGAGCGCGACCTGCCGTTGCTGCACGTATCAACGGACTACGTGTTCAGCGGCGACGCCGATGGCGGATACCTCGAAGACGACGCGCCTGCACCCCAAAGCGTATACGGGGAAAGCAAGGCGGCGGGTGAGGCGGTGCTGCGCGCGGCGCTCGCGCAACACATCATTTTACGCACCAGCTGGGTGTTTTCGGCGAGCGGCAACAACTTTGTCAAAACCATGTTGCGCCTCGGCCTCGAGCGCCCCGAGCTCGGCATTGTCGCCGATCAATTCGGTTGCCCGACCTCGGCCCGCAGCATCGCCCAGGTGTTGCTGGAAATTGCCGACCTGCATTTGGCGGGTGCGCCGATCGAGTGGGGCACTTACCACTTCTGTAACGCGCCGGCGACCAGCTGGTACGACTTTGCCAGCAAGATCTTTCAACTGGCCGACGGATACGAGAGCTTAAAGCTGCGCAAGATTACCACCGCGGAATACCCGACACCGGCGGTGCGACCGATGAATTCGATATTGAACTGCGACAAGTTGAAATCGACTTTTGGTATTGTCCAGAACGACTGGGCTGATGAATTACGCCTGGTACTCGAAGAGCTGGGGAGCCTGATCTTTTAGCAGGCAAAAAAAACGGCCTGTTCAGGCCGTCTTTTGAAAGGGTGAAGGGTTTCAGATGCGGGTGCTGCGCGATACGCCGACAAAGCCGAGCAGCGCGGTACCGAACAACCAGATAGCGCCAGGCAGCGGAATCGCGGAAACTGTTTTTCCGTAGATCGCCAGGTGCGAAATTGAACCGCCCGTCCCATCCCAGAAATGCGCGAGCTGCAAATCCATAATGCCGTTCCATGCGGCGGGATCACCGTTGGTCGGTTGCCCACCATTCGCGCCCAGTGGATCCCATCCGAGCGCCAGGTTGAACAAATAGGCGGCCGGGTTGTGGTTGCCATCCTTGATGACCAGGAAGCAATCCATCGAGCAATCCACCGAAGGACCGCCGTTATGGCTGATCGTTGCACCGGTATAGCCGTCGTCGATGTCCAGGGCGTCGAAGATAAATGACGTCATGTACGAGCCCTGCAGGCTGCCTTCTTCCGCTGCGGGCGTAATGGTTGGCGACATTGTCATCGCCGGATTCGGCCTTGTACAACAGGTCAAGGTTGCCAAGGATTGAGCCGAAAGCGGTATCCGCCAGCAGCGCGTTATTGCCAGTATTCGGAAGGACAAAGTTGTTGCCTGCGCTGGTGCCGGCCGTCCAGCAATTTTGCACCAGGATCGGGTTCGGGTTGTTGCGGCAGAGAATATCGGTATCGGGACCACTGGTTAAAGTATTCACCACGGTCACCGCCTGCGCGTTCAAGCTAATGCACAGCAAGGCGGTGATGCCCAGGAATTGGTAAAGGTTATTTAGTCTTTTCATTTCAGGTATTTTGCTTCCATACACGAAACCCTATCTGCAAAGACGGATCGACACATCACCTATATAGGGTAATATCGGGAAAATTTATCGAGCAGAATCAAAAGCTTGACGCAGTTCACATGGAACTGGCCCGCATTTCTCACCGATTTCCTCGGCAATTGCCCGAAGCGTCGGACCGCCGATACGTCGGACCGCTGCATTGCTCTACCCCGAAGCGTCGGACCGCCGGGACGCCGGACCGACGGAGCGCCGCCCGCAGCATCCATGCAGTCGTACTGCGGTGGTGCGACAATCCGACGCCGCAAAGCGCACTGTGGCACGCCGTACTCCCGACGGCCCGCTAAACGTAGTGTAAACTGCGCCGGCGCGGGCCTCTCCCCCAATGTGCCAGAGGCACATTGGGTTGTGCGGCGCGCCACAGCGTCTTTGCGACGCCCTCGCTACGGAAAACGGTGAGAAATGCGGGCTAAAAGGCTTCGTCTCTGAGCAGGGCGGGGATGGTTTTGATGAGAATTTCAAGATCCAGCCAGAATGACCAGTTGTTGATGTACTGCATGTCGTACTCGACGCGTTTGGCCATCTTGTCCAGGGTGGCCGTTTCCCCGCGATAGCCGTTGATTTGCGCGAGGCCGGTGATGCCCGGCTTGATGCGGTGGCGCGTCATGTAGGAGTTGATGCGCTTGTCGTAATCGGTATTGTGTTCGATGGCGTGCGGGCGTGGTCCGACCATCGACATGGT
>CAWIHJ010000003.1:0-48802 GCA_963835795.1 uncultured Gammaproteobacteria bacterium
GATCAATACGCCACCACTGGACACTTCGTATTCGATCATGCTGGCCGATTCGTGACTGTGCACTATGACGTCATTGAGCGCGATATTATGGCTGATGAAGTCATCCCCCTTATAAATATCCCCCTGTACCAGAAAGCGTTCCTCGACGCTGTAGCGGCCTTCGATCACGGCATCGAGGTAGGTTTCAAACTGGTCGAAGGATACGTCTGCGAGAAAACCCAGGCGACCGAGATTGATGCCGAGCAAGGGCGTGTTGAGATCGGCCAGAGCGCGAGCCGCAGTCAACAAGGTACCATCGCCACCCAGCGATATAACCAGGTCGACCTCACCCACCAGGTTCTTCAGTGACACCTGCGACAGCGCAGCCATTGGCTCGTCAAAATCGAGGCAATGCACCAGCACCCGGGCGTTACGCTCGAGTACCGTAACGACCTGCTGAATGCGGTCCTGGCGCGCTTGCATGTCGCTGCGTACGACCAGACCAATGGATTGAAAAGCGGCTGTCATTTTTGGGTGATCGCAGATAATCCCTTGATTTACGGAGGTTTAGTATATAGCTTGTATTTCACTTAAAATACCGGGGCGCTAAACTGGCGCACGGCAACAATATATCAGACCCGATGACCGAAAAATACGAACTTGATGAACGCGCCCAGCTATTGTTACGGCAATTGATCAACTCGTATTCGCGTGACGGACAACCGGTGGGGTCCAAAAATCTGGCCGAATTGTCCGGGCTTGACGTCAGCTCCGCCACGATCCGCAACATCATGGCCAGGCTTGAGGAAATGGGGCTGGTTGATTCGCCACACACTTCCGCCGGACGCATCCCGACCGAGGCAGGTTACCGGTTTTTCATCGATAGCTTACTGAAGGTCGACAACCTGGAAAGCTCGGCCCGGGAAGCCATTTCGAATAGTTTCAGCAGTAACAAGACGTCCAGCGACCTGATTCATAGCGCCGGAGACATTCTCTCGCGTGTGACGCACCTGGCCGGAATCGTCAGCCTGACACACACCGCTCCCGCGGAAGTGCGGCACCTCGAATTCATCAAGCTCAGCGATCACCGCGTACTGGTTATCCTGGTGATCAACAAGGATGACGTGCACAACAAGGTGATCGAGGTGGATCGGGACTACAGCGAACGCGAACTGCAGCAGGCCGCGCAAACCCTGAGTCGTTACCTGATTGGACGCAGTTTCGAAAATGCCCGCAAAGTTCTGATGGAAGAATTGTCCGAATTGCGCACTGACGTCAATGCCATTATGGAAACCGTACTCGACGCGATGCAGGAAGTGTGCAATTTGAGCGTTCATGACGATTTGCTGACCAGTGGCGAAGCCAATTTGTTTCAATACGCAGAACTTTCGGATATCAATAAGTTACGAGGCTTATTTAATGTATTTAATGAGAAAACGGACTTACTCAAACTGCTCGATGGTTGCACTTCGGCAAGCGGTGTCGAAATCTTTATTGGCAGCGAGTCAGGCTACTCGGTGCTCAGCGATTGCAGCATCATCGGTGCGCCTTACCAGGTGAAGGGTGAAATTGTTGGCGTCATCGGAGTGATTGGCCCGACGCGAATCGCCTATGAGAGTGTAATCCCGGCGGTCGACATTACCGCAAAATTATTAACCTCCGCCTTGAATACTCGGAAATAATCCTTAAATTGTATGCCTTCGTGAGGAGGGGCCGAACGACTACGGCTACCGTCTCGACCTATTTTTCCCAATACGTAATAAGCGGAGTAGTCAATGACGCAACAGCAAGACAATCTCGAAACCGACACGGAGTCCGTTGCGGATACCGAAACCGTTGCCGAAGAAACGCTTCGGGATGCGGCCGCGCAAACCGATGAAGCCACCGAATCCAGTGACGATTCGGCTGATTCGATCGAGGTAGAACTGCAAAAGGCCCAGGCCACTATCCAGGAATACTGGGACCAGATCATGCGTCTGCGCGCCGAAATGGAGAACAATCGTAAACGCGCCGAACGCGACGTCGAAAACGCGCACAAGTTTGCACTGAAAAACTTTGTCGAGAACCTGTTACCGGTAATCGACAGCATGGAAATGGGTCAGTCGGCCGCGATTGCGGAAAACGCTACCCTGGAAAGCATTCGTGAAGGCTCGGAGCTGACCATGAATATGTTTGTCCAGGTGCTGCAGCGTAGCGGCCTGGAACAGATCAATCCGCTGGGCGATAAGTTCGACCCCGAAAAACACCAGGCCATCAGCATGGTCGAGATGCCGGATGCCGAATCCAACAGCGTTATCGAAGTGATGCAAAAGGGATTTTTACTTAACGATCGGTTAATTCGGCCGGCCATGGTAGTTGTCGCAAAATAAACCCTGAATAAAATCAGGAAATTACTTGAAAGCCATAAAAATACCCCTACATCGGGTGTAAGTTTTTCTTTAGAACAGTATTTGGAGCAAATTTATGGGCAGAATCATTGGCATTGACCTTGGTA
The DNA here is from genome assembly GCA_963835795.1 of uncultured Gammaproteobacteria bacterium. Taxonomy (GTDB): domain Bacteria; phylum Pseudomonadota; class Gammaproteobacteria. The sequence goes on from CAWIHJ010000003.1 coordinate 2,474, forward strand.
CTACAAATTCCTGCGTTGCGGTAATGGAGGGCGGCAAGCCCAAAGTAATCGAAAACGCCGAAGGTGATCGCACCACCCCGTCCATCGTGGCCTTTGGCGCCGATGACGAAGTGCTGGTTGGCCAACCCGCCAAGCGCCAGTCCGTCACCAACCCTGAAAACACCCTGTACGCGGTGAAACGCCTGATCGGACGTCGTTTCGACGAGAAAGAAGTGCAGAAAGACATCAAGCTGGTGCCTTACAAAATCTTCAAGGCCGACAACGGCGATGCCTGGGTCGAAGCCCGGGGCAAGAAAATGGCGCCACCTGAAATTTCCGCTCGCGTCCTGCAGAAAATGAAAAAGACGGCGGAAGACTATCTCGGTGAAGAAGTCACCGAAGCGGTCATTACCGTACCGGCTTACTTCAACGACTCGCAGCGCCAGGCGACCAAGGATGCCGGCAAGATCGCCGGTCTTGAAGTCAAGCGCATCATCAATGAGCCGACAGCTGCGGCACTTGCCTACGGTATGGACAAAGCATCCGGTGACAAGAAGATCGCGGTATACGATCTCGGTGGTGGTACTTTCGATATCTCGATCATTGAGGTCGCCGAAGTCGATGGCGAGCACCAGTTCGAAGTATTGTCCACCAACGGTGATACCTTCCTCGGTGGTGAAGATTTCGACATGCGTATGATCGATTACCTCGCCGATGCCTTCAAGAAAGACCAGGGCATGGATCTGCGTGGCGACCCGCTGGCGATGCAACGTTTGAAGGAAGCCGCGGAAAAGGCAAAAATCGAACTGTCCGCCGGTAACCAGACCGACGTCAACCTGCCGTATATCACCGCAGACGCATCTGGTCCGAAACACCTGAACCTGAAAATCACGCGCGCCAAACTCGAATCGCTGGTCGACGACCTGATCGCGCGCACCATCGATCCGCTCAAGATGGCGCTGGACGATGCCGGCCTGTCGGTTTCCGATATTGACGACATCATCCTGGTCGGCGGTCAAACCCGCATGCCCAAGGTGCAGGAAGTAGTGAAAAACTTCTTCGGCAAGGAACCGCGTCGCGACGTCAACCCGGACGAAGCAGTTGCCTGTGGTGCTGCCATCCAGGGTGGTGTGCTCGGCGGTGACGTGAAGAACGTCTTGCTGCTCGACGTGACCCCGTTGTCGCTGGGTATCGAGACTCTCGGTGGCGTCATGACCAAGTTGATCGAAAAGAACACGACGATCCCGACCAAGGCGTCGCAAACTTTCTCGACCGCTGAAGACAATCAGACCGCTGTTACCGTGCACGTCCTGCAGGGCGAACGCGACGTGGCGACCGCCAACAAGTCGCTCGGCCGTTTTGACCTGTCGGACATTCCTCCGTCGTCGCGCGGGGTACCGCAGATCGAAGTTACCTTCGACATCGATGCCAACGGTATTCTCAACGTGTCGGCGAAGGATAAGGCTACCGGTAAGGAACAGAAGATTGTCATCAAGGCTTCCAGTGGTCTGTCGGATGATGAAGTCGAAGCGATGGTCAAGGATGCCGAAGCGCACGCTGACGAAGATCGCAAGCATCGCGAAACTGTCGAATCTCGCAACCAGGCAGATGCGATGATTCACTCGGCGGAAAAATCGCTTAAAGACCTGAGTGATCAGGTTGAAGAAGAGGACAAGAGCGCGATTGAAACGGCTATTGCCGATTTGAAGCAAACTCTGGAAGGCTCCGACAAGGATGATATCGAGGCGAAAACCCAGGCGCTGGCGCTGGCCGTGAGTAAACTGGCGGAAAAAGCCTACTCCGAAAACTCGGCGGAAGGCGGGCCGGAGCCAGTCGACGCCAATGCATCTTCACAGTCGAATGCGAATGACGACGTGGTCGATGCTGAATTTGAAGAGGTCAAGGAAGACGACAAGAAGTAAAGTTTGCTGTTCGAACCGTGCAAAACCTGGTGCGACGTCTCGCACCGGGTTTTGCTGTTTTAAATTAGCTGTATAAAAAAAACATGATTTGGGCCAATGTCTAAACGCGACTACTACGAAGTGCTCGAGGTTACCAACAGTGCCTCCGATGCCGACCTCAAAAAGGCCTTCCGTCGCCTTGCGATGAAATATCATCCCGATCGCAATCCCGATGACAGCGAGGCGGAAACCAAATTCAAGGAAGCCAAGGAAGCCTTCGAAGTGCTGTCCAATGCTGAAAAACGGGCCGCCTACGATCAATTTGGCCACGCCGGAGTAGAGCAAGGCGCCGGGGGATTCGGCGGAGGTGGTGGTTTCGGCGATGCCTTCAGCGATATCTTCGGCGACATATTCGGCGGTGGCGGCGGTCGCTCGCGAGTACGCAAAGGCGCGGATCTGCAATACAACCTCGAACTCAACCTGGAAGACGCAGTCACCGGTACCACGGTAAAAATCCGCGTGCCCACGCTAAAGCATTGCACGACCTGTTCCGGCAGTGGCGCCAAACCCGGCACTAACCCGGAAACCTGCGACACCTGTGGCGGTCACGGCCAGGTACGCATGCAGCAGGGCTTTTTCTCGGTACAGCAAACCTGCCCGAATTGCCGTGGCAAAGGTACCACCATCAGCGATCCCTGTAACAGCTGTCACGGCGCTGGTCGGGTCAAGGAGCACAAATCGCTGTCGGTCGAAGTTCCCGCCGGTGTGGATAACGGCGATCGCATCCGTCTGACGGGTGAGGGCGAAGCGGGAGATGCGGGTGCGCCGCCTGGAGACCTGTTCGTCCAGATTCACGTCAAGCAACACCCGATTTTCGAACGCGATAACGCCGACCTGTATTGTGAAGTTCCCATCAACATTGTCCTCGCGGCGCTCGGTGGTGAAATCGAGGTGCCCAGCCTCGGCGGTCGACTTAACCTCAAAATTCCGGCCGGCACCCAGACGCATAAGCTCTTTCGCATGCGCGGCAAGGGCGTGAAGCCAGTGCGCGGCGGCCCGGTTGGCGACTTGATTTGCAGGGTCGTGTTGGAAACACCGGTTAAATTGAACTCGGAGCAAAAAGAACTGCTGGAGAAATTTGGCGCGACGATGGGCAAGGGCACCAATAAGCACAATCCGAATGAAAATTCGTGGATCGATAGCGTCAAACAATTCTTTGAAGACATGAAGTCCTGACCCCGGAGGCGCACATGACTCGAATCGCAATCGCAGGTGTTGCCGGTCGCATGGGGCGCAACCTGGTAGTTGCCTGCCATGAAGCTGACGATATCGAGCTCACCCAGGCTTTGGAACGCGCCGGGAATCCTGCGCTCGGCAGCGATAGCGGCCTGTTGGCTGGCCTGGCCGAAAACGGTGTTTTGATCACCGACAGCCTCGACGCAAAGGCCTTCGATGTCCTGATCGATTTCACCCACCCGGACGCCACCACGCTGCATGTCGACTTCTGCCGCCTGCATGCCAGGAAGATGGTGATCGGCACCACCGGTTGTGATGCGCAACTGGAACAGAAATTACAGGAGGCCGGCCAGGACATCGCCATCATGTACGCCCCCAATATGAGCGTCGGTGTCAATCTGTGTCTCAAACTGCTGGAGATGGCGGCAGGAGTACTCGGCGATAGTGTCGACATTGAAGTCATCGAAGCGCACCATCGCAACAAGGTCGACGCACCGTCGGGAACCGCATTGAAAATGGGGCAGGTCATCGCTACTACCCTGGGTCGTGATTTGCAGGACTGCGCTGTTTACGGTCGCGAAGGTCAGACTGGCGTGCGAGAACGCGGCACCATCGGTTTCGAAACCATCCGCGCCGGCGATATCGTCGGCGAGCACACGGTGATGTTTGCCGCTGAAGGTGAGCGCATCGAGATTACCCACAAGGCATCAAATCGCATGACCTTCGCGCATGGCGCGGTACGTGCCTGCCGCTGGGTGGATTCACAGCCCGCGGGCGTTTATAGTATGCAAGATGTGCTAGGTATTACCTGAATCCACATTAATAATTCGGTGTAAGCTTATGATTTCAAACAAGTTTACGATCTTTCCTGCTATTCACCTACGCAATGGGAAAGTGGTGCGCTTCACCCAGGGTGATATCAGCCAACCCACCGTATTCCATTCCGACCCCATCGCCTGCGCAGAGCAGTGGATCGACTTCGGCGCCGAATGGCTGCAAGTCGTCAACCTCGACGCTGCATTCGACGAGGATGCGAGCCACAACTGGGAACTGATTACGCGAATCGCACAGCTCGACGTCAATATCATGTTCGGCGGCGGTATTCGCAATCTCAAAGATGTCGAGTGGGCAATGAAATCGGGCATCAAGCGCGTCATTATCGGTACCGCTGCCGTGGAAAACCCGCAGTTTATGGCGCAGGCGATCGCGACCTGGGGCAGCGACGCCATCGTACTGGGTATCGATGCCGATTCCGAAGGCGATATCAAGATTCATGGCTGGCAGGCCACCGCCAGTACCCAGGCCACGGCACTCGCCATTCAGATGCGCCAACTGGGTGTAAAAAACGCGGTACACACCAGCATCCACCGTGATGGTTCGCTAACCGGCGCCGACCTTGAAAGCTCGATCGAACTGGCCCGTGTCAGCGGTTTACGCATCGTCGTCGGTGGCGGCATCGGTTCGATGAAGGATTTGCGCGAGTGTTTCAACCAGCCGGGAATTGACGGGGTGATCATCGGCAAGGCGCTGTATACCGGCAAGCTGAAGTTGCAAAAGGCATTAAAGCTGACCAATCGCAAGGATAGCTTCGAGGCAGCCGTGCCGAGCTGGAAAGCCGAGCAAAACAAGCCCTGGAATCGCCTCGGCTATCAAGTGGTCGAACACAATCTGAGGAATCACATTGCGGTGGATTCGCCACCCTTGCGGGTACTCGACGCGGGCGGCGGCAACGGGCTCGAAAGTCTGCGCCTGGCGCGTATGAATCATCACATCGACCTGGCCGATATCTCGCAACATATGTTGCACGATGCGCGCGCCAACGCGGCACTGGCGGGCGTCACCAACCGGCTGGAAACTCACGCCATCGATATTTTCGGCGTTGCCGACTTATTCGCCAGCGAGCATTTTGACATCGTGTTGTGCCATAACGTCATGCAGTTCGTCGATGATTTCAAGCCGTTGCTGGAAGCCCTGTACGCGGTGTTGAAGCCGGGTGGTTTTCTGTCGTTGATCAGTACCAACCAGTATTCGCTGCCTTACCAGGCAGCCTTTCAGGAAAAGGACCTCGACAAGGCCTTCGAGTTACTCGATCTGAGCAATCAGTACAATCCGGTGTTCGACATTCATGCCCACGAGTTTCGTCCGGACGAAGTGATCACCTGGCTGTCCGGTATCGGTTTCGAGATCGAACAGCACTATGGCATTCGCTGTCTCTACAACTATTGGGGCACGAATAAGCTGAAGGAGGATTCAGCGGTTTACGACAAGCTGAAACGACTCGAAATGGAACTCAGCGCCCGCCATCCCTACAACCTGACCGCCCGCCAGTTCCAGCTCATCGCACGCAAGCCCTGAACGGTCGGAGCTAGTGCTCCAAGCGGTAAAAAAGGTAACGCTTGGACCACTAGCGCATGGTGACCAGCTCTTCCGAACTGGTGGGATGAATCGCAACGGTGTCGTCGAAATCTTTCTTGCAGGCACCCATGCGAATCGCCACCGCAAAGCCTTGCAGCATTTCATCCACCCCCGGCCCAATCATGTGGCAACCGATGATTTTCTCCTCGGCATCCAGGCATACCAGTTTCATCGCAGTGGGGACATCGTGTCCGCTGATCGAGTTGTACATCGCGGTAAAACGCGTCTGGTAAACCTTGATCCGTTCCCCGTATTGGTCACGCGCCGCTTCCTCGGTCAGACCGATCGTCGCGACTGGCGGATGGCTGAACACCACGGTGGGAATCAACTCATAGTCCAGGTGGCGTTCACTCTGCGCGTCGTAGAGACGATCGGCAAGCCGGCGTCCCGCGGCAATCGCCACCGGGGTCAATGCAGCGCGGCCGGTGACGTCGCCGAGGGCGAAAATATTGGCCTGGTTGGTGCGTTGGTACAGGTCGGTTTCGATATACCCGTTGGCGCTGATTTCGACACCTGCATTGTCCAGTCCGAGCGAATCCAGTTCGGTGTGCCGGCCAATGGCATAAATTACTTCGTCGACGTCTTCCATGCCAACGCCGTGATTATCCTGCAGCGAAAGTTTTCCGTTCGCGCTGCGCTCAATTGAGATGATCTGGCAACGCAGGCGCAGTTCAATTCCCGACTGGCCGAGACGCTCGAGCAGGGTCGATTTCAACAAGCTGTCAAATTCTCCGAGCACGTGTTCCTTGCGCAGGAACAGGCTGACCTCGCTGCCGAGCGCATTCAGGACACCGGCCAGTTCCACTGCGATGTATCCCGATCCTACGATTGCGACTCGCCTGGGTTGTGCTGTCAGGGCGAAAAAACCGTCGGAAGTAATGGCGTGTTCAACGCCCGGAATATCCGGCAGGCTCGGTTGCGTGCCCGTAGCGATGACAATTTCCCGCGCACTGTAGTGTTTGCCGTTCACGGCAATGGTATTCGCGTCGACAAAGCTGGCATCACCTTCGATTTCGTCAATCCCCAGATCTTTCAGGTACCCGTGGTACCAGGTATTGATCCCGGTGATGTATTTTTCGCGGCGTTCGACCAGTGTCGACCAGTCGAAACCATTGCGCGTCAGATCGTGGCCATAGCTTGCGGCATCGTCGATCATTTCGGCCAGATTGGCGCCAAACCACATGATTTTTTTCGGCACACAACCCACGTTGACGCAGGTTCCGCCCATCTTGCCGCGTTCGACAACGGCACACCGCTGGCCATAGCTCGCGGCGCGTTCCACCACCGAAAGACCGCCGCTACCGGCGCCCAGTGCGACCAAATCGTAATCGAATTCTTGAGTCATGTGGTTACCCTGTTTTTTCCGCTCTGCACTGTATCAGTTTTATGTTGGATTTTTTATCTCCGTGGCGACATAATTCCAGCCAAATACAGGCGGTCAAATTCATGTTCAGATTAATCGTATTCCTGATATCGCATGGCCTCGCCATGGCAGCTGGTTTTGCGCTCGGCATTTATCTATTGCCCATCCTGATTGCACCGGATGGCCCGAGCGATGCCGAGGTTGCCACGGTCGCCGACCGGGCGATGTTTACCACGCAGTTCACCAAAGATTTGCCAGGAAGTGATTTCCTGCACTGGGGTGCGGGAGAAATTTCGATAACGACACGCCGCGTCAGCTTCAGCGGCGAGCTCGCGCCGGGGCCCGATTATAAACTGTATCTGACGCCGCAACTGGTGTTGACCGAGCAGGAATTCCTCGCGATCAAGGACCAGTCAGCCTATATCGGCGATATCAGGACCTTCGATAATTTCATTCTCGAAGTGCCCGAAAATATCAATCCGGCCAACTTTTCTGCGGTCCTGGTCTGGTGTGAAACCTTTGGCGAATTTATAACGGCCGCTAAATACCGGTAGCAGCCGTTAAAAGTTCAGCGAGGTGCCACCGTAGAATTTGCCATCCCGCTCCTCGACGTCGTAGCCGTAATCCAGGAACAGGTCGGTCTTGACGAAAGACTCCAGCTTCCAGCGAATACCGGTACCCACGGTATAGTGGAAGTCGCTAAAGTCGATGTCGGCAAGATTGTCGTAAACATTTCCCAGGTCGACAAAAAAGCTATGCGCGAAAGACGGTTGAGTCCGGTAGGAAAAGATCAGCTCCAGGTTCGCAAACCAGCGCGCATCGCCCCGGTCGTCGATGCTTTCCAGGCCGCGCACATTGGAACCACCACCGATACTGTACCTGGGGTAGTCAAACGGACTGTCGTTGGACGCTTCGATGACGAAACGCGAGTTGAAATTGTCATATCGGTTCAGGCGCAGGAAATTAAGCGCCTCCAGTTCGACGATGGTTGACTCGTAGTCGGAGCCGAGAAACTCGAAGCCCTGCTGGAAGGCAAGTTCGTAGTAACTGCCGAAGCGCCGATAGCGATCACGGTGCTCATCGTCGAAAATCAGGCCCAACTCCAGGCTATTAAACATACCGGCTTCCCTGGCTTCTATAAAATCGGGATAGGGCTTATCGAGTTCACGATTCTCGACGGAGATGCCGGTTGCGATGGTCAACGGGGTTTCGATGATGTCGAGGTTCCAGTCACGCGCCACCGAAAATGAAACCTCGTCTACGTATTCGATGTTATCGAAGCCTTCTTCTTCATTGTGTTCGATGATGTGCCGCAGTTCCCAGGTCTGGTCATAGGGCCTCACATACATGGGCAACTTGTAACGCATGCGAATTTCATCGGACATATCGCCATCCGATTCCTCTTCGCGCTGGGCCAGTACCTCGAGCGTGCGATCGGCGCCCTGCAGGTTATACATGCGCAAACGCAGGCCCGCCTTGATGTCGCCATCCCCATTGCGACTGAGTCGCGGTAATAGCAGCCAGGAACGCCGCTCCTCGACGATGATGTGCAAGGTAATTTCACCATTTTCATGGCGCTCGGCCTGGAACTGGATGGTTTTGAACAGGTCGGTATCGCGTAACTCCTGTAGCGAATACTCGAGGTTTTTGATGGTCAGAATTTTACCGACGTATAAGTCGGCCCACCGCAGCAGGTATTTTTCCTGTGTTTTTACATTGCCACTGACGCGAAACTGGTCGATCGGCTCGCCGATGACATCGGCACTGATACCGGCCATCGAATCCTGACCCCAGGCCGGATTTACGCCGGATAAAAGCCATAACCACATCAGCATGCAGCACAGGTAAGTTCCTTTAGCTTGCATTCATTATTCTTGCGGGCCCCAGAGGATTCGGTCGAGGCTGTCGTCCTCCTCGACCTCAATGATTTTCAATCCATCGAAGTGCACACCTTCCTGCTTTAACAATTGCGCTTGTTCGATATACGAGCTGGATCCCTCTTCGAAGGCCAGTGTACGGTTGGAACGCACCACGCGAAACCAGGGCAGGGGCTCGGGAGAGCGTCCGAGTGCCGCACCTACCATGCGCGAATAGCGGGGGAATCCGGCTGCCCTTGCTACCTCGCCGTAGCCCATCACCCGACCCGGCGGAATGGACGCGACGACTTGCCATACGCGGTGATCAAACTTGTCATGAAAAGGACTCATCGCGCGAGTTTACTATCGCTCGCAACCACTGCAAGTAAAAACAGGCGACGAGAAATGATCGAGAATATTATCATCTGATATTATAATGCAGCGCACTTAAATCTCTTTTCATGATCTAGCTCTCTATGGAAATTCGCCAGTTACAATCGCTGCTCAAGTTGATTGAATGCAACTACAGTGTCTCCAGGGCGGCTGACGAAATGTTCCTGGTGCAGTCGGCTGTTTCCCAGCACCTCAAAAAACTCGAAGGCGAACTCGGGGCCGACCTGTTCATTCGCAAAGGCAAACGTCTGATCGGCCTGACTGATATCGGCGAAACCGTCGCCGCCCAGGCCCGCCTGACGCTGGCATCGGTCAACAGCATTCGCGCCATCGGCAAGGACCACATCAACCAGAACGAAGGCATTTTGCGTATCGGCACCACCCACACGCAGGCACGCTATGTCTTGCCGCCCGTCATCAAGGCGTTCAACCAGGTCTACCCACGTGTGGAACTGCAGATACACCAGGGTACTCCCCGCCAATTGGTGCAATGGGCCGCCAACGACGACCTCGATTTTTCAATTTGCACCGAAGCGTTGGCTGAATCGAAACAATTGACCAACATTCCCTGCTACAAATGGAATCGCAGCCTGATTACCCTGGGTGACCATCCGTTACACCACCTCGATCACCTGACGCTTGAAGACTTGTGCAAATACCCATTGATCACTTATGTATACGGTTTCACCGGCCGTGGCCGTTTCAGTGAGGCTTTTCACGATGCAGGCCTCGAACCGCACGTCGTGTTAAGTGCCGCCGACACCGATATCATTCGGATCTACGTACAGGAAGCGATGGGTATTGGCATCATCGCCAGCATGGCGCTTGGCGACGTCGACAATAAGACAACCCGCAGCCGTGACGTCAGTCATTTATTTCCCTGGGAAATCACCCGCATTGCCTACCTCAACGACAAGTATCTTCGCCATTACGAGCAGAAATTCATCGATCTGTTGCTGGATTACGTGGCGCGTTCAGACGATGGAAAAATTCATCGAATCTAGCCTGCAGTTAGGCGTTACTTTACTTTAAGTTATCGATATAAATTATTGTTATTTATGGATAATTATTAGTGTTATTCGGCAGCCGGTCAGGGCTGCCGCATTGCATCACAGCCTCTACAACAGGTGCGCGTCACGGCTGGCGAGTTTCACCAGGCGCCCAACCTCCGCAACCGCGACACTGATGGTCGGAAAATCACAGGTACGCATGGCGCTGAATTCGTTCAACATGCCGTCGTAACGTTCGAGCGCCGCCTGGTTGCGTTCTTCCCAATTGGCCAGCGCTTTGCCGGTGTGGCGCTTGTTATCCATAGCCTGCAGTATCAACTGGGCCAGATTATGCTGGTAGGCATGCAGTTCATTGCGCAAGTTGAGAATCGCCAGGTGATTCCAGTGATTGCGCACAATGGTTTGCGATATCGCGTCGCGGATCCAGTGAAACTGCAAACGATCGGACAGCGCGTAAAATAGTTTTGCCGCGTGCTCGATTTCGGCGTCGAGACTGGATTTCACCTCGATGATGTCAAACGCCGCTGCCAGGGTTGTCTTGTCTACCATTTCCTGCGCCAGTGCTGGCGGTAAACGAAACTTGATGAAGCGTCTCCGGCTGGCCTGGTAGTTGCGGCGCGACTGACCGATGATGGCGTCGGAAATAACGTCCATCAGACTCTGGATATCGACCTTGTAACGTTGAATTACTTCGCTGACATTGAAATCGGACGGTTGATGACGCAACAGCCAGCTGATGGATCGTTCAAGTAGCCCACTGACCGCGCTGAAGCTTTCATAGCGGTCACTTTCATGCACCACGTTATCCAGCTTTTCCAGTTTCCGCCAGGTGTCGTATAGCCCGAAAACTTCGACGCAAACCACGTAAGCCTTGGCGATGTCCTCGATGGTGGAACCGGTTTCCTCGCGAATTCTCGAACCGAAGCCAATGCCGATGTTATTGGCGATCTGGTTACTCAAAATGGTCGCGATGATTTCCTTGCGCAATGGATGCTTGAGGATTTCGGCGCTGAATCGTTTGCGGATCAATGCGGGAAAATATCCGAGCAGCAAATCGTCGTAACAATTTTCCGTCAGGGCAGAAGATCCAAGCAGCGCATTCTTGTAGGTCAGCTTGCTGTATGACAATAGAATCGACAGCTCAGGGCGGGTCAGACCACGGTTCCTGGCGATGCGGTCGGTGATCTGCTTGTCGCTCGGCAGGTATTCGAGCCTGCGATTCAGGATTTTCTCGTCTTCGAGGTGACGCATGAAGCGCGCGTGCTGATACATGCGCAATGGCGCATGCTTCTCGATCGCATCGATAATCTGGGTTTGCCGATAATTGTTGTCCAGGCACTTGCGCGCGACTTCATCGGTCATCTCTACCAGTAACTGATTTCGATCTTTCTCACTCAGCTCCCCGGATTTGACCAGTTGCGAGAGCAGGATCTTGATGTTGACTTCCTGGTCTGAGCAATTGACGCCGGCTGAATTATCGATCGAATCGGTATAGATCAATCCTCCGGCCTCGGCGTATTCGACGCGACCGCGCTGGGTGATGCCAAGATTGCCACCTTCGCCGATGGCCTTGGCGCGTATCTGCCGGCCATTGATGCGAATCGCATCGTTGTTCTTGTCCGATACATCGCTATCGGTTTCTGCGCCGGCTTTGAAATAGGTGCCGATACCGCCATTCCACAGCAGGTCGACCGGCGCCTTTAGAATGTAAACAATCAATTCATTCGGCGTCAGGTGATCTTCCTTGCAGCCCAGCAGTTGCTTGATCTCCGGGGTCAGATCAATTTGCTTGGCGCTGCGCGAGAATACTCCGCCACCCTTGCTGATCAACTTCTTGTTGTAGTCGTTCCAGGTGGAGCGGGGGAGCGCAAACAGGCGCTGGCGCTCTTTTTCACTTTTCTTGATGTCGGGGTTCGGGTCGATAAAGATGTGCATGTGATTGAATGCTGCCACCAACTGAATGCAGGGTGACAGCAACATACCGTTTCCGAACACGTCGCCTGACATGTCGCCGATACCGACCACGGTAAACGGTTCTTTCTGGATATTTCGACCGAGACCGCGGAAATGCCGTTTTACCGATTCCCAGGCACCGCGCGCGGTAATGCCCATTTTCTTGTGGTCATAACCCTGCGAACCACCCGATGCGAAAGCGTCGTCGAGCCAGAAATTGCGCTTTTGGGCAATTGAGTTGGCGACATCGGAAAAGGTTGCCGTACCCTTGTCGGCCGCCACCACCAGGTAAGGATCGGGATCGTCGTGACAGCGCGTCGCGAGCGGCGGTTCGATCCCATCGATACCACGATTGTCGGTAATTTCCAGCAATGCTTCGATGTACATCGAATAACAGGCCTGCACCTCGGCATAGACTTCGGTCGGCGGCACCTGTGCAATTTGTTTGGTAATGAAGCCACCCTTGGATCCGGACGGCACGATTACGGCGTTTTTCACCATCTGCGCCTTCATCAAACCGAGTACCTCGGTGCGATAATCCTCGCGGCGATCTGACCAGCGAATGCCTCCACGGGCGACAAGACCACCACGCAGGTGTATTCCCTCGAAACGCGCCGCATAGACGTAGATTTCAAAGCGCGGCATGGGCTTGGGCAAGTTGTAAATTTCCCTCGAGTCGAGCTTGAAACTGATGTGGCCGGTGTCGAGCCGATCCTGCTGGAAGTAATTGGTGCGCACGGTGGATTCGATCAGGTTGAGCATGTGCTTGTAAATCAAATCGTGATCCAGCGAACTGATATCGTGCAAGCGCGTTCGCACCTGGTCAAAAATGGCGCGCGATGAATCCTTGGCCTGCGAATCAGGATCGAACCTGGCGAGAAATCCCTGCGTCAACAACAGCGTGATTTCGGGGTAACTGTTTAGCGTCTCGATAATGTATTCGCGGCTGTGCGGGAAACGAATCTGTTGCAGGTAGGCGGTATAAGCGCGCAGTATCTGAATATTTTCAGCCTTGATGCAGGCGCTGAACAACAGGTGATTAAAAGCGTCATTCTCACTGCGCCTGGACCAGATACTTTCAAATAGTTCGCTGAAATACAGCGGAATATTCTGCGGATCGACATCGCAGATGTTTTTACCGTGTTCCAGCGTGAAGTGATTGATCCAGTAATTGCGATTGCCCAGCCGAATCCGGTAAGGTCGTCCGATTAGCACCTGCAAGCCCATCGACTCGAAGATCGGCATCGACTGCGATAGTGGAATCGAGTCTTTCAGGGTAAACAGCTTGATCGAGTAATTTTTGGGATCACGCGATATCTTAACCAGGCGGGCCTGGGCTCGATTTCGCTGGTTGATGGTTGCCAGTACCTCGAGATCGGGGATGGTGTCGGCAACCGAAAAGTCGCCCTGGTAATTCTCGGAAAAAGTGTCTTCGGTGACCTTCAGCTTGCCCAGATCTGGCATGGTGCCAATTTTCTTGAATAATTGCCCGTACCATTTATTCATGCCGACCGCCTTTCGAAGTTATTTATGTGGGTGCTTCTGTGTTTGCGCCAAAGCCCTGAAGACTCTATATGATCGCTTCTCAATCGACAACTCCGATTTTACGACAATCCGAAATTCAACGGTAAATGTGCAGGTCAGGGGAAGATTCGGTCAAACCGGCGAGACACTGCGCGAGGCAAGCTAGCCAAGGACGCGATCGAATGTATCGTGATCGCAGTTCGGGCAGGGAGGGATCAGGCCGGCGGCCCGCAAGCGTAAAATTTTACCGCATTGTTCGCAGGCGAAACTGCCGGCATTGCAGACTTCTCCCTGGTGATAGGGTCCGTCATGATGGCTTTCGTTTTCAAACGCGCGAAAATCGAGCCAGGTTTTATCCGCAGCCTGCGCTACCAGGTCGATAAAGCGATCTTCCACCAGGGTCAAATCAAAACTTAGCCAGTCGCGTAATTCTTTGCGTTGCTGGTTGAGTACGCGATTCGCCTTGTGCAGATCGCGCTTCAGGGTGGCGCCGAGGCTTTCGGCTTCTTCCTGGGTCAGGGCGTGGATTTCGCGCGCAATTTGCTCGGCGTTATGCACCATTTCATCGATGGTAGGCGCCAGTGCTTCCTCGGCCTGGTGCACCGATTCATGAACGGTTTCAACCATGTGCTCGAAGGCGGCAACCAGTTTTTCGCGGTCGTTAATTTCCATGCAATCATTATTAGCGCATAATACCCGGCCGCACAAGCAAGCCTTTAGTTTCAATGACACAAATCAACAACAGCCCCGGTATGGTGATGAGGTGGTGGTCACGTCTTGCGCCATTGCCTGGCGGGCGCCTGGCCTTTAGCCTGGTGCTCGGTTGGCTCGCCCCTTACAGCGGTAACCTGGGCGCACGTGTTGAAGAAATCCGGCCCGGATTCGCGCGCGTGACCCTGCGCGATCGACGACGCCTGCGGAATCATTTGCGTTCGCTGCACGCCATTGCGCTGATCAATCTCGGCGAACTCGCGACCGGGCTCGCCGTGCTGTCGACCATTCCGCAGAACATGCGCGGCATCGTGCTCAATATCCATGCCGACTACCTGAAAAAAGCACGCGGCAAACTAACCGCGACGGCTCATTTCAAACTGCCGCAGCCGATATCCGACGACACTACCTGCGAGGTTGAAGCGGAACTGCTGGATCAAAGCGGCGACACGGTATCCCGGGTACGCGCGACCTGGCTGATCGGTGTTAAAACTTGATGGCGCGCGAACTACCCGTTGCGGCCCAGGCGTTTTGCGATCAACTGGGCATTCGCTATCCGGTGATCGGTGGTGCCATGTACCCCTGTAGTAACCCGGAGTTAACCGCAGCTGTGTCGCAAGCCGGGGGAATCGGCATCCTGCAACCGATTTCACTAACCTATGTTCACGGGCACGAGTATCGAGAGGGAATTCGCCTGATGCGCCGGTTGACCGACAAGCCCATCGGCATGAACGCCCTGATCGAAAAATCATCGAAAAAGTACCAGCAACGCATGTTCGAGTGGGTCGATATTGCACTGGAGGAGGGGGTCCGTTTTTTCGTGACTTCGCTGGGTAAACCGGACTGGGTGGCCGAACGGGTGCACGCCGCAGGTGGGCTGGTCTACCACGACGTCACCGAACTCAAGTGGGCGCAGATCGGCCTCGATAACGGCGCCGATGGCCTGATTTGCGTCAACCGTCGGGCCGGGGGGCATGCCGGGCAAAAAACCATGCAGCAACTGTTCGATGAATTACAGCCTCTCGGTGTGCCGCTGGTTTGTGCCGGTGGCGTCGGCGAAAGCGCTGAACTCTGGCAGGCGCTGGACCAGGGATATGCTGCCTGCCAACTTGGCACGCGATTCATCGCAAGCCACGAATGCCGCGCCAGTGCCGTTTACAAACAGGCAATCATCGATGCCGATGAAGACGATATCGTGTTGTCCGAGCGCATTACCGGAATTCCGGTATCGGTGATCAATACCGCGTTCATTCGCCGCAGCGGCACGCGCCTGGGCTGGCTGGAGCGCTGGATGCTGGCGGGAAAACGCACCAAACACTGGATGCGCATGTACTATGGGCTGAAATCAATCTGGCAATTAAAACGCTCGTCGCTCGACGAAAAGGGTGAAAAGGATTACTGGCAGGCTGGCAAGAGTGCGGGCGCGATCGATAGCATAGAAACCTGTGAAATCATCATGCAGCGGCTGATGAATGGAGACGACTGAAGGCATGCAAACGACATTGTTTTACGTACACGACCCCATGTGTAGCTGGTGTTGGGGATTTGAACCGGCGCGCGCCAAATTGTTCGCTGCACTCGATGGGCGTCTCGCGATTCGACGCCTGGTCGGCGGACTGGCACCCGATTCCGATTTGCCGATGGCCGCTGAAATGCGCGCCGGTTTGCAACAGACCTGGCAGCGGATACAGCAAACCATACCCGGTACCGAGTTCAACTTCGACTTCTGGAGTAAATGCAAGCCGCGGCGTTCGACTTACCCGTCGAATCGTGCGGTGATCGCGGCACGCCGACAGGGTGAGGAATTCGATCCATTAATGACGCATCGAATCCAGCGCGCCTATTATCTCGAAGCACGCAATCCTTCCGACAACGAAACCCTGATCGAACTGGCGGCCGACATCGGCCTCGATGCCGGGCGCTTCGGCGAGGAACTGGTGGATTCAACCACCGCCGAAATGTTCTCAGCGGAACTGCATGAAGCGCGCAGGATGGGCCTCAACAGCTTTCCGAGCCTCGCGGTAATGACGGGTACAGAGTTGAATCACATCGGCCTGAACTACACCGACGCAGCTGCCATGCAGGATCAGGTCGAAGCGTTAATCGGGTAGGGCAGTTCGCGATTTTGCAGGCGCACCTGCGGTTGAGCCAGAAAGCGTAGCTTGTCCGCTTCCGCGCGTTCAATCTGCGCAATGTAAAGGCAATGACAGACGCTGTGCTGGTCAAATTCGGCGTCGACCACCATTCCGCTGCCATCGATTTCCGACTTGCCCTCGACCACCAGCGCATCGCCCGGTCGTGGTAGTTGTGTGGTGTCGAGCTGCGCCAGGAACATGCGCCGTTTCAACTTGCCCAGATATTGCATGCGCGCAACGATCTCTTGCCCGGGATAACAGCCTTTCTTGAAGCTGACCGCGTCGAGCATGCCAAGATTGGCCATTTGCAACACGAATTGCTCGCTGGTCTCAGGGTATATCACCGGGATCCCGGCCTGGATTTCAGCCAACCGCAGCGCGCGGAAACCGGCTACCTGCAGGTGGACAGCAAATTCATTCCACAGATCGATGGCCGCGTCTGCCGAAAGACACATCAACAGGTAGCGGCGTTGTTTCCCCAGAGGTTCGAGCTGCAATGAAATAACCGAATCGTTTTGCAGCACGTCACCCGGGCTATCCGGCAACAGGGCGTGCTGGTGGAGTTCGCTGTTATCAGTCTGCAGCGCAAAACGGGCGAAATAATCGCTCGCATCGGCCAGCGTGACCTTTGCATGGACAATGTACTTGAATAGCCGCTCCATCAAGGGCATAACCATAGTTCGCGGAGTCAGCAACAGGTAACCATTGCTGATCCGTATCACCCGGAAAATACCGACCAGCCGTCCCTTGGGCGTCGAGTAGGAGCTCAGCTGGTAATGGTTTTCATCAATCGTGGTGATGTCATTGCTGAGCTGGTTTTGCAGGTAATCAGTGGCGTCCGCGCCATTGACCAGGATCAGTCCCAGCTGATCGGTGCCACAGATGAAATTCTGCGTTGCCTGCGCATCATCCTGCTGCGCTTCGAAATCTTGCCATTGCGTCATGTACTTTGCATCTCTGGTTGGGTGCCGGCCTGCTTTTGAGTTTGCTGTTCAATTGCCCAGTCAATGTGCAGTTGGACAAATCCGCTGTGCCCGGCGTAATCCTGTTGCAGCGTCGTTACTATATGCGGATCGTAGGTCGCATTTCCAAGCGCGACGACAATATTTCGCAGCCAGCACTGGTAGCCGATGCGGCGTATCGCCGAACCCTCGGTGTTGCGCAGGAAATCGGCCTCGCTCCAGCGATAACAATCCATCAGTGATATGCGATCGAGCCCGTGGCGTGGCTGAAAATCCGCTTCGCGGGTGTAATTGGCAAAGCGGTTCCACGGGCAAACCAGCTGGCAATCGTCGCATCCGTAAATACGGTTGCCAATGGCGGCACGAAATTCGACTGGAATCTCGCTGCGATGCTCGATGGTCAGGTACGAAATACAGCGCCTGGCATCGACCACGTAAGGTTCGACAATCGCACCGGTAGGGCAGATATCAATGCAACTGCTGCAGCGCCCGCAATGATTTTCGAGCGCCACGTCCGCTTCCAGGCGCATATCGGTATAGATTTCACCGAGGAAAAACCAGGATCCGTGCTTGCGGTGCAGGATGTTGCTGTGCTTGCCCTGCCAGCCGATGCCGGCTTTCACCGCCAACGCCTTTTCCAGTACTGGAGCGCTATCGGTAAACACGCGATAGCCCATGTCGCCACAGAGCTCGCGGATTCGCTCGGCAAATTTTTGCAGGCGTTTTCGAATCAGCTTGTGGTAGTCACGACCGAGCGCATAACGCGACACATAGGCAAGATTGCCGTGGTCGAGCAAGTTCATTGGGTCCTGCTGTTCTTCCACCAGGTAGTCGAGGCCCGCGCAGATTACCGACAGGGTATCCGGCACCAGTTCGGCGGGATGCAGTCGCTTATCGATGTTGCGCGCCATGTAACCCATTTCGCCGTGATAGTTGCGCGCAATCCACTCGGCGTAATGCGCGTGTTCACGGTCGAGCTGCGCATCGCAGATGCCGATCTGCTGAAAACCCAGGTCGATTCCGATTTGCTTGATGGTGGCTGATGTGGACAAGGGATAAATTAAGTGCAGGATGACCGGTTTATTCGCGTCGATGCGGGTGCATCTTTCATGGCGACTGGTACAATATCGCATTTTATTCAATGCTGATATGTCTATCTACCTCGCAATCGCATTGGGCGGTTCCCTGGGCGCAGTGTCGCGCTACTGGATGGCGTCGTCGACTTATCAGTGGCTTGGCCTCGGCTTTCCCTATGGCACGCTTGCGGTCAACCTGCTGGGTTCGCTGGTGATGGGGTTTTCTATGGGTGCTGTTGCTGCATCGATTCGAGGTCAGTGAAGAATTGCGACAGGGCTTGCTGATTGGGTTCCTCGGGTCCTTCACCACTTTTTCAGCTTTCGCGCTCGACGTACTGCATCTCACAATGGGGGATGAAATACTGAAGGCAATTCTTTATATCCTGCTGAGCGTGCTGTTGTGCATTCTTGGCGCCTGGGCCGGGCTGCTGGCCGCAAGACAACTCATTTAATTATGCTCGATCCCAAATTATTACGCAGCGATCTCGACTCCGTGGTCGACAAGCTAAGAATCAAGAACTTCGAATTCGATGCCGACGGCTTTCGCGAGCTCGAGGAACAACGTAAAACCCTGCAGATAGCAACCCAGGAATTGCAAAACGAGCGCAACAGTCGTTCGCGCGCTATCGGTGCTGCCAAGGGCAGGGGTGAAGATATTCAACCGCTGCTCGACGAGGTCACCAATCTCGGCGACGAGTTGAAGAAAGCTGAATCCCAGCTGGATGCGCTGCAGTCCCGACTCGATACCCTGTTGCAGGGGGTGCCCAATGTACCGCACGAGTCGGTGCCGGCCGGAAACAGCGAAGACAGACAATGTCGAAGTCCTCAGTTGGGGTGAACCACCCCGGTTTGACTTCGAGGCGCGTGACCACATTGATCTTGGCGAAGCACTCGGCGGCATGGATTTCGAGCGCGCGGCGAAATTGTCCGGCGCCAGGTTTGTCACCATGACCGGGCCACTGGTGAGTCTGCACCGGGCCTTGATACAGTTGATGATCAATCAGCACACCCAGCACCACGGCTATACCGAAGCTTACGCGCCCTACCTGGTCAATCGGGCAACCCTTTTCGGCACGGGCCAATTACCCAAGTTCGAGGAGGACCTGTTCCACGTCAAATCGGACAATCACGACCTGTTTCTGATTCCCACCGCCGAGGTACCGATTACCAATTTTGTCGCTGAGAAAATCCTGGACGCGGACCAGTTACCGATGAAGTTCGTGGCACACACGCCTTGCTTCCGTTCCGAGGCGGGATCCTACGGACGCGATACGCGCGGTATGATTCGCCAGCACCAGTTTGAGAAAGTCGAACTGGTGCATATTTCCCGTCCCGAAGATTCCATGGCTGCGCTGGAAGAATTGACCGGCCATGCCGAAACCATTTTACAAATGCTTGGGCTGGCTTATCGCAAGGTGATTCTCTGTGGAGGCGACCTGGGCTTTGCGTCCACCAAAACCTATGACCTGGAAGTCTGGCTACCGGGTCAGAACACCTACCGCGAAATATCCTCGTGCAGCAACATGACCGATTTCCAGGCACGTCGTATGCAGGCCCGCTGGCGTAATCCCGAATCCGCCAAACCCGAACTGCTACATACCCTGAATGGTTCGGGCCTCGCGGTTGGAAGAACCCTGGTTGCCATCATGGAAAACTACCAACAGGCTGACGGTAGCATTCGTATTCCGCAAGTTTTGCAACCCTACTTGCACGGCATGACTGAAATTCGAGTCTGAACCGCTATACTTGGCAAAATAGCGGCGATTACGGATGCAGAGATGAAATTTTTTGCGAAACTGATGTTGGCAGCGCTGGTTTTGGCGATTTTACTGCCCTTCACTGTATTGAAGAATGATCAGGGAAAACCACTGATGAGTTTTTCTGATTTCGGCATGCCTGATTTCAAACTGCCTGATTTTTCGTCAGCCAGGAAGCTGGTTCCGGCCAGTGGTGGGGCGGGCGGTGTGGACACTTTTTACCGGTGGTACGATGCCAAGGGCAATATCCAGTTTACGACGGAACCGCCGCCCGACGGTGTCGAATACACGGTAAAGGCATTCGATCCAAACACAAATGTCATTCAGGCGGTGCAGCTACCGGTAGAAGAAACGGTTGTCGAGACGCCTGAAGTCAGTAACCAGCCGGGTTCGGTCGATGAGCTGGATAGCCCTTATTCCAAGGAATCGGTTGAAAAATTATTCGAAGACACCAAGAATATCGAAAAGCTACTCAACGAGAGAATTAAAAATCAAAATGCCGCAATTAACTAACGAGAGAAATATCCACATGAAATTGATCACCGTGTTATTCGTGAGCTTGCTCAGCCTGAGCGTGCAAGCCGCGGGAAAGACCGCTTTTATAAACTCCAAGGTACTGCTGGAACAATCGCCGCAGGCGATTGCGGCGAACGCAACTTTAAAGCAGCAGTTTGGTGAGCGCGAACAGAGCTTGCGCAGTCTTGCCCAGGAAATCCAGAAAATGGAAAAGACCTACCAGACTGACAGCGCCATCATGAGCTCGGATCAGAAGAAGAAAGCCGAAGACACGATCATTCAGAACAAGCGTCGCTTTCAGTTCGAGCAACAATCCTTGAAGGATGACCTGCAATCCAAGCAAAGAGAATTGTTACAGACAGTGCAGTCCGAAATCAAAGGCGTAATCCAGGCTTTCGGCAGCAAGAATGGCTACGATTTCATCTTCACCGATGCAAGCGTAGCCTATGGCAGCGACTCGGTTAACGTCACCCAGCAAATCCTCGACGAACTGAACAAGTAATTCACTGCGGCCACGCGTACCCTTCGAGGTGCGGGTGGCCGGTGCAAATCAGCTGACTAACCTTCAGGTTTAGCAGAACCCGCTTCAGCAGCAGCCACCGCGGGCTTGACGGTTGCGGGTTTGTCTTCGATCTTTGCAGCGCTTTCCTGGCGAGCTTGCTTAGGCACAGATGGAGACTCGGCGGACGATTTGCTATCAACTGCATTGGCGCTGTTGGATTTCGAATCGGGCTGATGCTCGCCAGACGATTTAGGCTTCGAATCGTTCCCACTGTTTTCATTCGCAGCCGCGGAAGGCGCTGCTGCAGTCGCTTCACCATTCACTTTAGGCTTTATCGAACCCGAATCCTGGGGCGGCTTGCTGTTGCCTTCGGGAGGCTTGCTGTCCTGGGTCGGCATGCTGTTGCCGTCAGCCGATTTGCTGGCCTTTTGCGGCCTACTGTCCTGGGACGGCTTACTGTTGCCCTCAGGCGGCTTACTATTTCCTTCGGGCGGCTTGCTGTCCTGGGATGGCTTACTATTTCCCTCGGGCGGCTTGCTGTCCTCAGACGGCTTGCGGTTTCCTTCGGGCGGCTGGCTGTCCTCAGACGGCTTGCGGTTGCCCTCGGGTGCCTTGCTGTCCTCAGACGGCTTGCTGTTGCCCTCAGCCGGCTTGCTGTCCTGGCGTGGTTTACGTGCACGGCGAGGCTTTTTATTTTCCTCTGTCGCGGAATCATCCTTTGCGTTGCTCTCCGATGCCGCGTTGGCTGGTTGATTTGCCGACTTGTCTTCATTTTGACGTTGACGATTATTTCGGCCGCGTCCACCGCGCGATCGGCGTTGACGTTTGGGCTCGCTAGCCTCGGCATTGTCCCGGTTTGATTCCTTTTCCGGCGCAGCCGCGTTCTTGTCCTGATCATTATTAGCCGGATCATTTTTGGCTTGATCGTTCTTATCAGAACCCGAAGTACGCTGGCGCCCCTGGCCACCGCGCCGGTTGCCGCGGCGATTACGATTTCCGCTACGCGCCTGACGATTCTCGGAACTTTTAGCCGGCTTCGGCTCCTGCTCTTCCGCAACGACTTCCTTCTTGTCTGCGTCGCCGACCAGCAAATTCATGATCTTGCCAAAAAAACCGGGCTGCGGAGCTGGCGTCGGAGCTTCCGCAGGCGCAGCAGCCGCAGGGCGTGGGGCCGGTGGTGCAATACGCTGTACCGCAGCGGTTTCGGGCACGGGCGTAGTACTGCTTGCCATGTCCAGAAAATCCACCGCTTCTTCTTCGGTGGTTAATTCGTAAGATTTCTTGTAGTTCGATTCGTGACGATGCGTATCGTTGTCCTTGACGCGTTCGATGACGTAGTGAGGTGTCTCCAGCTTTGGATCAGGAATTATCACGATGTTAACTCCCCGGCGCTGTTCAATATCGTCGACTTTAGCGCGCTTTTCATTGAGCAGGTAAGTGGCGCATTCCACCGGAATCTTGGCCAGGATTTTTCCGGTGTTGTCTTTCAGCGATTCCTCTTCGAGGAGTCGCAAAACGGCCAGGGAAAGCGATTCGACATCACGAATGGTGCCTTGCCCACTACAGCGCGGGCAGACGATCTGGCTGGATTCTTCCAGCGAAGGCCGCAACCGCTGGCGTGACATTTCCAACAGGCCAAAACGTGAAATCCGGCCAATCTGCACGCGCGCGCGATCGTCGTATACGGCGTTGCGCAAACGCGTTTCCACATCGCGTTGATTCTTGTTTTGCATCATGTCGATGAAATCGATGACGATCAAACCCCCCAGGTCGCGGATTCTGAGCTGACGGGCAATTTCATCGGCGGCTTCAAGATTGGTGTTTTTCGCGGTTTCCTCGATATCGCTGCCGCGCGTAGCGCGCGCCGAATTGACGTCGATCGAGGTCAGGGCCTCGGTGTGGTCGATGACGATAGCACCACCCGAGGGCAGGCTGACTTCGCGGGAAAATGCGGATTCGATCTGGTTTTCGATCTGATAGCGATTGAACAGGGGTAACTTGTCTTCAAACAGCTTCAGCTTGTTGATCGAACCGGGCATGACCATCGTCATGAAGTCCACGGCCTGCTTATAGGCCTCGGGAGAATCGATCAGGATTTCGCCGATGTCGTTACGATAATGATCACGCAACGCGCGCACCACGATATCCGACTCCTGGTAGATCAGAAACGGCGCCTTGCCTTCACCGGCCGCCTGTTCAATTGCGCTCCACACCTGGGTCAGGTAATCCAGATCCCATTGCATTTCTTCGGTGGAGCGGCCGACACCCGCGGTTCGTACGATAACGCCCATACCTTCCGGCATGGTGAGTTCCGATAATACTTTCTTCAATTCGTCGCGATCGTCGCCTTCGATACGGCGCGATACGCCACCGGCACGCGGATTTTGCGGCATGGCAACCAGGAAACGCCCGGCCAGGCTGATAAAGCTGGTCAGTGCTGCGCCCTTGTTACCGCGCTCTTCCTTTTCAACCTGGACGATGATTTCCTGGTCGACCTTGAGTGCATCCTTGAGGATCGGTTTGCCGCCACTATCGCGCGGCGCATCGCCATAGTACTGCTTGGCGATTTCCTTGAAGGGAAGAAAACCATGACGTTCGGCGCCATAGTTGACGAAGGCAGCCTCGAGGCTGGGTTCTACACGGGTAATCTTAGCCTTGTAGATGTTGGATTTTTTTTGCTCCCTTGACGGGACTTCGATATCGAGATCGTAGAGTTTCTGGCCATTGACCATCGCCACCCTGAGTTCTTCTGATTGGGTGGCATTGATTAGAATGCGTTTCATTATAATGTGTGTCCTGCTTGAACGGCCTTGTACTGCGCAGGGTTTGCTCGATGACACTGATTTCTGCCAATTTCAGTACGGGCGTAATGCCCGCCGGCACGGATCCCCGCGATCCATATGCGGCAAAGAAATCAGTAAACAGAACAATTATGTGTATGAGACAGTACATGGGCCTGTGGGTAAGGTGCAGTCCGTAACCCGGGCGCAATACACCGCCTGGGGGGACTAATTCATCTGGGAAACAGTCGCTGCTGCGATGTGTTTCCTGTAAAAAACTGTTTTGGTAGTGTTTTGCCCTGAACTTAGGCAGTACAATACTACGCCGCCGAATATATCACAGTTATTCTGACTGCCATACATTGAATTTAAAGATCCCTCAAAAAACAGCCGTCAGCATCGTTGAAATTTCGGCTGCGCAACTGAACCAGCGCGTCGATAACTTTCTCTTCAAGCAACTCGGCGACGTGCCGCGCACGCGCATCTATCGGCTCATTCGTAAAGGCGAAGTGCGCATCAACAAAAAGCGCTGTAAACCCGAATACAAACTGCAGATCGGTGACCTGGTGCGTATTCCGCCGATGCTGGTAGACACCGAACCGCGCGACAAGGCAAGACCCTCGGCGCGCCTGTTGGACGAATTACAATCCGCCATCCTGTATGAAAATCCCCACATGCTGGTGGTCGACAAGCCCGCCAGGCTCGCGGTGCATGCCGGTTCGAATATCGCCTTTGGCATTATCGACGCAATGCGCCTGCTGCGTCCGGACGATGACATCGAACTGGTGCATCGGCTCGATCGCGATACCAGTGGCTGCCTGTTGTTTGCACTCCACCGCCAGTCCTTGCTGGCGTTACTGGACATGTTGCAGGGAAATTCACTCGGCAAAAGCTATTGCGCCGTGGTAAAAGGCAACTGGCCCCAGGAAATCAGTGAAATTCGTTTGCCGCTGAAAAAATACCACCTGCCCAATGGCGAACGGCGGGTTGCCGTTGCCGATGATGGCAAGCCTGCGCTCAGCCGTGTAAGGGTGTTACAGGCCGGTAAACACTACAGCATTATCCGCGTGGAACTGGTTACCGGGCGCACCCATCAAATTCGCGTGCACTGCCAGGCGCTGGGGCATGAAATTGCCGGTGACGACAAGTACGGTGACGCCAGGTTCAACCGCGAAATGCGTAAGCAGGGCATCCGCCGTCTGATGTTGCACGCCGCCAGCCTCGAATTGCCCCACAGTGACTATACTCCTGAAATTGTGATCAATGCGCCGCTGCCAGCGCAGTTCGAAAAGTTGATTAACCAGGCTTGATACACCCTGAGCGCTCCGGGTTAAGCAGAAATATGAAACAGGAATGACTATGACCGAAATGCATGACGACAAGAATCAGAAGAAGGAGGCGGTAGTTGACCGCCTGGTATTCGCCGCGCTGCGCGAACAGACTCGCGCACGCCGCTGGCGCATCGGTTTCATGCTGTTTTTCATCACCTACCTGAGCGTGGTGACGATCATGTTGTTCAACCAGGGCGGCGGCCCATTTGGCGCCGGCGGAGAAGCCGATGGTGAAAAACACACCGCAGTAGTGAAGCTTTCCGGCGTGATCGCCAGCGGCGAAGCAGGGGGCGCGGAGAGCATAATTGCCGGCCTGCAGGCTGCTTTCAAACACGAGGATACCGCCGTGGTAGTCCTGGAAATCAATTCACCGGGCGGATCTCCGGTACAGTCCGCCTATATATACAATGAAATCATGCGTCTGAAGCAAAAGCACGAGTCGATTCCGCTACATGCCGTGGTGGTTGACATCGCCGCCTCCGGCGGGTATTTCGTCGCTGCCGCGGCCGATCGCATCTATGTCAATCCGTCGAGCCTGGTGGGCTCCATCGGCGTGCGCATGGATGCGTTCGGATTCGTCGATCTCATGGAAAAGCTGGGGGTGGAGCGGCGCCTGCTTACCGCTGGTGAAAACAAGGGTCTGTTCGATCCTTTCCTCCCCGAGCAAGCCGATCAAAAGGCCCACTTGCAGGGTATGCTGAACGAAGTTCACCAGCATTTTATCCAGGCGGTGCGCGACGGCAGGGGCGACCGGCTGACGGAATCTGCAGATATCTTCAGTGGCCTGGTGTGGAGCGGTGAAACGGCGCTCGAGCTCGGACTGGTCGATGCCTATGGCAATACCCGCAGCATCGCGCGCGAGCTGGAGGCAGAAACCATCGTCAATTTCACGCCCAAGGGCGGGTTGCTAGAGCAGATCACCGATCGCCTTGGAATCAGCATCGGGCAAAGCATCGCGGCGCAGTTTCTACCCGGCCCCGGGCTACAGTGAGTCGCTGCCAGCCTAGACGACTTCGATGCCAGCCGCTTCGAGCATCTGCGTCAGTTTTAACAGCGGCAGGCCGATCAACGCGCTCGGATCGTCGCCGCGCATGCTGCGGAACAGGCAGGAACCGTAACCCTCCGCCTTGAAACTGCCGGCACACTGGTAGGGTTGCTCAACTTGCAGGTAGTGTTCGAGCTGGCGATCGTTCAGTTGGCGAAACGCCACTTCAAATGGCACCTCTTCGACGGCGCAGAAATCGGTTTCCAGTTGAATCACGCATACCGCGGTGTGAAACACGACGATTTTTCCTTGTGCGTTGCGTAACTGTTGCAGCGCATTCTGGTGATTGCCGGGTTTACCGAGGATCTGGCCGTCCAGCAGGGCACATTGATCGGAGCCGATAACCACGGCACTGGCTGCGTCTCGGGCTATCGCACGCGCCTTGGTTTCGGCGAGACGGCGCACGTAGGACACCGCATCTTCCCCTGGCAGGATCGATTCATCGACTTCGGGAGAGCAACAGTCGAAATCGAGCTGCAGGCGCGCAAGCAACTGTTTGCGATACGGGGAGCTACTGGCAAGAATGAGTTTTGACTGCACCGGCATGATTCCAGGAAATGCGCTAATTCAGGCTGCTTGATCTGTGCGCAGCGGAAACGGTGGCGAAGTATATTACATGCGTTGCAGGAATACATGATTGCGTTGAATTTAAGCCTTAAATTGAATAGACAATGTTATCCACAAGCATGTAAAATCGCCGCCTTATGCGGGATAAGTTGCGTAAGCGCTATCAGGTTCAAAGGGAAGTGTCCCAAAAGGGTAGTTTCGCGGGTGAGATTTCATTATCCGAACTGGAGCGTCTCGGGGAGTTGTTACACCCCGATCGGCAATCCGGGGAGACGGGTAGCGTTTCCGTTGAATTCGAATTTATCCGCAGCGAATTTGATAAACCTATGATCGCGGGACGTTTGCAAACCCGGCTCGACCTGGAATGCCAACGCTGCCTCAAGCCGCTCGAGCTTCCTGTTGAACTGGATTTCAGGCTGATGATCGACGCCAGCGATGACATGCTGCGTCACAGCAGCATGGATACGCTGTACAGCGACGACGGTTTTATCGATATTGTCGAGGTAGTCGAAGATGAATTGCTACTCGCGGTTCCACTGGTAGTGATGCATGAGAATACCGCGTGTAATGAAAACTGGCAGGCCTCCGAGCCACCGCTCGAACCTGCTGCCAAGGAAAATCCGTTTGCAGTTTTACAGCAACTGAAAACGACAGATTAAGTTAACGGGAGATACCCATGGCTGTTCAGAAAAGTCGTAAGACCCCCTCGCGCAGGGGCATGAGACGTTCACACGATGCGCTGGAAAATGCAACCCTGTCGGTCGAATCGACCACGGGCGAAACCCATCGCCGCCATCACATCAGTGCTGACGGATATTACAAAGGACGAAAAGTAATTGCAGATAAAGTCGTCGAAGATGAAGACGAGTAAATTCGACTGTTACATTTTTTGAATACGGGCGGTTGATACCGCCCGTATTCATTTCGGACAGGCTGAATAGTGCAAAAAATAATAGCAATCGATGCAATGGGAGGGGATCACGGGCCGCCGGTTACCGTGGGTGCAGCCAAACTCGCATTGGATGAGATTTCCGGCCTGGAACTGGTGCTGGTGGGTGATCAACAGAAACTGCAGGCTGAGATCGATAGAAACGGCTTGACCGGTAATGCGCGGGTGCGAATTCATCATGCCTCGGAAGTCGTTGACATGGATGAACCGCCCGTAGTAGCGATGAAAAAGAAAAAGGATTCGTCGATGCGCGTGGCGATCAACCTGGTCAAGGAAGGCGAGGTGCAGGCCTGTGTCAGCGCCGGAAATACCGGCGCGTTGATGGCGACCAGCAAGTATGTGTTAAAAACTATTCACGGCATCAGCCGTCCGGCGATATGCACGGCCTTGCCCGGCATACACGGTCACACCCACATGCTGGATCTAGGCGCCAATCTCGAATGCGAAGCCGAGAACCTCGCCGAGTTTGCGCTCATGGGGTCGGTGCTGGCGCAATCTGTCGAAGGCATCAATAATCCCAGCGTCGGCCTGTTGAACATCGGCTCGGAAGCAGTCAAGGGCAGCGAACTGATCAAACGTGCGAGCCAGTTGATCGCCAAGAGCGGGTTGAATTATCACGGCTTTGTCGAAGGTGACGACATTTATAAAGGCACGGTCGACGTCATTGTCAGCGACGGTTTTGTCGGCAATGTGTCGCTGAAAACAGGCGAAGGCCTGGCCGCCCTGGTCAATCATGTGCTGAAAAACGAATTCAGGCGCAACTGGCTCACCCGGCTGGCAGGCCTGTGTGCCTGGCCGGTGCTATCGGCGGTGCGCCGCAAGCTTGATCCGGGTCGTTACAACGGTGCCAGCCTGCTCGGCCTGAACGGAATCGTCATCAAGAGCCATGGCAGTGCGGATACTCACTCCTACCTGAATGCGATTCGTATCGCCGCCATCGAAGTCGAAAAAGACGTCCCGCAACGCATTTCCCGGGTCATCGAAAGTCATTTCAATCAAATTAAGGAAGTGGTCTAGTGAGCTACGCCCGGATTATTGGTACTGGGGGTTATTTGCCTGAGCGGATCATGAGCAATCATGACATTGAAAAGCTGGTGGACACCTCGGATCAGTGGATCCGCGAGCGCACTGGTATCGAACAACGCCACATCGCCGCCGAAGGCGAAACCACGGTTGACCTGGCGGAAAAGGCATCGCGCCTGGCGATCGAGGCCGCCGGCATCGACGCGTCCGAAATCGATCTGATCATATTGGCAACCTCGACCCCGGATAAAATTTTCCCCAGCTCGGCCTGTATTTTACAGGCGCGTCTCGATATCCACGGTTGCCCCGCATTCGATATCCAGGCAGTTTGCACCGGATTCATCTATGCCCTGACCGTTGCCGAAAAATTCATCAAGAGCGGTTCCGCACGCACCGCGCTGGTCGTCGGTGCGGAAGTATTTTCGCGCATTCTTAACTGGAAGGATCGCGGTACCTGTGTACTGTTTGGCGACGGCGCAGGTGCAGTTATTCTGCGTTCCGACAGCGAGACCGGTATCCTCTCAACGCACATTCACGCCGATGGTAAATACGAAGACTTGCTGTGGGTGCCGCAGGGCATTGGCAACGGTTTTGACAAGATGAAAAAGGGCGAGGCCTACGTCGAAATGCGCGGCAACGAAGTGTTCAAGATGGCCGTGAATACGCTCGGGCGAATTGTCGACGAAACGCTTGCCGCGAACAACTTGCAGAAATCCGACATCGACTGGCTGGTTCCGCACCAGGCCAACATCCGCATCATCGCCGCCACCGCACGCAAGTTGAAAATGTCCATGGACCAGGTAGTGGTCACGGTCAACAAGCACGGCAACACCTCGGCGGCCTCGGTGCCGCTGGCGCTTGATGTCGCCGTACGTGACGGTCGTATCAAGCGCGGCGAACTGGTGATGCTGGAAGCCTTCGGTGGCGGCTTTACCTGGGGTTCGGTGCTGTTACGCTTCTGACTTACACGCAGTAGGAAGGGTGTGTTATGATCCCTTGCAAAGTCGCGATCCACGCGCCTGGTAACCTGGTTTAAACCCATGATAGACGTACTCCTCACCGACGATCACGCCCTGGTGCGAACCGGGATTCGCCGCCTGCTGGAAGACAGTGGGGAAGTGCGCATCGTCGGCGAAGCCGATTGTGGTGAAGACGGGGTACAGCTTGCCCAGCAGCTGAACCCGGATGTCATCCTGATGGACGTTAGCATGCCGGGAATCGGCGGGGTCGAAGCCTGTCGGCGCATACTGCAACGTAATCCCGCGCAGAAAATTATCGTGCTGACAATCCACAACGAACAAACCTTTCCCAAGCGCATGCTCGAAATCGGCGCGCGTGGCTACCTGACCAAGGAATGCGGGGTCGATGAAATGCTGCATGCCATCAAGCAGGTGGCCAACGGCAGTGCCTATATCGCACCGAGTATCGCCCAACAACTGGCGCTTTCGCTGTTGCCAGGCAATCAGAACAATCCCATCGATCGACTGTCGCGGCGCGAATTCCAGGTGATGCTGATGATTTCCCACGGCTTGACCAACGCCGCGATCTCGGAAAAGTTGTGCCTCAGTCCAAAAACGGTCAGCACTTATCGCTTGCGCCTGCTGGAGAAACTGGGCGCGCAAAACGAAGTGGACCTGGTCAAGATTGCGGTGGAGCAGGGGATGGTCGAGTTCAGCAGTTCGGAGTGAATGGCGGTGAGCGACCTGCAAAGCTGCCAGTTATGTCCTCGGCTTGCCGCCCACCGCAAAACAGTAAAACTGCGCTATCCCGATTATCACTGCGCGCCGGTAGCGTCGTTTGGCCTGACCAGCGCGCGGCTGCTGGTCGTCGGCCTGGCGCCCGGTTTGCACGGCGCCAATGCCAGTGGTCGACCCTTTACCGGGGATGCTTCCGGCGATTTACTGTTTGCCACCCTGCATCGATATGGTTTCGCCAGCCAGGCGCAGTCACGCGCCGGACGACGATGGAATGCAACTCATCGACTGCCGTATGACCAATGCGGTCAAGTGCCTGCCACCACAAAACAATCCGCTACCGCTGGAAACGCAAAACCTGCAGCGGTTATCTGCAAGCCGAAATCAGCGAGCTGCCGGCAGGCGGCGTGTTGTTGACGCTGGGCGGGATCGCGCATCGCGCCGTCACCCGGGCTCTGGGATTACGCAGCGCGGAATATCCGTTTGCAAATCGGCCATGCTATGATCTGCACAACGAGCGCAAATTGTTCAGCTCCTACCATCCGAGCCGCTACAACCTGAATACCGGCAGAATCACGGCCGAGTCCTTCGCCGCCGTATTTGCCGGTATCCGCGAGGTGTTGTCGTGAACCAGAAAGATAAATTCGATCACAAGGAATTTCTCGCCCACGTCAACGGCAAGCCCGGCGTGTATCGCATGATCGACCGCAAGGACAAGGTCATCTACGTCGGCAAGGCGAAGAATCTGAAGAAGCGCCTGGCGAGTTATTTTCGCCAGACCGGGTTATCGACCCGCATCCTGTCGCTGGTCAGCAATATCCATCGCATCGAGGTCATCAACACGCGCACCGAGAGCGAGGCGCTGTTGCTCGAAAACGACCTGATCAAAAACCTCAATCCGCGTTACAACATCCTGTTTCGCGACGACAAGAGTTATCCGTACATCTGCCTCAGCAACCACGAGTTTCCGCGGCTCACCGTGTTTCGCGGCAAGCCGGACAAGCGCAAGGGAACCTTTTACGGACCGTTTCCGAGCGCCGGCTCGGTGCGCTACACCATCAACCACGTGCAACGCCTGTTCCAGCTGCGCAACTGCGAGGATTCGGCGCTGTCGAACCGCACCCGCGCCTGCCTGCAGTACCAGATCAAGCGCTGCACCGGGCCCTGTGTCGGACATACCGACCGCGAGCAATACCAGCGCCAGATCGACCAGGCGCAGATGTTCCTCGAAGGGCGCAGCAGTGCGCTCATCGATCAGCAGGTCGAGATGATGGAGAAGCATGCCGAGGCGCTCGACTACGAACAGGCCGCGCAGGTGCGCGATCGCATCGAAACCCTGCGGCGGGTCACCGAAAAACAGTTCGTCACCGATTTCCACGGCGATATCGACATCATCGCCTGCGAACTGCGCGATGATTTCAGCTGTATTCAGCTGTTCATGATTCGCAACGGCACGTCGCTCGGCAACAAGCCGTTCTTCAATCGCGCCAGACTCGACACCGACGCCCCCAGCCTGATCGAGAGCTTTATCGTGCAGCATTACTCGAACCATCCGGCGCCAGGCGAAATCATCGTCAGCCATGATCTGGAAAACATCGAAGTATTGACCGAATCGCTGAACCAGCTCAACGAGTCGCGCATCCGCATCACCCACCGCGTGCGCGACAAGCGCCGGCGTGCGCTGGAAAGTGCCATGGCGCAACGCGCAAACAGGCCCTGGAAAGCTACCTGTTGTCGGCCAGCCTGCTGAGCAAGCGCTTGCAAAACCTGGTGGAAATCCTGCACCTCGAAAACCCGCCCGAGCGCATCGAATGCTTCGACATCAGCCACACCATGGGCGAGGCGACCAAGGCCTCCTGCGTGGTCTTTGGCCGCGACGGCGCGATCAAGAGCGAGTACCGACGCTACAACATCAAGGACATCGCGCCAGGCGACGATTACGCCGCGATGCGCCAGGTGCTCGAACGCCGTTACAGCAAGCGCCAGGATTTACCGGAACAATTGCCCGACCTGATTCTGATCGACGGCGGCAAGGGCCAGCTCGGCATCGCGCTGGACGTGCTCGAGTCACTCAATATCCCCACGATCAAGCCGCAGTTGCGCGTATTCGGCGTCGCCAAGGGCGCCGAACGGCGTGCCGGCTACGAAGACATCATCGACGAAGAGATGAGCGGCGCTGAATTTTCCGCTGGATTCCCCGGCCTTGTTGCTGATCCAGCAGATCCGCGACGAAGCGCATCGATTCGCGATTACCGGGCATCGCCAGGCCCGCGCCAAGGCGCGCAGACGCTCGCGCCTCGAGGAAATTCCAGGCATCGGCGTGCGCAAGCGACAGTTGCTGTTGAACACTTTTGGTGGACTGCAGGGCGTGCAATCGGCCGGCGTCGAGGAGCTGATGCAGATCAAGGGTATCAATCGCGACACGGCGCAGGCGATCTATGATTGTTTTCACCGCTAAATGCCCTAAGCTATGACGATGCAACTGACACTGCCCACCGCCATCACACTGTTTCGGGTCGCGCTGATTCCGTTGTTCGTGATCGTGTTTTACCTGCCCTTCGGCTGGGCCAACGTGGCGGCGGCGGCGATTTTCGCAGTCGCCAGCGTGAGCGACTGGGTTGACGGTTACCTGGCGCGTTCGATGCACCAGGAATCGTCATTTGGCGCCTTCCTCGACCCGGTCGCCGACAAGTTGATGGTGGTGGTCATCATCGTGCTGCTGGTGCAGGCCAACCCAAGCATTTACGTCGCACTGCCGTCGGTGATCATCGTCGCGCGTGAAATATCCATCTCCGCGCTGCGCGAGTGGATGGCGCAGCTGGGAAGCAGCGCCACGGTGAAGGTATCGTTTATCGGCAAAACCAAGACGGTATCGCAGATGTTCGCGCTTGGCCTGATGATTTATTCTGAGCCATTCATGGGTTTGCCGATCTTCGACATCGGTCTGGTAATTTACTACCTGGCCGCGATTTTGACCATTGTGTCGATGGTCATTTACCTGCGTGCGGCCTGGCCGATCATAAGCCAAATAGTTAGGCAATTCCTTGACCTGCCAGCTTGACAGGTCAGGGCGAATCGATAGAATGGCGGCTCTTTTGCGGGAATAGCTCAGCTGGTAGAGCACAACCTTGCCAAGGTTGGGGTCGCGAGTTCGAATCTCGTTTCCCGCTCCAAATTCTGGCGTTGCAGGTGCCCTTCGTGGTGCCTTCAAAGCACATCTGTTATAGCTTTTCGTGTCAGTCGTAAAAACCAGCCTGTTCATCTCGCGATAGTCCCGCTTCCACAATACTATCGCGCGGCAATCCCTTTTCAGCTGTCTACTGGTCAACCCAAACAGCACCCCCTGGAACCACTGAATCCGGCGGGGCTTTCGAACCATTGCGCAAATAACTCGCGCGGATAATGCCTGTCGGTCGCCAGGACGAATTCCGGCGCTATTTTAGACATCGGATGGTAGTCACAAACACCTGCTTGAAATTTGTTTTATCCCGAAACTCTACTAATGTTAGTCACTACTAATAATTATTACCAAGGCCCTGAATGCGCATACGAGCGCCTCTGCTGTCTCGCCTGCCGATTTCCCGGTGCAGGGGAGTCCAAAAATAACAATATGCAATCGAATCAACGCCTAGGCTTGACCATGATCGTCGCGACCCTGTTGGTAATGGCCGCGATGAGCTATCTATTGTTCGATTACCAGCGCGATAACCGCGAACAACTTGCGCGTGCTCAGGGGCTTGACCTGGTACGCCTGCTCGGGGGTATGTCCTGGAACGAACTGATTCCGGCGCAGGGTCGCAAGGGATTTCTCGACGTGCTCAAACGCGGTCAAAGTAACCCGGACTTTGCCTATGGCGCGATCGTCGATGTCGACGGCAGAATTGCCACCGAAGTTACCCGCCGCGGGGTGATAATTCCGTCGCTTACCATCGAAGGCGAACCGGCCAACTGGCTACGGCAACGCATCGTATCCGCCAAGGATAACGGCACCCGGTTTATCGAATCACACGCGCCGGTATTTGAAGGCGATCAGCACAGGGGTTTTGTGCGACTCGGTTATTTCGAGCCGGGTTTTGGTTTCAGTTACAGCGACATGCCTTTCCTGGCGACCTTGATGCTACCGATATTCCTGCTGGTACCGCTTTTCTATTTGCTGCTGCACCAGGAAATCAAACCGCTCAAAAAAATCAGTGAACGCTTCGACGCACTCGCCGACCAGGCGGGCTTCAACCCGATCGAACTCCAGCCTAGCCAGGCTTTGAGTGATTTTATGAAGCAATTCAGCGGTTACAT
The DNA here is from genome assembly GCA_963835795.1 of uncultured Gammaproteobacteria bacterium. Lineage (GTDB taxonomy): Bacteria > Pseudomonadota > Gammaproteobacteria. Next base: position 37,445 of record CAWIHJ010000003.1, read on the forward strand.
CGAAGCGGCCCAGAGCAAAATCGAAGTGCTCAACCGGGAGCAGGAAGACCTGCTAATGTCGAGCAAGTTGCTGACCTATAAGAACAATCGGGTCGACACCATACTGCAAAACTTCCCCGATGCGATCATGGTCATCGACGAAGCGGGGGAAGTCAGTTATGTCAACGGCAAAAGCCAGCGCCTGCTCGGCGTTGCGCCCGCGGACATGATGGGTAAGAAAACGGCTGAGTGGTGCAACGACCCACAAATCATTCCGCTGCTCACCTTCGGCGATGTCAAGACGAACATGCAGGCCAACCACAATACGATCAATACCCGGCTCGACGACAACAGTGAATTGTTCCTGCAGTTCAACGTTTATCCCCTGTTCGTACCCAACGACGAAACCCGCATCCTGGGACGGCTTGTGGTGATTCGCGATGTAACCGAAATCCATTCCATGCGCCAACGCCAGAACGAATTTATTTCGCATATTTCGCACGAATTGAAAACTCCGCTCAACGTGATGTCGATGTATAGCGAATCGCTGTTGACCGAGGGCCTCGACAACGAAGAATACCGCATCGAAGCGGTTAACGTGATACACGACGAGGTCGAGCGCCTGTCGACACTGATCAATAACTTGCTGGCGATCAACCAGCACGAACTCGGTGGCGTGGTCGCACAACGCAAACACGTGCGCATGCACGAATTTCTCGAAGATGCGTTTAATAATATTTGCCAGTCGAGAAATGACAAGAACATCGAGTTCGACCTGGATATTCCACGCGAAATGAGCATGCTTTACATCGACAAGGACCTGTTCCGAATCGCCGTCAATAATCTGCTCACGAACGCGATCAAGTACAGCAAAGCCAACGGCAAAGTCACCATGAAAGCGTCGGAAAACGAAGACGTTGTGGAAATATCGGTAAGTGATGAAGGCTTTGGCATCGCCGACGAGGATAAAAAGCAGGTGTTCAACAAATTTTTCCGCTCCACCGACGATGACATCAGAAAGCAGTCCGGGCATGGCCTGGGCCTTTCGCTTGCTCGACAGATTGTGCTGATGCACCACGGTGATCTGAGTTTTAACAGCGAACATGGCAAGGGCAGCGAGTTTGTCATTCGGCTGGAAAAAGTTTCAACCCAAATACTGGATGCAGCCGCCTCATGAAAAGCATAGTGATTGCCGACGATGAACCGCATGTCCTCCGGGTTTTAAAACTCTCACTGGAAAAGGAGGGCTACGAAGTGGACGCCTATCCCAACGGTAGGGAGGCGCTTGCCCGCATCGAACGTGACCCGCCCGACATCCTGATTTCCGATATCCAGATGCCGCAGATGACCGGCGAGGAGTTGTGCCGGCATATCCACCAGCACATGCCCGAGCGCAAGTTTCTGATATTCATTCTGACTTCGCGCACCGAAATTGAACACCGCGAATGGTCGCGTGCGATCGAAAACCTGCAGTTCCTGGAAAAACCGGTGAGCATCCGCAATTTAATCGAAAGGCTCGATGCCTATTTTGCCATAACCAGCGAAGATCGCAGGGAGTCCTGATGGAATCCAGCGCGAATGCCCCGACTCATTTCGACCAGTACCTGGCGTTGCTGGCGAATTTCTGTCCTTCGATACAGGGCCTCATGGCCTTCGATAGCGGGCTTGAATTCATCTGGCAGGATGATGCTCAGCTCACCGATGTGAAACTGGTTAAACCGCGGGTGCAGTTTTTCCGGGAGCAGGGCATCACCAATGGATGCGATCAGGCGGTGCTCGATCTGGGCAAGCAAAACTGGGTAGAGTTGATCAATCTGAAGGATCAGAACGAAAACATAATCCTGACCCTGTGCCTCATCTATAGCCCTGTGCAAAAGACTGCGCCGCAACCCGTGGCCTGTCAGCAAAACATCGTGTTGCTGAGTGAATTCCTGGGCGCCGACTACCTGCAAAAGCGGGCGCTGGAAAGCCAGGAAAATGAACTCAACCACATGACCGATGAGCTGACCCGGCGTTATGAAGAGCTCAACTTGATCTACAAGGCCGAAGATCAGGCCTTGAATATTTGCCATGGGCGTGAACTGTTGCGTCACCTGGTCATCAATGCGTCCCGCTTTTTGTATGTTGATGTTATTTACCTGGTCATCGACGGTAAAAATATCGCCATACACAAATTCAGAAATGATAATCCGGTGTTCCAGTCCGAGAGCCTTTTCAAGCTCCTGCAGGAATCGATACCGCCATTGCTTGAAGATCAGGGTGCAACAATCGTCGTCAACCACGAAGAAGATGCGATGAAACTGGGTATCGAGCAGAAACTACCCTTCAAGTATATAGCCAGTCCGGTCGTCAATGCCGAAAGTGAAGTGATTGGATTATTCGCTATCGCAAGTCAAAACTTCGCGGCCGATTTTTCCAATAGCGATCGCAACCTGGTCGACGTGATGGCGAAAAAAGCGTCCAAGATTGCGCAATCACATTTTGACCCCCTGACCGGCCTCGAGAACAGCAACAGCTTTGAATTAATTCTCATGGACTTGCTCAAAGATACCTGGGGCAAGAATGTGAATCATGCAATCGTCGATATCGACATCGATCGCATGGCGGTGGTCAATGACATCAGCGGACGTGATGCGGGTGACATGCTGATCAAGTCTGTGGGACAAAAGCTGGCGGGGTTGGTACGCGCAGGTGATGTGGTCGCGCGCATCGGCAGCGACAAGTTCGGCGTAATCCTTGAAAACTGCGACCTGCAAACCGCCGAAACGATCATGCAAAAAATTTCTCATACCGTGTCCTGTATTGATTTCGAATGGAAAGACAAATCCCACGAGGTCAGTGTCAGCATCGGCATTGCCCCGATCAATGCGCATTCACAATCGGTTACCAGCGTGTTGAATGCAGCCGAAACCGCGCGCAATGTCAGCAAGGAACGTGGGCGAAATAATATTCACGTGCTCGACCTGGAAGACGGCAATCTGCGGGAACGCCAGGATCAGATCCGTTGGGTAGGGCGTATTCAGGCGGCATTACGCGACGACAAGTTCCGCTTGTTCGCGCAGTTAATTGAACCGTTGAACAAGCCAGTCGACAAACCACATTACGAAATATCTGCTGCGCCTGGAAGACCATGATGGCGGCATTTTACCACCCGGAAAATTTATCCCGGCGGCGGAAAGTTTTTACCTGATGTCGAGCATCGATTACTGGGTAATCAATCAGTCCCTGTTGGAAGTTGCGCAATACAAACACCGATCCGGCGGACAGAGCTGCCAGTTATCGATCAATCTGTCGGGGCAATCGCTCAACGACGCGGTCAATTTCGCCAGCTATATCGAGAACAAACTCGAACATTACCAGGTTGACGGTAGCGATATCTGTTTCGAAATCACCGAATCGGCCGCCATCGCAAACATAGACGATGCGCGTATCTTCATCGAACAGCTGCGTAAACTCGGTTGCAAGTTTTCACTCGACGATTTCGGTACCGGTCTGAGTTCCTTCGCTTACCTCAAGAATCTGCAGGTTGATTATCTTAAAATCGATGGCGCCTTCGTGCGTGACATCGTCAAGGACCCGGTCTCTAAAAGCATGGTCGCGGCGATTAACCAGGTCGGGCATGCGATGCAACTGGAAACGGTCGCAGAATTTGTCGAGACCGATGAGATCAGGCAGGCATTACTAAAAATCGGCGTCGATTTCGGCCAGGGTTATGCCCTTGGCATGCCAACACCGTTTCTCGAACTGCTGATGAACCCGGCAAAGTCTGCCTAGTCCTCTATCTTACTTCGAACCCATCAGAGTTAATTTAAGCCGTGCCCGATGCCACCGTCGTCAATATAGAAGATAGTTTATCTCCCGTCACGGTGAGCAGGAACCGGGTCGGTTCGATGACCCATCTCTTTCCGCGTGGCAACCTGGAAAGCCGCGAATCGCTGGACGCACTGCGCCAGGTCATCGAAGAGTCGATCGCCGATAAGGAGATAAAACTGCTGGTTGACATGATGAGCGTGTCACTGATCAACAGCCTGGCGCTGGAAACCCTGCTGGACCTGCAGCAGGGACTGGTGAAGGCCGGTGGCTGGATAAAGGTCACCAATGCCAAGCCGCTGATCCGGGATATTTTTCGTATCACCGGGTTAGATCAGGTTATCGAAATCGTCAATAGTTTTAACATCGACAGGAAAGAATTGGAGCAACCGCTACCTGCCAAAACCGAAACCATCCGCCTGGGTGATCTGCTGGTCAGCAAGGGCTTATTGACCGAGGCAAAAGTGGAAGAGGCGATTTCACTGCAAAAGAAGAGCGGTAAGCGGCTTGGTCAGATTATTGTCAGCAAGGGCTGGATCAGCGAAGAAGTATTCCTCAATACGCTGGGGGAACAGCTTTCGATACCTTATATCGTAGTGCGCCAGGGGCTGGTTGACATGGACGTTTTTGAACGTCTCGACATCGAAGTATTGCAGCGTTTGAAGGTGGCACCGATGTTCCTGGTGCAGGGTGAGCTCACGCTGGCAACCTCGGATCCCCAGGCAATCGCGAGTTTTCGCGAAATCGAAGAAAAACTGAACTGCCGGATCCGCCCGGTGCTGGTGCGCCAGAGCGATATCGTCAAGACGCTGAACGACGTCAGCTCTGACGGTATTTATGGTGCGGAAATGATCGAGGATCTCGATGACGATTTCGAGCACATCGACGCCACCCCGGTCAATGACTATACCGGTATCGACGAAATGGCCGCCGAAAGCCCGGTCATCAACATGGTCAACTCGATCATTCAGCGCGCGGTGCACGACAAGGTCAGCGATATCCACATCGAGCCCTCGCAAAAGAAGTGCCGGGTTCGCTTTCGTATCGATGGCCTGTTATACGAAGTCATGACCCCGCGCATGGACCTGCACCCGGCGTTGGTCTCGCGCCTCAAGGTCATGGCCAACCTCGACATTGCCGAGCGCCGCATGCCACAGGACGGGCGTATCCAGGTGCATACCCAGGGGCGTTCGGTAGACCTGCGTTTCAGTTCACTGCCCGGGCTGCACGGTGAAAAGATCGTGTTGCGCGTGCTCGATAAAAATCAGTCGATACTCGACATCACCAGGCTCGGCATGCAGGATGCCAATATAAATGCTTACAAACGCCTGCTGGATCGCAGCTATGGCCTGATCCTGGTGACCGGCCCCACCGGTAGCGGTAAAACCACCAGCCTCTATTCCGCGATCAATTACCTCAACAGTCTCGAAAAGAACATCGTTACCATCGAAGACCCGGTCGAATACCAGCTCGATATCGTCAACCAGAATCCGGTGCGCGAAAACATCGGCCTGACCTTTGCCAAGATGCTCAAACACGTGCTGCGCCAGGACCCTGACGTGGTCATGGTGGGTGAGATCCGCGAGCGTGAAACCGCCGAAATCGCAATTCAGGCAGCGCTCACGGGTCACCTGGTGTTATCCACATTGCATACCAATGACAGTATCGGCGCGGTCACGCGCATGATCGACATGGGCGTCGAACCCTATTTGCTGTCGTCGGCGCTGATCGGCGTGCTCGCGCAGCGCCTGGTGCGCTCGATCTGCCCCAACTGCAAAACCGAATATCTGGCCAGTCCCGAAATCGTGCAGCAGTACGGCTGGGAAGACCAGGGCAAGGTGCGTCTGTCGAAGGGCCGTGGTTGCGCCGAATGTTACGACTCCGGCTACCGTGGACGCCTCGGTATTCACGAAATCATAGAAACCAATCCCGAATTGCAACGCCTGATCATCGCCAACGCCTCGCGCGATGAGCTGACAAAATACCTGACCGACCACGATGTCAGGCTCTTATACGAAGACGGTATCGACCGCGTGCGCGCAGGCAAGACCACGATTGAAGAAATCTGGCGCGTGGTTAACAGCTAGGTGAATGCATAACAATGGCGATAAACACCAGGCAACGCGCAATCCCGGAGAAGGACTCGGCTTCGGGACCCTCGTCGCTGTCCGGCTTCGGTTTCAAAAAGCGGGTCAGCGATACAGACCGCAAGTTTTTCACCGAGCAAATGGCGCTGCTGCTGGAAACCGGTACGCCATTGCAGGCCAGCCTGCAGGCATTAAAAAAACAGCTCGACAATCCCGCCATGATCGCGATGGTCGAACAACTGAGTGACGATATCGGCCAGGGGATGCAATTTTCCGCGGCACTGGCCAAACACCCCGAAGTATTCAACACCACCTACACCAACCTGGTCGCGGCCAGCGAAGAGGGTGGTTTCATGCACCAGGTATTGCAACAGCTGCTGGCCCTCGATGAAAAACGCGATCAGCTAAAACAGGCGATGGTGTCGGCGCTGTCCTATCCGGTGTTTTTACTGGTGTTTGCGCTCGCCGTGGTGGTATTCGTGCTGGTCGTGGTATTTCCCAAATTCGCCGACCTGTTTTCACAGATTCAGGACCAGTTACCCGTATCGACCATGGTTCTGATGGCAACCAGCGAAGTGTTGAAAGACCACTGGATCGAGATATCGGTCGGCCTGGCGCTGATGATAGGCGGCTTCAAATTCTGGTCCGCATCTGAAAACGGCAGACTCAAGCTCGACTGGGCCAGGTTGAACCTGCCGTTGTTGCGGCATATTTACATCCAGATGTACCTGGTGAATGCGCTACGCGTGCTGAGCCTGTCGCTCGGCAACGGCGTCGGCATGATGGATTCGCTGCATGCCAGCAAGTTCGTGGTCGAGAACAAAGTGTTCCAGCGATTTATCGGCCAGGTCGAGCACCAGGTCGAGATCGGCAATGGCATCGCCGCGGGTTTTAGAAACACCAGTTTCATTCCGCCTATCGTGGAGCAAATGATCTCGACCGGTGAGGATACCGGCAATTTGCCTAAAGTTTTAAGCCGCCTGGCCGATTATTTTGAAAACGAACTTTCCGCCAAACTGCGCACCCTGTCGCGACTCGCCGAACCGGTCATGTTACTGATCATGGGGGGTGTCGTCGGCGTGATCGTCAGCTCACTGATATTGCCGATTTTCAAGTTGACCCGGGTAGTAGGGTGAAGCGGTTCAAAGAACTGGATAAGAAATGAAATACCTGGTCGAGATAAGTAGCTGAAATCCATAAATTCCGAAAAACCTGACTATACTAAATTTAAGTATTCATAGATGAATTCAAAGGTACGCTACAATGCAAACGCTCCGCAAGTCAATGCAACAGGGTTTTACCCTGGTCGAATTATTAATCGTGGTGATCATTCTGGCGCTGTTAGCCGCCATCGTGGTGCCGCAATTCGCGTCTTCCACCGATGACGCCAAGCTCGCTTCGCTGGATACCACGCTCGGCAACCTGCGTTCCGCGATCGATCTTTACTATCAACAGCACGGCGAATACCCGGGTGAAAATACCGCGGTAGACGCAGCCTGTGTCGCCGGCACCGATGGCACCGGCACCGGTGGTGCGGGTGCAACAAGGGGCGCAGGCCTTTTTAGATCAGATGAGCCTGTACACGGATGCCGAGGGCGGCACCTGCAGCGTGAAGGACGCCAACTTCCAGTTCGGACCTTATCTCAAGAAAGCAACCTTGCCTGCCAACCCGATAACCACTGTGGCCACACTCGAAGTCATCGACGACGGCGACCTGCTGATGGTCGGTACCGGCTGCTAATCACGGCTGGAAGTACGACATCCTGGTCGGCAAGTTTATCGCCAACGACACCACCGACATCGATGGCGCCGGTCCCGGCACGGAAACCTACGACCAGCGCTAGGTTGCAACAGTGTGTGTCACGAGCGTCACCCCCAGGTATAAATTGCGTACCGCAGCAGGCTGGTTTCAGCCTGCTCGAACTCTCTATAGTTGTACTCATCCTGGGGATCATGGCGATAGTCGTGATTCCCGATTCATCTCCGACCAGTCAGCAGAAACTCGATCTCGCGGCCAATCAAATCGCGCAGGCGCTGCGCTTTGCGCACAGCGAGGCCTTGCGCACCGGCGAACACTACGGCGCTACCATCAGCCAGGTCACGCAAACCATCACGGTAAAAAAATGGGACATTACTACGACTTCGGCTAGCACCGAACTGATTCCCTACCATCCGGTCGACAAGCAGAGCTTTCGTCTTCGATGCCGACACCCTGAGTCTCGCCCCGGGCGTGTCGATTATCAACAGCAGTGATATTTTCAAATACGTCACCATCGGGCGCCGCCGCAGCCTGATCTTCGATCCCCAGGGGATACCGGTCTGGGTGATGTCATCCGGCAGTGTCGTCCATCGATTGGAGGAAGGGATCGTCGAACTCAGCAATGGCCAGAACCAGCGCACCATCGCGGTCGCGCCGCTGACCGGTCGGGTGACGGTACAGTGAAACAACGGCAGGCAGGTTTCTCCTACATGGAACTGCTGATCGCGACCCTGCTGATCGCGATCATGCTGGTGCCGGCGCTCGACGCGATGCAAAGCGGTATCCAGGGCAGCGGTATTCATACGCAACTCGCCCGGAACCAGTATCGAATGATATCGAAGCTGGAACAAACCCTGGCGCTGCCGTTTGCCGAGCTGCTGGCGCAGGCCGACCTGGTCGCCGATCCAAAGATACTTATTCCCGCACCCTATTCCGATCCCGCCGGTACCGCATCCCGGCGACTGGTGTTCCTGGCGCGTTACGATGGCGACGATGCCGACGGCGACAAGGATCCGTTTACCGGCACCGACGCGGGCTTGCTGTGGGTGCGCGTGACGATCGAGGACAGCCCGCGCGCGCTGGAGACCGTGATCGTTGAATAGCATCTCGCAACCCGGTCTTCACCAGCGGCCGTTCACCGAGCAGGCACGGGTTTACCTACGTCGAACTGATGATGACGCTCGCGATCGCGGCGCTGATCATTGCCGGCCTCAGCGGTGTCGTCGGCCAGGCACTGCAGTCGCAGGATGCAGTCTCGGAAACCAACAGCCTGACGCGCGACGCGCGCTTCGCGATGCAGCGCATGCTGCGCACGGTTTCCAGTTCGCGCAGGTTGTTATTACCGCTCAAGGATAATCCCAACACCAACTGGCCCGAACATATCCGCGAACAGACGCTGCCGCCGTCGCCGCCGATCGGCGCCCAGCACGCTCGCCACCGCGGTGCTCGCGGTGACGTTGCCGGCCGATGTCGATCTGGACAACGACGGTTACCCCGATGCCGATGATGACGCGGATGGCCTGATCGATGAAGACCTGCCCAACGACATCCATCACGATTTCTTCCCCGGCATCATGCTGATCGACGACGACGGCGATGGCAGCGTGGACGAGGGTACAGGCTGGGCCGAGGACGATGAGGACGGCGCCGAAAACGAGGATCCACTGGACGGCATCGACAACGACGGCGCCGCGACGCTGGGTTATGATGCCCGGCGATGGCAGACGAGACTTCCAGGAAAATCTTCCTTGTCGACGGCACGGCGCAGCTGTTCCGGGCGTTCTTCGCCATTCGCGGGCTGACCAACGCCGAGGGGATGCCGACGAACGCCGTCTACGGCTTCACCACGATGCTGCGCAAGCTGATCAAGGACGAACGGCCCGCCCTACCTCGCCGTCGCATTCGACCTTGCCGGGGCCCGTCTTTCGCCACGAGTCCTATCGCCGACTACAAGGCCAACCGCCCGCCGACGCCCGAGGACCTCAACGTCCAGGTGCCCGTACGCCAAGCGAGTGTGCGAGGTTCTCGAATTCCCGGTTCTGGAACCAGGGCTACGAGGCCGACGATCTCATCGCGACCTACGCGACCCGGGCTCGCGAGGCGGGATTCGAGGTCGTCGTCGTGGCGTCGGACAAGGACCTGCTGCAACTCGTCGGCGACCGCGTCACGGTGCTCAACCCGAGCAACGACGTGCGCCTCGACGCGGCCGGCGTGGCGAGCACAGCTTCGGTGTCCCACCGGACCGCGTGCGTGACGTGCTCGGGTCTGATGGGCGACTCGGTGGACAACGTTCCGGGCGTTCCGGGCGTCGGCAGAAGACCGCGCTGGCGACGGTCGCGACCTACGGCGACATCGAAGCCGTCATCGGTCGGGCGGAGCGGTTCGTCGCCGCGTACGACGCCCGGGACGAGGTTCTGGAAGCTCTCGACGAAGCGGCCCGCCAGGACGAGCTGGCAGAGGCGACCGTCCGGCAGCGGCAGGAGTCGGCGACGCGATTCAGGGGAGCGGTCTCCCGGCTGATCGCCGTCGAATCGGACGCGGTCATGCAGAACGGATCGAGACCGGTCGGGCCGCTCGGTGAGACAGATCTCGGCTCGCTGGCGGCGGCACTTCGGTCGACCGGGACGCAAGGCCGTGCGGTTCCTGGCAGCGCTCAAGCGCGAGCTCAAGGCCCTGGACCGCGGCAGCTCGAAGCGGATCTGGTACGCCGTGGTCGAGCACATCGACCAGGCACGGTTGAGCAAGGAACTCGTCACCCTTCACGAGCAGGTCGAGGTCGAGTTCGAGCCGGAGAAGTTCGCGTTGACCCAGCCGTCGGCAGCCGGTTTCGAGGCCTCTTCGAGTCGCTCGGGTTCCAGTCGCTGATCCGGGAATTCGAGGACGTGCGGGTCCGGCCCGCGCGTCGAATCCGAAGCCCGGTCGATGAACGTCGAGGTCGCGACGGACGCGCGCACGCTCAGGGAGGTCGTCGCCGCCTGCCGGAAGGCGGGTCGCGTGGCCGTCGTCACGGTCGCCGACGGCGACGACCCGATGAGCGCCCGGCTCGTCGGGATCGGATTGTCCTGCCGGGAATCGGAAGGTCATCTACGTTCCCCTGGGACACGAAGGGCTCGTCGCCAGGGCGCAGGTTTCAACCGAGGCGGTCCGGGAGGAGGTCGGGCCACTCCTGGCCGATCCGGCAGTCGCCAAGGTCGGTCGCAACTTCAAGCGCGACGCCCACGTGTTGCGACGATCCGGCTCCCCGTCGAGGGCCGGGCAACTGGACGTGGCGGTGGCGGCGTTCCTGGTCGATTCCAGCCGTTCCGGGTACGGCCGTGCCGGATCTCACCCGCGAGTTCTTTCCCGCGAGACGCAGGGGTTCCGTTCGCTCGTCGGCAAGGGCGTCTCGCAAGCCCCGTCGAGCGAAGCGGGCATCGACCGGGTACGACCGCGGCGGCCGTGGAGCGCCGAGGCGACGCTGCGCCTGTCGGAAGTCCTGCCCGAGAGATCGCGGAGAAGGGGTTGACGGACCTCTACCGGACCATCGACGGACCGTTGCTGCCGCTTGCTGGTGGAGATGGAGTCCCACGGCATCCGGCTGGACAGCTCGCTGCTGGCAGACATGTCGCGAGACGGCAGTAGTGCTCAACCGTACCGGCGCGGAGATTCATGCGCTCGCCGGGGTCGAGTTCAATATCGACTCGCCGAAGCAACTACGCGAAATCCTCTTCGAACGGCTGGGCC
>CAWIHJ010000004.1:0-23213 GCA_963835795.1 uncultured Gammaproteobacteria bacterium
CCTTCGACATTTTCGCCCATGGCAACAGCGATGTCGACAAAGCGCTCCATTTTAGCAATGAGGTTGAACCGGCAGACGTGGGGCAAAAGAATCGCGTTGCAGACACCGTGGGGCAGGTCGTAGAAGCCGCCCAGTTGGTGGGCCATGGCGTGCACATGACCGAGACTGGCGTTGTTGAAGGCCATGCCCGCCAGGTACTGGGCGTAGCACATCTTATCCCTAGCTTCCATGTCGTTGCCGTTGGCCACGGCGGCCCTGAGGTAGCCCGCAATCAGTTCGATTGCCTTGAGCGCACAGGCGTCCGTAACAGGGGTCGCGATGGTTGATACATAAGCCTCGATCGCGTGAGTCAGGGCGTCCATGCCGGTCGCCGCTGTCAAGGCCGGCGGCATTCCCACCATGAGCAATGGGTCGTCTATGGCCACATTGGGCGTGACCCGCCAGTCCACGATGGCCATTTTTATTTTTCGACTAGAGTCCGTGATAATACAAAAGCGGGTCATCTCGCTGGCCGTGCCGGCCGTTGTGTTGATGGCAATGAACGACGGCATGGCCTTGGCAGACTTGTCGACTCCTTCGTAGTCGTGATATGGCCGCCGTTGGTGGCAATGATGCCGATGCAAAACCAAATGGCTGAATTCTGTGACTTCTTGGATTGCAACCTTAAGCTCAAATAATGGCAGTATCAATTCACACAAGGCCATGGGTATGACCCAATTTCAAATAGGAGCCCTTACTGATTGTCCTAATTTTAGAGACCTTAAAGCTATTAATTTGAGATTGGTATCTAAATCTAACCCACTACCAAAAAAATGTCCAAATAGCCTGTAAAACTAACAGCAGCCAAAGAGGAGTTTTGAATGCACTTTCATGGATAAAACACAATGAGTATGTAATTGAGTAAGCAGTGGTAGATTCTATGCGTGTCATTTATCGGTAGGCATATACAAGCTCCTTCTGTTGCTGCTGCTATTGTTGTTGTTTTTTACTTGTTGCCATTATCATTGCCCTGGTATATAGCTCTTTTTGTTGTTTGTTGTCACCATTAATTGGTTAGTATTAGTATGTTTTGGTGTGTAGCATCTTTCTTTTCTTGCCCGACCACATCTGTACAAACAACTGTCCAGTGCCAGCAGGCGCATCGCAAAGGCGCGTTCGATAAATGCCCTGTCGTCGGCCTGCGCAGGCTGTTCGATCGGCTCTATCGTTGCGCCTGACGCGGCCGGCAAGCGCGTGGTGAACAGCGCAAGCAGCCCGGCACCGATCCACAAGGTGCCACGTTTACCAACATCCGCATGCTCGACCATGCTTTACCCTCCCCATCAACGTCGCATCAGTTTATCACCGACACTGGCAAAACTCGCTTGGCGGCGCCTTCGCAAACGCATAAAATACCCGGCCTTGCAAACAACAGGTAGAAACCATCATGGGTGAATGTCCGGTATGTGCAGCCGAAGTGAATCTGGCGGCCGACGCCATCGCGGGAGAGTTGCTGGTGTGTGAAGATTGCGGTGCCGAACTCGAGTTGAAAAACCTCGATCCGGTCGCACTGGCCGAGGCGCCTGCAGCCGAGGAGGACTGGGGCCAGTGAACCCCGGTTCGATGAAGATCGGCCTGCTGCACTCGCTGATCCGCAAGGAAGAAAAGCTGCTGATCGAAGCGTTCAAGAACGCTGGCGTCGAACCGATCATGATCGACGATCGCCAGTTGATCATGGATTTCCACCGCGCACCCGACATCGACATCCTCGTCGAACGCTCCATCAACCACTCGCGCGCGCTGCATGCGCTGCGCCTGTTCGAAAGCGCCGGCGTGCGCTGCATGAATTCGCACAAGGTGGCGCAAATCTGCGGTGACAAGTTATTGACCACCGCCGCGCTCAAGGACCACGAAGTGCCCCAGCCCGAGTGCCGCGTCGCCTTTACCGAGGAATCGGCGCTGCAGGCGATCGAAGAACTGGGCTACCCGGTAGTACTGAAACCGGCCGTGGGGTCCTGGGGGCGTTTACTGTCCAAGATCAACGATCGCGATGCGGCAGAAACCGTGCTCGAGCACAAGACCGTGCTCGGCAGCTATCACCACTCCATCTTCTACATCCAGCAATACGTCGAGAAACAGGGCCGCGACATACGCAGCTTCGTCATCGGCGATGAGTGCATCGCGGCGATTTACCGCACCTCCGATCACTGGATTACCAACACCGCACGCGGCGCAATCGCCAGCAAATGCGAGATAAGCAACGAAGTCGCGGAGATATCCCTCGCTGCCGCCAGGGCAGTCGGTGGCGGCATCGTCGCCGTCGACCTGTTCGAATCCGAAAACGGCCTGCTGGTCAACGAAGTGAATTACACCATGGAGTTTCGCAACAGCATCGATACCACCGGCGTCGATATTCCACAGTGTGTCGCCAACTACGTGATTAGCCAGGTCGCGCAGTGATCCGGGTTTCGATTGTCGGTGCTTCCGGTTATACCGGTGGCGACCTGCTGCGCATCCTGCTGTTTCACCCGCAGGTTGAAATTCACCAGGTGACCTCGGAACGCCACGCCGGCAAACCGGTGGCCAGCGTTCACCCCAACCTGCGCAAAATCTGCAAACACAAGTTTGTCAGCGCGGCCGAGCTAGAGCCTTGTGACGTGCTGTTCCTCGGCCTGCCGCACGGGCAGATGATGAATCGGCTCGGCGAGTTCGAGGCGCTTGCGGAGATGCTGATCGACCTGTCCGCCGATTTCCGCCTGAACGACAACAGCGGTTACGAAACCTGGTACGGCAAAGGGCATGCCTGCCCGGAAAGACTGGACGACTTCGTCTACGGCATTGCCGAACTGCATCGCGAGCAATTGCGCGGCGCCAAACGAATTTCCGGCGCCGGCTGCAATGCCACCGCCACCATTCTCGCGCTGCATCCGTTGTACCAGGCCGGCGTGGTCGAATCCGTAGTGGTCGAAGTCAAGGCCGGTTCCAGCCAGGGCGGCAACGCGGCCAGCGATGGCAGCCACCATCCCGAGCGCAGTGGTGCGGTGCGCTCTTACAAGCCGACCGCCCACCGCCACCTCGCCGAAATTCAGCAGGAACTGGGCGCCGACAACATCCATTTTTCGGCGACATCGATCGAAATGGTGCGCGGCATTCTCGCCACCTGCCACGTGTTTTTGAACCGCGATCTCGAAGAAAAAGACGTGTGGAAACTGTACCGCGCCGCCTATGGCGACGAACCCTTCATTCGCATCGTCAAGGAACGCAGCGGCATCCATCGCTATCCGGAGCCCAAGATCCTGGCCGGCAGCAATTACTGCGACATCGGTTTCGAACGCGATCCGCACAGCAACCGCCTGGTTGTCATCAGCGCGCTCGACAACCTGATGAAAGGCGCCGCCGGCCAGGCCGTGCAAGCCTTCAATATCGCCCAGGGCTTCGATGAAACCACCGGGCTCGAGTTTCCCGGCCTGCACCCTTAAGCACGCTAAAGCCCATGTGCCGAATTCTTTATGCCCGGGCTGACGCGCCATTTTCCATCACCGAACTGTTACGACCTTTCTCCGCGATGGCGCAGCGCAGCCGCGAATTCCAGGGCCATGGCTGGGGTTGCGCCTGGCGCAGCGCCGATGGCTGGCAGCAATACCACAACATTCTGCCGGTGTGGGAAGACAGCCTCGAAGCGTTCGGCGAAACCCACCTGTTGCTGGTGCACGCGCGCAGCGCGTTTCGCGACGAGGGCATCGTCGTGGAAAACAACATGCCCTTTTCCGACGGCGAATCGGTGTTTGTCTTCAACGGCGAGCTGCGTGGCGTGCGAATCCAGTCCGAAGGCCGTATCGGCGCCGAAAAGATTTACAACTACATTCGCCGCTTCGACAAGGGCGACAAGTGCGCCGCCACCCAACGCGCGGTGGATATCATCAACAAGCGCAGCAGCTACGTGCGCGCGATGAACCTGATCCTGTCGGATGGCGAACAAAGCTGCCTGTCGACCGGCTACAGCGAAGACCCGGATTATTTTCAGATGTATCGCAAACAGGAGCCGGGACATGGACCTCGTCTGCTCGCGTCCGCTGAATGACGACGGCGGCTGGAACACTATCGACAATCACACGACGACACCATTATGATGCTGATCAAGATAGGCGGTGGCGAGTCCATCGACCTCGAAGCCACAATTGCTGACCTGGCAACCCTCGAGCAACCCTTTATGGTCGTCCATGGCGCCAACGTGCTGCGCGACCAGCTGGCGCGGCGGCTAGGCATCGAGAAAACGGTGCTGACCTCGGTGTCCGGCTACAACAGCGTGTTCTCGGATCAGCCCGCACTCGACGTCATCATGATGAGCTACTCGGGGTTACGCAATAAGCAGATCGTCGAACTGTGCCAGCGCAGCGGCATCAACGCGGTTGGCCTGACCGGGCTCGATGGCCGCCTGGTGCAGGGCGAGCGCAACAAGGGGATTCGCGTGCGCGAAAACGGCAAGACGATGATCAAGCGCGACCTCTCCGGTAAACCGCGCCGATCAATACGTCCCTGCTGCGGCTGTTACTGGATAACGGCTACAGCCCGGTGCTGACCATCCCCATCGTCGACGAAAACGGTTTCGCGATCAATTCCGAGAACGATGACATCGTCGCACTACTGGCCCAGGCGCTCGCCATCGACACGGTCGTGCAGCTGATCGAGGCGCCTGGATTCCTCGACGACGCGGACGACGAGAGCAGCCTGGTAAAACGCATGAGCATCGCCGCAGCTGCACGCCCGCGAGGCCGCAGGTCGAAGGCCGCATCAAGCGCAAGTTGCTGGCGCTGACCCGCCTTTGCCAGGGCGGCAAGACGCGCGTCATCATCGCCGACGGCCGTGGCGATCAACCCGTTATCAATGCGCTCGAAGGCGCCGGAACGCATATATCATGAACGATTACAAAACCCTGGAACAGGATTACGGCATTGCCCTGCAGGCCAAGCGCGACCTGGTTGCGGTGCGCGGCGAAGGCGCCTGCCTGTACGACGAAGACGGACGCGAATACCTCGATTTTGCCGCCGGTATCGCCGTCGCCTCACTCGGGCATTGCCACCCTCGACTGGTTGAGGCAATCCAGCAACAGGCCGAAACCCTGATCACCTGCCCCAACATCATGTACAACGACAAGCGCTCGGAGTTGCTGAAGAAACTGGTGGAAGTGAGCCCCGGGGACTGACACGCGCCTATTTGTGCAACTCCGGCGCCGAGTCGATCGAGGCGGCGCTCAAGTTTGCGCGCCTGCACAGCGGCGCACCAATTTCGTCAGCGCGATGCGCGGTTTCCACGGACGCACCATGGGCGCGGTCAGCGCCACCTATACACCGAAATATCGCGAAGCCTTTCAGCCGCTGGTGCCGGGCTTCGATTTCGTGCCCTTATAACAAGATCGAAAAGCTCGACGCGCTGGTCGACGACAATACCGCCGCGGTGCTGCTGGAACTGGTGCAGGGCGAAGGCGGCGTCAACCCGATCCAGCCCGACTACATCACCGCGGTGCGCAAGCTTTGCAGCGAGCGCGGTGCACTGTTGATCATCGACGAAATCCAGACCGGCTTTTGCCGTACCGGCAAGTTTTTCGCCTGCGAACACTTCGATCTGCAACCCGACATGCTATGCCTGGCCAAGGCGCTGGGTGGCGGAGTACCGATCGGCGCAACCTTGATCAGCGATGCGATCAAGATCGAGCCGGGGCTGCACGGCACCACCTTCGGTGGCAACCCACTCGCCTGCGCGGCGGCGTTGGCGGCTATCGAGGTTTACCAGGGCGAAGGGCTGGCCGAGCGCGCCGCCGAACTCGGTGCTTATTTCGAGCGCGAACTCAAGGTGGAAGATCTCACGCAGGTGCGCGCGCTGCGCCGCCTCGGCTTGATGATCGGTATCGAACTCAAGCAAAAGGTCCAGGAAAAGCTCGCGCAACTGCTCGAGGCCGGTATTATCGCGCTGCCAGCCGGCCCCAACGTGATCCGCATGTTGCCGCCACTGATCGTCGACAAGCCCCAGATAGATCGTGTCGTCGCAGTTTTACGTCAATTGCTGGCTTAGCCGTCGAATTAGGGCGAGTTCCGTGTATTTTCAGTACGGTAAATTTATATGGATATAGTTAACTGTTTGTTTTTGTGAATTCGGTAACCTTATATACTTGCGCCTTCGCGTACTATCTGGCCCCCGACAATGTCCACCGCAGTAAAACTGGTCAAAACCATTATGACAACCACTCCCGATCTCAGCGCCTACGGTATCAAGGGTACCGTCGATGTCATTTACAACCCGGACTATGACGTCCTGTACGCCGAAGAGACCGCAGCCGGCCTGCAAGGGTTCGAAAGCGGATACCTGACCGAGTCGGGCGCCATCTCGGTGGATACCGGGGACTTTACCGGCCGTTCACCGAAGGACAAGTACCTGGTGCGTGACGATACCACGCGCGACAACATGTGGTGGTCAGACCAGGGTGATAATGACAACCACCCGATCGATACCGAAACCTGGGGAAAATTGCGTGAGCTGGTCACCGACCAGCTTTCCGGCAAGCGCCTGTTTGTCGTCGACACCTACTGTGGCGCCAATCCCGGTACCCGTCTCAAGGTACGCTTTGTTACCGAAGTCGCCTGGCAGGCTCACTTTGTCACCAATATGTTCATTCGCCCCGATGCCGCGGAGCTGGTCGACTACGAGCCCGACTTCGTGGTGCTGAACGGCTCCAAGACGACCAATCCGGACTACGCGGCGATGGGCCTGAATTCGGAAAATTTCGTCGCCTTCAACATGACGGAAGGCATGCAAATTATCGGTGGCACCTGGTATGGCGGCGAAATGAAGAAAGGCATGTTCTCGATGATGAACTACCTGTTACCACTGAAAGGCATGCCGTCGATGCATTGTTCGGCAAACGTCGGCGAACAGGGCGACGTGGCCATATTCTTCGGCCTCTCCGGCACCGGCAAGACGACCCTGTCGACCGATCCCAAGCGCCGCCTGATCGGCGATGACGAACACGGCTGGGACGATGACGGTATCTTCAACTTCGAGGGTGGTTGCTACGCCAAGACGATCAATTTAAATGCCGAGGATGAGCCCGACATCTATCGTGCGATTCGCCGCGATGCCCTGCTGGAAAACGTGGTCGTCGATGCCGATGGCAAGATCGATTACAGCGATAGCTCGAAAACCGAAAACACGCGGGTTTCCTATCCGATTTACCACATCGATAATATCGTCAAGCCGGTTTCGCGCGCAGGACACGCCAGCCGCGTCATTTTTCTTACCGCCGATGCCTTCGGCGTGCTACCACCGGTTTCGCGATTGACTCCGGAACAGGCCCAGTACTACTTCCTGTCGGGTTTCACCGCCAAGCTGGCCGGAACCGAGCGCGGCATCACCGAACCGACGCCGACTTTCTCCGCCTGCTTCGGCAAGGCATTTTTGTCGCTGCATCCAACCCGCTATGCCGAGGTACTGAACCGCAAGATGGAACAGTTCGGCAGCCAGGCCTTCCTGGTGAACACCGGCTGGGACGGCAGTGGTACGCGCATATCGATCAAGGAAACACGCGCCATCATCGATGCGATTCTCGACGGTTCGATCGATGACGCCGAAGTATCCACGCTGCCGATCTTCAACCTGGCGATTCCGCAGGGCCTGCCGAACGTCGATGCCAACATCCTCGATCCGCGCAACACCTACCAGGATCGTGACGAATGGACGCTAAAAGCGACTCGCCTGGCCGGGCTGTTCGTCGAAAACTTCGAGCAATACACCGATACCGATGGTGGTAAGCAACTGGTATCCGCCGGTCCTATTCTCGACTAGCCATCTCATCCCAGACCATGAGGGCTTGCCTGCACTGCGGTCAGGCAGGCAAAATAGCCTTCCGGTTGCGAAGAGCAGGTTAGATGAAAAAGAATAAATTCAAAATCCTGGAAAACGAGTGGATCAAACTGAGCGATGGCCGTCGACTCGCGGCTCGCATCTGGTTACCCGATAGCGCCAAAAAAGCCCCCCTGCCGGCAATCCTCGAATACCTGCCCTACCGCAAACGCGATGGTACGGCGCAGCGTGATGACAGCACCTACCCACATTTTGCCGCGGCGGGTTATGTCGGCATTCGCGTCGACATTTCCGGCACCGGCGAATCGGACGGCGATTGGGACGACGAGTACTCGGCACGCGAATTGAGCGATGGCTGCGAAGTCATCGAATGGATCGCCCAACAGAAATGGTGCGACGGCAAGGTCGGCATGATGGGCATCTCCTGGGGTGGATTCAACAGCCTGCAACTCGCAGCCATGCGGCCCGCGGCGCTCAAGGCAGTGATTGCCATCGGCACCACGGTGGACCGCTACAACGACGACATTCATTACAAGAACGGTTGCCTGCTGTATTCCAATTTCTACTGGTCGAGCACCATGCTGAGCTATGCTTCACGGCCACCCGACCCGGAACTGGTGGGTGACAGCTGGCGCGATACCTGGCTGCATCGACTCAACACGCAGCCCTTTCCACTCGCCACCTGGCTGAAACACCAGCACAAGGACGACTACTGGAAACACGGGTCGGTCGGCGAAGATTACAGCGCGATCGAAATTCCCGCGCTGGTCATCTCCGGCTGGGCCGATGGCTACATCAACGCACCACCCGCCGCCGCTACGCACATCCCTGGCGCACGCGCCATCAACGGCCCCTGGATACACAAGTATCCTCACATCGCCCTGCCGAAGCCGCGGCTGGATTTCATCGCGGAAGCCATCAACTGGTGGGACAAGTGGCTCAAGGACAGCGACAACGGCGTCGATAAACTGCCCGTCTATCGCGCCTACATTATGGAAAATGCCACGCCAACACTACGTCATGAAGAGGCGCCCGGTCGCTGGGTCGCTGAAGACGTATTACCCGCCACGGAAACCCGAACACGCAATTATTACCTCGCACCCAATCGCCAGTTGCTCGACATTCCCGGTCGAACCCGCGATAAAACGCTGAGCTCTCCCCAGGATTGCGGTGCTTCCTGCGGTGAATTTTTCACCGTTCGTGCCAATGGTGAAATGGCAGCGGACCAGCGCCATGACGATTCCGGATCGTTGGTTTTCGACAGCGGCAAGCTGCATCAGCCCGTCGAAATTCTCGGCCGGCCCAGGCTGCGGTTGAAAATCTCCATCGACAAGCCACTCGGCAACATTGCCGTGCGCCTGAACGACATACATCCCTCTGGCGAGGTATCGCGGGTCAGTTGGGGCGTGCTCAACCTGGCCCACCGCAATGGCAATGAAGATCCACAACCCATGGTGCCAGGGCAGCGGGAATCGGTAGAGATTGAATTGAACGAGTGTGGATATCGCTTCATGCGCGGACACAAGATGCGTGTTTCGCTTTCGACCAGCTACTGGCCGATGATCATGCCGCCCCCGGAAAATATTATCGCGACGATACGACTCGGGCCGGATGCGCTCATCACGCTGCCCGTGCGTAGTGGCGTCGATGCCTATACAATCACACCGCCCACTGAAGAAAACCCGCTGGCCGAATACCAGCAGGTGACTCCCAGCCTGCATCGCCGCTGGGTGGAAAGGAATTTTCAAACGGGTGAATCGCACTATCGCGTCATCGAGGATACCGGCGAAATCGAGGTGCCCGGGCACGGCATGATCAGCCGCTATCGGCACGATGAACGCTGGTCCATGGCCACCAGTAATCCGCTCAGCCATCGATCATTGAGCCGCTACATTTGCTGGATGGAGCGTGGTGACTGGTCGATTCGTACCGAAGCGGAAAGTGAAATGCGCTGCGATGCGGAAAATTTTTACATCAAGGCCACGGTGCGCGCCTATGAAGGTGAAGAACTGGTCAACCAGCGGGATTGGGACGAGATAGCAATTCCACGAGATCACATTTAACGACATCTGCAATCACCTGCCGAATGCAGACATACGGGGATCGCGTCCATGCCCGTTCACTGAATCGGCATACAAGAGAAACCATATGGCCAGACTACCCCGCTACTCCATCGTCAATCAACCACAGCACGTTATTTTGCAGGCGCGCGACGGGCAAAATATTTATTTTGCTGAGCAGGACTATCAGTACTTCCACGATTGCCTTGATGCCGCGGCCTATAATTACAATCTCAAACTGCACGCCTACGTACTGATGCCGGATCACGTACACGTGCTCGTCACGCCCGGTAATAGCGACAGCGTATCAAGGATGGTGCAATCGCTTGGGCGCAACTACGTGCAATATTTCAACGAGTGCTACGACAGCACCGGCACCTTGTGGGAAGGCCGCTATCGGGCGACGGTGATCGACGCTAAAAACTACATGCTGACCTGCTGCCGTTACATCGAACTCAACCCGGTACGCAACGGCCTGGTTGAAAAACCTCAGCAATACCGCTGGAGTAGCTATGCACACAATGCGCTCGGAGAAACCGACGAAATGATTACTGCGTCACGCGAGTATCAAAACCTCGGTGACAGCGATGGCGAACGCGTCAAGGCATATCGCAAGTTGTTCCGGCAGAAGCTCGACGCGCAACAGGTCGAGGAAATCACCGAGTCAGCGCTCAAGGGATGGGTGCTGGGCGACGCACGCTTCGCGGCAAGGATTGCAAAGTTGAGTGGCCGTCGCGCCACGCAACTACCCAGGGGCCGCCCTAGAAAAAACTGATTGACTCTCATGTCATCCGCAGAAGACAAGCGTGGCCCCGGCCTCAGGTTTCCGCCCCCGCTACTACCGATTGGTTTACTGGCTGGCGCCTGGTTGTTGCAGCAGTGGGTACCGCTTGCGCTTGGTGACAAAACCGATCTGCTACTGACCGGCATCTTTGTCGTTGGGGTAGCGTTATTGCTGGCCGCGATCGCGCTGCTGCACTTCTGGCGAGCGCATACGCACGTAGAGCCCTGGCAGCCAACCACCGCGATTATTCACAGCGGCATCTTTCGCTATAGCCGCAATCCCATTTACCTGGCCTTTTGCATCGCCACCCTCGGCGGTGCTTTGATCATCAACAGCTGGTGGGGGATCCTGGCCATCGCACCACTGGTCGCCTTGTTGCAGACCCTGGTGATCCGCAAGGAAGAAGCCTATCTCGAAGCCAAATTCGGCCAAATCTACCTCGATTACAAAAAGCGCGTACGCCGCTGGCTATAGCCCCTTCGCCGTCGTCCCTGATCTCCTGACCGTCATCCCGATACGTCGGACCGCCGCTCAGGCGGGGATCTTGCAATGACGGCGTTGTCAAAAGATTCCTGCCTACGCAGGAATGACGATATTGGGGGCAGTGGCGAGTCAGGAACGCGCGATGGCGACGAAAGTGGCGTGCAGGCTGGCCTCGGGCAAGTCCCCAACGGCGATATCGAGCACCAGTTTTGCCTTGCCGCGTTCGCGGAAGTTTTGCAGGAAAGTCTCGCGTTGCGCCGAGTCGGTGCCACAACGACATTCGAGGTCGCCCTTGACCGGTGCGCGATAGACGATTTCAGCGCGCCCTACTACCAGTTCGGCATCCAGGCTCAATTCGTCGATGATGTGCATGCACAGCGCCCATCCAGTCAACACCGCGACCGAGTATATGCTGCCGGCAAATCCAGTGCCGTGAATGTTGATATTGGGGGACAAGGGTGCCACCACCCGGATTTCGCCCAGCTCGAGTTTCAGGATGGAAAATTGCATCGCTTCGCTGAGCGGAATCGTGTCGCGAATTTTCTGCGTTAGTGCCTGTGCGGCGGACATCTCAGTATCCCCGCTCGCGATCAACCGGATGCAGCAACGGGTCGCCGTTTTGCAGGCG
This sequence comes from uncultured Gammaproteobacteria bacterium, assembly GCA_963835795.1. Classification (GTDB taxonomy): domain Bacteria; phylum Pseudomonadota; class Gammaproteobacteria. The sequence goes on from CAWIHJ010000004.1 coordinate 11,789, forward strand.
GCGATAATTTTCGGCAATGTCGAGTATCGCATCGCCGAGATGGTAGCCGGACACGTGCGGTGTCAGCTGAACGGCCGGATGTAACCACAACGGGCTGTCGGCCGGCAGCGGTTCCACCGACATGACATCGAGCACCGCCCCGGCGAGCAAACCCGCGTCGAGAGCCTGCAACAGGTCAGCTTCATCGACCAGGTCACCACGGCCCATATTGATCAGCATCGATTGCGGATTAAAGCGTTGAAACAACTCCCGGTTGAACAGCTTCAGGGTCTCCGGCGTCGACGGTAACACCGAAACCACGTAGTCGGACCTGGCCAGCATTTGTCCCAGGCCATCGTTGCCAGCGAAACAGGCCACGTTGTCGAGCTGCTTTGGGCTGCGGCTCCAGCCAACAACCTGGAAGCCGTTAGCGACGAAGCGTTGCGCGACCAGCTTGCCGATGCGACCCAGCCCGAGTACCGCCACCGTCGTGTCGCCGGTCTTGCGCGGCGGATAGGCAACCCATTCGCTGCGCGCCTGGTGGCGATGATACTGGCGCAGGTGACGCTGCTCCTGGAGCACGTAAGCGAGCGCGTACTCCGCCATTTCGGTACCCGAGGTATTGGTCTGCAAGCGCGTGATCTGCACCGTTTGTGGCAGGTCAGGATCGGCGAGGATATTGTTGACCCCGGCGCCGGTTTTCTGGATCAGTTGCAGATTCGGATAGCGCAAGGCTTCACCCGGCAGGTAAGTGCTGACGGTCAGCATCTGGATGTCATCCAGGTTACCCGGATCCGCGCCAATACGAATGTCCGCCTCGGGATATTGGCGCAGTAATTCCAGGCGCAAATCCTCATCTTTCATCCAGGCTGGTTGCTTGACATCGATTAACAGTGCCATGTTTCACTCTTTGCCAGTTGTCGAATGTGCTCGGGTCCAATGCGGCAACAGCCGCCGATGGCATCGGCGCCAACCTGGTACCAGGTGCTGGCCTGTTGCGACCATTGCTGCGCGGTTTCATGCCCGTACCAGCACTTGCGTTCGGCATCATACTGCGCCCCGGAGTTAGGGTAAACCAGGATCTGGCGATCGCCGGAAACTTTGCGCAGCCTGGTGATTAATCCACTGACGTGTTGCGGCGCACAGCAATTGACGCCGAGCGCAATCACGCTCGCCACCAAATCGAATTGCGCTACTGCGTCCACCAGTCGATTGCCATCATGCAGGTATTCATCATCGCGGCAACAGAAGCTGACCCAGGCCGGCGTCGACGCGGCTTTCAACAATTCGCTCAACACCCGTGCTTCCTGCAGGTCTGGAATGGTTTCACAGGCCAGCAGGTCAGCGCCGCCCTGATCCAGCCACTGCAACCGCTGCGCGTGAAAATTGTACAGCGTGGCATCGTCGACACCATAGTTACCGCGATATTCGGAACCATCGGCGAGGTAGGCTCCGTAGGGGCCGATGCTGGCCGCAACCAGCGGGATATAGCCGCATTGCGGGTTATCGCGCAGGAATTCATCGCGTGCGCGGCCGGCCAGCGCCAGCGCATCGGAAAACACGGCCTCGATGGTCGCCGCTGCGTATCCCGCGGTTTCGAGCCCGGGGATACTGGCCTGGTAACTGGCGCTGATAATGCAGCGGGCGCCCGCATCGAGATAACTGCGATGGACGTCGACAATGGCCTGTGGCTCACTCATGATCAGCTCTGCACTCCACAGCGCTGAGGAGACATCGTAGCCGCGCTCCGCGAGCTCGCTTCCCAACCCACCGTCGAGCACCAACGGGCGATTTTCGGCAAGCATGGATTGAATTGTCGTCATCGGCGTGGGTAGATTTGCAATTTCGAAGCCGCCCATTTAACCACGCGAATCCCATGAGGGACAGACGCCAGATGCTATTTTTAAGGAGGATAATTTTATTGGCGCTAGCGGTGTAAGGTACCTGATTGCGCTGGTCCGTCGCATCGAATGGGCACAACACGGATGTCGAATCGGACAACGGCACCCAACACTGTCATTCCTGCGCAGGCAGGAATCTTATAATAACGCCATGGTTACAAGATTCCTGCTTGCGCAGGAATGACATTGTAGTTAGCGTACCTTGCGGGACAGACGCCAGGCGGAGGCGCCCAGAGACATTGAAATCAGAGGCTCCACATGTTCATTGACCACATCGGTTTTGCCGTTGCCGACTACCAGCGCAGCAAGGCTTTTTACGCCCAGTGCCTGGCGCCGCTCGGCCTGGAATTGATTGTTGAAATCGAGGGCTGGGCCGGATTCGGTCGCGGCGACAAGGCTGAGCTGTGGTTTGGCGAGGACAGCGCGGCCCAGCGACCGATGCACATCGCCTTTGCGGCCAGCGATCGGGCCTGCGTCGATCGATTTTACCGGGCGGCCCTGGCCGCAGGCGGCAAAGACAATGGCGCTCCCGGGTTACGCCCTGTTTACCACGCAAACTACTACGGCGCCTTCGTCATCGACCCCGACGGACACAACATCGAAGCCGTGTGCCACCAGGTGCAAGCGTGATGGCATTCAGACGATGATGTCGAGCCTGGCCTGTGGAACATCGGTGGCCGTCTCGAAGCGCAGGGTAACCCGCTCGCGCAGGTCGGCGGCCACCTGCCGATATAACCAGTCGCGGGAATTCCCTGGATGGTCAGACAGGTAAAACTGGGTGGTTAGACGCTCACGCCCGCCAATCAACACCTTGACGTGAATGTGCGGCGTGCGCCCCGGATAGGGCACGGGTTTAATGGTGCGAAAGGAATACTCACCGGCATCCGCGGTGACATCAAAGCCGAAGCCCTGGAAGCCGGCATCGCGCGCCGCCCCGCCACGGTCCCTGGTATGCAGGTAACGCTGGTTCACATCGCATTGCCAGATTTCGACGCGTGCGCCCGCGATCGGATTGCCCGCGGTGTCGAGCACGCGCCCGTTGATGCGGACAATTTCGCCACCCGCCTGCCTGACCTTGCCCGCCACCAGCACCAGATCGTTATCGACGTCGTCGAAGCGCATGCCGGGTAGCGGGTAAAACGGCCCCTCGGTGCCCGATGGGGTCGGCGCGCTCGCGGCGAAGGCGGCAACCGGCAACGCGGCCAGTCCGAGCACCAAGCCGCGGCGGCGGTGATTAACTGGATCATTCATGGCAGTGTCTCTAGAATTGGCAACATCAATAGTGTAGTGACATCGATAATGAATGACAAATTCATTCCCAGCCGGGATTTTATCGGATACGCCGACCAGCCCCCAGCGGTGGTGTGGCCCGACGAGGCACGCGTTGCGGTCAATTTCTGCATCAATTACGAGGAGGGCGGCGAACTGTGCATTCTGAACGGCGACGATCGCTCCGAGGTGCGCGTGTCCGATGTGGCGGTGACGGCGCGCCACGGCAATCGCGATCTCAATATCGAGTCGAGTTACGAGTACGGCGCGCGCGTTGGCTATTGGCGCCTGCTGAAGGCGTTCACCGAGCGTGGCCTCAAGGCCACGGTCAACCTGGTCGGCCTCGCCGGCGAACAAAACCCGCAGGCGTTGCGCGCGATGATCGACGCCGGCTTCGACCTGCAACCGCACGGTTGGCGCTGGATCGACTTCGACAGCGTCGACGAAGCCAGCCGAGCGTGAATTTATCCGCCGCAGCATCGAACAGGTGCGCGAACTCACCGGCAGCCCGCCGCTCGGTTACTACGCGGGTCTGCCATCGCTGAACACGCGCCGCTGGTGGTCGAAGCGGGTAGCTTCCTTACGATTCCGACGTCTACAACGACGATCTGCCCTACTGGTCACCTGACTACCCGGATTTGCTGCTGGTGCCCTATTCGCTCGACACCAACGATTCGAAGTTCGGTCGTGCCGAACACGACTACCAGCTCGGCGAAGAGTTTTTCACCTACCTGAAAGACAGCTTCGATACGCTCTACGCCGAGGGCGAAACCCATCCCAAAGATGATGACCGTCGGCCTGCACGCACGCCTGCTCGGCAGACCCGGGCGCATCGGCAGCCTGCATCGCTTCCTCGACTACCTGCTGGAGCGTCCGCGGGTGTGGATATGTCGCCGTGACGACCTCGCGCGTTACTGGTGTGAACACTATCCCAATCCACTGAAATAGGCTGCAAATATCCCTATAGGCATACTTGCCATGCGGGTATTTTGTGCGACAATCCTTCTTTTGTCTGACAAATCGATAAAATGACTAATTCATCGCTTCTGACCCAGTTGCAGGCCAGTTTTATCGGCTGTAAAACCGAGTATCCAACGGTTGACGGCCAGCGCAGTCCGCGCGTTTACCTGGATTCAGCCGCCTCCACCCTGATGCTGGCCCCGGCATACGATGTCGGCCACGAATTCCTGACGCACTACGCCAGCACCCACTCGGATTTGCACTACGCGGCACGCGGCGCCAGCCACGCGTTTGATTGGGCGCACGAATGCGTGCTCAAGTTTGTCGATGCCGACCCGGAAAACTATTGCAGCTTCTTTGCCGGAAGCGGCGCCACGGCGGGATTCAACCGCATGGCCGCGAGCCTGGCGCGCGCGCGCCCCGAGCGTGGTGTCGTGCTGATTTCGGAAATGGAGCACCACTCCAACGATCTGCCGCACCGCTATCACAACGCACAGGTGGTGCACATCCCCTGCATGGGCGAATTTGAACGCTACGGCGGACTCGACATGGACAAGTTGCGCGCCATCTTTGCCGAGCACGGCGAGAACATCAATTACATCGCCGTCACCGGCGCCAGCAATGTCACCGGCGCGATCACTCCGCTCGCCGAGGTCGCCAGCCTCGCGCACGCGGTCGGCGCTTACCTGTTCGTCGACGCGTCGCAAATGATTGCGCATGCCCCGGTGAGCATGGATGACGCCGATATCGATGTGATGGTATTTTCCGGTCACAAGATTTATGCGCCCGGGTCACCCGGCGCCGTCATCGCCAAAAAGAGCCTGCTGAACGAGATCAAGCCGGCTGAACTCGGCGGTGGCATGGTCGATGACGTGTATCTCGAAGAATACATGCCGACGGCAACCCTGCCCGATCGCGAGGAAGCGGGCACTCCGAATATCGTCGGCGGAATTATGCTCGGCGCGGTGCTCGACCTGTTACACCGGCTCGGCATGGACAAGGTACGCGAAAAGGAAATCGGACAAATCGATTTTGTCTGGAATGGCCTGAAGTCGATCGAAGGCGTCAGCGTCTACGGTCCGGAACCGTCAGACGTGCCGCGCACCGGCACCATCGCCTTCAACATCAAGGGCTTCGATCACGGCCTGACCGCGGCCGCGCTCAACGACTACCACAACATCCAGGTGCGCAACGGCTGTTTCTGCGCACATCCCTACGTGCGCGAACTGTTGAAACGCGAACTGTGGGAAATGGACCTCGATCCCGATGCGCCCAATGCCGAGGACGATATCGAGCGCAAGCGCGGCATGTCACGCGCCAGCCTCGGGCTTTACACCACGCAGGCGGACCTGGAGAAACTGATCGATGCGGTACGCGACCTGGCAGGCCGTCGTGAAGAGATCCTGTCGCTGTACGAACCCATCGGTTCGAACGGCTACCGCCACAAGCACTTTCGACCTGAAGCGGTCGACCTGTTCGACCCCAATCGCCTGTTGGGACTGTACCTGGCGAAATCGGCTTAAGCCCCCTGACGAGTGCCCTGCCGTGCTAGTACACGGCGGGGTAGACGATGGTGATCCACTTGTCGGCGCTGAAAATACCGCCACCCCACCCGGCTTCCAGATCGTTCAGCGGTGCCTGTGCCACCACAGCTTCTGCCGACAGACCCTGGTTCTTGAGCGCGAGTAAACGCGCGTTCGCAGTTTCCAGCATATCGCGATAGCGTTGCAAATCGGCGCGACTGGCGAGCGGCCCATGACCCGGAATAATCCTGATTTTATCATCGGTGAGCGCCAGAATAACATCTGCCGCAGCGATCACGCTGCGCACCAGACGCTTTCGAGAGGGACAGACGCTTTCGAGAGGGACGCTTTCGAGAGGGACAGACGCTTTCGAGAGGGACAGACGCTTTCGAGAGGGACAGACGCTTTCGAGAGGGACAGACGCTTTCGAGAGGGACAGACGCTTTCGAGGCAGCGCAGAGGGACAGACGCTTTCGAGAGGGACAGACGCTTTTAAGAGCGTCTGTCCCTCAATAGTGCCTCATTAGTGATCGAGAGAGGCGCTACGGGATTGACAACCAGCGGCATAGACCTTACTACTGTCGTTTTGCAGGCAGGTCAGTTTCATGTCGCTAAAATCGACGGCCGACAAGGGCATCCAGACGCTTTCCATCCACGCGGGCGAAGATCCCGATCCCACCACTGGCGCATCGGTGCCGAGCCTGGTGATGTCGAGTACCTTTGTGGTCGACGAGGAAGTCAGCTTTTCGGCCAATAACCTGGACGCGGAAACGCCCTTTGTCTATACGCGCTGGGACAATCCCACCACCCGGCAACTGGAACACAAGCTCGCCATCCTTGAGCAAACCGAGGCCTGCATCGCCTTTGCCTCCGGCATGGCGGCAAGCGCCGCAGTGATGCTCGCACATTTGAGCCAGGGCGATCACCTGGTGATCAGCAACACCAACTATCCCGGCACCGCCGAGTTCGCGCGCAACACCCTGACGCGGCTGGGTATCGAAGTCAGCCCGGTCGATACCAGCGACCTCGACGCGGTCGCGGCGGCTTTGCGCGACAACACGCGCATGTTGTGGCTGGAAACTCCCTCCAATCCGCTGCTGCGCATCGCCGACATTGGCGCCGCCGCCGAAGTCGTGCGCGAGCGCGATTGCCTGCTGGTGGTCGACTCTACCTTTGCCACACCCATCGCGACTCGTCCGTTACAACTCGGCGCCGACCTGGTGATCCATTCGCTGACCAAGTACATCGGCGGTCACGGCGACGCCATGGGGGGTGCGGTTTGCGGCAAGCAAGCCCAGCTCGGCCCCCTGCGCGGCGAAGCGCTGGTGCACTACGGTGGCGTCATCAGTCCGTTCAACGCCTGGTTGATCATGCGCGGCATGGCGACCTTGCCACTTCGCATGCGCTGCCATCAACAGAATGCGCTCGCGCTGGCGCAGTTCCTGGAAACACAGGATGGCGTCGAACAGGTGTTTTACCCCGGCCTCGAATCTCACCCGCAACACGCGCTCGCGCGCAGCCAGATGGATAACTTCTCGGGCATGCTCAGCTTCCGCTGCCGTGACCCGCAGGTGCTTGCCGCACGCATGATGCAGCAGCTCGAAGTCATCCACTACGCGGTTTCGCTGGGCCATCACCGCAGCCTGATCTACCTGATGCAAACCGACGACCTGATCGGTTCCTCCTACCACCTCGAAGGCGCAGAGCTCGACAAGTACCAGGCAGCCGCGGGCGCGGGGCTGTTTCGCTTTTCCGTCGGGCTCGAAGACAGCGCCGACCTGATTGCCGACCTGGAGCGCGTACTCGAATGACTGAACGACAGGCCGCCATGAGTGCAGAAGCTGCTGCGCTCTATCAACAACTCCGCGACGCGGGACTCGAGATCCCCGAGCGTGCGACCCTGCCCGCCTGGCGTATCGCGGTGCGCGACGGGTTCGAAGCTTATGTCCAGGCAGCTGTCAGCGCATTTGACGGCGGCATCGAAATGATCGAAATCGCCGGCACCTCGTGTCGGCGATTTCGATCATTTCGATGCCGCCGTCAAATGCGCTGACAGCTGCCTGGACATAAGCTTCGAACCCGTCGCGCACCGCGATACGCCAGGCGGGCAGGGTCGCGCGCTCGGGGATCTCGAGTCCCGCGTCGCGGAGTTGTTGATAGACGCAGCAGCTTCTGCACTCATGGCGGCCCCTGTCGTTCAGTCATTCGAGTACGCGCTCCAGGTCGGCAATCAGGTCGGCGCTGTCTTCGAGCCCGACGGAAAAGCGAAACAGCCCCGCACCACACTGTCGGTGTTGTTCGAGCTCTGCGCCTTCGAGGTGGTAGGAGGAACCGATCAGGTCGTCGGTTCATCAGGTGATGAGGAGTACGGTGATGGCCCAGCGAAACCGCGTAGTGGATGACTTCGAGCTGCTGCAGTAGTCGTACGGCGAGCACCTGCAGTTGGCAGGGAAGTTGAGCATGCCCGAGAAGTTATCCATCTGGCTGCGCGCGAGCGCGTGTTGCAGGGGGTCTTCGAGGCCGGGTAAAACACCTGTTCGACGCGCTCGTGTGCTTCCAGGAACTGTGCCAGCGCGAGCGCATTCTGTTAGATGGCGGCGCATGCGAAGTGGGCAAGGTCGCCATGCCGCGCATGATCAACCAGGCGTTGGATGCGCCACCGTAGTGCACCAGCGCTTCGCCGCGCAAGGTCCCGAGCAGGGCTTGCTTGCGCAAACCGCACCCCCCATGGCGTCGCCGTGACCGCCGATGTACTTGGTCAGCGAATGGATCACCAGGTCGGCGCGAGTTGTAACGGACGAGGGTCATGGTGTGGCAAAGGTAGAGTCGACCACCAGCAGGCAATCGCGCTCCGCGCACGACTTCGGCGGCGGCGCCAATGTCGGCGATGCGCAGCGGATTGGAGGGAGTTTCCAGCCACAACATGCGCGTGTTGTCGCGCAAAGCCGCAGCCGCGTCGAGGTCACTGCGTATCCGACCGGGCTGACTTCGATACCCAGCCGCGTCAGGGTGTCAGCGCGCGAACTCGGCGGTGCCGGGATAGTTGGTGTTGCTGATCACCAGGGTGATTGCCCTGGGCTCAAATGTGCGAGCGTCGCTCGGCACTTGCCCCATGCCGGAGGCAAAGGCGATTCAGGCCTGGGTTTGCTCAAGGACGGAGCTTGTGTTCCAGTTGCCGGGTGGTGGGATTGTCCCAGCGCGTATCCAACAAAGGGCTTTTCGCGTCCAGGTTATTGGCCGAAACCTGACTTCCTCGTCGACCACAAAGGTACTCGACATCACCAGGCTCGCACGATGCGCCGTGGTGAGATGGGATATTTTCACCACATGCAATAGAAACATCTGGATGCCCTTGTGGCCGTCATTTTAGCGACATGAAACTGACCTGCCTGCAAACGACAGTAGTAAGGTCTATGCCGCTGGTTGTCAATCCCGTAGCGCCTCTCTCGATCACTAATGAGGCACTATTGAGGCGGCACTATTGAGGGACAGACGCTCTTAAAAGCGTCTGTCCCTCTCGAAAGCGTCTGTCCCTTCTCGAAAGCATCTGATTCTCGAAAGCGTACTGTCCCTCTCGAAAGCGTCTGTCCCTCTCGAAAGCGTGTGTCCCTCTCGAAAGCGTCTGTCCCTCTCGAAAGTCGTCTGTCCCTCTCGAAAGCGTTTGTCCCTCTCAAAAGCGTCTGTCCCTCTCAAAAACGTCTAGTGCGCAGCGTGATCGCTGCGGCAGTGTTCTCTGGCGCTCACCGAATAGATGAATCAGGATTATTCCGGGTCATGGGCCGCTCCGCCAGTCGCGCCGATTTGCAACGCTATCGCGATATGCTGGAAACTGCGAACGCGCGTTTTCTCGCGCTCAAGACCAGTATCGGCAGAAGCTGTGGTGGCACAGGCACCGCTGAACGATCTGGAAGCCCCGGGTGGGTGGCGGTATTTCCAGCGCCGACAAGTGGATCGCCGTCCGCCGTGTACTAGCACGGCGGGCACTCGTCAGTAAGCCGATTTCGCCAGGTACGGTCCAACAGGCGATTGGGGCCGAACAGGTCGACCGCTTCAGGTCGAAGTGCTTGTGGCAGTAGCCGTTCGAACCGATGGGTTCGTACAGCGACAGGATCTCTTCACGCCCTGCAGGTCGCGTACCGCATCGATCAGTTTCTCCAGGTCCGCCTGCGTGGTGTAAAGCCCGAGGCTGGCGCGTGACATGCCGCGCTTGCGCTCGATATCGTCCTCGGCATTGGGCGCATCGGAATCGAGGTCCATTTCCCACAGTTCGCGTTTCAACAGTTCGCGCACGTAGGGATGTGCGCAAGAAACAGCCGTTGCGCACCTGGATGTTGTGGTAGTCGTTGAGCGCGGCCGCGGCGACATGACCAAAGCCTTTGATGTTGAAGGCGATGGTGCCGGTGCCGCGGTACGTCTGACGGTTCCGGACCGTAGACGCTGACGCCTTCAATCAACTTCGATGTCAGACAAAATCGATTTGTCCCATTTCCTTTCGCGTACCTTGTCCATGCCGAGCCGGTGTAACGGTCGAGGATCCGCACCGACCCGACGATATTCGGAGTGCCCGCTTCCCTCGCGCGATGCGGGCAGGGTTGCCGTCGCATGTATTCTTCGAGATACACGTCATCGACCATGCCACCGCCAAGTTCAGCGGGTTTGATTTCATTTCAGCACACTCTTTTCGCGACACTACCCCGGAGATTCCGGGCGCATAAATTTTGTGACCGGAAAATACCATCACATCGATATCGGCCCCTTCCAATCCATGCTCACCGGGGCATGCGCAATCATTTGCGATGCGTCGACTAACAGGTAAGCGCCGACCGCGTGCGCGAGGCGGGCAACTTCGGCGAGTGGAGTGATCGCACCGTGACATTGCTGGCACGGTTGCGCGAGATGTGATTGATGTTCTCCCCGTGCTCGGCAAAGATGGCGCGCAGCTTGTCCATGTGGAGAGAGGCCGCCGTAGCGTTCAAATTCGCCCATGCAGGGGGATGTGGACAACCTATACATTGTGATATCGGTGCGGCAGATCGTTGGAGTGGTGTTCCATTTCCGAGATCAGCACGACACCACGCTCGGGGCGTGCACGCGCCCCAGGCTCGGCCAATCCCGCCGTGCAGCACGCTTTCGGCAAAGAAGCTGCGATAGTTTTCGGATCGCATCGATTAGGACACGCATTGCGTGCGCGTCAAACGCGTCGCTTGCGCCGCGGCTGCATAGTGCAAATCCGAGTGGGCTGGCGTAGTGCGTGAGGAATTCGCAAATGTCGGACGTCCTATGCCGGGCCGGCATTAAGGTGGAGCCACTGAATCCAGGTAAACGCGCGGGTGCCGCTGGCCGTCAACCGTTGGATACTCGGTTTTACAGCCAATAAAACTGGCCTCAACTGGGTCAGAAGCGATGAATTAGTCATTTTCTATCGATTTGTCAGACAAAAGAGGGATTGTCGCACAAAATACCCACATGGCAAGATATAGGCCTATAGGGATATTTGCAGCCTATTTCAGTGGATTGGGATAGTGTTCACACCAGTAACGCGCGAGGTCATTGCGCGCGACATATCCACACCCGTGGAAGCTCCAGCAGGTAGTCGAGGAAGCGATGCAGGCTGCCGATGCGCCGGGTCTGCCGAGCAGGCGTGCAGGCCGATGGTCATCATCTTTGGATGGGTTTCACCCTCGACATTAGAGCGTATCGAAGCTGTCTTTCAGGTAGGTGAAAAACTCCTCGGCCAAACCGTACACGTCGTGCTCGGCACGACCGAACTTCGAATGGTTGGGTCCTGACAAT
>CAWIHJ010000005.1:0-5707 GCA_963835795.1 uncultured Gammaproteobacteria bacterium
GCCTTGCGGTCGAAGGCGTGTTCTTCCTCGAAGCTGCGAATCAACTCCTGGATACGGCACAATGCGCTGCGCGCAAGTTTGCGCTGCTTAAAGTCGGCAATAACTTGTTCGGAACGGTTGGGCTCGGTGGACATGGCGCCTGTATTTAGCTGACATTGACATCTATAATGGACTCTGATCAAACCCATTACAACTGTAACTGTTTCACAGAAAAAACGAGATAACCCTTTGATTCCAATCATACTATCCGGTGGCTCCGGAACCCGGTTGTGGCCGCTGTCGCGCAAGATGTACCCCAAGCAATTCCTCAGCCTGCTGCACGACGAAACCATGTTGCAGAAAACCCTGACACGGCTGGATGGCCTGGAACATGCTGCACCCATCATCGTCTGCAACAATGAACATCGCTTCATCGTTGCCGAACAGGCGCGCCAGATCGGCCTGGAATCACTGTCGATCATTCTCGAACCTTTTGGTCGAAACACCGCACCGGCCATCGCCGTAGCGGCGCTTCACGCGCTCAGCCTGGAAGATGATCCGGTGTTACTGGTGTTGTCCGCCGATCACGAAATTACCGACGAAGCGGCATTTTGCGATTCGGTCGACAAGGCCACCAAACTGGCCCAGGCCGGAAAACTGGTTACCTTTGGCATAGTCCCGACGCAGCCGGCCACCGGTTACGGCTACATTCGTCGCGGTGCTGTCGACGGTCCGGGGTATGGCGTTAGCGAGTTTGTTGAAAAGCCGGATCAGGCAACCGCCGCAGACTACCTCGAAAGTGGCGACTACTACTGGAATAGCGGCATGTTCATGTTTCGTGCCAGCACCTACCTGACCGAACTTGAGAAATTCAACCCCGAAATGCTCGCGCACTGTCGACAGGCGGCGGCAAACATGATCGATGACATCGGCTTCCTGCGTCTCGACAGCGATGCCTTTGCCGCCTGTGAATCCGACTCGATCGACTACGCGGTCATGGAAAAGACCGGGCTTGCCTGCGTGGTGCCCATGGATGCCGGCTGGAGCGATATCGGCAGCTGGTCGTCGCTGTGGGAACAGGGGACCAAGGACAGCTCGGGTAACTCCACCCACGGCGACGTCATGACCAGCGATACCGAGGGATCTTTCGTGCACTCGGAAAGCCGCCTGGTGGCCGCCGTCGGCGTGCGCGACCTGGTCATAGTCGAGACCCAGGATGCGGTGCTGGTGGCCGACAAGTCGCGCGCCCAGGAAGTCAAACAAATCGTCGAGCAACTCAAGCAGCAACAGCGCGAAGAAGAAAACTTTCACCGCATCGTGTATCGCCCCTGGGGCAGTTTCGATTCGGTCGACGAGGGCGATGGCTACAAGGTCAAGCGCATCAGCGTCAAACCCGGCGCGCGCCTGTCAAAACAAATGCACCATCATCGCGCCGAGCACTGGGTCGTGGTGCGCGGCACCGCGCGCGTGTTCCGCAACGACGAAATCTTCGACCTGCACGAAAACGAATCGGTTTTCATCCCGCTGGGTGCCACTCACTACCTGGAAAACCCGGGCGATGAACCGCTCGACATCATCGAGGTACAGTCGGGTTCCTACCTCGGCGAGGACGATATCGTGCGCTTCGACGACATCTACGGTCGCAGCGACAAGTAAAGGCAAGGTGCAGCAATGACCAGGGTACAGACACGCGAAGAACTGGCAACGGGAATCATCGACAGTTGCCTGGCGATGAATGCTCGAGGCATCAACCAGGGCAGCGCCGGCAATATCTCGGCGCGCTTCGAAAGTGGGTTCCTGATCACCCCTTCGGGCATGGCCTACGATCGCCTGAAGCCCGAGCACATTGTTCTTGTCGACCTGGATGGCCAGTGCCAGGACCGCCTGAAACCCTCCAGCGAATGGCGCATGCACCGCGACATTTATGTCAACCGCCCTGAAGCCGGCGCCGTGCTGCACGCGCATTCCACCTTCGCGACCTCTCTGGCATGCCTGCGCATGGACATTCCCGCGTTTCACTACATGATCGCGGTGGCGGGTGGAACGGATATTCGCTGTTCCGATTACGCGCTGTTCGGTACCCAGACCTTGTCAGACCATATGCTGGTAGCGCTGCAGGACCGCCGCGCCTGCCTGCTCGGCACCCACGGCATGATTTGCTTTCACGACAATCTCGACAAGGCGCTGTGGCTCGGTGTCGAAGTCGAGTCGCTGGCAAAGCAATACTGGCACGCGCTCCAGGTGGGCGACCCGGTAATCCTCTCCGCAGCCGAAATGGCCGAGGTGTTGCAACAGTTCAAGGGCTACGGCAAACAGCCAGCCATCACCGAGGAATAACGTGAAAGTCGACGGTGTCCCCTACCGCAGTATCTGGGTCAACGACGATGGCTGGTCCGTCGACATCATCGATCAGACCCAACTGCCGCACGCGTTCGTGATCAACAATCTGCAAACCCTGAACGCAGCCTGTATTGCGATTCGCGACATGCAGGTGCGGGGCGCGCCGCTGATCGGTGCCACTGCCGCTTACGGCTACTATCTCGCCATGCGCGCCGACCCGTCCGACGCCGGCATGGAAAGCGCTTACCAGCAATTGTTTGCAACGCGACCCACCGCGATCAACCTGCGCTGGGCGCTGGACCGGTTGCACGCGTTGCTGCAGCCATTGCCCGCGGCGCAACGTGTTGAACGCGCATTTGCAGCAGCCGCGCAGATCGTCGATCTCGACATCGAAACCAACCATGCCATCGGCCAGCACGGGCTGGAATTGATTCGCCAGATCGCGAGCGGCAAGCCACCTGGCAAACCCGTGAACATCCTCACCCATTGCAACGCCGGTTGGCTCGCCACCGTCGACTGGGGCACCGCCACCGCGCCGATGTACCTGGCTCACGACGCCGGGATTCCGCTGCACGTCTGGGTCGACGAAACGCGGCCACGCAACCAGGGCGCGAGCCTGACCACCTGGGAACTCGGGCATCACGGCATCCCCCACAGCCTGATCGTCGACAATGTCGGCGGCCACTTGATGCAACATGGGCAGGTCGACCTGTGCCTGGTCGGCAGCGATCGCACCACGCGTAACGGCGACGTCTGCAACAAGATCGGGACTTATTTGAAAGCGCTCGCCGCGCAAGATAATGGCGTGCCCTTCTACGTCTGCCTGCCGGGCAGCACCATCGACTGGACGATTGGCGATGGGGTAGCGGAAATCCCGATCGAACGGCGGGATGGGCGGGAGGTTTACGAGGTGCAGGGCCGCATGGCGGACGGCAAAGCCGGGGCCGTCAAGATCACACCGGACGATACCGACGTGGCTAACTATGCTTTCGACGTCACCCCGGCAAGATTGGTCACCGGGCTGATTACCGAGCGCGGCATCGTTGACGCATCAGCGCAAAGCCTGGAGCGAGCCTTCGCTGACGGCAATCCGGTACCCGCGGAATCAGAACAGGCGTAACAAGGTCAAGCCATCGCCGATCGGCACCAGCGACAGATCAAAACGACCCGGTGCTTGCCGATGTATCCACTGATTGAGTTCGCGCAGGGCTAAAGTATCTTCGCCCGTATCTTCCAGATCGGCGACTGTACCACCCCACAGCACGTTATCGATGGCGATCAGCCCGCCGCTGCGCACCAATAAAAAACAGGCCTCGACGTAAGCCCTGTAACCGCTCTTGTCGGCGTCGATATAGGCGAAGTCGTAGTAATCCTGGCGACCTTCGGCAAGCATCGCCGCCAGGGTTTCCTGCGCCGGCGCGAGCCGCAGGTCGATGCGCCCGGCGACACCGGCGCGCTGCCAGTGTTCGCGCGCAATCGCGGTGAATTCCTCGCTCACATCGCAACAGGTCATTTGCAGCCCGGGCATGCCGAGCGTCAGGCGCAGGCTGGTGTAACCGGTGAAGGTACCGATTTCGAGCCCCCTGCCCGCGTCCATCAGTTTGAACAGCAGCAACAGCATTTGCACCTGTTCGGGTGAACTGATCATGACGCCATCTTCCAGGGTCTGGGTATGCTCGCGCAGTACTCGACAGGCCTCGGGTTCGTCAAGCGATACCTCGAGCAGGTAGTTTTGCAGGGATTCATCGAGTCCCATGGATTGTGCCGCCATTTTCGATACTCCGGGGTTTCGTGCCTGGGGGAAAGGCCCTAATTAATTTGGGGTTGAGTTTGCAAAGACAGACCCATACCTTTTGACCTTGCGAGAGTATATCGACCCATTTTGCGGATAACACCATGAAGCTACATCTGATCAGTTTTAGAACCTGCCCTTTTGTGCAACGCGCCGTCATCACGCTGAAACACAAGCAGATCGATTACGACATCACTTACATCGACCTCGCCGATCCACCGGACTGGTTTCTCGAGATGTCACCGTTGAAAAAGGTTCCGGTGCTCAAGGTAGATGACGACATCCTGTTCGAATCGGCCGTAATCAATGAATACCTCGATGAGATCACCGGTGGAGAACTGCAACCTGCAGATCCGCTGGAACGCGCCAGGAACCGCGCATGGATCGAATTCGCATCGAACGCGCTCGGCAACCTGTACATGATGAAAATGAGCAAGGACGAGGAAAACTATACCCGCTACCGCGACCAGCTGGTCGATTTGCTGCTGCGCGTGGAGCAACGCCTGGGCGACGGCCCCTGGTTCAACGGCGAGCAGTTCTCGTTGGCCGATACCGCTTTCGCGCCGCTGTTTCGCCAGGACTGCGTTGCCGATAACCAGCTCTCGGTGATCGACCCGAAAAGCATGCCGAAGGTGGCGGCCTGGGCCAGCCGCCTGCTGGCGCTGCCCGAGGTACGCGACTCGGTGGTCGAGGAATTTGAAGACCTGTACCTGCAGGCCATGCAAAAGAATGGCTCATACAGCCTCAATCGACTGGCGGCTTAGGAGTCATCATGGCCAATTGGTTAAATGGAAAAGTCGTCGAAAACCGACGCCTGAACGATTACCTGACCGCGCTGATCATCGAGGTCGAACTGGGCGGCTACGAGGCCGGGCAGTTTGTCCGCATCGGTGTGCGCGATGGCGATGACGTGCTGGCGCGACCTTACTCGCTGGTCAATACGCCCGACGAAAATCACCTCGAGGTTTACTTCAACATCGTCGAAGAAGGTCCACTGTCACCAAGGCTGTTTGCCTTGCAGGCGGGCGACGAAGTCCTGGTATCGGATCGTCCCTCGGGCTTCCTCACGGTCAGCGAGCTCCCCGACTGCCCGCATCTGTGGATGATCGCCACCGGGACCGGCATCGGCCCGTTTCTGGCCATCCTGAAAAGCGACGCGGTGTGGAAGAAGTTCGAAAAGGTCGTGTTGTGTTACTCGGTGAGCTACGCCGAGGAACTGGCTTACCGGGATGTCATCGACGCGATGGAAACAGACGCATGGCGACCAGTTCTGTTTCGTGCCGATCGTCACGCGCGAACCGTTCGAAGGCGCGCTCGGCTATCGTGTTCCCACGGTAATGCAAGACGGCAGCCTGGAGGCGTTCACCGGTCTGCAAATCAATGGCGACAATTCACACGTGATGATGTGCGGCAGTTCCGACATGATCACTGACGTCAGCGCCGCGCTGGTGGCGCGCGGCATGCAAAAGCACCGCCGCCGCGTGCCGGGCCACTTCACCACCGAGAAATACCACTAGCCTCGCAGATTACCGCAGCCGACCATTCTCCCGTCATTCCTTCGGCTGGCACCATTTCCCCGTCATTCCTGCGAAAGCA
>CAWIHJ010000006.1:0-8937 GCA_963835795.1 uncultured Gammaproteobacteria bacterium
GGACCTGCGATCGGTGAGGCGAAACCGGAAATTATAACGGCTAGCGGTTTATTTTTCCCGCTTTGTTGCGAATTATTCAACCGATAGCCCGCATCCGCGTACTTCATTGATTTTGATCAGTTCCCATTGGCAGGGGGAATCGTTAGAATCCCGCCTTCTTTGTCGCCATTCCCCCCGGCCAATGTTACAAACCGAAAAGAGAGCCGCCTTCTCCCTCGCGCTGGTGTATGCCCTGCGTATGCTCGGTTTGTTTATGATCCTGCCGGTTTTCAGCTTGCATGCCGATGATTACAGCGGTGCGACCCCTTTACTGATCGGGCTTGCGATCGGTGTTTACGGTCTCACCCAGGGGCTGTTTCAGCTCCCCTTTGGGTACCTGTCGGATCGCATTGGTCGCAAACGAGTGATTGTGGGTGGATTGTTGATCTTTTGCGTGGGTAGTCTGGTCGCCGCCGAAGCGCAATCCATTCACCAGGTGATTGCGGGCCGCGCATTGCAGGGGCTGGGCGCGATTGCAGCCGCGGTGATGGCATTGGCAGCCGATCTGACGCGCGAGGAAGTGCGCATTCGCATCATGGCGATCATCGGCATGTCGATCGGCGCCAGTTTCATGGTTTCGATGGTCGTCGGGCCGATCATCGCGGCCGAATTTGGCCTGCGTATTTTATTCTGGATGACCGCGGGTCTCGCCTTGCTCGGTATCTTCGTGGTGATTTTTGTGACACCGCAGCCACCACAGCAAAAATTCCATCGAGACGCGCAACTGTCGCTGCCGGATATCGGCCGCATTGCCGGCGATCTGGAATTGTTGAAGCTCGGCTTTGGCGTGTTTGTGCTGCACCTGGTGCTCGCGGCTACCTTCGTGGTGTTTCCGCTGGTGTTACTGCAAAGCCTGCAGGTAGCAGAGGCACTTCACTGGCAAACCTACCTGCCGGTGTTTGTGCTCTCCATTGTCTTCCTGCCGCCTATGGTGATCGTCGCCGAAAAACTGCACCAGGCACAGCTGGTCTTCCGCATTGCAGTTGCCATGTTGATAGTAGCCGAAATCGGCCTTGCGATTAGCGAATCTTACCTCATGGCGTTCGCGATGCTGGTGTTGTTTTTCGGCGCCTTCAATTTTCTTGAGGCGATGTTGCCTGCCAGCGTTACCCGCATCGCACCTGCGGCGATGAAGGGTACTGCCATGGGTTTGTTTTCCTGCGCCCAGTTTCTCGGCGCCTTTGCCGGTGGCCTGGTCGGCGGCCTGTTGCTCGCCAGCGACGACTACAACAACACATTCGCCTGGTTGGCTGGGATTCTGTGCCTGTGGTTTTTGCTCGCACTGACGATGAAAGCGCCGGTGTATCTGAAGTCGAGAATTGTGTCTTTACGTGAGCTGGCGCCTGAGCAAGTCGAGCATTTCGTCGAGCGCGCCGGCGCAATTGACGGCGTGCGCGAAGTGTCAGTTTTTCAGGCCGACCAGGTCGCCTATCTCAAGATCGACAAATCCCTCGACGAAGCTGAGCTGCAAGCGCTGGTCCAGGGGACCTGACGCACCCGCCCACTGTCGTACCTGCGCAAGCAGGTATCTTACAACTCTGGCATTTTCTCCGTCGTTCCCCGAGGCGTCGGACCGACGCAAGCAGGAACCTTAAAATGGTGGCGTCGTTAGTAATTCTCTTTCGATAGCTGCCTTCGAACGGACCAGCCACCGGATAATTTTTTAAGGGATCGCAGTGCCGATGCGTCGGACCGGCACGAGCAGGGACCTTGATAAAGACGCCACCAGACCCTCCCTATCGCTTCCATGTAGCCCCGACCCAGTTGCCGGCTATCTCTTAGGGGGTTCTCGACTCTTACCTGGACCCCAATAGTGGGTGGTTTTTAAAAAATAGTTGCAATTTGAAACTGGGTCAGTATTATCTGTCCTACAGACCGACAGTCTGTAAGGGAGCCCGGAAAATCGGGCAAGGAAAATGTTCAACAGGAACTGAACCGTTACAAGGAGTAACAATATGAAAACCACCATCATCAACATCGCAGCGCTCGCTGCACTCACACTGTCCTCCATCGCTGTGGCAGCCCCGGTCAACATCAACAGCGCCAGCGCCGAGCAGATTGCCGAAGCCCTCAACGGGATCGGTATGAGCAAGGCCCAGGCCATCGTCGATTACCGGGAAGCCTATGGGCTGTTCAGCAGTGCCGACGAGATCGTGTTTGTTCGAGGTATTGGCGATTCGACCTACCTGAACAACAAGGATGACATTCTCGTCAAGTAAGTGTTAGCAGGGATGAATGTTCGGCAGGGACGCCGTTTCAAACACCACCATTAACTGCAGGGAGCAAATCATGGGCAGGGGAATCAACAAGGCCGTTATCGTTGGCACATTGGGTAAGGATCCCGAAATTCGTTACGCCACGAACGGTAACGCCATCGTCAACATCAGCGTAGCCACCAATGAGGTATGGAAGAGTCGCGAGACCGGTGAAGCACAGCAGCGAACCGAATGGCATCGCATCGTGCTGTTTGGCAAGCTCGCCGAAATTGCCTCGCAATACCTGAAAAAAGGCTCGCAGGCCTATTTCGAAGGGCGCATCAAAACCAGTAAATGGCAGGATCAAAGCGGCAACGATCGCTTCACTACCGAAATCGTTGCCAACCAGATGGAAATGTTGGGCCGGCGGCCCGAAATCGAAAATACGGGGTAGTATTCCTGCCATGGTTAGGCAACTGTCCAGCGAACTAAAACTCTCTCGCAAATTGCACGGGGTACAAGTAAAATACCCGACTCGATATTGGATCCACCACATTAATTTTCGGAGCATGGCATGGCCAGAGGCGTAAACAAAGCAATCATCGTTGGAACCCTGGGACAGGATCCCGAAGTCCGCTATACCGCGAACGGCGGAGCTGTGGCCAATATCAGCGTGGCGACCAACGAATCCTGGCGCGACAAGGCGACCGGGGAAGCCCAGGAACGTACCGAGTGGCATCGCATCGTAATGTTCGGCAAATTGGCCGAAATTGCGCAGCAATACCTGAAGAAGGGGTCGCAGGCTTACTTCGAAGGCCGCATTCAGACGCGTAAATGGCAGGATCAAAGCGGTAACGATCGCTACAGTACCGAAATTGTCGCCAACGAAATGCAAATGCTGGGTGGTCGTAGTGGCGGAGCACCGATGGATTCCTCAGGTCAATCCTCCGCTCAGTCGCAGGGACAGCCTCAAGGCCAATCCCAGGGTCAGCCCCAGGGTCAGTCGCAATCCCGTCCTGCGAAGGCCGATACCGCCCCCATGGACGATGGTTTCGACGATATTCCTTTCTGACTATAAAACCCTTCCATGCACGATATCATCCCGGGCCCGAATCCCGGGATGCATTGATGTCCGAGATTAATAATGGCTTATTTTGACGTTTTCAACGGCGATGCCGATGGTATATGTGCGCTGCAACAGTTGCGCCTGCACGAGCCGCGCGATGCGCAACGCATCAGTGGTCTGAAACGCGATATCGATTTGTTGCAGCGTGTCGATGCCGGCGCCGGCGACGAAATTACCGTGCTTGACGTTTCGCTCGATAAAAACCGCGCAGCCTTGCAATCCTTGTTGGATAACGGAGCGCGGGTTTTTTATGCCGACCATCATTTTGCCGGCGATATTCCCGAACACGAGTTGCTTGACTGCCATATCGATCTCGCCGCGGATACCTGCACCAGCCTGATTATCAACGATTGGTTAGACAATGCGCACTGGCGCTGGGCGGTAGTGGGTGCTTTTGGCGATAATTTTGATTCGACGGCGCGCAGCCTGGGTACTGCCTTTAATCTCGATGAAAGCGAACTCGAGCAATTGCAGCAACTGGGGATCTGCCTGAATTACAACGGTTACGGATTTGTACTGGATGACCTGTTGTTTCACCCGGTAGATCTGTTCGCGCTGGTGCAGCCGTATGCGGATCCGCTCGAGTTCATCGCCCAGGAGGCAGGCTATGCGCAATTGTTGGCGCAGTATGAGGATGACATGGCGCGCGCCAGTGGCGCGCGGGCAGAGTCTGAAAACGCGAGTGCTGCGGTGTATTTGCTGCCCGGTGACGGCTGGGCAAAGCGCATCGTCGGCGTGATGGGTAACGACCTGGCCAAGCAGGCTCCCGACCGTGCCCATGCCTTGTTGGTCGATATGAACGATGGCCATTACCGTGTCAGCGTGCGCGCACCCTATAACCGCAAGGCGGGGGCCGACGACCTGTGCCGCCAGTTCAGCGGTGGGGGTGGACGCAAAGCCGCCGCTGGAATCAATGCCCTGGCGCAGGATGAGCTGGCGCGTTTTATCGAATTATTTAATCTTCAATTTGGAAACGAAACATGAGTGAGCACGAAAAGAGCAGTAACGTTGTCTGGCATAACGCCACTGTAACCCGCGATCGTCGCGAACAACAAAATGGTCATCGCGGTGGATTGTTCTGGTTCACCGGGCTGTCCGGCGCCGGTAAATCAACTCTGGCACATTCGGTCGAGGAGTCGCTGCACAAGCAGGGATATCGAACCTTTGTCCTCGATGGTGACAATGTCCGCCATGGCTTGTGTGCCGACCTGTCGTTTTCAGATGAAGATCGCAAGGAAAACATTCGTCGCGTCGGCCACATGTCGATGCTGTATGTAGAAGCCGGCATCATCGTGTTGACGGCATTCATTTCGCCGTTCCGTGCTGACCGTGACAATGTGCGCAAGATCGCCGGATCCGATTTCCATGAAATTTACTGCAAGGCGAGCCTCGAGATTTGCGAAGACCGCGACGTCAAGGGCCTGTACAAGCGGGCCCGTGCGGGTGAAATTCCGGATTTTACCGGTATCAGCTCACCTTACGAAGAACCGGAAGACGCCGATTTGACCGTCGATACTGAAAGTCACCTTGAAGATTGCCGCCGGGACGTCTACAACTACATCACCGCGACGATGAAACACACCGATTAACGACCTCGGCCGCGTTCAGGCTAATGAATGAATCAACTCGATAACAAGATTGCGATCATCGGACTCGGCTATGTCGGCCTGCCGCTGGCGGCTTTGTGCGCACGCAAAGGATACCGCACGATCGGTTTTGATATGAACGCGCAGGTGATTGCCAGCCTGGCGCAGGGCAAGTGTCATTTCCGCGATGATACCGTGGAAACCTCGCTGGCCGCGGCCATTGACTCGGGTAATCTGAGTGTCACCAGCGAAGTTGGCGATATTGCAGATTGCACGATTTACCTGATTTGCGTTCCCACTCCGGTCGATGCGAATAACGATCCCGACCTGGGTCCGCTGGAAAGCGCCTGCCGTTTGGTTGCCGGCCAATTGCAAAAGAATGACCTGGTGGTGGTCGAATCGACGGTGTTTCCGGGCACCTGTGAACAGATCGTGGTGCCTTTGCTTGCGGAAGTTTCCGGTCTTGATGCCGGACGCGATCTTCAGCTAGCGCATTGTCCCGAGCGGGTTAATCCCGGTGACCTGTTCTGGAGCTCGGAAAATATTCCACGCGTGGTCGGGGCGACTTCAAGCGCAGGGGTAGACCGGGCGGCGCGTTTTTACGCGTCGATACTGGGTGGCGAGATTTTCGAAGTGCGCGATGTGCGCCGCAGCCTGGGACCGAAGTTTCGCAACACCGAAAATGGCGTGCAGGTCGCACAGGTGCCGCAGGGCAGCGTTACCAAGATGCGCTCGATTCGCGATGCCGAGGCGGTGAAAGCCATGGAAAACACGGTGCGCGACGTCAATATTGCCTTTGTCAACGAACTCGCCAAGATCAGCGACGTGCTCGAGCTCGACGTCGTCGATATTATCGATGGCATGGCCACCAAGCCGTTTGGCAAGGGGCCTTTTTACCCTGGAGTCGGCGTTGGCGGCCACTGCATCGCGGTCGATCCCGAGTGGCTAAGCGCAGCGTCGCGGCGCGCGGGTTACATGCCTGAAATGATCCAGTTGGCGCGCAACGTTAACAACAGCATGCCCGAATATTCGGCGGCTATTCTGCAGGATATGCTGAATCAACGCGGCTACCCGGTCAATGGCAGCCCCATCGCAGTGCTGGGCGTCGCCTACAAACGTAACGTGGATGATCCGCGCGAATCACCCTTTTTCGAATTGCGTTCCGAACTGCTGAAGAAAGGCGCCGATTTGCGCGTATTCGATAGCTGGGTGAAGTCGGAAAATACCGTGGATTCGGTAGCTGAAGCCATCACGGGTGCGCGTGCCATTGTCGTGGTCACCGAGCATTCCGACCTGATCGCCGAACTGAATCGACTGGATCTGGCGGAGGCTGGCGTCGAGGTGGTTCTGGATGGCCGTAACTGTCTCGATGGCGAGCACATCAAGAATCAGAACATACTCTACCGCGGGATTGGGCGGCGCAACCTCGATCCGGGCTAAATGCATGATTGATAGGGATATCGGGGGATACTGAGTCCCATCGCAACCGGCGATAAGCTGTTGATGCAGCTTGCGTATCGGGGTCGGTAAATATAGAATCCCCCCTTTATTTTGTATTGGTTATGTCCGGGTTTCCCGGCAATCTTCATCACGGTCTACCGATCGAAACAGGCTTCGAAAATACTATGAAAATTATTGTTCTGGGCGGCGACGGCTTTTGTGGCTGGCCGACTGCGCTTTACCTGTCGAAACAGGGACACGACATCGTCATCGTAGATAATCTGTCGCGCCGCAAGATCGATATCGATCTGGAAGTTGACTCACTAACCCCGATCGCTTCGATGTCGGATCGCTCGAAGCCTGGAAAGAAGTAACTGGCAAGGACATTCAGTTTCGAAGCTTTCGACGTTGCCGTGAATTATCAGCGTCTCAAGGATCTGCTCGACGAAGTTCAGCCCGATGCCATGGTCCACTTTGCCGAGCAGCGCGCCGCGCCTTACTCGATGAAAGGCCCCAAGGAAAAGATCTACACGGTGCACAACAACCTGAACGCCACTCACAATGTGTTGTGTGCGGTGGTGGACCTCGGGCTCGATATTCACATCGTGCACCTCGGCACCATGGGTGTCTATGGCTACGGCACCGCGGGCATGAAAATTCCCGAAGGTTACCTGCCAGTCAAGATCGAACTGCCCAGCGGCGAGATGGTCGAGCAGGAAATCCTTTACCCGGTGAATCCCGGCAGCATCTACCATTTGACCAAGACCCAGGACCAGTTGTTTTTCGCCTACTACAACAAGAATGACAAGGTTCGGGTCACCGACCTGCACCAGGGTATCGTCTGGGGTACCACCACCGATGAAACCATGCTGGACGAACGCCTGGTCAACCGCTTCGATTACGACGGCGATTACGGCACCGTGTTAAACCGTTTCCTGATGCAGGCGGCGATCGGCTATCCATTGACCGTGCACGGCACCGGTGGCCAAACGCGTGCCTTTATCCACATTCGCGATACCGTGCGCTGTATCGAACTGGCCGTATTGAATCCGCCGGAAAAGGGCGAGCGCGTCAAGATTCTCAACCAGATGACCGAAACGCATCGCGTGCGCGACCTGGCCGACCTCATTGCAGGTATGACCAGGGCCGAGGTTGAATACCTGCCAAATCCGCGCAACGAAGACGATGAAAATGATTTGCACGTGGAAAACAACTGTTTTCTCGAACTCGGGCTGGAACCGACAACCCTGCAGGACGGTTTGTTGCAGGAAGTTACCGAAGTCGCCAGCAAGTTCAGTGATCGTTGTGACCGTCGACGTATTCGCTGCGTGTCCTACTGGAACAAAACCCGCGAGCAGGCGTCCACTGACCACTAGCACTTCATGGCAAGCTTGATAAAATTTGAAGGCCTCGGTTTGCGCATTGATGGATAACAAAGTAATTATCACCGGCGGTGCCGGCTTCGTCGGTAGTAATCTGGTTAGATTGCTGCTCGAGAAAGACTGTCAGGTAACTGTACTGGATAACTTTATACGGGGCCGCAGAGAGTACCTCGATGACCTCGATGTGGAGATTATCGAAGCCGATATCAGAGATGAAGCCGCACTAGACGGCGCGTTTGTCGGTTACGGCAAGGTGGTTCACCTCGCGGCTCTGGGATCGGTGGTCGATTCCGTTACTGATCCTGTAACCAATTTCGATATTAATGTTCGCGGCACTTTCAATGTGCTGAACGCGGCAGTCAGAGCGGGCGTCGAAAAGCTCGTTTTCTCATCCACCGGAGGTGCGTTGATTGGCAACGCGGCGCCCCCGGTCAACGAGCAATCGCTACCCAAACCCATTTCCCCCTATGGTGCCGGAAAGCTTTGCTGCGAGGCGTATTGCCATGCCTTTGCGCATGCCTACGAATTGAACACTGTGTGCACGCGCTTCGCCAATGTTTATGGCCCGTATTCCGGCCACAAGGTCGGGGTCATAAACCAGTTTCTAAAACGCATCAACGCGGATGAACCGTTGCTGATTTTCGGCGCACTGTAGGTGCACACTGTCCTCGGCTTCTGTTTTGGCAAGCCTGCAGGGACAGAGCGCTCCGAGCTGCTGAATTTGGCAAGTCCCCTTCTCACAAAAACTGCCCCACCATTGGGATTTGCTCGCTTGTTTGTTGCAGTTTGAACTGTCGACAACATACAGAGTCCCCTTTGTTGCACAGTCTCGTACGTTAGCTTAGTCAATATAGACTGCTCAGCATTTGCCCGGCACACCAACGAGTTCATGCAGTCAGAGGCTGCTATGCTCCACAGACGTTTGCAGCTTGCATTTCCATAAGATTCTCATCCCAACTTGATTTTGAAAGTGCTTGAGTTTCTCTCATGCTCCATTTATCTTAGGCTCCCAATATTTATTTTACTAAGCTCTCCGTCTATGTGAATACAACACATTCCTAGCTAGAACTAGTTACTAACTACTGTGGATATGGTATGTTACGTACTTTTTATTATTAAGCAGTATTAAGCACTTTTAATGCTAAAGAGTTTCAGAGATTGACTGCCAC
>CAWIHJ010000007.1:0-12486 GCA_963835795.1 uncultured Gammaproteobacteria bacterium
CGCGCCGGCTCAGGACCTCTCCCCAAATGTGCCAGAGGCACATCGGGTGTGGCTCACATCAAGGGGTACGGTCAGTGTACCCAACTTACGAGCAAGCTCATAATTGCCCTCGATTTCACGAGCAAATTTTGTGGCGAGAGATTTATTTGAGAAGGAACGAGAAACAGGTTTCAGGCCCTTAAAGCGGACCTGAACCTGGTAATTTCCTGAAGATAATTTTCGGATATATGCCATTTTGCACCTCACTTTGGCCGTCACTCCGCTGGAATTGCGATGGCCGGTTGATTGTGAGAAGTGCGAAAACGAACTCTCAGCCCGTAAGGTACTGATCCAAAAATAGAAATTTGGTAGCGGGGGCTGGATTTGGCTCGCACATCCTGTGCTCGGCCCTGCGGGCCGCGCTGCGCGCGCCGCCATTTTGCTCCCGCGAATTGGTGAACCAATGTTACGGTTCCATCTCCGCCCCAAATAACGCAAAAAGGTTTTTCCGGCTGAACACTTTGTGAGAGCCGAAAAAACTTTTTTGCGTTATTTGGTAGCGGGGGCAGGATTTGGCTCGCACATCCATGTGCTCGGCCCTGCGGGCCGCGCTGCGCGCGCCGCCATTTCGCTCCCGGCAAATTGGTGAACCAATGTTACGGTTCCAACTCCGCCCCAAATTTCAACGCAAAAAGGTTTTTCCGGCTGAACACTTTGTGAAAGGCGAAAAAACCTTTTTGCATTGAAATTTGGTAGCGGGGGCAGGATTTGAACCTACGACCTTCGGGTTATGAGCCCGACGAGCTACCAAGCTGCTCCACCCCGCATCAGAGGCGCAGAATGATAGCCAGCTTTGCGCAAATTTACAAGGGGTATAGGAGACGAATCACACTTAACCAAACAAATAATACTTCTGCTCGTCTCGGACTCTGCGCGGCCCGTCGGCGACCGGGATATAGCAATGGCGGCGCCGTTACGGGATCCCCGCTTTCGCGGCGGTGACGAATGTTGGGGCGGGATGACATTATTGGGTGTAGGGGCTTTTTTAACTGAAGGCGAGAATACAGTAAACCATCAGGGTCGACGGGAACATACCGAGCAGAATCAGGCTCAGGCTGTTGGCGCTGAGCAGCAGCTTGACGTCGAGTGCTTCCTTGATGGTGGTCTTCTGCTCGATCAGGGGTTTGTCGAAATACATGACCTTGACCACGCGCAGGTAGTAGAACAGGCCGATCACCGAGAACAGCACCGCGACAATCGCGAGCCAGACCATGTCGACCTGCACCACCGCCTGCAACACGGTCAGCTTGGCGTAGAAGCCGACCGTCGGCGGCACGCCCGCCATCGAGAACATGGCGATGGCCAGCAGCGCCGCGTACCAGGGATTGCTGTCGTTCAGCCCGCACAGGTCGTCTGATGTTCTCGGCCTCGAAGCCCTTGCGGTTCAGCACCAGCAACACGCCGAAAGCCACCGACGCGGTGATCGCGTAGGTCAGCGTGTAAAACATCGCCGAGGCATAGCCGTTGGCGGTCGCCGCCAGGAGACCGAGCAGGATGAAGCCGACGTGGGAAATGGTCGAATAAGCCAGCATGCGTTTGAAATTGGTTTGCGCGATGGCGACGATGTTACCCAGCGCCATCGATGCGATGGCGAGCGCCATCAGCATCTGCGACCAGTCGACCTGCAGGTTGTCGAGCCCGTCGACCAGCAGGCGAATCGCCATGGCGAAACCGGCGATCTTCGGCGCGGTGCCGATAAACAGCGTCACCGAGGTCGGCGAACCCTGGTAAATATCGGGTAACCACATGTGAAACGGTACGGCGCCGAGTTTGAAACACAGGCCAACGACGATAAAGGTCAGCGCGAAGCTGAGCGCTACCGGGTGGTTTCGCGCTCTGCGATTCGACGGCAACCGCCAGTTCATTGAGGTCGAGCGTCCCGGTAATGCCGTAGAAAATGGAAATGCCGTAGAGCAACAGTCCCGACGCCATCGCACCGAGCACGAAATACTTCATCGCCGATTCGGAGGCGCGCAGCGATTTGCGATTGAAGGCGATCATCGAGTACAGCGACAGCGACAGCAATTCCAGCCCGAGGTAAATCATCAGGAAGGAATGCGCCGAAATCATCACCATCATGCCGAGCGTCGCGAACAGCCCGAGCACGTAGTACTCGCCCTTGTAAATCGCATGGTCGGCGAGGTAATCGCGCGAATACACGAACACCAGAATGGTGATCGCGCACACCGCGATCTTCAGCACCACGGCCATTTGATCGAGCACGAACGAACCGCTGAAGCTGCTGACCGAGTCTACCGGGGCGACCACAATCACCGCGCCGATGGCCAGCACCAGCGTCAGCACTGACAACAGCAGCGTGAAACCACGTTTTTCCTGCGGCAGGTACAAGTCGACCACCAGCACCAGGCAGGTCATCGCAAGCATTACCATTTCCGGCAACGCGGGCATCAGGTCGGGCTGTATGAACTCAGCGGTCATAGCTTGGAATTCGCAATGTGATTGAGCAGGTTGTCGATGGTCGGATGCATGACTTCAACCAGCGGGTCAGGCCAAAGCCCGAGCACCAGCACGGCGATCGCCAGGATCGAGAGGAACAGGAATTCACGCCGGTTGATGTCGGTCAGCGCGCGCACGTTGTCGTTGGCGATTTCACCAAAGATCACGCGTTTTACCATCCACAGGGTATAGGCTGCGCCGAGGATCAGCGTCGTCGCCGCGAGGAATGCGATCCAGAAGCTGGCCTTGAAGCTCGCCAGGATGACCATGAATTCACCGACGAAACCGGAAGTGCCCGGCAGGCCGGCGTTGGCCATCGCGAAAAACACCATGAACGCGGCGAACACCGGCATGGTGTTGGCCACGCCACCGTAGTCGGCGATCTGGCGGCTGTGCATGCGGTCGTACATGACACCGACGCAGAGGAACATCGCGCCGGAAATGAAACCGTGCGAGACCATTTGCACCATGCCGCCCTCGAGCGCCAGTGCCGCGCCCTGCTCCCCGTGACCGGAATTGACGATGCGGAAGACGATGAAAAAGCCGAGCGTGACAAAACCCATGTGCGCGATCGACGAATAGGCGATCAGTTTCTTCATGTCACGCTGCACCAGCGCGACGAAACCGATATAGACGATCGCGGTCAGCGACATGGTAATGATCAACCAGTCGAGTTCGGCGCTGGCGTCCGGCGTGATCGGCAGGCTGAAGCGCAGGAAGCCGTAACCACCGATCTTCAACATGATCGCCGCCAGGATCACCGAGCCGCCGGTCGGCGCCTCGACGTGCGCATCCGGCAACCAGGTGTGCACCGGCCACATCGGCACCTTGACCGCGAAGGCGACCAGGAAGGCGAGGAAGATCAGCACCTGCTCGGTCAACGACAGGCGCAGGTGATGGAAATCGAAGATGGCGAAGCTGCCGGACTTGGTGTACATGTAAATCAGCGCCACCAGCATCAGCACCGAACCGATGAAGGTGTAGAGGAAGAACTTCAGCGTCGCGTAGATGCGATTCGGCGCCACCCCAGATGCCGATGACCAGGAACATCGGGATCAGCATCGCTTCGAACATGATGTAGAACAGGATCGAATCCAGCGCCGAGAAGGTGCCGATCATGAAACCTTCCATGATCAGGAATGCGGCCATGTACTGCGAGGCGCGATACTGAATCACTTCCCAGGCCGAGATCACCACGATCACGGTGGTAAACGAAGTCAGCAGGATCAGCGGCATCGAGATGCCGTCGATGCCGAGGTAGTACTCGATGTTGAAGGCGGCGAATCCACTCGTGACGTTCGACGAACTGCATCAGGTGCGTGTCGGTATTGAACTGGAGGTACAGCGGCAGGGTCAGCAGGAAGGTGAGCGATCGACACCACCAGCGCAATCTTGCGCGCGCCCGAAGGCTCCCGGTCGCCGGCAAACAACACCAGGATGCCACCGAGAATCGGCGTCCAGATTACGAGGCTCAACAATGGCCAGTCAGCGTACATATTATTTGCTTTACCTGTTTTCATTATTCGATCATCATATCCGCAGATCATTATTCTGTTCAGCCCAACACAACCCATCCCAGCAACAGGATCAGCCCCGAAATCATCGCCAACGCGTAGTGGTTCAGGTAGCCGGTCTGCAGGTGACGCGCCACCCCGGAAAACCAGCCCACCAGGCGCGCGCTGCCGTTGACCACCAGCCCGTCGATCACCAGCGCATCGCCGAGCCGCCACAGCACCTGCCCTACCGCGCGCGCGCGTACCGGCGAACACGATTTCATTGAAGCGGTCGAAGTAATACTTGTTGTCGAGCAGCTGGTAAATCCATTCCATGCGGCTGCGGATGGCGCCAGCCAGATGCGGCCGCTTCAGATAGATGTACCAGGCGCTGATGACGCCCGCCGCGGCCAGCCAGGTCGGCCCCGGCACGAGTCCGTGCAATACGAAATTCATCGGGCCGTGAAATGCCTCGGCCACCGCCGCCATCGCGCCGTGTTCGGCAAACACCACGATGGCGCTCGTCGAAGAAATCGCCGAACAGTACCGTCATCGATCGTCAGCCAGCCGATAATCGCCGACGGGATCGCCAGCAGGATCAGCGGCACGGTGACCACCGGCGGCGTTTCGTGCAAGTGTTCGCGCGTGTGCTCGTCCATGCGCTCCTCGCCGTGGAACACCAGGAAGAACATGCGGAAGGAGTAAAACGCGGTGATGAATACGCCAATCCACACGGCGAAATAGGCATAACCGCGCCCCAGACTTCTGACGTTTGCAGTCGCGATCAGGATCGCATCCTTGGAAAAATAACCGGAGATGCCGGGGAAACCGATCAGCGCCAGCGAACCGACCAGCGACACCCAGTAGGTGATCGGCATGTATTTCTTCAGGCCACCCATCTTGCGGATGTCCTGCTCGTGGTGCATCGCGATGATGACCGAACCGGCGGCGAGGAACAGCAGCGCCTTGAAAAAGGCGTGCGTCATCAGGTGGAAGATCGCGGCCGAGTAGGCCGAGGCGCCGAGCGCCACGGTCATGTAACCGAGCTGCGACAGGGTCGAGTAGGCCACCACGCGCTTGATGTCGTTTTGCACGATGCCGATCAGGCCCATGAAAAAGGCGGTGGTCGCGCCGATGACGATGACGAAGGACAGCGCCGTGGTCGACAGTTCGAACAGCGGCGACATGCGCGCCACCATGAAGATGCCGGCGGTGACCATGGTCGCGGCGTGGATCAGTGCCGATATCGGCGTCGGGCCCTCCATCGAATCGGGCAGCCACACGTGCAGCGGCACCTGCGCCGATTTGCCCATCGCACCGATGAACAGCAGGATACAGGCCAGGGTGATCACCGACCAGTCCACGCCCGGGATCACCTGCATGGTCGCCGCAAACCATGCTGTCGGCGCGATCGAAAACTTCGTAGTAATCGAGCGAACCGGTATACATCAGGATCACGGCGATGCCGAGCAGAAAACCGAAGTCGCCGACCCGGTTGACCAGGAAGGCTTTCAGGTTGGCGTAGATCGCCGTTTCGCGCTTGAACCAGAAGCCGATCAGCAGGTAGGACACCAGGCCGACCGCTTCCCAGCCGAAGAACAGCTGCAGGAAGTTGTTCGACATCACCAGCATCAGCATCGAAAAGGTAAACAGCGAGATGTAGCTGAAAAAGCGCTGGTAGCCTGGATCGTCGTGCATGTAGCCGATGGTGTAGATGTGCACCATCAGCGAAACGCCGGTGACCACCGCCATCATCAGCGCGGTCAGGCCATCGATCAGGAAACCGATCTCGAAGCGAATACCGTCGCTGATCATCCAGGTGTACACCGACTGGTTGTAAATCGGAGCGCCGTCGATAGACGACACTCTTCAAGCACCAGCAGCGACAGCACGAAGGACACGCCGACGCCGATAATGGTGACGCAATGCGCGCCGGAACGTCCGATCTGCTTGCCGAAAAAACCGGCGATGATTGCGCCGATCAGCGATGCCAGCGGAATGGCGAGGTATACGAAATCCATGGTCACCACTTCAACTCGTTGATGTCCTCGACGTTGATCGAGCCCTTGTTACGGAACAGCACCACCAGGATGGCGAGCCCGATGGCGGCCTCGGCGGCGGCCACGGTGAGGATGAAAGAACACGAACACCTGGCCGGCGAGATCGTCAAGATAATGCGAAAAGGCAATGAAATTCAGGTTGACCGCGAGCAGCATCAATTCGATCGACATCAGCAGGATGATGATGTTCTTGCGATTGATGACGATGCCGGCGATGGAAATACTGAACAGAACCGCGGCAAGAATCAGGTAATGGCTGAGCGTCAGCGTCATCATCACTCCTCGCTGCTCGGCATCTTGACGATGCGCAGGCGATCCGCCTTGCGCACCGGTATCTGCTCCGACGGGCTCTGGTACTTGGTCTTGCCGCGCTTGCGCATGGTCAGCGAAATGGCGGCGATGATCGCCACCAGCAGGATGACGGCGGCGATTTCGAAGGCGAAACACGTACTCGGTGTAGAGCACGCCGCCGAGCGCCTTGGTGTTGCTGTAATCGGCGGCCTTGGCAACCGGTTCGGAACCGACGTCCATGACGAACACGTCGCTGGTCACCACGCTCAGCATCATCAGCAGCATGATCGCCGCGACCGCAAGCCCGAGCGGCAGGTAGCGCACGAAACCCTCGCGCATGCGCGCGATGTTGATGTCGAGCATCATCACCACGAACAGGAACAACACCATCACCGCGCCGACATAGACCAGCACCAGGCTGATGGCGAGAAACTCGGCCTCCAGCGACAACCAGATGACCGCGCTGGTAAAAAAAGTCAGCACCAGGAACAGCGCCGCGTGCACCGGGTTGCGCACGGTAACGACCGCACAGGCGCTGATCACCGTGGCCACTGCGAAAACGTAAAATATGATGGTTTCGATCATTATGTGCTTGTCTTCGTGCTTACCGGTAAGGGGCGTCCGCCGCCCGTCCGCGGCCAGTTGTGCTTCGTATCGATCCCCGATTTCGAGCAACTTTTCCTTGGTCATGATGTTTTCGCCGCGATTCTCGAAGTGGTACTCGAAAATATTGGTTTCCACGATCGAATCGACCGGACAGGCTTCTTCGCAGAAACCACAGTAAATGCACTTGAACAGGTCGATGTCGTAGCGCGTGGTGCGGCGCGTGCCGTCGTCGCGTTGCTCGGATTCGATGGTGATCGCCAGCGCCGGGCACACCGCCTCGCACAGCTTGCAGGCGATGCAGCGCTCTTCGCCGTTGGCGTAGCGACGCAGGGCGTGCAGGCCGCGAAAACGCGGGCTGATCGGGGTTTTCTCTTCCGGATACTGCACGGTGATCTTGCGGCGGAAGAAGTAGCGCCCGGTCACGTTCATCCCTTGCAACAACTCGAGAAAGAGAAAGCTCTTGAGGTAGTACTTTATTTTCGCAAACATTATGCTTAACCGAACCAGGGGCGACTTCGAAGTACACCATGACAGCCCTCGACCACGATCCAGATAATGGTCACCGGTAACAACACCTTCCAGCCGAGGCGCATGATCTGATCGTAGCGATAACGCGGAAAGGTCGCGCGAAACCACAGGAACAGCAACATGAAGACCGCGGTCTTGCCGAACAGCCAGCCGATGCTGTCACCGACATAGCTCCGGGAACCGGGCTCAACCAGCCACCGAAAAACATCAGCGAACACAGCATCGCGATCAGGATCATGTTGGCGTATTCGGCGAGGAAGAACACCGCGAAGGTCATGCCCGAATACTCGACGTGAAAACCGGCGACGATCTCGGATTCGCCCTCGGCGACGTCGAATGGCGCACGATTGGTTTCGGCGACTCCCGAGATCAGGTAGACGAAAAACAGCGGCAACAACGGAATAAAGAACCAGTACTCCGAGTCCCGCCCGACTGTCTGGCCGACGATTTCACCGAGATTCAGGCTGCCGCCGACCATCAGCACGCCGACCAGCGCGAAGCCCATGGCGATTTCATAGGCGACTATTTGCGCGGCCGAGCGCATCGCGCCAAGCAGCGCGTATTTCGAATTCGACGCCCAGCCGGCGATGATGACGCCGTAGACGCCGACCGACGTCATCGCCAGGATGTACAGCAGGCCGGCGTTGATGTCGGCGAACACCAGCGTGTCGGTCGAAGGGAATGACCGCCCAGGCAGCCATCGCCGGGGCGAAGGTAATGACCGGCGCGATGATGAACAGGTAGCGGTTCGAGTTGGTCGGGATGATGATTTCCTTGAACATCAGCTTGAACATGTCGGCGAACGGCTGCAACAGGCCCTTCGGGCCGACCCGGTTCGGACCCATGCGAATCTGCATGTAGCCGATTACCTTGCGCTCGGCGTAGGTGTAGTAAGCCACCACGATGAACAGCGGCAACAGGATGATGAGCGCCTTGACGCCATTGTAAATGGTGTACTGCACGTATTCGTGCAGCCATTCCCAGATGGATATCAGGAAATCCATCACGATACCTTCTCGAGGCTGATCTTGCCGTAGGCATCGCCCAGGTGGCTGACCGCATCGATACCGACCGGCACGTAAACGCAACCATCGGCAACGCCGTCGTCGAGGCGCAGCGGCAACACGGCGGTGCCCTTGCCCTGCTTGATCTGCACCTGTTCACTGTTCAACAGCTTGCTGCTGGCTGGCCATCTTGCGATTCATGCTGACGCAGGACTGCATGCGCATCAACGGCGTCGCCTGCAGTGGCGCCGACAGGCGCGCCATGTCATCGCTGGCATAAATCGGCGTGAAAGCCGACTTGCTCGACCTTGCCCGCACGCCTGCGGCAACTTGGTGGCGCTGCTCTTGATGCCACACAGATTGGACAGTGCTACTTCGCTGCACAGCGCCTTGAGTTCGTTTTTGACGGCAAGGGTATCGGCGTAGTCGAATTCACCGGGACGCAATACCTGCCCCAGCGCGGTCAATATCTTCCAGCCCTGGCGGCTGTCGTCACGGCTTTGCACGCAGCCCTTGAAACTCTGCCAGAGGCCTTCGACGTTGACGAAACTGCCCGACGATTCAAGCACCGATGCCAGCGGCAGCACCAGCGTCGCCTGTTGCTGAATATATTCATTGTCGAAACTGCTGATCGCAATGATCGACTGGTTATTGTCAGCGAGGCGTGCAACCGCCTGCGTATCGAGCAAGGGGTTGACGGCAAAGGTCATCAACAGCTTGTGCGATTTGGTCAGAATGTCGGACGCGTGTTCGCCGACCGCGTCGAGCGCCACTCCGGCAGGACCCCGATGCGGCAACACACCAGCGAGGCAGGCGCCTGCACTGTTGGCGGATTCGGAAAGGTAGCCGAGCGTTGCTTCGGCCGAGCCGCTGATGGCTTCGCACAATTCCTGCAACAACGACAGATGCGGATTGGCCAGAGCTTCGACACCAACGATGACGGCCGTGTTGCTGCCCTCAGCCAGTGATATGGCAATCGCGCGGTGTGCGTCGCCGATGTCACAGCCCTGCAGCATTTTTGCCAGCCGCGACGACAATGGCTTGCCACTGGCTTCGGCGACTGCCAGCGCGACCGCGCCGAGGTCATGGATGATCTGCGAGGCAGACCCGGCCAGTTCCTGCTGCAAGGTAAAATTGTAGTGACCGCGGGCATGTCCGATGGAAGACACCTGGCTGCTGTTATGCAGCACGGCCTTGCGCAATCGATGCGCCAGCAGCGGCTGCTGGTAACGCAGGTTGCCGGCGACGATCAGCGCGGCATCGAGGGTTTCCAGCGACGCCAGCGAACGCCCCAGCCACGGCATCACCGGCGCAGTTTGTTGCGCCGAAAAATCGACCTGG
The DNA here is from genome assembly GCA_963835795.1 of uncultured Gammaproteobacteria bacterium. GTDB lineage: Bacteria > Pseudomonadota > Gammaproteobacteria. Next base: position 9,820 of record CAWIHJ010000007.1, read on the forward strand.
TTGAGGCGATGGTCGATATTTGCCGAGCCCAGCGCACGCGTCAGTTTTTGCGCCAGGAACTGTTCTTCGAGGGTTGCCTGCGGGCTCACCAGCGTGGCCAGGTTGCTGCCAGCCTGCTCGAGCATTTCGGCCGCCGCGTTCAGCGCGGTTTCCCAGTCAACCGGTTTCAGTTCGCCTTTTTCGCGCATCAGCGGCTGGCTGAGACGTTGCGGAGAGGCGTTCGCCGTGTAACTGAAACGATCGCGATCGGAGATCCAGGATTCGTTGATCGCCTCGTTTTCGCGCGGCACAACGCGTATTACCCGGTTGCTAATGGTGTGCACCCAGGTATTCGAACCCACGCAATCGTGCGCCGAAACGCAAGCGTGCTGGGTCAATTCCCAGGCGCGCGCGGTATAGCGTGAAGGCTTGGCCGTCAACGCGCCGACCGGGCAGACGTCGATGACGTTGCCGGACAGCTCGGAAACGATGGATTTTTCGATGTAGGTGCCGATCTCCATGAACTCGCCGCGCCCGGTGGCGCCGAGCTCCGGCATGCCGGCGATTTCGTCGCCGAAACGAATGCAGCGCGTGCAATGGATACAGCGGGTCAAATCGGTCGCAATCAGCGGGCCGATGTTCTTGTCCATGACCACGCGCTTTTGCTCGGTGTACTGCGGACACGCCTTCGCCAAAGCCCATGGCGACATCCTGTAGCTCGCACTCGCCGCCCTGATCGCAGATCGGGCAATCCAGCGGGTGGTTGATCAGCAGGAATTCCATCGTCGACTTTTGCGCCGCCAGCGCCTTTTGCGAGCGGGTCTGCACCACCATGCCGTCCATGCACTGGGTGGCGCAGGCCGGCATCGGCTTCGGCGCGCGTTCGATTTCCACCAGGCACATGCGGCAGTTGGCCGCCACCGACAGGCGCTTGTGATAGCAGAAACGCGGGATCATGATATCGTTTTCATCTGCAACGTCGATCAACAGGCGCCCGGGTTGGGTTTCGATCTCAATCCCGTTGATCGTGACTTTGATGTTATCGCTCATTTCTGACTCATGTACCGATCAGGCTGCGTTATCGACCATCGAGCGCTTGTGCTCGACGTAGTATTCAAATTCGTGGCGGAAATGCTTGATAAAGCTCCACACCGGCATCGCCGCGGCATCACCCAGCGCGCAAATCGTGCGCCCTTCGATCTTGTGCGACACTTCCTCGAGCTGCACGATGTCTTCGGGGCGGCCCTTGCCATCGACGATGCGCGACAGCATGCGGTACAGCCAGCCGGTACCCTCGCGACAAGGCGTGCACTGCCCGCAGGATTCGGAAAAGTAAAAGCGTGAGATGCGGCGCAGTGCGAGCACCATGTCGGTGCTTTCGTCCATGACGATCACCGCACCTGAACCCAGCATCGATCCCGCCTTGGCGATCGAATCGTAGTCCATGGTGCATTCCATCATCGCATCGCCCGGCAAAACCGGCACCGAAGAGCCACCGGGAATCACCGCCTTCAGCTTGTGCCCGTCGCGTACGCCACCGGCCATTTCCAGCAAATCCTTGAACGGCGTGCCCATCGAAATTTCGAAATTGCCCGGCTTGTTCAGGTGCCCTGACATGGAGAAACACTTGACGCCGCCATTGTTGGGGATGCCAAGATCGGCAAACCATTGCGCGCCGTTGCGAATAATCGCTGGCGCCGACGCCAGCGACTCGGTGTTGTTGATCGTGGTCGGTTTACCGTAGAGGCCGAAGTTGGCGGGGAACGGCGGCTTGTAGCGCGGCATGCCCCTTCTTGCCTTCCAGCGATTCGAGCAACGCGGTTTCTTCGCCGCAAATATAGGCCCCTGCGCCGAGCACAGGGTAAAGTTCGAAATCGACGCCGCTGCCCAGAATGTTCTTACCCAGGTAACCGGCCTCGTAAGCCTCGCGCACGGCCGTCTCGAAGCGCTGCCCCGGTTCGTCCATGAATTCGCCGCGCATGTAGTTATAACCAACGGTGGCGCCGATGGCGTAACCGCAAATGACCATGCCTTCGACCAGCGCATGCGGATTGAAGCGCAGGATGTCGCGGTCCTTGCAGGTGCCGGGTTCGGACTCGTCCGAGTTACACACGATGTACTTCTGCCCGGGTGCCTTGCGCGGCATGAAGCTCCACTTCAAGCCGGTCGGGAAACCCGCGCCGCCACGTCCGCGCAGGCCCGACGCCTTGACTTCCTCGATCACGTCTTCGGGCGTCATACCGTCCACCAGGATCTTCTTCAGCGCCTGGTAACCACCGCTTTTAAGATAGCTTTCCATCGACCAGGGCTGATCGTATTGCAGGGTTGCAAAACAGACTTCGTTAGCCATTACTACTCCAGCGCATCGAGGATTTCATCGACCTTCTCGGGGGTCAGGTTTTCGTGATATACGTGATCCACCTGCATCATCGGCCCACCCGCACAGGCGGCCAGGCATTCTTCTTCGCATTTCAGGTAGATGCGGCCGTCTTCGGTGCTTTCGCCAATCTTGATGCCGAGCTTGCTTTCGACGTGGTCGACGATCGCCTCCGAACCCATCAGCATGCACGAGATATTGGTGCAGATGGCAACGTTGTGGCGCGCCACCGGGCGAGTTTCATACATCGAGTAAAACGACGCCACTTCGTAGACGTGAATGGTCGCCAGGCCGAGATACTCGGCGACGGC
>CAWIHJ010000008.1:0-70602 GCA_963835795.1 uncultured Gammaproteobacteria bacterium
AACAAACTTTAATTGGGTTGTTGCAGCTCGATAATGACATGCAATCGGAGCCGTTATTACGTCGTTTTGAGTTTCATTTATTAGCAGTATTGGGTTATCAGTATAATTGGCTTCAAGATAGCGAATGTCGGGATATTCAGCCTGAGGTATTTTACAATTTTGATCCGTTTGCAGGTTTTAATTTAATCACCGCTCATATTCATGAGGGTTCAGCGATGCAGCGTTTTCCTGGGCATGCTATTTTAGCCATAGCGGCGGAAGACTGGCAGCATGAGTTAAGCTGGTCGGTGGCAAAAAATATTGCGAGGCTTGCGTTAACCCCCTTGTTGGGCGATAAACCATTAGCCAGTCGAGAATTGTTTAAAAAGCTTTAGTGCGGGGCGATGCAGGCTGGTTATTTTTAACCGTTTTTAAACAGTAAGATTCTTTAGAAAAACATTAAACATTTTAAATAGGGTGATGATTGTGGCAAAAGCACGAGTTTTATTAGGGGTAAATATTGATCATGTGGCAACGTTGCGCCAAGCGCGTGGAACTCGCTACCCTGATCCTGTTCAAGCAGCATTAGTCGCAGAAGAAGCGGGCGCTGATGGTATTACCATTCACCCGCGAGAAGACAGGCGCCATATTCAAACCCGCGATGTGTATGTATTAAAAGAGGTGTTAAATACGCGCATGAATTTAGAGATGGCGGTAACGGAAGCCATGCTTGAGTTGGCTGAAGAAATTGAACCAGAGCATTGCTGTCTTGTTCCTGAGAAGCGTGAAGAACTGACGACTGAAGGTGGCTTGGATGTGATTGCAAATGGCTGAAGCTGCAATCAAAGCAGCTTGTGATCGTTTAGCGGCAATAAATAGTGAAGCATCACTGTTTATCGATGCCGACAAAGCTCAAATCGATGCGGCTGTTCGCTGTGGTGCGCCTGTGATTGAACGCCGATAACATGAAGTCCCCGGTATTCAAGTGGTCAGTGGCAACTGGAATGCAACGAATGGATGTGGGCCTGGAACCGCAGGTGCATCTAAAGGAACCCACCAAACTGTTGCAGCACATCAGCAGCGCCCGCTTCGAGGGCATTTACGTATTACTGGATTTCCATCCTTACCTGGAGGATCCGGTAAATGTTCGCCTGCTTAAAGAGTTGGCTATCGGGATGCGGGGTACAGCCAGCAAGCTGGTGCTGGTGAGCCACAAGGTAAGCATTCCGCCCGAGATCAAAAAGATGGCGGAGAATGTCGAACTGTCGATGCCGGGCGAAGATGAGTTGCTGGAAATCGTCAAAAAGGAGGCGAGCGACTATGCCAGGGAAAATGCCAACCTCAGGGTCAGTAGCGATCGCAAGCTTCTACAGAGGCTCATCAGTAATCTGAAAGGCCTGACTCACAACGACGCCCGGCGCCTGGCGCGCGCCGCCATTGTTGACGATGGTGCGATAACCGAAAGCGACCTGGCGGCGGTCATGCAGGCCAAGTACCAACTGATGAGCCGCAACGATTTGCTCGCCTTCGAATTTGAAACCAGTCGCTTTTCAGATCTCGCTGGCATGAAGGTTTTGAAGAGCTGGTTGCAGCAACGTGAATCTTTCTTCCATCAGACGACCAGCATCAAGGGCATGGAGGGTCCCAAGGGTATTTTGTTGCTCGGGGTTCAGGGATGCGGGAAAAGCGTGGCCGCCAAGGCGGTCGCCGGCGCGTGGAAGGTACCGCTGTTACGCATGGACTTCGGCCGTTTGTACAACAAGTACATTGGCGAATCGGAGAGCAATATCCGCGAGGCCCTGAAAACCGCTGAGGTCATGTCGCCTTGCGTTTTGTGGATCGACGAACTGGAAAAAGGCATATCTACCAGTGAAAATGACGATGGCACTTCGCAACGGATCCTTGGGACCTTGCTGACCTGGATGGCGGAAAACAAAAGCCCGGTGTTTATCGTCGCGACGTCGAATGCCATCGACAAGTTACCCCCTGAACTGGTTCGCAAGGGACGGCTGGATGAAGTGTTCTTCGTCGACTTGCCAGCCCTTGATGTGCGCGAAAGTATTTTTAACATACACCTGGACAAGCGAGAGCTGGACAGTTCGGCGCTGGATTTAGCCCGACTCGCACAATTGACCGATGGGTTTTCCGGCGCTGAAATCGAGCAAATCGTGGTCTCGGCGGTTTACGCATCGCATGCCGGCGGTGCAAGCGTCAGCATGCCAATCCTCATCGATGAGATTAAAAAAACCAGGCCGCTTTCGGTTTTGATGGCGGAGAAGATCGCCGCGCTGCGGCATTGGGCGCAAGGTCGCACCGTTTCCGTCGATTGAGTAATGCGTGATCGGTTTCAGCCGGTCACTTCACTGCTGCGCCAATGCGTTGCGCCAGGTAGTCGCGAAAGTGAGTTGCCACGTCCTTACCGTCTATGTCTTCGGCAAGCGTAACCTTGCGGCCGCGCCTGTCCTCGGCGCGAATTTTATAATGCTCGATCTTATCGACTCCCTGGCCAGTACTGCCTGAGCGCTTGATGTCGAGGTGCGCGATCTCGCCGCGCTGCAACACGCGTCGAAAGATCGGGATAAACAACCAGCGACGCAGTATTGACACGGTACCGGGCTGGACAATAACGCGCAGGTTGTTGAAGGGCAGGTAAAGCGCCGCGATCGATGCGAACAGCGCGACCAGGAAGAACGGGATGGCAAAAATGAAAATGAAGATGCCGAACAGGCCACCACCACTCGCCATGTCGGACATCGAGTAGCAGGCAAAGCTAAATCCCCCAGCAAATATCGCGGCGAACAGGGTTAAAACCCTGTTGCGAAACATCGGGAATCGAAGCAGGATTCGATCGCCTTCATTGCGCAAGCGCAGCGACCGGGACAGGCCGTCGATATCAAATTTGCCGCTACTGATGGCGATTCGAGCCGCATCGGATTCCTGTTTGCGCACGCCGGCTGCCTGGGCGCTTATGTCGTGATGGCTGTGGCGTGAGGTTTCAGCCGTGGCAAACACGGGAATGTTGTAGCTGCGATCGAGATCGATTCCGGGGATGTCGGCGTTCACCGACAGGCGCCAGAAATGGTAGGAACCGCTTTGCTCGACATCAGCCTGTGGCAGATGTTCAGGGACGTCGAAGCGAAACACCAGGTTGACGCCTTGCAGCGCCTTGCTGATTTGCGGTTGCCCCTGTTCGGCCCACTTGATCGTTTCGCGGCGCGAACGGCTGTCACCGCTACCGGAGACATAGCTGTGAACGCATTCCAGTTTGACCGACAGGGTCTGCGTATCGCTCGCTGCCCGGTAATCCAGATTTTTCACCTGCAGCTGTCCGCCCACGTGGCCACCGATGGCGCCAGGGTAGGGGTCCATGCTGAGCAGGACTTTACCGAAGCGGCGATACTCCAGGGTTTTTACAATGGCCCTGAAGGCCAGGAAGAGTCCTACCAGTGGAAACAACAGGCCGATCAATGCGGCATGATTACCGTCGCTGATTTCGTCGGGCAGGATAAATACGAGTGGTGTGCTTATCGCGTTCCAGATCAGGGTGAAAATCCACAGGAACCAGGTACCCCTGGCGGCATCCGATTTGATTTCGGCCTGTTCCCAGCCTGTGCGGCTGCGCCAGTCGGTGGGTGGGGTGGCAGTTGTGCCAGGGGTGTCGGCTGTCGCGGTATCGGCGTAGCGTTGTTGGCAAAATTCAATGAAGGCCAGGTCGGTCTTGCCTTCGTTTTGAGCCTGTTTCCAGGACTTGCGCATTTCCCAGAGAGAGGGCCGCCGGCGAGTTGCGACTTTCCCCGCGCCACGAATGCTGGCGTAGACCACGCCCAGGCCAATCAGCAAAAAGACCGAGCAAAACGCGCTGGTCAATGCAAACAGACCCCAGCGCATGTTGCGATCGATGATCGCATCCGCCGGGTTTGCCGGATTCACCCAGATGGGCAACATTTCATTGTTACGCCTGAATCGGCGCAGGTTAGCCTGCATTTCACGGTGATAGGAGCCGATGTTGTCCGTGAATGGGGCGAGCCCAACGCGGCTGCCCTGGAAGCTGCCACCCGCGTATTCGTAGTGATAGCTTGCGCGCGTATCATTGTCGCTACCCTCGACTGACAGTAGCCGCGCCGAGGCCGGTCGCCAGTTCTGTACCTGTTTCCAGTTTTGCCACATGGGCCAGGCGGTTTCCGCCGCGATAAAAAATCCGCCACCCGCAAATACAAGGCCGAATAGTAAACCCGGAATGATGAGGAGTCTGCGCATGGTTTATTTAATAGTCGAACAAAGGCCGTCGCGCGAATAAATTGCGGGGGACAGTTTACTTTACCCGTGATTTTCGCGACCAAAGTAAACTGTCCCCGTTATAATGTTCTGTCCCCGTCATAATGTTGCGCAAAAGCAGGGTATCCGCAGATGAAAATAATACTTTTGACATTGGCAGGGCTATGGTCGTTCCCTTCAGCTGTTGTCGCGGCAACGTTGAGCGAAGCCGGCCCGTCCAGCTCATCCAGCGATTATCTGAGCGTCAGGGTCGACCGCGTGGTGATCGATACCAGCGGATTGGCCTCGGCCTCGACAACGCTGGCCGGATCGGTCGATAGCCTGGCGCTTGCGATCAGCCAGCTCTCCGTGGAAAACACCAATCTGACCAACGAACAAATACAGACTCTGATGCAGGCCGTGCAAAGCGTCGATGCGGCCAGCGTTGCGCTCACTACACTTTCCCGGCAATTACCTGCGAGCGCAAAAGGCTTGAGTGAGCAATTACCGACGATGATCAACGCGGCGCGAGAACCGCTCGCGGAACTCAGTCGGGGGCTGGAATCCGCACGCGACAGCATTTATATCATTACCGAATCGCTGCCAACGGCGACGGATAACGTCCGGCAGTTGGTCAACGCGACGCTCGACTCGGCCGTCCTGCGGCTTTCCATCTACACCTTCGTTTTGCTTGCGGCCATTGGATTGGCAATAATTGGTATCGTGTGGTTCATCTACTGGCAATACCTGGCGCCGCTGGCGCGCAAACTCGATGCGCTGGTCGGCGCACCCGAACATTTTGACAACATGTCCCGGCACATGAAGGAAACTGCTAAAAACCTGCTGGCTTTGCAGCAACGCGAGCGGCGCGCAGTGGTGTGCGGGGCCGACCGCTTTCGGCGTCGCTAGCGCGAAACAACAGCAGCCGCTCGACGCTGATAAAATAGAGCGGTCGCAGTAATCTTGGTGCGATGCGAGCAACGATAAATCAGTATACTGTCAGCTCGGTTAACCGCTACCCAGGAGCCCGTATGAAAGCCACTATAAAGATCGACGCCTCGCCCCAGGAAATGCGCACCTTGTTGGGTTTACCCGACATTGAGGCATTGCAGCAGGAAATAGTGGAAAAGCTGCGGGATAAAACGCTTGCCGGCATCGAAGCCAACAGTCCGGCTGAACTGATGAAGCTGTTAATGCCGAGCGCAGATCAATTCAAATCGCTGGAATCGATGCAGAGCAGTTTCTGGCAAGCATTTGCACAAGGTGGCAAAACGCCAACAAAAGACAAGGACGAGAGCTAACGTTCGAGTAATCCGCTTGCCGCGATTAATGATGCGGCAAGCGGATCGTAATCAATCTGTGAAGCGTTTACAGACGCTCGAATATCGCGGCGATTCCCTGGCCACCACCGATGCACATACTGACCAGCGCGTAACGTCCACCGGTGCGTTGCAGTTCATGGAGCGCCTTGATCGTAATGATGCAACCGGTGGCGCCGATCGGGTGGCCCAGCGAAATTCCGCTGCCATTGGGGTTGACCCTATCGGCCGGCAGATCGAGGTCGCGAACCACCGCAAGCGCTTGCGCGGCGAATGCCTCGTTCAGTTCGATGACATCAAAATCCTTAACACCAAGCCCTGATTTCTCCATCACATTGCGAATGGCGGGTACCGGCCCGATTCCCATGTACTTCGGGTCGACGCCGGCAAAGGCGTAGTCGACCAGCCGCGCCATGGGTTTTAGTCCCTTGCTTTGCGCCGCCTCGCGCTCCATCAGGATAACCGCAGCAGCGGCATCGTTGAGCCCGGAAGCATTGCCCGCGGTTACTGTGCCGCCTTCGCGCTTAAAGGCCGGGCGCAATTTGGCCATGCCTTCCAGGGTGGCATCGCCGCGCACGTGCTCGTCGGTATCGAATTGCACCGGTTGGCGCTTGACCATGGTTTCGATCGGCAGGATCTGCTCTTTGAAATGTCCGGCTGCGATCGCTTTCGCCGCACGTTGATGACTTTCGACAGCCAGCGCGTCCTGGTCTTCACGGCTAATTTTCCATTTTTCGGCGACATTTTCCGCGGTGATTCCCATGTGGCAGCTATCGAAGGGATCCGACAGCGCGCCTACCATGGCATCGACGACCTCGCCGTTGCCCATGCGCTGACCAAAGCGTTGGCTCGGCAGCCAGTACTGGCTGCGGCTCATGGATTCGGCACCGCCGGCGACCGCCGCATCGCAATCCCCAAGCTGGATCAGCTGGGTTGCCGAGACGATGGCCTGCAAGCCGCTGCCGCACAGACGATTGAGGGTGACGGCGGGCGTATCGTGAGACAGGCCGCCATTGATGGCTGCGACCCGTGACAGGTACATGTCGCGCGCTTCGGTGTGAATGACGTTGCCGAACACCGCATGACCGATGTCCTCCGGGCTGACCCCCGCGCGTGCCACCGCCTCGCGAACGACCTGCGCCGCCAGGTCACAGGGAGCGATGTCTTTCAGGCTGGCGCCGTAGTCGCCAATTGCGGTACGTACGCCACTCAAAACTACTACTTCGCGTTTATCGGTCATGTCGTTGGTTCTCCGTTGGTTTATTTATTCCGCTGACGCTGGACAACAAGCGTTGGCGTCGAGGTATCGGTTCATGCTAATCGTTTCTGGATGACTAATGCTAGCACAATGCCGCTAATTGCCGACGTCAGGACTCACAAGTCACTCGCCATATCCTGATTGAAAGAAATCATTTAACGGGATATGCGCTGCCCACGCGATTGCATCTTCACCGGTTAGCCGGAGGAGGCAGTATAAGAGTAATGCTTGCAGGTGGCCAATGGCAATGGCCTGGTTTGTAATCAGGCCAGGCGGCGCAAGCCATCGATCGTGGTATTGATGAGGTCGCGCAACGGACTGTTACGCAGGTACACCAGGTAGCTCTTGCGCAAGAATACCGGTGCCGCATCGACACGATGCAGCCTGCCGCTTTGCAGATGATCGTCAAGGTCGTCACGGGCAAGGTAAGCGGAACCGCCGTGTCGCAGGATATGATCGAGCGCGATGAACGAGGAGCTGATGGAAAATCGCGGTTGTGGCGAATCGGCAAATGCGGCGCTGTACTGGCTCGAGAATTCATCGGTCCAGTCGACGAAGATGAATCCAGGCGTCCAGTCCACGTTCAGCGCGCGCGGTTCGGTCGACACCAGGATCAGTTCCTGCTCGTCAAAGTCCTGGATTTCCAGGCCGCCGCCCTGGCGTGCGGAAAACACGATGGCAACATCGAGCGAGCCCTCGCGCACCTGGCTGACCAGTTTCTCCGAGTAATCGCAAACGATACGCGTCGAGACCTGCGGTGCTTCACGTTTCCATCCAGTCGCTCCAGGCGATCGCCAGGCGGTTCCACATGTTGATTTGCAACCCGAGGCGAAAACAGGTTTTCGATACCGGGCGGCAACGCGATTTCCTGCTGGGCGCGTTCCCAGGATTGCACGCAGTTTTGCGCGTGGCGTTGCAGGCGCAGGCCCGCAGCTGTCAGCTCGATACCGCTGCGTTTACGCGTAAACAATACGCGATTGAGGCGTTGTTCCAGCCCCTTGATGCGCGCGCTAATCGCGGATTGAGTGATGTTCAAGCGCTCGGCGGCGTGTTGAAAGCTGCCAGTCGAGGCGATTTCGAGGAAGGCGCGCATCGATTCAATGTTCATGGTCCGGTTCCAGTCAGGGTGTAATTAATCAAATATAATCGATATAACTCTTCAATTATATTCGTTTTACTTAATTAACTGCTCGGAGTAAATTGGCACGGCTGAGCGGAGAACGAGCATGAAAATCGGTTTTATCGGGTTGGGTGTAATGGGCAATCCCATGGCGCAAAATCTGCAATCCAGCGGGCAACATCAACTTACGGTGTTCGACATCGATCCACAACGTTGTGCGGTGCTCGGGGAACTGGGTGCGAACTGTGCCGCTAGCATCGGCGAGGTGGTTGCGGGGGCTGATGTGGTCATGACTTCTTTGCCGGGTCCGCGCCAGATCGAAGCGGTTGGCCTTGGGGAAAATGGCCTGTTGGACAACATGCCAGCCGAATCGGTGTGGATTGATCTCAGTACCAACGATCTGCCAACCGCGGAAAAAATTCGCCTGGCCGCCGAGGCACGTGGTATCGATGTACTCGATGCACCGGTGTCGGGCGGTGACGAAGGCGCCCGCGCCGGCAACCTGACGATACTGGTGGGTGGTGAGCCAACGGCGTTTGCACGCTGCCGTCCGTTGCTCGAGCTCATCGGTGGTCGCATCGATCTACTGGGCCCTCACGGCGCCGGGTATGCCGCCAAGATTGCCCAGGTGGTGCTGTGTTACCTGCATTCACTGGCGCTGTCGGAAGCCCTGATGCTCGGCGTGAAGGGCGGGGTGGCGCCACGGCAAATGCTTGATATTATTCAAAACAGCACGGGCAAGTCCTATGTTGCCGACCGTTATGGACCGCCGATTCTGGACGGTGACTACGATCCGTCATTCACCGTCGGCCTGGCCCACAAGGACATGCAACTCGCAGGCGATATGGCGCGCAACCTTGGGATTCGCCTGCCGATGTGCGAATTGACCACCGCAACCTACGCGCGCGCCATCGAAACCTTTGGCTTCGATGCCAATCACCTCAATGCGGTGCGCTTGCTGGAACAGGACAACAATACATTTTTACAGGCATGAGCCGGGATAGAAAACGATGAGCGAAGTAACTGCAGAGGATTTTACCAGCGCCAGCGGCGCGCTCGCGGCGAGCGCCGCTGAGTGGGAAGTGCGCGTCGACCTGGCGGCGATGTTCCGCCTGACGCACCTGTTTGGCTGGGATGATACCGTGTGGAATCACATTACCGCGCGCGCGCCGGGCACCGACCACTCGTTTTTCATGCATCGCTTTGGCTTGCTGTACGAAGAGGTGACGGCGTCCAACCTGATCAAGGTCGACGAGCACGGCAAGGTGCTGGAAGGACCACCCGATGTAAATACCGCCGGCTTCGTGATTCACAGTGCGATTCACCTGCATCATCCGCAAAACAAGTTTGTGTTCCACGCGCACCCGCCGAGCGCGCTCGCAGCTACCGCGTTCAAGGACGGCATTCCCTACTGGGTGCAGGATTCCTCGATGCTCTACGGCAAGATCGGCTACCACGACTGGGAAGGGCTGTCGGTGGACCTGGACGAGCGTTTTCGCATCGCCGATAACCTCGGCGACGGTAAAGTACTGGTGATGCGCAATCACGGCTTGTCTGAGCGTCGGTGAAACCGCCGGCGAAGCCTTCATGAACATGTATTACATGATCCGCATGTGCGAGGTTGCGCTGCAGGCACAGGCCTCGGGTCTCGAGCTCGAACCGGCGACCGCCCAATTGTGGGAAATGTCCTGCAAGCAGTACGATTCGTTTTCACCCGGCAAGTACGAATGGCCTGCGCTCAAGCGCCGTTGCGATCGCGCTGACCCGTCCTACAAGAACTGATTTGAAGATTACCCGCTTCAAGACGCGGCTGGTCGATGTGCCCTTCGACCAGCCGATTGCGACCGCGATTCACCAGATGCACAGCGTCGGTTGCGTGTTGCTGCAGCTCGAAACCGACCAGGGGCTGGTTGGTGAGAGTTACGTGTTTACCCTGAATGCTGTGCGGCTCAAGGCCTTGCACGAAATGCTGCTCGGCTTTGCACACCAGGTCGAGGGCCAGGATCCGCACTGCGTTGGCGCGATTGGCCAGGCCATGTGGGTTGAGATGAATCCGATCGGCCACAAGGGATTTCCCATCGCCGCGCTGACGGCCGTGGATACTGCCTGCTGGGACCTGATCGGTAAAGCCGCCGGGCAACCATTACACCGCCTGTTTGGCGCCTGTCGTCGGCGCGTCAAAACCTATGCCAGCGGCGGCCTGTGGCTATCGCAATCGATCGACGAATGCGTTGCGCAGGCGCAGGAATTCATCGACGCCGGGTTTCTGGCGATGAAGGTTCGCGTTGGCAAGCCGAGCATTGCCGAAGATGTCGAGCGCGTGCGCCTGCTGCGTGCAGCCATTGGCGATGATATCGAGTTACTCGCCGACGCCAACCAGGCCTACGGGGCAAAACAGGCAATACGCCTGGGACGGGAGCTGGAGATATTCAATCTTGGCTGGCTCGAGGAACCGGTGGCCTACCAGGATTTGCGCGCCGCTGCCGAAGTGCGCGCTGCGCTGACGACGCCGATTGCCGCCGGGGAAACCGAGTACACGCGTTACGGCATGCGCGATATTCTCGAAGCGCGAGCGGTCGACGTGCTGATGCCCGACCTGCAGCGCATTGGCGGTTATAGCGAAATGCGACGTACCTGTGCGCTGGCCGCGGCGCAGGATGTCCCGGTGTCGACCCACCTGTTTACCGAGCATAGCCTGTGCATCGCCGCTGCCGAACCCAATTGCATTTCGGTCGAGCACATGCCCTGGTTCGCGCCGCTGTTCAATGAAACCATGGAAATTCGTGACGGCATGATCGACGTTCCTGAGCGGCCCGGAACCGGATTCAGTTTCAATCCCGAAGCAATTCGCCGCTTCGAGATGAGCAGCTAGATTCACGGCCTGGGTTGTCGTCCGATGCGAGTCACAGGCCGAGACAGTTGAATAGTTGGAAAATGCGTTTTCAGGTGGGGTCAATAGCCCTTTCGAAGTAAAGCTTTAGCGCGAGAATCAGGACTCGCCAAAACGAATCCGGGCTTCAGCCCCGCAGCCACTGATTTTTGAATTTTTCGCTGTCACCTGGATTCGGAATTTCCCTGGCCAGCAATTCTACCAGCCGCTCCAGGTCGCTGGTAGTACCGGCGTGGTGCCGCACCAGGCGGCTGGCCAATGGCCCAATATAAGCGGCGTAGTCCGCACTCATTTCTTCGAGCATGGCTTCATTAAAAGTACGGGTCTGCGTCGTTGTCGAACCCCTACCGGTGTCGGATTTGCCTGCCCCGCTATTGTCGATTCGGGTACCACTGATCACTTCCCAACGTTTGAGAAATTCCTCGCGCTCTTCGGGGCGTGGAATTTCCCGGGAAATCACGGTAGCCAGTTCGTCGGCCGGCATATTGGCGCGATCGTGCACCACCATGATGTTCTTGGCGATCGGGCCGACGTAGTCGACCAGTAAATTGGTCATCGAGTCCAGGTCGTTCAAGGTACTCGGTGGAGCCGATGGGACTGATTTTTGCACCACCGCCGTGGCGTCATCCGCGGTGCTCGCGGGCCCCGCCGCGGATTTTATCCTTGGCAACACGTCTTTGATAGCTTGCACGAATTCGCGCGCATTCTGATAGCGCTCCGCCTGGACAACCGATAGCCCCTTCTGCAGAACAGGGATCAGCGCAGTCGGGTAGAGAATCGAATAGTCGATGCGGTTGTTCGGTGGCAGATTGACGAGTTCCGGCAAGCTGGATCGAGGTATCGCCGGGCTTTTGGGTAGCAGTGCGAGCAAATCGAGGAACACCATCGCGACCGAAAACAAATCGGCGCGCGCATCCACCTTGAGGCCAAACATCTGCTCGGGGGCCATGTATTTCGGCGTTCCGACGACGGCGCCGGTCATCGTCAGTTCGGCGCTCTCGGCGATTCGCGCGATGCCAAAGTCGGCCAGTTTGATGCTGCCGCCTTCCTTTAAAATCATGACATTGGCGGCCTTGATATCGCGGTGGACGATCTGCAGCTGATGCGCCGCATGCAAGGCCTTGAGTAATTGCGAAATGATCGACAGGGTCTTTTGCAGAGAGATGGCACGACCGGCTTTGAGTATCTCCTGCAATGACGCGCCTTCGACATATTCCATGACGATGAAGGGCGTATCGTTGTCCTGTCCATACTCGAGTACGGTGACGATATTCGGATGGGTGCAACGGGCAGCCGACTTGGCTTCGCGTTTGAAGCGCTCGAGGAATTCGTCGCCGTTTTTATCACGAATCAAATGCGGGTGCAGAATCTTGATGGCCACCCGGCGTTCGATGTCCGGATCGAAGCCCTCGTAGACCACGCCCATGGCGCCTTCTCCGAGCGATGACTGGATGCGGTATTTACCTATGGTTTGCGGCAGGTCACTCAAGGTATCAGGCTCAGATGATCAAATTTGCGATTTGTCGAGTAGCTTAACCGCGCTGGAGAGGCTGCGGTACATCAGGTTGAAGGAGTGACCGAGCGAAGACAGTTCGTCTTTTCCCGATTGTTCGAACTCGTCGACCTTCATGTTCCCTTTACTGATTTCCTCGGCCTTGGCGGCAATTTTATTCACGCGTTTGATAATCATCAAATGCAGCAAAATATTCAGCACCAGCCAGATCGCGGCAAACACGCTTCCCAGTATGATCATGAAGGCGGTGAAGGTAGCATTGGCACGCGCGATTGGAATCGCCATCGGCACGTTGACGATCTGTGCGCCTATGATTTCGTTGAGTTTCCAGCCAAATCCGTTGTGCGCGCCGTACTTCTTTACCATTGAGACAGGCGCCGCCTCGGCCGTACTGTGGCAGGTGAGACACCCCTCCTTGGTTATTTTAAAGGGGCGTCCCAGGAACAGGTATTGACCGGTCGGGGTAGAGCGCACGCCGGAATACTCTTTGACTTCCTCGTAGTTGCGAAAGTACTGGATAATGTCCTCTTCCCAGGAGGCGGCCTTGTGTTCCGGGTTGGTCGGGTTCAAAGCGGCTTCCTTGTAGGAATAATCAGGATAAGCCTTGCGCAGGCGCTTCATATTCTCGGTTGCGGCGTAGGCCGGTACGGTTTGCGCGAGAAACTCGTCGGTATCAATCTTGCGCAGCAGCGGGCGTATTTCTTCTACCGTGTAAGAGCGCATGCTCCGGGCAGCTTCCAACATGATGCGGGCCTTGAGCGCTACTTCATCCTTGGCGTTTTCGAGCAGAATTCGCTCGATAAAAAAGGCGGCGGCGGCAAATCCGATCGCAAATACCAGAAACATCGCCAGGTTGAATTTAACTCGTATGCTCACGCATATCCTCCAACAACGCCTGAGCGTTCAAAAATCATGAGTTTCTCGGTTGAGAATACAGAGGATAGTACATTAATTGGGGCTTCCTTTGGTATACTGATTCGATTTCTAAAAACAGGTTCAGGCTGTGGATTCATCCAATAACGAAGTCACCATTATGTTTGCAGACATAGTAGGCAGTACACGCCTGTATGAAATCATGGGTGATGAAGTGGCGGAAAGGCTGGTGACCACGACGCTGAAACAATTGTCAGATATCGTCAGCCGATGCCGGGGTACCACCATAAAAACCGGCGGCGACGACGTCATGTGCAGCTTCTCGAAGGCTTCAGACGCGCTCGATGCGGCGCGCGAAATGCACATGTTTCTGGCCGACAGAACAGCGCCCTCGAAAGACTACAAAATCGCGATTCGCGTCGGTGCGCACCAGGGGCCGGTGATCGAAAGCGAGGGCGATATCTATGGCGACGCGGTGAATCTCGCCGCACGCGTGTCGGCACTTGCCCGTGGCGGTAAAACCCTGATATCCGGGTATACCCACGGGCAGCTCGACGATGCTGTAGGCAATCGTTGCAAGCTGTTTACCACCACCACGGTGAAGGGCAAGGAACAGCCGATCGACATATACGACGTGGTCTGGGAGTTAACCGATGAACTGACCCGAATCGTCGGTAACGAGGTGGTAGATGCGATACAGAGCGTGCTGGTCATTCGCTACGACGACAATGTTATCCGCCTGTCTGCCAACACCGTCACCAGCGCAACCATCGGGCGTGGCCAGGATTGCGATCTGGTTATTCCGTCGCAACAGGCGTCGCGCCAGCATTGCCGGATCGAATGCAATCGCGGCAAGTATATTTTTGTCGATAACAGCGCGAACGGCAGTTACATCAACCACAACCAGGCCGAAATGTTTTTTCACCAGGAACGCGTAGCCCTGGTGGGGGAAGGCCACATCAGTCTCGGCGAACCCTCCGCGCACAATAGCGGTTTTTTACTCCATTACGCGATCGAACTGGCTGATAAAAACCAGGCGAAAAGCCAGTAGTAAAACGAGTTCGGGATTTCAGCCTGGCGACTGCCTATTGGCTGCTACTTCACCATGACGGTAATTTGCGCTGACTTGACCGGCGGACTGTGTGGGGTGTGGGTAAAATCAGCCAGCAGCAACTGCAGGGTATGTTCGCCCGCTGGAAGTTCGATGGTTACCTCGGTCTGACCGCCGCCGAAATGCCGATGATTGGCGTCCGCCGGGATGGGTCTGTCCAGTGCGGGCAGGTCGGTATCGATCAGCAGATGATGATGGCCAGTTTTATCCTTGTCGACGCCAGCCGGTGCAACACCGATTCCAGAAAGACCAAAAACCACCTTGAACCGGGTACCGACAACCTCACCGTGCGCGGGGGAAACGATATAGGCCACGGCGCCTTCGGGGGCCGCCGTACCGGCCGCGTAAAGGTTCAGGCTAAGCGGCAACAGAAAACAGATCGCAATTCTGAAAAAACTCATGATATTCCTCCTTGGGGTTGTGTGCACAGTGTACTCAATAGCGCGCACTAGGGCACTATCTTCAGGCGCTGGTTCCGCAGGGTCGTGCCCGGACAATATGATAGTATTCCCGTCATAGCACTGGTTAAGTCCCTGTAGACCTGCCAGCTCCCGGAGAGTATACATGACGGATCCACATCGACCCGAAGCACCAGTGATTGCAGACGACCTTGCCCTGGAGTGGGGTAGCGATATCGTCAGCGCAATGTTGCGCCGGCTCGATATCGAGTACATCACACTCAACCCCGGCGCCAGTTTTCGCGGGCTGCACGACAGCCTGGTGAATTACACGGGCAACCGCGACCCGCAAATTCTGCTGTGCCTGCACGAAGACCATTCGGTGGCCATTGCGCATGGCTATGCCAAGGCCAGTGGCAAGGCAATGGCAGTTGCATTACACGCCAACGTGGGCTTGATGCATGCCTTGCTCGGGATTTTCAATGCCTGGTGTGATCGCATGCCGGTGTTGCTGATTGGCGCCAACGGACCGGTTGATACTGTGCATCGGCGTCCGTGGATGGACTGGCTGCACACCCACAAGGACCAGGGAGCGCTGCTGCGCAACAGTGTGAAATGGGACGACGAACCGCGTTCCTGCGAAGCCTTGATCGAAAGCCTGCTGCGGGCTGGCAAGCTGATGCGTTCCGCTCCCCAGGGCCCGGTTTACGTCTGTGTTGACAGCGCCTTGCAGGAAACCCGCTTGCCAGCAAAGATCGAATTGCCCGCCGTCGAACGCTACCAGCCCGCCAGCGTTCCGCGGCCCGGGAAATCGCAGGTCGAACAGGTGGCCACGGAAATGCTGGCAGCCAGGCGACCTTTGATCCTGTTTGGTCGTGGTTCACGCTCGCAACAGGCCTGGGATAATCGCGTGCGCCTGGCCGAACTGGTTAATGCCAGGGTGGCAACCGACCTCAAGTCGGGCGCCACCTTTCCGACCCGGCATGCCCTGCATTTGTCGGGTTTGACCTTGCGTATCAGCGAACAGCTACTCGGTGCCCTGCGTGCGGCTGACCTGGTGCTGTTGTGCGACTGGATTGATACGGCGAGCCTGTTTGCCGCAGCCGGTGATGTGCTGCCGGCAAAGATCGTTAATTGTTCGCTGGATTCATACCTGCACAGCGGTGCTTCGATGGAACATTTCGGGCTGGCTCCAGCCGATATCGATCTCCTCGCCGATGCGGACAGCCTGGTGGCTGACCTGCTGGCCGAGCTCGAAGAGCGATTGCAGGGTGTGACGAAATTGAATGCGCCGGTCGCAACGACGGCCCAGACCGATTCGACACCGCTTGCCAGGGCAACCGATAACGGGATTTCAGCTGCCGACATTGGCGCGGCGCTGGAAGCCATGCGTGCGCGGCACGCGATCACCCTGGCCAGGGTGCCGATAGCCTGGCCGGGTGACTGTTTCGCTTTCACCGGCCCGCTGGATTTTCTCGGCTACGACGGTGGTGGTGGCCTCAGTTCCGGGCCGGGTAACACCATTGGTGCGGCGCTGGCCTTGCGTGCAACTTCGCGGCGGGTGGTGGGTATACTCGGTGACGGCGATTTCATGCAGGCCTCCAGCGCGCTATGGACAGCCGCGCGCTATGCCATTCCTGCCGGCTTCATCATTTACAACAACCGCTCCAACTACACCGACGTCGGGCACCAGGAAACCATGGCGCGACAGCGCGGGCGTCCACTGGCCAACAGTGGTATCGGTCAGCACATTGACGATCCCGCCATCGATATCGCCGCGCTGGCAAGAGCCCAGGGCGTCGAAGCAGAGGGACCGATTACCCGCCTGGAGGATTTGCCAGCGGCGCTGGAACGGACCTTCGCCGTGCTGGAAAGCGGGCGTCCTTACCTGCTCGACGTGATCGTTACCCGCGAATAGCCGCCAGCCTGGCGCCTGGCTGGTCGATGCCGCGACACTGATCGCGCACACTAACCACCCGTCGTTATGTTTTCATACAATCGGCGCGTGGCGTGATAGATTACCGGGAACTGGCACTATCTTATTTGCCGGCTTTACCGAAAATGCCACCACGCGCTGTCAACAGCGCGACAGGGGATTCCGAGATGCATAGTTACAACGCTCGCCTGCCGTTAAACCTTAACCGAGTGAACAACACACCATGTCGAATTCCGTAACCGTCGAAAGCGCCGAGTCGCTTGCCCAGTTGTTTGACGCCTTCAATCGCCACGACGTCGATGGCGTGATGGCATTTTTTGCCGACGATTGCCAGTTTTTTGCAATTGCCGGCCCCGAAGTCTATGGCACCCTGATCGACGGTAGCGAAGCGATCGCCAAAGCCTTCGCAGCTGTCTGGGCCACCATGGCGGATGCTCATTGGGATCACCATGGCCACTTCGTACACGGCGATCGCGCCGTTTCAGAATGGACCTTCAGCGGCACCAACGCCGACGGTTCGCGCGTCGAAGCCCAGGGCGCCGACCTGTTCACTTTGCGCGACGGCAAGATTGTCATCAAGCAGGCTTTCCGCAAGAATCGTCCGCTGATCAATACCTGATCTACTGGCAGGAAACCATCATGGAGCACCCCAAGCGTCCCAAACATTGGCCCCGGGCAAGTTACGACCCGCGCTACGATCCCATCGTTGATGCCGGTCCCGGGCACAATCGTGACTATGCGCCGACCTATTGGGTCGATACCGTAGGTGATTATCCCGAGGACGACGGTCCGGTGTCGGAAGACTTTGATGCCGAGGTGGTCATCATCGGCTCGGGTTACACCGGGCTATCGACGGCCATTCACCTGGCGCGTGATCATGGCATACAGGCCGTGGTGCTGGAAGCCAACAAGGTTGCCTGGGGTTGTTCTACGCGTAACGGCGGGCAGGCGCAGATTTCTTCGGGGCGTCTGAAACGATCTGAGTGGATAAAGCGCTGGGGGGTCGATGTCGCCCGGCAAATGCATGCCGAGATCGCCGAGGGATTTGAGCTGTTTCGTGATCTTATCAGCAATAACGGCTTCGATTGTGAACCGCAGGAAGGCGGGCATTTTTACATTGCCCACAAACCATCGGTGATGGCGCGCCTGGAGCAGGAATCGGCGCTGTTGAACGATGTATTTGGCTATGGTTCACGCGTCATGTCGCGCGCAGAGCTACATGAAAAATACGTGATAGATCACGAGGCGGCCGGCGCCATGCACGAGCCCGATGGCACCGGTATCCACGCGGCAAAACTCGCTTTCGGTTACCAGAACCTGGCGCGTAAACTCGGCGCCAAAATTCACCCGGCAAGCCCGGTGATGGGTTGGGAAACCAAAAATGGCGTACACCATCTGATCACGCCCGGCGGTGTGGTGCGTGCCAAATCGGTTGCCCTGGCAACTGCAGGTTATACGCCTCCCGGACTTGACGAGCGCACCAAGCATCGTCTGATGCCGATACTGACGAACTCCGTGGTTACGCGTGAGTTAAGCGACGCAGAAAAACAGGCCTGCGGTTTTCAGACCGGTTCACCGCTGACCGACACCCGCTACTTGCGCCACTACTATCGTTACCTGCCGGACGGCCGCGTGCAGATCGGCAGCCGCAGTGCGATCACGGGTCGCGATGCGGAAAACCCGAAACATCTCGCCTTGCTGAAGCGCGGCCTGGCGCGCAAGTTTCCGGCACTCGAAGACATCGACCTCGACTATTCCTGGTGGGGTTGGGTAGACGTCAGCCACGACATGATGCCACGCATCTTTCAGCCTTCCAGCGATCAGAAAATTTACTACGCGATGGGCTATGGCGGTAACGGGGTCATGTATTCGGCACAGGCCGGTCGGCGCATGGCACAGCTGGTAGCGGGACAGAAGATCGAAGTCAAATTGCCAATCTTTACCTCGCAATTACCAGGCCATGGCATACTCACCCCGTTTCGTCGAATCGGACAGCGTTTTATGTATGTCTGGTATCACTTACAGGACGAAGTTTTCTAGGAATTGATTTCCGGCTGGTAAGCCGCTACCTCGGCTACGGCATCATGCCGTTTATTTTCATCGTGGGTTTTATCGGGGTCGCCATTGCTTCGCTGTGGCTATTGTCGTTGACCGCGGACAAGGTCGGCACTAGCACTAGCGCTGCACAGTGCTCCTGTCAGACCTCTGTAGACTTTATGCGGACAACAACCCGATTGACTGAACCTCGGGTAAGGCGTCAGACTCCAAGGATTGATCGAATCCGGTTGGTATTGGGCCGAGCTCGACGAAGTCTGGAGATATGAACATGAAAGGTCTGGGAATTGTCGCGGTGTTAGCGGTGTGCACTGGATGCGCCAGCAAGCCACCGTCCTCGGTTGGGCTGGCGGTGGTGGACGATGTGACGCTTGCCACGGTGCGTGAAGCGGGCGAGGCTTACGAGGGTTCGACGGTACGCTGGGGTGGCATCATCACCGCGACCGAAAACAAGGCAGACCACACGCTGGTGTTCGTCGCCGCGCGTGCGCTCGAAAACAATGAGCAACCGCTTACCGACAGCGCAAGCGACGGACGCTTCGTTGCCCGTTTCGACGGCTTTCTCGACCCACTGGTTTACAAGACGAATCGACGCCTGACCGTGGTGGGGCGTATCGAAGGTAGCCTGGTGCGTAAAATCGGTGAATTCGACTATCGTTTCCCGCTGGTTGCCGTGCGCGATTCGCGGCTGTTTGCAGAGGCCTTGAGGCCACGACCCTACTATTATCCCGATCCGTGGTTGTACCACAGCCACTTTTATCATTCCTTTCCGCATCGACATTCACACTGGTGATCGGCTTTTTGACCACTGTGCGGTAATATTTCGCGCGATCAAATGCGCACTGGCATAATGGCTTGCTAGCGAGGTTTCTGTAGCCATGGGTAAGTCCATCAGTCATGAAGCGCCATTTCGGTACGGGTTTCGATTCAGCCGATTCGACGATCACGGGTTCGGCGGAACGCTCGAATTTGAATTCGACGATATCGAGCGGATCCTGGTCACTTTTGCACGACACGCTGAAAGCATCCTGGCGCATTTTTACGCGGCGCGCGGCCTGATGGTGGTGAAAGGCATGCAGGCTATACGCGCGCAGCCAGGAGCGCTGGTCGAGCTCAGCCGCTGGTTTGGGCCCGAAGTCGAAGATTATCGACAGACGCTGACCAGCCCGCGTTTTTTTCACGATTCGGTGGATGAAATCCTGATTCTCACCAATGCCGAACCCTGCAATCATCCGCCGCCGCCGCAAGCTTCAGCCGGTGACGGCTCGCGCCTGGCGACGCGTTTTCCTGACCAGGTGAACTGGCACACCGATCAAAGTTATCGTCGACCGCCACCCGACATCACCCTGCTGTTGGCACTCGATCTACCGCCGCGCGACCAGGGACAGACCCTGTTTGCCGATTGCACTGCCGCCTTTGCCGCGCTGGATCCAGCCCGGCAACGCGAGCTCGCAGTATTGCAGGGCATTCATGCGCCGAGCTGGATAGGGCGTTCGCGCGCAGCGGTTGAAGGCGGCGAACAGCCACTGGAGTTGCTGCCGCACCAGTTGCCGCAGCGTCAGCCGCTGGTGCGCCGACACCCGGTTAGCGGTGCGCAGTCGTTGTATATCTGCGAAGAAAAACAGATGGACTACGTCGATGGGCCCATTGTCGGGCTTGCGCCTGGACCACGCGGCGAGGGTGCGGCGCTGCTGCGGGAACTGTTGATCCATGCCACGCGCGACGAGTTTGTCTACGTGCACGAATGGGAGGCCGGGGATTTGTTGATCGGCGATAACCGCAACCTGCTGCACTGCGCCACGTGGTACGACGCCCTGCGCTACACGCGCCTGATGTGGCGCACCACGGTGATGGGAAATCCCGGCAGCGAGTATGCCGGCGAGGATAAGACCTGGATTCCGCGCGATGGCAGCGACCCCATGATGGGCATGGGAAACGCCTGATTGCGACGCCTGGGCTTAACCCGGGCATTGAATCGGTATATGCTTGACGCCCCTGACAACCATCTAAAATCAACTACCACCGAGAGACCCTGTGAGCGAACCATCCTTCGAATTTAGTCGTGCGATTACGCGTCTGCCGGCGCACAGCATCGTTGACGGTCTGCGTGCCGTCGATACCGGCAATCCTGATCATCAACAAATGTTGAGCGATCATGCGCACTACGTGGCGACGCTGAAGCAGGCAGGCGCGAGCGTCACCGAGTTACCCGCACTGGAAGATTTTCCCGATTCGGTGTTTGTCGAGGATGTCGCCCTGTGCCTGCCTGAAGCTTGCCGTTCTGATGCGCCCGGGCGCCGCCTCGCGCGCCGGTGAAGTGGCGCAGATGGCGCCGGTGTTGCGCGACTTTTTCGACACCGTCGAGGCGATCGACGGCCCGGGGCATATCGAGGGCGGTGACATTCTGACCACCGCCCGCGAGATACTGGTGGGACGCTCCGCGCGCACCGACTCGGCCGGGATATCGCAACTGGCCGATATACTCAGGCCTTACGGACTACCAACTGCGCGAAGTCGTGACGCCCCCGGGTGTATTGCATTTCAAGACCGATTGTTCGCTGCTCGACGCCGAGACGATACTGGCGACGAAGCGCCTGGATGCATCGGGTTGTTTCGCAGGCTATCGCGTAATCCATACTGCCGACGGCGAGGATGCCGCTGCCAATTCGATCCGCTACAACGATCTCGTATTGTTACCCACCGGTTTCCCGCGGTACCTGCGAACGCCTGGTTAAGGCCGGTTTTAACGTAGAGGAAATCAATAACAGCGAATGCACCAAACTCGATGGCGGCATGTCCTGCCTGTCGCTGCGCTTCTAAGCGGCATATTTCATCGTTGGATTTGAACTGATCTATCGCGAAATCAGGTGAATGCCGGCGAGCGTGCAACGCACCGAACCCCCGGATAGCTCGATCGTCGGAATGTCGAGAGCCAGTATTTGCGCCGAGCGTTCTATCACTTCGACCTGATCCGCGCGCAGCGTCCTTAACGCACGCGACGAGATGGCGAGTATGCGCTGCTCACAGCCTTGCAGTTCGATCGCGTTACCGGCGAAATTGGCGATTTGTGCTGAATCGAGGGCGATCACTTCGCGCCCCGAACTCTCGAAACGCTCAACAATTTCGGCGCGTCGCTCGCGGTTGGTGATCATCTCCAGGCCGATCATCACGAAGGAGGTCGCGATGCACATCAATACGTTGGTGTGGTAGATCGGCACCTGGTTCTCGTCCGCGGCGCGGAACACGATCGGCTCATAGTTGAAGTGCGTGCAAAAGCGTTCCAGCGCAATTGGATTGGTGCGTTTCGACTTTGCCGCGTAAGCGACCCGATCGATGTGGTCGAGTACCATCGCACCGGTACCCTCCAGGAACAGGTCATCTTCTTCCAGCCCGGAATAGTCGATGACATCCTGCACACGATACTTTGACTTCAGCATGTCGATCACATCGCTGCGGCGTTCCTTGCGCCGCACTGGCGCGAGCATCGGGTAGATCGCCACGTGCCCACCTGCATGGGTCGAAAACCAGTTGTTGGGAAACACCGAATCGGGTGTTTCCGCTGCTTCATCCTCAAAGATGTGCACACGGATACCGGCGGCTTCCAGTTTTTTGGCCGCCGCGGTCAGCTCCTGGTAGGCCGAGCTTGCCAGTTGCTGCGTAGTGATCCCAACCGGATCGCGCTGAAACACGTTGTCCTTGCGGGTCTGCGGGTTGACGAAAAACCGGTGCGGGCGAATCATAACGACCGCGGAAGGGCAATGTGCATTGCGCAGTTTCACGGCTGGCTGGTTCATGCGGCGATCGACATCTTGCCGTTGCGCTGAACCATACCGAACAGGTCGCGCGGGTCATCGGGGTCGGCGATCAGGTCGAGATCTTCGCATAGGTCGGTCATACCGGGTTTCCCCAGCGCGTCACGGATGTAGCGCAACGCGGAGAAATCCTCGATGGCGAAACCCACGCTATCGAACAGTGTGATCTGTCGGTCATCGCTGCGCCCGTGCTGTTCGTCGCGAACCAGTGGCCAGAGTTCGTTTACCGGGTAATCGGCCGGTAACTGCTGGATGTCACCTTCGATGCGGGTCTGTGGTGGATACTCGACGAAGATTTTCGCGCGCAACAGGATTTCGCGCGCTACCTCGGTTTTGCCGGGGCAATCGCCACCAACGGCATTGATGTGCACGCCTTCGACAACCATGTCATCGCTGAGAATGGTGGCGTTACGCTTGTCGGCGGTCACCGTGGTAATGATATCCGCGCCTTCGACTGCGCTCGCAGCTGAGTCGCAACAGACGATTTCGAAACCTTTGTCCGCGAGGTTACGACGGCACTTCTCGGTGGCGGCCGGATCGATGTCGTAGAGGCGCAGACGATCGATGCCGAGCAGCGCCTTGAAAGCCAGCGCCTGGAATTCGGATTGTGCGCCGTTGCCGATAATCGCCATGCAGCGCGCATCGCGGCGCGCCAGGTAGCGGGCGGCCACGGCTGAAGTCGAGGCGGTGCGCAGGGCGGTGAGAATGGTCATCTCGGAAAACAGCACCGGGTAGCCGGTATAGACCTCGGAGAGCACGCCGAATGCGGTGACCGTTTGCAATCCTTCCTTCATGTTCTTGGGGTGGCCATTGACGTATTTGAAGCCGTACAGTTTACCGTCGCTGGTCGGCATCAACTCGATCACGCCTTTTTCGGAATGCGATGCGATGCGCGCGGTTTTGTCAAAACTTTCCCAGCGGGCAAAGTCCGCCTCGATGTAGTCGGCGATGCCCTTCAGCACCTGTTCGATACCGATCCTGCTGATCAACTTCATCATGTGGTCGACGCTAACAAAGGGGACGAGATTCAAATCTTTGTGGGTTCTGAGGCTTTCGTTCATGTTCAACTCCCGCGCGCAGGCGTAAGGGATAAGTAATCGATATGTCCATGTTAAAAGGCAAGATATTTATATAGAAATCATATTAATTTATAAAAAATGATACAATAATACGCAATTTGACAGGCCCGATTATAAAATTTGGTAAAATTTAATGAATCCAGTGGCATCCAGTTCCAATAAACATGCGTTTGATAGTCTCGACCGCGAGTTGATAAGCCTGTTACGCCGCGATGGGCGGGCGCCGCTATCCAAGCTTGCCACCATTCTCGGGGTGTCGCGTGGCACGGTGCAAAATCGACTGGATCGATTGCTGGCATCGGGTGCCATCCTCGGTTTCACCGTGCGCGTGCGCGAAGATTACGGGCTGGATACCATTCGTGCATTGATGATGATTTCGGTGGCGGGTCGCTCGACCACGCAGATTATCCGGCAACTGCGCGGCATCAGCGAATTGATCGCCTTGCACACCACCAATGGTTCCTGGGATTTGATGGCTGAAATTCACACCAGCAGCCTCGCGGAGTTCGATCGCATCCTGCGCGATGTGCGCATGATCGAGGGTGTGTTGAACAGTGAAACCAGCCTGATATTGAGTACGATTTAGCGTTTTCACTGGCGAGATGTGGGCAACCTGTGATTGCCAATCAGCGCCAATAAGATAGTCGTTATTACCAGATAATCGCTCTGGTCAAGCATCGGCTTTAAGCGTAGCATGCGCTACTTCCGGCGCCC
Source organism: uncultured Gammaproteobacteria bacterium (assembly GCA_963835795.1). GTDB lineage: Bacteria > Pseudomonadota > Gammaproteobacteria. The sequence goes on from CAWIHJ010000008.1 coordinate 24,312, forward strand.
GTCGTGGCCCTCAAATGTTGAATTTCATGGACTTTAGCACCGACACCTTGCTGTGGATTGGAATCGGCTTTTGCATTTCGCAATCGGCGATGTTTTCCGGCTTGAATCTCGCCTTCTTTTCGCTCAGCCGCCTGCAGCTCGAAATCGAAATAAAGCATGGCAACGAGTCCGCCAGAAAGGTGCTCGCGGTGCGCCAGGATTCCAATTTTCTGCTGACCACCATCCTCTGGGGCAACGTCGGTATCAACGTGTTGTTGACGCTGTTATCCGACTCGGTGTTGGCCGGGGTGGCGGCCTTCGCCTTTTCGACCGTGTTTATCACCATCTTCGGCGAAATTTTGCCGCAGGCTTATTTTTCGCGTAACGCCTTGCGCATGGCTTCCCTGCTTTCGCCGGTGTTGCGTTTCTACCAGTTTGTATTGATGCCGGTGGCGCGACCCTGCGCGATGTTTCTCGATATGTGGCTGGGCAAGGAAGGTATCGACTATCTGCATGAAAAAGAATTGATCTCGATGATTCGCGCACACATGGAAGCCGATGAGTCGGAGCTCGATCACGTCGAGGGCCGTGGCGCGCTCAACTTCCTGAACATCGACGAGGTCAAGGTCACCGAGGAAGGTGAACTGGTCGATGCCGATTCGATCATTCGCCTGCCCACCAAGGTGGATTTGCCGTTGGTGCCCGAGGTCGTGCGCGACGTCAACGATCCGTTTCTGCAGCTGGTCAATGCCAGTGGTCACCACTGGGTGGTGCTCGCCGACGAGGATGGTAATCCGCAACTGTTACTCGATGCCGATGCGGCCCTGCGCGCGGCGTTGCTGGATCTCGATAAACCCTACGATATCTACAAATATTGCCGCCGGCCGCTGATCATTCGCGACACCAGCAAGACCATCAGCGAAGTCATTACCTACCTGAAGTCCATTCCCAGCGATTCAGATGTCGAAGACAGCGCCATCGATTACGACGCGGTGCTGATCTGGGGCGACGAACCGCGCATCATCACCGGCGCGGATGTACTGGGCAAGCTGTTGACGGGTATCAAGGCGAATGGCCCCGCCTGAATTCGGGCTCAGGCGGGGCTGATCGTTTAAAGGTTGGTGCGCAGCGTGTGCAGCATTGAGCGAAATCGGTCCAGCACCGAAATTTCCTTCAGATCGCGAAACTCACCGGCGTCGAAGAATGTGCCATAGCAGATGGGGCAGGACTCGTACTTGATGTGATCCTGGTCCTTATCGACCATGGGAATCATTTCGACCGAGCATTGTGGGCATTTCACGTCTTCCATGTCGCGATATTGTTTACCGACCTGTTCGCTGCCGATATCGATCGATTCGGCTCCTTCGATTTTGACGAGGTCGTCTTTTTCCAGGATATCGAACCACAGGCCCGCACACCCAAGGCAGCGTTCTACCTCGATATCATGGAAAGAAATGGTTTCAAACTGGTCGTTACACTTGGGGCATTTCATTGATGTTTCCTCGGAATCAGTGGCGCGGATGATAACAGAAATCGATGCCGCGGGTGGTCTGCCTCAAGCGGCAGAAACCCTTCTCGGTGGGGTTTCCGAAATTTGCCGGACGTGTAAAATCAGGTTCCTGTGTTTTTGTTGGAACTGCCTTTATGTCCTCTCCAGCGAGAGTCTTTTTCATAGAAATGATGGGTGAACCCGGCAGCTTCGACGCGTCGGTTTATAACCATCTGGAGGAGCGCGAGGACGAAGGGCAGTGGTTCGTCAAGCGCTTCGCTCACCTCCCCGGGATATCGATCTCGACGCGCAACGTGTGCATTGGTGAGCCCCTGCCGGCGGTGGATGAGGTCGATGGGCTGGTGCTCGCGGGGAGCTACAATTCGGTACACGACAATACCCTCTGGCAGCAGCGAGTTCGTGCCTGGTTGCCAAAGGTGCGCGCGCAACGCATTCCGGTGCTGGGCGTCTGTGGGTCACACCAGCTGCTGGCACATGCCGAAGGTGCGGGTGTGAAAAAACTAACCGACGGTCCCTTTGCAGGCACTTTTCCGGTGACGCTTACGGCGGCGGGTATGGTTTCACCGCTGCTGCGTGGCATCGCCGATGGCGATTGCTTTCAATACGCCAACGGTGAACACGTGGTTTGCGTACCGCCGGGCGCCAGTCTGCTCGCCAGCAGTGGCCGGGTTCCGGTAGCGGTGCTGGACTATGGCGATCACTGTTATACCACGCAGTTTCATCCCGAGGGTACCGACCAGACCCTGGGCCCTGTGTGGCAACACATTGCGCCGCATTTGATGCAAAATTATCACGACCGCGACAAGGGATTTCAGCTGGTGGCAAACTTTTTGCAGCTGGTCGTCGATCAAATGACACAAGGTCGGCGCCCTGGTTCGTATCAGCTGTCATCTGGAGTGTCACCATGACCAGTGTTTACAATCAGACCATCAAATTGTTCGGTTCCCAACCCGAACCCGGATTCGAGTCGGCCGAGCAACAGACCGCCGTTTGGGGACGACACTGGGGTTGTGACAACGATGTCGGCCAGATTCGCCTGTGCCTGATGCATCGGCCCGGCGAGGAAATGAACATCATCGACCCCGCAATGCGCATCGACGAAATCGGTTCCTTCGGTGATCGTGACAAGGGCTGGTATTTCCAGAGCGAAGTGATACCGGATTGGGATGAATTTCGCGAGCAGCATGATCGCCTGGTACAACTGTTACGCGATGAAGGTGTGGAAGTGGTGTTTCTCGACAGCGTCGAAGCCGATGGCATCAAATCGGTCTACACGCGCGATTCGTCGATCGCCATCAGGGGCGGCGCGCTGGTAACGCGGCTGGCGCGCAGTATTCGTCGCGGCGAAGAAGCGCATGTCAGCAAAACCCTGGCTAATCTCGGCATGCCGATACTGCGCACCTTGCACGGCACCGCGTTGATGGAAGGCGGCAGCTTCGCCTGGCTCAACCCGGAGGTCGCGGTGATCGCGCGCTCGATCTGTGTCAATGACGAAGGCTGCGACCAGGTCGAACAGGTACTGAATGCACAGGGCGTTGAACTATTGCGCATCGACATGACGGGATACGACATTCACATCGACGGCGCTTTGACCATGATCGATGTGAACGTCGCTATTGTCGACCCGGATCTGCTGCCTTACAGCTTTCTGCGCAAGCTCACGGACCTCGGAATCGACACCGTCGAGATCGATGCGCGCGACGATCCCTGGATCGTCAATTGCCTCGCGGTAGCACCCGGGCGGGTGATCATGCCGCCCGGCATTTCGACGGCGACCGAAGCCAGGCTGCAACGCCTCAACATCGACGTGATCGAGATCGCCTACGATAAAGTGCAACTCAACGGCGGCGGCATTCACTGCTCCACCTGCCCGCTGATTCGCGACAGCATCTTCTGAACCCACATTCCCGTCGTACCTGCGTAAGCAGGTACCTTACAACCATGGCGTTATTCAAAGATCCCTGCTTGCGCAGGGATGACGGAGGAGGGGCGCAGATACGGCGCAAATGGCGACTGGATAGTGGCAGCAATATCGGTCGACTCGGGGTAACATGCGCCTTTGTTCTGATTGAAGGGAGGGCAGGAAATGTCCGGCAGCGAAAACTTTTTTAACCTGGATGCGCTCGACCAGGGAATCGCCCGTGAGCTGGCCGAAGGCATGACCACGCGCGTGTTTCCGGGTGACGAGGCGATGATTTCAATCGTGCGTATCGAACCCGGCAAGTCGGGAAAAATTCACGCTCATCCGCAGGAGCAGTGGGGTTTTTGTGTGCGTGGCTCGGGGATTCGTACCCAGGGCGGCGTGCCGACCGCGGTCGGCCCCGGTGATTTCTGGCGCACACCGGGCAACGTCGAACATGGTTTCAGTGCCGGCCCAGATGGCGCCGTGATATTCGATGTGTTTGCGCCCCCGCGTGAAGAATACATTCAGCAGGGATCGGGCTTTTCCTGAAACCTGTACCCCGAAATAGTCGGAGGGCGGGTGTCTGTCAGCGCATCACCATGACAGAACACTGGGCATGGCGCACCACTTTCGCTGCGGTTGAACCGAGGAAGTAATCCTGTAGGCCCGGGCGATGCGAGGCAATGATGATCAGGTCGACAGATTCCTGTTTCGCCACCTCGAGGATCGTATTGTAGGGATGGCCGCTGCGCACCATGACCTCCGGTTTCTTACTACTGGCACTGGCAATCGCCTGCAGTTCTTTTTTCGCCTGTTGAACTGAATCTTCGAGAATATGGGCGGGTAGTTCGGCGGCGACCCAGACGGGAACCTCTTCCACCACGTTGAGCAGGATGATGCGCGCACCGCTGGGTGCCGCCTGTTGCACGGCCACGTCAATGTTGGTCTTGCCGGCGTCGATATGCGCCATGTCGATGGGAACCAGGATGGTTTTGAACATGATAATCGCTTCCGTTAAATGAATTGATTCGAGTTTATCACTAGTCGCTTTTGTTATCACTAGACGCTTTTACTGATCAGTAGAGATGTTTGATCCAGATCAATAGCTGGTCAGTTAGTGTTGATGACGGGAGCTCCGTTGTAGCCAGGTCTGCTGGAAAACGGCATTTTTGATGAATGGCTCCCGGGTGGTGGCTAATTTTCACCGCGTGGATTAGCCGCTGTGTTGCGCGCGCAGCATGATGAAACTGCCATAGTGGTAAGGGCGATTGATCATTTCCCGGGTGGCGCGTTGCAGCATGAGCGTTGCGCTGGCGCGTATCTCGGGATCGAGTTTCGGCAGGCTGAGGGCGGTGTCTAACCACAGGGTCATGGGCGAAAAGGAAACCAGGTCGCCGATGACCCAGCGGCCGTTTGTAATGGGAATTAACGGTTGCTCCTTGGCTTGCCAACGGCCCTGCCGCAGAAACAGTCGGTGGGCATGCTCGGTTAACTGACGCGCCAGCTCGATGGCTTGCGAATCGTCAAAACGCAGGCCGTATCGATAAAAAGCCTGCGCGCTTTGTGCGTAATCCTCGAAAACCGCGGCGGCGGTCTCTGCATGATCAGCAAAGCGAATCAGTGAACCATCGACGACGAACAGTTTGCGCATGTCTGCGAACAGTTTTTTTGCCCGATCGAAAAAGCTTGGTTGATGGTCGGCAGCGCGCGTTAGTGCATCCAGCATCATCGCATTCCAGCTGGCCAGACGCTTATTGTCGACCGGCATCTCCGCGACATCGCGGTTTTGCAACTTGCGGCGAATAACACGGTCCAGTTTGGAGTCTTTGCTATCGGTTACCTGCTGTACAGGGCGTAGCAGGACCTTGCCGGCAACCGGGTCCTGTTGCCAGTACTGTTGCAGAAATTCCAGTTCCGTTGCATCGAGCAAGCTGGCAAGCTGTTGTGCGGTCCACAGGTAAGCGCCGCCTTCCTGGTCGTCGCTGTCCACCGCGGACAGGCTCGACATGTAGCCACCCTGCGGGTGCTTCAGCCGGGCTTCGACAAAATCAAGGGTCGCGAGCGCCTGTGCCGCGTAACCCTGTTCAGGCCAGACTTGATGTGCCTTGAGGTAGAGCGAGGCCAGCAGTGCATTGTCGTAGAGCATTTTTTCGAAGTGTGGCGTGCGCCAGTCGGGATCGGTGGTATAGCGGAAAAAACCGCCGTTGAGGTGATCGAGCAGGTTTCCGGCGGCCATCGCCTGCAGGCTCAGCTGGATAAATTCGGCAACCTCATCATTGGCTTTTCCGGCGCGCTGCAGGCTGGCCAGCAAGGCATCGAGTTGCGGTACATTGGGAAATTTACTGCTGCTGCCAAAGCCGCCAGCGAGCTGGTCTGCCGATTGCATGGTCTGCGTGACGAAAGCATCGACCATCACGTCTGCAGGTAGCTTGTGTGGCATGTCCTGGTCCTTGCTGTTGGTTGCCGATAACTCGAAAAACTCGCGCGCCGAAGCGCTTAATTCAGCATGATTTTGTTGCCACTCGACATCGAGGCGTTCGAGCAAGTGCAGGAAGTTATCGCGCGGCAGGTAGGTGAAGCCGGTCAGCGGGTAGCCTTCGGGTGTCAGAATGACATTCAGCGGCCAGCCTGCTGCTCCGCGTACCTGTTTGACAAAATCGAGCAGGCGCTGATCGAGGTCGGGCTCCAGTTCACGATCAACTTTTACCGAAATGAAGTGCTGGTTGAGGAGGGCGGCGACCTGCGGATCCTGGTAGCTCTCGCGCTGCATCACGTGGCACCAGTGGCAGGAAAAGTAACCCACCGACACCAGCACCAGGCGGTTACTGGCACGCGCCTGCGCAAAAACGTTAGCTTGCCAGCTTTGCCAGCCCACCGGGTCGTTGGCATGCAGCGCCAGGTACGGGGAAGGGTGCCCGGCAAGCTGGTTTGCCGCGTGGGCGACACCGCTGCCACCCAGGGTGAATGCCAGCGCCGCAAGCAACAGCTTAATGGCAGATCGCATGAGAATTAGAGGTCAACATGTAGAATCCATCGATAGCGCATACTAACCCCTGGGCAAGGTTCAATCCAGATTGGTTCCCGAGCCGAAGCATTTTGCGCACTGATGTTTTGAATGACAGCAGACAGGTGGTAGCGACTATTGCTAACGGGTTATTACATCGGTCGGAGGATTTTGGTAGCTTAGCCGCTTTATTGCTCGCCCAACTGGTGAAACTGGACGTATGACAACAGGAACAACCATCGCAGCTCCGCCACAGTTATTGGCCCGTGGAATCGTGGTTGGTGGCCAGCGGATAGCTGGTAATGCCAGCCTGGGCTGGATCGATGCGATACGAGGTGCAGATGCCTGATTCAACTTGCGGCGTGAATGCTGGTGCCAGTTTTCAGCCGGGTGACTGTTTCAATGTGCAGGACATTCAACTGGTGCTGTTCGATCTCGATGGCACCCTGGTCGACAGCGTCGGTGACCTGGCCTGGTGCGGCAACCAGATGTTACAACGTCTCGGCCTGGCGCCCCATCACGAAGACAGGGCACGGATATGGATCGGCAATGGCCTGGAGCGCTTCGTCAAGCGCGTGTTGACCGGGGATATGGAAGTCGAACCGTCGCCGGACCTCTACCTGCGCGGACTCGAGATTTTTCGCGAGTTATACGCTGCGCATGCCAGCGATCGCTGCGTGTTGTATGCGGGCGTGCTGGAAACCTTGCAACGCCTCCAGGCGCACCGACTGAAGCTCGCCTGCGTCACTAACAAACCGGAACCCTTTACCTCGCAGCTGATCGCGGCAATGGGCCTGGCCGAGTATTTTCAACTGGTGGTCGCCGGCGATACCACGGCGCGCAAGAAACCCGATCCCATGCCTTTGCACTACGCCGCCGATTACTTCGGGCTGGACTACGCGCATTGCCTGATGGTCGGCGATTCGAGCAACGACGTGCGCGCCGCGCGCGCCGCGGGTTTTGGTATTGTTTGTGTTCCCTACGGGTACAATCATGGCAATGATATTCGGGATTCCGGCCCCGACCTGGTGGTGAACGAACTGGCTGAACTGGCTCAATTATTTGATCGAGAACTGAAATGAATCTGAACCGACGAGAATTTATGCGATTGATGGGGCTGGCGAGTGCGGCCGGCATGGTGCCGAGTTTCAGCCTGCAGGCCGGCGACGATGGCTCCTCGCTTTACGACACGCCCAGCTTCGGCAATGCGCGCATCCTGCATATGTCTGACTGCCACGCGCAGTTGAACCCGGTGTATTTTCGCGAACCCAGTATCAACATCGGCCTGGGTGATGCACGCGGCAAGGCACCGCACCTGGTCGGCAGGCATTTACTCGAACACTTCAACCTGCCGGGAGACGGCATACAGGCGCATGCCTATACCTATCTCGATTTTACCGAAGCGGCACGCGTCTATGGCAAGGTCGGCGGCTTTGCGCACCTGGCAACGTTGGTCAAAAAAATGCGTGCCGAGGCCCCGGGTGGACGTTCATTGTTCCTCGATAGTGGAGATACCTGGCAGGGCTCGGGAACGTCTTACTGGACGCGCGGGCGCGACATGGTAGAAGCCTGTAATCTGCTCGGCGTCGATCTCATGACCGGGCACTGGGAATTCACTTACCAGGATGCCGAGGTGCTCGACAATACGGCACTGTTCAACGGCGAATTCATCGCGCAGAACTGCAAGGTCAAGGAAGTTTCGATGTTTGACTACGAGCTCGGCGATCGCGGCGATTACAATGAAGATACCGGCCACGTGTTCAAACCCTATGTCGTGCGCGAAATGGGCGATTTGCGCATCGCCGTCATCGGCCAGGCCTTCCCCTATGTCCCCGTCGCCAATCCACAGCGTTTTATTCCCGACTGGACCTTCGGCGTACAGCAATCCGATATGCAGGAAATGGTCAACCGGGTGCGCGACGAGGAGTCCCCCGATGCGGTACTGCTACTGTCCCACAACGGCATGGATTCCGATTTGAAAATGGCGTCACAAGTTCGCGGCATCGACGCCATTTTCGGCGGACACACGCACGACGGCATGCCCGGCGCGACACCCGTAAGCAACTCGGGCGGTCAAACACTGGTGACCAATGCCGGTTCCAACGGCAAGTTTCTCGGGGTGATGGACATGGATATCCGCGCTGGCAAGCTGCGTGATTTTCGTTATCGCCTGCTGCCGGTATTTTCCAACCTGCTGCAGGCCGATGCGCCGATGAGCGCGTATATCGCCAAAGCGCGAGCGCCGTATCTCGACAGGTTGCAGGAGGAGTTGTCGGTGGCTGAAGGTCTGTTGTATCGACGCGGCAATTTCAACGGCACTTTCGATCAAATCATTTGCGATGCCCTGCGCAGTGAAGGCGACGCGCAGATTGCATTGTCTCCGGGCTTTCGCTGGGGCACCACGGTGTTGCCGGGCCAGACAATCACCATGGAACACGTGATGGATCAAACCTGTATCACTTATCCCGAAACTTACGTGCGCGAAATGACTGGCGAAAACATCAAGCTGATACTCGAAGACGTGGCCGACAACCTGTTCAACCTGGATCCCTACTACCAGCAGGGTGGCGATATGGTGCGCCTCGGTGGCCTTGATTACAGCATCGAACCGGAGGGTAGTGTGGGTGAGCGCATTTCCGATATGCAACTGGACGATGGTACGCCGATCGAAGCGTCAAAAAGTTACAAGGTCGCCGGTTGGGCCACCGTGGGGTCGCAGTCGGAGGGTGCGCCGATCTGGGATGTGGTGGCCAATTATCTACGCCGCTCCGATACCGCGCGCATCACCAAGCTCAACACACCGAAACTGAAAAACGTGGCTGGCAACCCGGGCCTCGCCTGAACGAAAGTCCCGTCATTCCTGCGTAGGCAGGAATCTTGTGATGGTGGCGTCGTTGTAAGGTTCCGATACGCCGGACCGCTGCCTACGCAGGAACGACGGAGATTGGGGTCATTCCGATACGTCGGACCGCCCGATGCGTCGGACCGGCGCAGGCAGGAATCTTATAATGTTGGCACTGTTATGAGGTCCCCGCTTGCGCGGGGACGACGGTAGTAATCCTGCCATTTATCAATACGGCAGGTCTGAAAAATGTGGCGGGCAATCCGGCTCTCGCCTGATTTTCCGTTTCGCAAACTGTCTCTCGTCACGTCGCTACTGGTTGGCCGAAGTTTAAGATTACCTTAAGTATTCGCCGATACCCTGAATCCTCATTTTTAATTGAGGATTTCACACATGGCTATCGATATGAGCGTACTGCGGCCAGGCCTGGTACTTTCCATGCTGACCCTGATATTCGGTATTTCGATGGGGATCATGTTTGGTGCCAACGAAGATGGCGTCAAGCAGTATATCTCTGACGGGATCGCGGCACACCCGGCGGCACACGACGAGAAAAGCGAATCCAAAATCTGGCGCTACGCACAACGCTCGCACTTTCACGCGACCGGGGTCGGTGGTTTTGCGCTGGTGCTGGTGCTGATGACCGGTTTGACGCCGCTTTCACGCAAGATGAAATACCTTGCCTCAACACTCATCGGCGTAGGCAGCCTTTACCCGATGGCCTGGCTTAGTATGTTTACGCTATCCCTGCCGCTGGGGCGGGATGGCGCGCACCACGCCCTGATTACCGAGCTGATCACCTACCTGAGTGTTACCAGCCTGATGGGCGGAATCCTCATATTGATGTACGGGTTACTGCTCGCCCCGCAGGCCTCCGCGCAATACGAATCGATAACCAGTCATTCACGATAGGCATCGTCCATTTGCGTGATAACTCAGAACACCTGATTGTAGAAATGATTCTGGCATGAGTATAAGTAGCAAATATATTGCAGGCGCATTGTCCGCCGCCGCCTGCGGGCTGTTTAGTGGATCGAGTCAATCCGAGTCCGGTGACTGGGATATTGACAGTGCCATTCTTTACTACAGTGAAACTGACCGAGTCACCGCGGTCGAACCCGTCATCAGCGCGACCCGTGATCTCGGTGATGATGAGTCGCTGTCGATAAAATTCGTCTACGATTCACTCACCGGTGCCTCGGCAAATGGCGCGGTGCCGTCGACAAAGGTGCAGACTTTTACCAGCCCGTCGGGCGGTGGCGGGGCCTACGAAGATGATGATGACGACGAAGACGACGAAGACGACGATGGTGACCGCAACGGCGGTTCCTACAAGGTTCAACCGGGCGAAACACCGCTCGACGATACTTTCGAGGACGAGCGCTTTGCGCTTAGCCTGAACTGGGAAAAGCCAACCGATCGTGACAGTCGACGCAATCTGGGTATCAGTTTTTCCAGCGAAAACGATTTCGAGTCGCTCAGCACCAACGCCCTGTGGCAGCATGATTTCAATCAGAAAAACACCACACTGAGCTACGGTTTCAACCTCGAGTTCGACGAAATCGAACCCATAGGTGGCGCGCCGCAAGGGCTCACCAGCATGAACGATCAGCGCCGTGAGACGGGCGGCGAATCGCGTAATGTCGTCGACCTGATCGTCGGCGTTACCCAGGTGATCGATCGCAGCAGCCTGTTCCAGGTCAACCTGTCGTTAAGTGAGGCGAACGGTTACATGACCGATCCCTACAAGTTCGTCAGTGTCGTCGACGACGAGGGCGAACCGGTCGACCAGTTGTTCGAAAACCGACCCGACAGCCGGCGCCGGCAGAGCATTTACGGTAAGTATAAAAAGATGCTCGGTAGCCACAGTATATTGACCGCATCCTATCGCTACATGACCGATGACTGGGAGATCGATTCAAACACCTATGAACTGACCTACCGCTTGCTGTTCAGCCGTGGCTACTACGTCGAGCCACAACTGCGCTACTACCAGCAATCCGCCGCTGAGTTTTACCGTTACTTCCTGCTCGAGGGTGAAACGGTTCCGGAGTTCGCCAGCGCCGATTACCGTCTCGGAGAACTCGACACCACGACCTTGGGATTCAAGCTGGGGCGGGATCTTGGCGACGGCCAGTCCTGGTCGGCGCGCCTCGCATACTACCTGCAGACCGGCGATTCGTCGCCGGACGAAGCGATCGGACAATTACGGCAACAGGATCTGTTTCCCGACGTCGAGGCCTACATCGTGCAACTCGCTTATTCGTACCGCTGGTAACCAGCACCATATATAAGGAATCACCCTGAATGGGGAATCCTGGCGTGTGAAGGAGAAACGATGCGTCGGAACGGCGCAGACAGGAATCTAGAAATGGTGACGTCATCATAAGGTCCCCGCTTTCGCGGGGGCGACAAGAGTGGGGCTATTCTTCGACCTGGTCGGCGACGCGGTGATTGTGTTCGATGTACATAACCGCGGCTTCGACGCGCGAGTGCACCTGGAGTTTGCGCAGCACGGCCTTGACGTGCAATTTTACCGTGCCATCGGAAATACCGAGGTTACGCGCGATCAGCTTGTTACCCTGGCCTTCGGCCATTAACTCCAGGATCTCGCTTTCACGCGGGGTCAATTCGCTGAACGGTCCCTGGCTTTGCGATACCGTCATGTCGCCCTTGACGAAACGCACCAGCACCGAGGTCAGTGGTGGCGCGACCACGGTCTTGCCGACGTGTATATCGCGCAGTGCCGTCACCAGTCCATCGGGTTCCATGTCTTTCAGCAGGTAGCCGCTGGCGCCGGCCTTCAGCGCATCGAGTAAATCCTGTTCGTTGGAGCTGGTGGTCAGCATGACAATGGGCATTTCCAGGCCAATCTTTTTCAAATGCTTGAGCACGCTGATGCCGTCGATGATCGGCATGCGCTTGTCCAGCAGCACGATGTCGGGCCGCAATTCCTGGGCCAGGCGAATACCTTCATTGCCATCGCCGACCGCGCCCAGCACTTCGATGTTGCGGCTTTGCAGCAGGCTGATCAGGCCCTCGCGAAACAACATGTGATCGTCGATTAACAGAATTTTAAGGCTCATGGTACTAATCCCTTGAACTGGATGTCTTCGAAGCGCAACTGTTGCGCCGGTAGCGAATGGCGCTCGGCAAATTGGCGCAGGCGGGCGTGCAGTGCGTCGTCGCCACAAATGTAATAGTCGAAATCGCTGGCATCCTGTTCTCCCAGCTCGGTTTCCAGCTGTTGATCGAGGTTTTGCGCGGCACTTGCCGGTAGTGGCCGGTATTCGAAATTATCCAGTGCGTCGTTCCACGCCCGGCACAAATTGTGAAGATAGGGCGGTTCGTCTCCGTCGGCAATCCAGAACAGGTAAATGTGCTCCGCGGCGTCGAGCGCCATGGCGTGCTCAATCAAACCCTTGACCGAGGCAAAGCCGATACCCGAGGCGATAAACACCAGCGCGCGCGGTGAATTTTCGTTGAGGACGAAGGCGCCAGTCGGACCCTCCAGCGTCAACACATCGTTCACCCGGGCGCTATTGGCGAGGTATATCGACATCGCGTCTTCGGCATCGAGTGCGATGTGAAACTGCAGGTTCATATCGTCGCAGGGGCAACTCGCGATGGGATACTGTGCCGAGCCTTCGCGCGCCACGGACAGCCGCGCCTGCTGGCCGGCGAGGAAGCGCAGGCGGCTGGTGCGTGGCGTTCGGGTGCTGACGATCAACACATCCGGGGTGGGACGATCGATGCGTTTCAGACGAATCGAGATGGACTGCTGCGGAATGTCGCCGCTACCCTGCGCTTCGTCACCTTCGAGCACCACGTCGGACACGGCGGTATGGCAACAACCGAGCAGATAGCCGATGCCCTTCTCGGCTTCGGAAAGCGTGTAATCGTGATGGCGAATCTTGCGCGTCTCGCCCGATACCAGGCGCAATTTACACAGACCACAGTTGCCATTGCTACAGCCATAATTCAGGGCAAGCCCACCACGCAAGCCGGCTTCGAGTATGGATTCCGCACCTTCGACGAAAAATTCGTGGCCGCTTGGAATGATTGTTGCCTGTGCCGTCATGACGCGTAAAAAGGTCTCGTTGATAAAGGGCAGGTCGATTGTATCATCGTCGGCCACGAGCGTGGCTTCGGCCTGATCCAGCCAGCGACTTAAGCGACCGGACGCATCGGCTTCTTCGAGCTCCTTGCGCAGTTCCGCAAGCAGATTGCGGTAGCCTGACACCAGCCGTTTGTGCCGCGACAAATCCTTGCCGAGCGCCATGATGCGCGCCCCCAGCGCCTGGTTGTCCGCTTTGCGCGGCTTGCCGTCAGCGTTGATAAAGCTGGCCTGCTCGATAATTTGCTCGACCCGCTCGAGCATGCTCGAATCCTCGATTTGCGCGTTCGGATAGGCCTGCAACAGGTCGGCGAGCACGATTTCACCCTCGAAGGTGTTCAATACGCCGGCACGAATCTGTTGCTGCAAAACGCCTCGCTTGACGCCCACCAGGCGCGCAGCGCGCGATAATGAAATTCGTCGGGCCATCGACCTAAGCCGTCGACTCGCGCAGCACGGGCTGTGTTTCGCTGCTGAATTGCAGGTGGATGCGGGTACCGTCTCCGGGCTCGCTTTCGATGTCGATCTGCGCGTTTATTTCATTGGCGCGATCACGCAGGATATTGAGCCCCATCTGTTGGCCGTGTTGCGAAACGATGCTGGATTCGACGAAGCCGATGCCGTCGTCTTCGATCAGCACCACGAAATTACCGTCGCGATAGCCGAGTAATACACGCACGCTTTCGGCCTGGCTGTGCTTGCGGATATTGGCCAGGCATTCCTGCAGGATACGCAAAATATTCAGTTCCACATCTTCGGCGAATTCCTGTTGCGGCCACTCGTTCTGGAAATAAACGGGAATTCCCAGTTCCTCCCGGGTCTGGCGAATGCTTTCTTCGATGGATGGAATCAGGCCATGTTCGTTGATGGGGATGCGAAAATGCGCAATCAGTTCGCGCAACTGGCTATTGGCCTGGTCGATGGTGTACTCGATGCGTTCCATCTGGTGCCAGGTACTCTTTTCGTCGTCGGCGTGAATCGTTTCGTCGATCAGGCGTATCTGGATGCGCAGGCTGGCTATCGTTTGCGCCAGCGAATCGTGCAGTTCATGCGACAGGCGGGTGCGTTCCTGCATGATCAGCAATTCACTTTCCTCTTCCAGCAGGCGAAACTTTTCTACCGCACTGCCAAGGTGTTGACCGATACTGATCAACAGCTCGTTGTAGCTGTCCAGGTTGAAGCTGTGATCGTCGTCAAAAAACAGGTGTATCGCGCCGAGTATGTCTTCGCGATATTGCAACAGGATCGACAGCACCAACAGTGGTTTGCCGGACTGCTCGCCTCTGGCACCAAACACGATATCGCTGTCGAGCCGGTCGATCCGGTAAATACGGTCCAGGGCGACCTTTTCGTTGGGGTATTGAATCGTCAGGAAACGATCGGCGCTTGCCAGGAAAGTGTGGTTGAAATCTCCCTGTGAGGCGACGATATCTTTTTTATTAATACCCTTGAGCTGGCGAATGATACCGGCGCGCGCGCCCAGGTTGTGGCACAGCGATTCGAGTGACTTGTCGAACAGCTCGTTCAGATCGTGCGACAGGTTGATGCTCGACGCGACGTCGTAGAGTATGGCCAGCGAACGGGATTCGCGGCTGATGTAATCGGTGTGTTTCTGCAGCTGGATTTCAGTGTCCCGCGAGAGGTTGTTGATCATGTTGCCGAGCATATTGATGTCGCGCGCCAGCTCGGCAAAGTCACTGCCTTTGTTGAACTCAACGCGGGTGTCGAGGTTGACCCCGCGCATCAGGTCTGCCCAGTTGCACAGCAGTATCAGGGGTTGCAGCAAATCGCGCCAGACCAGCCATAACAAAAGCAGTAACAGGCCGATTTCAACCGCGTGTAGCCACGGCGCATACTGCAGCAGCCACCGGGCAGGGGCGTAGTCGCTGAAAATGTACGCGGCCAGGTTCGCCAACAACATCAGCAGCAGCGCGAAAAACACCAATAGCAGGCGCAGGCGGCCACTTTGCAGCAGTCCACGCGGCTCTTCGTCGAGCCGGGTAAACCATGCGTTTAACGGGCCGCTTCGGCGATGTATTTGCGGATTGTCGGCTGGCATCGCGCGTTATCGAAAGACTGGATTCTCTGTGGCGAAATTTCGCCAGTATACCTTGATAATGTGTGATGCAAACTGATGTGCGGCAATAAGTAACCGCTCAGCATTACCGTATGGCGCGCAGCGAGTGCCCTGCTTCGGCTGGAAAAAATAGCGTTGCGCCCTTGCAGGTCCCTGGCAGGAGGAATCCTGTAACAAGCCGGGCAGATACAGGAAATATCAGCCATTGTGCGAACACTTATCGCAGCCCTTCGATTGGGCTACAATCGGGGCGGTTGGATAAGGGAGGATAACCATGCAACTCGATATGCATTATCACGGAACCTACGCGATGGCGAGAGCCGCCGGGCTCACCGAGGCGGCAGCGAAGATGATTGCCACCTGCGCGCAATTTGTCGATGACAACGTTGCGGCAGGCAATGTCGAGTTCGAGGACGGGGCGCGAATCGATTCCGAGGCCACGGCGCATCACGCAGTCGATGTCGAAAACCTGGAACCCAGGGATCAACGACAGGTCTGGGTGCCTTTCCATTTTCTGCCCGGCAACGAGGGAGAAAGCTATACCGAGCGCCTGAAGTGCCGCATGGACAGCGAAATTGCCCGTGAACTTTGCGAGCACCATTTAAGCCTGGCCGCTACCCCTTATGGTCTTGCGCTGATCGGCATAGCCGCGCACGTTTACGGCGATACATTCTCACACTACGGGTTCTCCGGCGTCAGTTCGCGTGGCAACAAGGTCGATAACGAGAGCTTCCGTTTTGCCGAAAGCCTCGACCCGAAGATGAAGGAATACATCACCTTCAAGGCTGACAAGTTCTTCAAGAACAAGCGCAACGGCAGCTTTCTGGACAATATCAAGAGCTGGCTCGGCGAGGCCTTGTCGGGTGCGCTCGGTCACGGCTCGGTGGCTACCTATCCCGATCGGCCCTACCTGGGATGGGGTTTCGATTACGAGAAAGATGATTTTGTGCACGGTATCCACTGCGATCGCCACAATCCGAGTACCTTCCTCGCGGGCTGTCGGGCCCTGCATGGTGTGTTCCAGCGGTTTGCCGCGAAAGGCCCGCAGGAATGCCGCAGCGGCGATGGGCGCCATTTCGACGACATCGCGGATGCGGTCAAAGCGGTGCTGGCTACCCAGGCGGACAAGGAAGGGCGTGTCGAGGCCTGGCGCAAGGCCGCGCGCGCCGGCAGCGTGTTTGGATCTGAAGGCGCGCAAATTCCAGACTACGAAGGGAATGGCTGGAATGGCCGCTGGCGTGCTCTGGAAGGCAGCAAACGCGGTCGTGAAGCCTTGAATGAGCCGGTTTGGCTGTTCTACCAGGCAGCCGCGTTACATCGGACCTACGTATTGCGTGATCTGCTGCCCGGCCATGGCCTCGTGGTCAACTGACCCGGAAAGTCGCCAATAACCCGGGAAACTCAAACAAAGGAAGCGATCGACCTGCAGTGACACATGGGCCAATCGGTTGAAATCAACCGGCAGGGGCCACGTAGTCCGGGTCGTTGGGATTCAGAAATATGAACTCTTTCTTGCCAGCCTCAAGTTCGACATAGTCGATGGTCATGCCGTCGGTCAGATCTTTGCTGGCCAAAGCCACCACCAGGTCGACACCGTCGAAATTGAAAAAACTGTCGCCCGGCAGACGTTGTGCATCGAAGCCCATGGCGTAGTGAAAGCTGCCATCTTCGAGTTGCTTGACCGCGACCCGCAAGGGTGTCGACTGGGCACCACCCAGTTCGGCCGAGTGGCGAATTTGCTCGAGTGCTGCGGTGGATAGACTAACCATTGATATACCTATAGTACCTGGGCAATGTCGGCAGTGGGCGCCGATTTGTGGGTTTGCACGTGTTGCAGAAAGCGCTTTACCCAGGGGTTGTCCCGGGTGTTGCGCAGGTGCGTGTAGGAGGCAAGCAGGTTGTGGCACAGATAACCATCTTGCTGATTGCGGATTCCCTTGCCGCGTAGCACGCGATAGGCGAAGGTCGACTCGCTGGGTAGATCCTGCAGCGCCGAGTAGTGAAATTCGTGGGCGGTTAAATTGCCCGTGTTGGCAGGCCTGTGCGGCCAGGGGTGATGTTGCGGGTCTTCGTCGAGCACCACGTAACCGCGCCCCTGGGGACGCTCGTGCATCGCGGCGTGGCCATCCAGTATACCGACCATGTCGTGGCTTTCGCCGTTCCAGCCAAGTGAGCGGGCGAGGTACATCAGGCCGCCACATTCGGCATAGGTCGGCAGTCCACCTTCGATCGCGTGGCGTATCGATTCGCGCAGGCTGAAATTTGCCGACAATGCCGCTGCGTGACGTTCCGGAAACCCGCCGCCAATAAATAATCCGTCGATGTCAGGCAGGCCTGAATCGCGCAGGGTATCGATCTCGACCAGTTGTGCGCCGGCCTGTCCAAAGGCCTCCAGGTCGCCCGGGTAGTAAAAGCCGAAGGCGCGATCGCGCGCGATGCCGATACGCAGGCCTTTGAATTCTGCCTTGTATTGAAGCGGGGAAGTAACGGCCTCAACCGGGGTTGCCTGTGTCGAAATTCGCTGCAGCTGGTCAAGGTCAATGTTGTCTTCGATGGCGCGCGCGATGGTCGCGATCTTTTGTCGCGATGCGGTTTCTTCATAGCCCGGAATCAATCCCAGGTGGCGCTCGTTGAGACCGATCGATTCGGTGTTTTCCAGCGCACCGAGAAACGGAATGTCGGTATAGGCTTCAACCGCTGCGCGCAGTTTGGACTCGTGTCGTTTCCCCCCGGTACGATTGGCGATCACCCCGGCAATGTTGACCTCCGCATCGAACACCTGGTAACCGATGAGTAGCGGAGCGATGCCCCGCATGGTACCGCGTGCATCGACGACCATGATCACCGGGCTACCCAGTGCTTTGGCCAGGGCCGCATTGCTATTGCTGCCGTCGAGGTCGAGGCCGTCGTGCAAGCCCTTGTTGCCCTCGATCAGGCACAGGTCGGCCGGCTGGCCGCGATGGCAATAATCATCAATGGTTTCCTGGCGCCCGGCAACGTAAAAGTCGAGGTTATAGCAGGGAAGGCCTGCCGCCATGCCAAGCCAGATCGGGTCGATGTAATCGGGCCCTTTCTTGAACGGTTGGACTGCCAGTCCGCGCCGCTTAAACGCCGCGCACAGACCGATGCTGAGCGTGGTCTTGCCCGACGATTTGTGCGCTGCTGACAGGAATAGAGAGTTCATTCGGCTGCCGCTTCGGCTGGCAGGGATTGCGGCAGGATGGGTAATGCGCGCAGGCTGAGCAATGCGAGCAGAATCGCGGCGGTGGCGCCGCCACAACCGAGCATTACTTCCCACAGGCTCGGGGTATAGGTGGCGATCACGCCGTCGAAGAAACTGCTTTTGACCTGGTAGCCGGGAAACAGGTTGAGCGGAAAGGCTTGCCCGCCGATGATGAGCACGTACAACTGGGCAAGGCCACCGAGTATGACCAGGCAACAGGCGAGGATCAGGCTGGATACCGATTGCCTTAGCCGGGATGAATACACCAGCAGTAGCGGGACCAGGCTACCCAGCACAATCTGCAGTAGCCAGAACAGCCAGCTATAGACGCCGCCCTCGAGCAGGATAAATCGTTCGAAGTCGTGATTCTGGCTGCCGTACAGTTTGGTCAGGTGAAACAGCAGCACAAAGTACAAAATGGCGGCGACAAACAGGCCCAGTAATTTGCCCAACCGATCCAGATGCGACGCATCGAGCTGGCGCCCATCGAGGCGAAAGCACAGTACCAGCAGCAGGATAAAAATCGACAGGCCAAAAGCAAATGACATGACGATGAACATTGGCGCCAGCAACGCCGAGTCGTAGGCTTCGCGCGCTACCAGGAAACCGAAGATCGATCCGGTGCCGCTGGTCAGCACCAGGCGCCACACCAGTGCGAACAGGCCCATGGGGCGACTCAGGTGTTGCAAACGGCGTTCCATCATCAGCCACAAATAAGCCAGCACGATGACGATAAACCCGCTGTACAGAATGATGTTCCAGGCGAAGATCGATTTGAAATTGTAATGCGTGATGGCCACGATCAAGCGGTCGGGGCGGCCCAGGTCGAGCAACAGGATGGCGAGCCCGCCGATCAGCAATGCGATCGACAGCACCGCGGAAAGGCGCGCCAGCGGTTTGTACTCGGCCTTGCCGAACACCGAGCCGAGCGACGCCAGGTTGAGCGCACCCGAGGCCGCGACAATCAGGAAGATGGCGAATACGTGCGGCAATCCCCAGACCACCTGGTTATTCATTCCGCTCACCTGATGTCCTTCGACATCCATGTGATGCGCCGCTGCGATACCGACCGCTGCAATCACTGCAAGCAGCAACAACAGGCCCCGGTATTGTGGGCTGCGGGTACGCATTTCGGCGTATTCGGTGGTCATCGGCATGATCACAGACCCTGGTAATGTACGCCGGGATCGACGCCGAGGTCGGCGCGCAGCCGGGTCGCACCAAGCGACTTGAGACGTTGTGAAATCTCGCTGTCGGCATCGTTCAAGTCGCCAAACAGGATTGCCTTGCGGGTTCCCGCGATTGACCGCCTCGGCGCAGGCCGGTACCGCGTTCGCGCCATCCCGATCGATGCGGTGCACGCACAGGGTGCAGGATTCGACGGTACCCTTGCCACGTGGCGCTACCGCTAACTGGTCCTGCAGGTTTTCATGGATAAACGAACGCGCCTTGTAGGGGCAGGCCAGCATGCAGTAGCGACACCCGATACAGGTATGCTTGTTGACCAGCACGATGCCGTCGGCGCGTTTGAAGGAAGCGCCGGTAGGGCAAACGTCGACACAGGGCGGCTCGGCGCAGTGCTGGCACATCATCGGCAATACCTTCTGTGCGCCGGTCTGCCGATCGCTGAGCTGTACTTTGCGAATCCACTGCGCTGCAGTTGTCGAACCGGGTTCGTTGCGCCAGCCATGTTCCTGCTGGCAAGCCTGTACGCAGGCGTCGACATCGGCTTCGCTGAGCGCGTTGGTATCGATCAACAGGCCCCAGCGCGGCGAATCGGTGGTCGCCGCCTGTGCCTGTGCCGGTCCGGTATAGCACGACACCGGGTGCAACCAGGGTTGTGGCGAGCGCCGCCGCAGCCCTGCAAAAATCGGCGCCGCTGCGGGCGTGCCTCGATCGTATCGAGTTCACTCGCCACGCTTTGACTCCAGCTGTGCCTGAAAGGTATGCAGGGAAAGCAGTCCATCGTCCGCTTGCGGGTCGAGGCGACCCTGTTGCATTTGACTCAGGCTGCGATCGGCATGGCATTCGAAACAATCGATGCTCACGCTGGTGTAGAGGTGACAGCCGGCGCAGAAATGTTGCGGGTCAGGATAGCGAACCGCGGATTCGGCGGATTCGGCGGGGTTGTGACAATCCATGCAACCAGTCAGGCTGTACTTGCCATCGCGTTCGCCGTCGAGCACGGTGGCGTCGCGTTGGTGAATCAGGAAAGTCATGTGCTCGCGGCGCATGATTTCAGTCGGTTCGACGCAGGCGGAAGCGTTGGCGGGTTTGCCGGGTTGCGGGATCGCGACCGCACCGAACCCTGAACTTTCCGCCGCACCAGCACTCGCGAGCAGCAGGTATCCCGTGAGGATGCCTGTCAACAGGTAACGCAAAAGCGCGGCGAACAACGTCATCGGCTTTAGTGATCCCCGAGCGCCATGTCGATGTAGCCGGTGGGGCAGACGTCGGCACAGATGTGGCAACCGATGCACTTGGTATAGTCGGTAGCGACGTAGCGCCCCATCGTTTTGCTGTCTTTCTTGACCCGGTAAACCGCGTCCTGCGGGCAATAGATGACGCAGTTGTCGCATTCGAAGCACATGCCGCAGGACATGCAGCGCCCGGCTTCCTCGATGGCCTCGGTTTCGCTGAGGTTATTCGTGCGCTCGGCGAAATCACCGAGCACCTGTTCTGCATCCGGTCCGTGCATTTCGCGCAGATGTCGCGCTTCGTAATTAAAATGAGACAGAAACAGGCGTTCCGAGGAAATGATTTCGTTGGCGGCGCGGTCTTCGTAGTTGTGCACGGCGAAGTCGGCATCGTTGGTGCCCCAGGTCCCTTCGTGCTGAAACTCGCTGGGTGAGAGATGCGCTTCCTTTAGCTTGCTGAGCAGATCGAAGTGGTGCACATCGACCTTGGGACGCTTGGTAAATTCTGCGCCGCCGAGAAAGCGTTCGATGCTATCGGCGGCGACCGCCGCGTGGCCGATGGCGGTGGTCAACAGATGCGGGCGAATGATGTCACCGGCGACAAAATGTCCGGGCTTGTGCGCGTGTTGGAAAAACTTGTCGGCGTCCATCAGGTTGTGATCGTTGCCGAGCTCCTCGAGGCCATTCAGATCACCGCCCTGGCCGATAGCGGAGACGATCAGGTCGCATTCAATCTCGAACTCGCTGCCTTCGACCGCCGTGGGCTTGCCGTCTTCGAAAGTACATTTGGCGATCTTCAGGGCCGTCGCACGCCCCGCGTCATTGACGATGATTTCGATCGGCATGACACCATCGAGAACGTGCACGCCCTCGCGCAGGGCATCTTCGACCTCGTGCTCGGTAGCGGTCATCTCGGCGCGCTCGAACAGCGAGGTCAGCGTGACGTCGGCGCCCTGGCGCGCCGCGGCATAGGCCGAATCGTGCGCGGTAAAGCCGCCGACGACGAATTCGGTGAGCTGATCTTTGGGCAAACTGTCGATCTTGCCCAGCCGGCGCGCAACCGATACCACGTCGATCGAGGTATCGCCGCCGCCGACGCAGATCACGCGATCGGCGGTGACCTGCAGGGCGCCGCGATTGAAGGCTTCGAGGAAGGCGACCCCGGAAATGCAGTTGGGCGCGTCGCCGTGCTCGAGCGGCAGGCCACGTCCGGACTGGCAACCGATAGACCACAGCAATGCATCGAATTCCTGTTCCAGTTGTTCGACGCTGACGTCGCGTCCGACACGAGTCGACATGCGTGTTTCGATGTCGCCCAGATCGAGAATGCGATTGATTTCATGATCGAGAAATTCACGCGGCGTGCGATACCCCGGGATACCGTAGCGGAACATGCCGCCGAGTTCCGGGTGCTCGTCGAAAATGGTGCTGGCGATACCCTTACGGCGTAACTGGTAGGCGGCCGCAAGACCAGCCGGACCGCCACCGATAATGGCAACGCGCTGCTTGCCGACGGCCGGTGCCGAGGCAAAGCGGAAGCCTTCGCTTTTGGCCGTATCGCCGATGTATTGTTCCACCGCGTTGATGCCTACAAAGTCATCCACGTTGTTGCGGTTACAGCCCTGCTCGCAGGGCGCAGGACAGACTCGCCCCATCATCGATGGAAACGGATTGGCGTCGGTGGAGCGCTGAAACGCGTACTCCTGCATGCTTACGCCTTCGGGTGGTGTTTCGATTCCGCGCACGATGTTGAGCCAGCCGCGAATGTCTTCGCCCGACGGGCAGCTCCCCTGGCAGGGCGGGGTGCGGTGCACGTAAGTTGGGCACTTGTTGCTGGTGTCTTCATTGAAGATGTTCTCGCCCTGCGAACGCCAGCGATTTACACCGTCTTCGTATTTTCGGAAGGTGAGCTTGCGGTTCACTTCGTCTTTGGAGGCTGCCATGTATTTCTCCTGTTGGTTCGCTAGTGGTCGCCACCGAGCTGGATGGCGTTGCTGACTAATTGGTGCACGCTGACGACCTGGTCCATCTGCATGCCGTAATAGGGCAGGATCTTGCTGAACTGGCTCTTGCAGATCGCGCAGATTGCGGCCATGTGCGTCACGCCGTGCGCGTCGACGACCTGCTTGAGGGCTTCCATGCGCGGCACTGAGCCCTTGACGCGCAGTTCGACCAGGTCGTCGGTGAGCAGACCGCCACCACCGCCGCAGCAAAAGGTTGCTTCGTGCGTGGCGTGGGCCGGCATGTCGTGAAAATGATTGCAACTCGCCTTGATGACCGCGCGCGGTATGACGAATTGCCCGCCTTCGAAATCGCCCATGCGCGATGCGCGCGCGACGTTGCAGGAATCGTGAAAGGTCAGCACCATGTCGTCGTTGGCGGACTTGTCCATGCGCAACGCGTCGCGCTGCAGCAGGTCGTAAGTGACTTCGCAGATGTGCTGCGGCATCGGGTAGGCCGGGTCGAGGAAGTCGAAGGGGCCGGCCAGCGTGTTGAGAAAGTTGTAGGCGACGCGCCAGGCGTGGCCGCATTCGCCGAAGACGATGCGCTTGACGCCGAGTTCCAGCGCCGCCTCGCGGATGCGTTGCGCGAGCACCTGCATGTTGTCATAGGAACCGATGAACATGCCGAAGTTGGCGGCTTCGCTGGCATAACTGGAAACGGTCCAGGACAGCCCGGCCTGGTGAAACACCTTGGCGTAGCCGATCAGGCCATCGACGTGGGGCTCGGCGAAAAAGTCAGCCGACGGCGTGACCAGCAGGATATCGGCGCCGTGCTGGTCCAGCGGCAGGCGCACGCTGACACCGGTTTCCTCTTCGATGTCTTCCTCGAGACCTTCCAGCGTGTCGAGTAACGCCGGTTGCGGCAGGCCGAGGTTGTTGCCGATGGTTTGCGCCTTGCCGATGATTTCATTGCAGTATTTCTGGCCGACACCGACGCTATCCATGATTTCGCGGGCCGCCATGGAAATTTCCGCGGTATCGATGCCGTAGGGACAGTATACGGAACAACGCCGACACTGCGAGCACTGGTGGAAGTAGCTGTACCATTCGTCGAGGACATCCTGGTCCAGGTCGCGCGCACCGACCAGGCCGGGCAGGTACTTGCCGGCCAGCGTGTAGTAGCGCCGGTAGACCGAGCGAAACAAGTCCTGGCGCGCCACCGGCATGTTGTTGGGATCTGCGGTACCGAGGTAATAGTGGCACTTGTCGGTGCAGGCGCCGCACTTGACGCAGGAATCGAGAAACACGCGCAAGGCACGCGAGTTATCCACCAGTTCGCCCATCTTGTCGATGGCGACCTGTTGCCAGTTATCCACCAGTTCACCGGGGAAACCGATTTTCTGCTGCAATTCAGGCTTGGCGACATAGGGCTTGCTGTGCGCCATCGCGCCGATTTCGATGGGTGGAATCTCGGGCCAGGGCTTCAGGGTCGGGGTGTCGAAATCAGCCACCGTGCTAGACCTCGGCCGCTGGTTTCGCGGCGACGTTACTGCGCGTGGGCAGATGGCGCTTTTCGCGCGCGTTGTCGACCTGGGTGCGCGTCGGGCTGAAAAACAGACCCGGCGCATGCAACAGCTTGCTGAACGGAAAGATGATCATCAACAGCGCTACCAGCAACAGGTGCAGCAATAACAGCTTATCGGCTGGCAAGGGTTGCCAGTCAAAATACATCAGTCCGAGAAAGAACGCCTTGACGGCGACTATGTCGGTTGGCGCCACGTATTTCATGCCGAGGCCGCTGAGACCAATGGCGATCAACAGGCCCAGCATCAGGTGATCCGAGGGTGCCGATATATAGCGCACCCGATCAACCAGGAAACGTCTTGCCCAGAGGCCGGCAAGCCCGGCAAGCATGATGAAGGCAGCGTAGGCGCCGAGGGGTTGGATCAGCGCCACCCAGGTCCAGACCGGATCGGTGAAATAGCGCAGGTGGCGCAGCAAGACCAGCAACAGGGCAGCGTGGAACAGCCAGCCGAATATCCAGATCCAGCGGTTCGCCTTGAACAGGCTGGTGAACAGCGTCACTTCGAAAAACATGCGCCGCCACACGCCGGCGCGGGTGATCGGCGCCGGTGTGGTGGGTATGCGTAACGGGGCGGGTGTTTTTGCATAAAGGCGTATACGGGCTGCCAGGCCGACAATCAGTACGGCCGCTGCAAAATAAAACAGCAGGGTAAATGCGATTGTCAGCAATGACATGGGTACACCATTTCCCGGCTCGACGCATCAGGAAGCTACAACAGGCTCCCGGGCGTTCAGCGGCAGCTTAGACGCAACCGGTAGGCTTGGGCAGGCCCGCGTATTTACAGGCTTGTTTGGCAGGGCCATAGGGGAACAGTTCGTAGAGATACTTGCTGGTTCCCTTGTCCTTGCCCAGTTTTTTGCCTATGGATTTGGTGAGTACACGCACCGCCGGGGCGATCTGGTATTCCTCGTAGTAATCGCGCAGGAAGTTGATGACTTCCCAGTGATTTTCATCGAGCACGGCGCCGTCGGCCTTGGCCATTGCGTTAGCCAGACCATCGTTCCAGTCGCTCAGATTCACGAGGTATCCCTCTTCGTCGGTTTCAAAAGTTTTTCCATCCAGTTCTATAGCCATTTTTACCTCGGTTGATTAAGTAGTAGTGAATGCAATCACAGCCAGGATTGCGTTTTGTCGAATTCGGTGGCAAGCCGCACGAAGCCATCGTAGTCGACCAGCTCGACGCCGTCGATCATCGATTCTTCGAACAGGCCACGCGCCTGCAGATCGGGTTCGAGGGCGTAGACGCTGTGGTCGCCGAGGGCTTGCTGCAGACTGGTCGCGGCGCTGGTGTTTTTACGCAGTGCGTAGACACCGTCCTCGATCAGCAGGATAGCGCTGCCGGCACTCGCAAGGCGCAAACAGGTAGCGAGCGAGTTACGATCGAAGGGCGACTTGTTGACGATGTGCAGGATTGACATGGTTACTATAAATTTCCAGAGTTCAAAAATTCAGGAAAACATCCTGTTGGTCGATGATTTCAGCAAGCTCGGCGCTACTGACGACATGAATGGAATCCTTTTCTGCCCAGTCATCGTCTTCGTCTTCCCAGGTCAGCGGCATCAGGTCGTCCTTGCTTAAGCCGCGCAATTCCAGTGACTCGCGCTCCACGTAAATCTGGTTAATGTCGTAGTCGCCGAGCGCCCGGTATGTCGGTGAGAAATTCTTCGTGCCGATTTCGCTGGTGTCCTGCTTTTGCAGCAACTGGTAAACGCCGTCGTCGATGAAGGCCAGCGTCACTTCCTGCTCGAATGCCGCCCCGATCAACACCACCTCGAGCGATTCGAGGGCATAAATGGTGCCGTGCGGGGCCTTGCGGTTAACGTAGAGAAATTTTTTCGTCGCCATATCTAGTCACCAAACACGATGAGGCGATCGGCCTGTATGCCGGCATCGATCAATTGCCCGAGGCCCGATATCTCGAACCCGGGGGCAATGTTGTTACTGTCCTTGCCGGCGCGTTTGGCCTCGGCTTCGTCGAGCATGCCGCGGCGCTGTGCAGCGGCCACGCAGAGGACCAGCTCCAGGTCATGCTCTTCGGCCAGCGCCGACCAGCGTTCGCTGACATTGCGATCGTCCTGCGGTGGAACGCTGAGTCGCGTGCCATTGTTGACGCCGTCGTGGTAAAAGAACACGCGTACGATCTGGTGACCGCCGCGCAGGGCGGCCGCGGTAAAGTGATAGGCAGTGTCGGCGGCCTGGTGAGTATAGGGGCCTTCATTGACCAGTATGCTGAACTTCATTTGCCTCGACCCACTACTAGAAACGAATGTGCGTGGACGCATTCAGCGAGTGGCGTGCGCCGCGCCAGTTGTCGACGTGGAACTTGGTGAACGGCAGTTCGGTTAATTCGAAGAATTGCGGCCAGCCGATGCGTTCGATCCAGTCGTTGAGACGTTCCCAGTCGCGCGCATTTTCCTTGTAGGTCTGCAGGATCTTCTTGACGATGGCGGTGGCTTCCGGCCAGCGCGGCGGGTTGTTGGGAATGCCCGCGGCGACCAGTTTTTGAAAGGTCGGCTTGCTACGCGCATTGGAGTGGTTGCCGCCGACCCAGATGGCGAGTTTGGTGTGCTCGGGATCGTTGATTTGCATCGGTGTACAGGGCGGATAACAGGCGCCGCAGCAAATGCATTTCTTTTCGTCGACTTCGAGCGACGGCTTGCCATTCACCAGTGCCGGACGAATCGCCGCGACCGGGCAGCGTGCTACCACGGATGGTCGCTCGCAGATATTGGCGACCAGGTCGTGGTTGATCTTCGGAGGCTTGGTGTGTTGTATATTGATCGCGATATCGCCCTGGCCGCCACAGTTGATCTGGCAACAGGAAGTCGTGATGTGCACGCGGTTGGGCATGTTCCAGCCTTTGAATTCATCGATCAACTCATCCATCATCGACTTGACCACGCCGGAGGCATCGGTGCCGGGGATGTCACAGTGCAGCCATCCCTGGGTGTGCGAAATCATCGCCACCGAGTTCTTGGTGCCGCCCACCACGAACCCCTCTTTTTCCAGTGCGGCGATCAGCGGTTCGACCTTGCTCGGATCAGCCACCATGTACTCGATGTTGCTGCGGATGGTGAAGCGCACGTAACCCTCGGCGAACTCGTCGCCGATATCACAAAGCTTGCGCAAGGTGAAGACATCGAGGATTCGCTGGGTGCCGGCGCGTACCGTGTATATGGCATCACCGCCATGCGCGGTGTGCTTGAGGACTCCGGGGCGGGGATCTTCGTGATACGCCCAGTTGCCGTAATTCTTGCGCATCGTCGGGTGCATGTACTGAAAACCGTCAGGGCATCCGGATTCGATCGGGGTACGTTGGCCTTGCATCATTGGGACTCTCCGTTAATTCTGTCGACTTGAGATGTTCGTTGCGGATAGGCGTTGCAGATAGGCAGCGTCTAAGAGGCCTGCTTTTGTTCGGCCTTGCGATCGAACCATTTCTTCGCCTCGATATCCCAGTCGTCCATGCGCACATAGGAACTGGTGCGGGTTTCGGCAATCATGTTGGGATCGACTTCGACACCGATTCCCTCGAGAAAATTGACCAGCCCGATACGCTCTACCATTTCGCCGCAGCGTTCGTGTTCCAGCCCGTTCTCGGCCCAGTAGTCGATGACTTCTTCGGCGAGTTCGGTCAGGGTTGCATAGTCTTCTTCGTCTTCCAGTTTCATGAAGGGGACGATGACGGTGCCCATCAGATCGCCGATCTTGAGCGTGCGTTTGCCGCCCATGAGAATTGTCACACCCTTGTCGTCGCCGGGTGACAACGCCTTTGGCACCACGTTCAGGCAGTGCATGCAGCGCACGCAGTTGCGATTGTCGACGCTTAGCGAATCGTCGTCGTTGAGTGACAGTGCATTGGTCGGACAGCGCGTGATGATGTTGTCGATGGTATGCTGGCGGCCTTTCTTGCCGACGTACTCCTTGAATGCCTGCTGGTCGACTTTCATGTCGTCACGCCAGGTGCCGATGATGGCGAAGTCGGAACGCTCGATCGAATTCATGCAATCGTTGCCACAGCCGGAGACCTTGAACTTGAACTTGTAGGGCAGGGCCGGTCGGTGTACATCGTCGGTAAAATTGTTCAGCAAGGTACGGTGCACGCGCATTTCGTCGACGCAGGATTGTTCGCAACGCGCCGAACCGACGCAGGACATACCGGTACGCACGCAGGGACCGGCGCCGCCGAGATCGAAGCCGTATTCGTTGATTTCGTTGAAGAAATGCTGGGTGTTTTCGGTGGAAGTGCCGATGAACATGATGTTGCCAGTCTGGCCGTGGAAGGTCACCAGCCCCGACCCGTATTTTTCCCAGCTGTCGCCAAGCTGGCGCAGCATGTCGGTGGTGTAGTAGTTTCCGGCGGGTGGTTGAACGCGCAAGGTGTGAAATTCCTTCGATTCTTCGAACGCATGCGCGACTTCGGAGAAGCGCGGGATAATGCCGCTACCGTAACCGTAAACACTGACCGTACCGCCTTTCCAGTATCCTTTGCGGGTTTCGTAGGAATGCTCGAGCTGTCCGAGTAACGAATTGGCCATGCCGTTGATGCGAGTATCCTGGTGTTCGTCGCGCAGGCGCTTGATGCCGGAAATAAAACTTGGCCAGGGACCGTTCTCGAGTTCATCGAGCATGGGTGTAACGTGTGCTTTTTTAGCCATAGTGGTATTCCCTATTATTCATTAGCGTTCTGTTTGCATGGGCATCGCAGTCGCTGACCAGTCAGTAAAGCCCCGGGCTTGTTCTCCGGGTTAGCTTCGCGCGCTGCCCTGTCATATTAACAATACCAGGCGCTAGTGTGTTGCAATCATACAGGATCGGCTATCCCCCGCTTGGGGTGCACGGCAGCGGTCGATTATCCCTAATGAGATAGGTACTTTCAGGCACTTTCCTCGCCGCTTTCACTGGTGTCGCGAATATGGGAAAAAAAGCAATAGTAATCAGGGGGTTATAATTTGTACCTGAGTATATTTCTTACTCCTCACTATGGGGTGCTTCATTCGCGGCCCGGCTGTAATAGAATCGAAGCTTGATTGATACCGGTAACCACTACCTGCACGGGCGATAAAACCATAATTCAAATGCATGCTGCGCTCAACAATTGCGATGAAAATTCGCCTTTCCTGCTGGAAAACGAAACCGCTTACCAGGCGTGGCGGCAGCGTAAGCTGGAAGGGCGTGAGCAGCATAACCCCAAACGCGTGTTTACGCTGAAATCAAGTGATCGCCTGCCGGCGCAGCTACAGGCTGCGGTGCAGCAGCAGATCGACGCGTTCAACTTTGTACTGTTCGATACTTCGCAGAGCGACTTTGGCAAAGCGGAGTTTCTTGAATTGAATCGCCAGTTTGGGTTGTCCAGCCTCGATATCAATCCGGGCGCCGATGCCGACAAGGTGACCGCATTGCGCGTGGTCGAGGCCTCCGATCAACGCGCGCGCTATATTCCCTATACCAATCGCGCGATGAACTGGCATACCGATGGCTACTACAATTCCGCGCAGCGCGACGTCAACGCTTTCGCGCTTTACTGCGTCAACCAGGCGCAGCGCGGTGGCGGCAACTACCTGTTCGATCATGAGATGATGTACCTGCTGATTCGCGACCAGTCTCCCGACTTGTTGCATGCCTTGCTGCAGAAAGATCTGATGCACATACCGGCCAATGTGGAGGGCAACCAGGTGCTGCGTGACGAGGAATCAGGGCCGGTTTTTGCAGTGCAAGCGCTCGGTTGCGCGCTCAACATGCGCTATACCTCGCGCCCGCACAATATCGTGTGGAAAAGCGATCCGCACAGCCAACGCGCGCTCGACCTGGTGCGTGAAGTATTGTTGGCGGGCAGCGCGACGATTGAAATTCATCTGCAGCCCGGGCAGGGCATTATCTGCAACAATATCCTGCACGGACGCCAGGCGTTCCAGGATGGCCCCGAGCATCACACGCGCCTGGTTTATCGGGCGCGATACCACGATGCGATAAATCTTGAGCGAGGCAATGCACTCGTCGACCTGGCGTGACCGAAGCGTCTGCCAAGGGGCCTGATTATGGATAACCTGTTCTGGCCTGAACCCGAAGCAGCAGAAGCCAGGTTTGTCGTGCCCGAGGACGTGTTTGACCTGGTATTTCGCGTGCGTGGCGAACGCCTCGCTATCGATCATGCCCAGGCGCTTGCCGAAGCGCTGCTGTCCAGGCTCGATGATGAGACCTGTTCGCGCATTGGTGTACACGGCGTGCGCCTGGCGGGTTCCGGTAACGGCTGGCAGCGACCCGAAGGTGCGAATTCTGAAATACCCCTGTCGCGGCGTGCACGGCTTGCGATTCGACTGCATCGCGACGATCGGCACGTGGTTGAGGCCATTTGCAATCAAAGCTTGCAGCTAGGCGCGCATCGCCTGCAGGTTGGTGAATGCACGCCACGCAAACTATCGGCCATCGGCAGCTTGTACGCGCGCGCCGTTTGCTGTGATCCCGGGCAATCGGAATCCGAGTTTCTGGCGCAGTCAGCCGTGGCCCTGCGCGAGCTTGGCATCGATGTGGCGCGCATGATCTGTGGGCGCAGTGGCGAAATCCGCAGTGCCGATGGCGTGCTGTTTACGCGCGCGCTGATGGTGGCGGACCTGAGTCCGCAGGAGTCGGTTTGCCTGCAACAACAGGGCCTGGGCGTTGCTCGCCTGTTGGGTTGCGGGCTATTCGTGCCGCACCGGGGTATCGATCCCGTGTATACGGCACAGGAGTAGCGACGGACCGACGAAAAATTACGCGGGTGGGGTCGATTCCGACCCGATTCAGTTAGTAGAATGGCACCTGCCGTCGGTAGGACAGCAAGAGGTCATCGATAGCACCGCCGGTGGCGAGAATTTTTGAGGAAGAGTGAATGAGCGAAAAACAGGAAATTATCAAGCAAATGATGGACTTGCAGCACAAGTTCATCGAACTGGAACGTCGTGGCGAGTTTTCCACCGAGGAATATTACGATACCGACGGCGATAGTGAATCTGGCGCTGCACAAACGCAACTTCGAGGATCTGGCCAGGCGGTTGGTGGACCTGGCCCACGCGGAGAAAGGTTCGAAGCGCTGAGCTAGTGGTCCAAGCGGTAAATAAGGTAACGCTCAGCCACAGCACAATCGATTTTGGCAAGGCGCAGTCCGCAGGGAAGGCCCAAAGCATTCGCTGCGCTCATGGGGCCTGGCCCAGCCCTTTCCAAGGGCTGCAACGCAGCCCAAAATCGATTGTGCTGCGGCCCTTCGGGAGTGTCTGTGTGGGTCCGCGAAGCGGCGCGACTCCGCGTTGCGTTTCTTGCTAAGGGCCGGGCCATTAGCTGCGAAACGCGCCTTGATTCGCGCCGCTTCGGCGGACCGCCACACAGACACTCTGAGCGTTACCTTATTTACCGCTTGGACCACTAGATGGGCGATTAGACTTCGGCCCACAGGCGAAACAGGTTGGCGTAGCACAGGTTGATCTTTTGATAGCTGGCTGCGTTGGTATCTTCGGCAAGCAAGCTGCGAGCCTGGTTGAGTTGCAGCAGGATTTCTCGCTGGTCGGCGCGCCGAATGTGGCTTTGCACCCAGGTCACCGCGACCAGTCGCTCGCCCGAGCGCACCGGTTGCACCGCGTGGTAGCAGGTTGACGGATAGAGCAGCGCGCTGCCCGCGGCCAGCTTGTAGTCCTGGCTGCCTGCCGCTGATTCGATACAGAGTTCCCCGCCTGCGTATTCGTCGGGTGAGTTGAGAAAAATGCTGATCGAAATATCGGAGCGAAAACGCTCGCCGGGCGCACCCATGAGCGGGTCGTCAATGTGGCCGCCATATTCCATCCCGGCCAGGTAGCGCGCGTAAATGGGCGCGCCAATGCGGGCCGGCATCGCGCTTTGCAAATAGTCCGGGTGTTGTACCAGGGCGGTCATGACGACATTGTTGAGGGCGGCGTAGCGCTCGGCATTTTCATTGGCGGCCGAGTCGAGTTCGAGATTGTTCTTGTTGTGTCGAGCATCGCTACCGGCACTCAGTTTGCCATCGACAAATTGACCCTGGCGCAGCACCGAGCAAACAGCCTCGAGTTGCGCGCCGGTCAGCAGGTCGGGAATCGTTACTACCATGTAGGAATGCCAGATGAAGGTTACCGTAGAGATCGATGATAAGAGTTATGAACTGGATGTGCCAGAAGCACTGACGCTGGAGGCCGAGGAATTTTTCGCCAAAATGGATAAGGACATGAACTGCGGCTGGCAGATGAGCCGCTGGTGGGTGCCCGATCCCGATCAAACCCAGCGTTGTCAGATTGTCGCCGACAAGCTACTCACCGCGATGCAGCAGGAGAATCGTGATTTCGCATTGTTGATGGCGGCTTATATCCTGCACAACAAGCCGTCCACGCGCCGCATTCGCATCAACATCGACGGCGAAATCCAGGGCAACGAATTCCTCGACGGGTAAGGACTTTTCCATCGTACCTGCGCAGGCAGCGGTCCGACGTATCGGTATCTTCCCCAACCTTAACGTCATTCCTGCTTACGCCGGTCCTACGCATCGGGGGAAGACGGACAAAGAGCAGGGGATGAAAATTTGTCAGGCGAAGACGACCCAGGTGGTGGCGATGTATTTGCGCCCGGAGTGCAGGGTGGCGCCGCGGTGCAGGTGGGTCCAGAAGGGCGGGAACAGTAACAGCTTCCCGGTCTCGGGCTGGATGCTCACGTCTTGATTGGCGAATTCGGTTGCGCCGCCTTCGTCATCGAGATCATTCAGGTACCAGATCGCCACCAGTTGGCGCTGCGCGAACTCGTGGCTGCCGCCGTCGATGTGCCAGTGATAAAACTCGCCGGGGTCGGTGCGCTGGATGGCATAACCCATGTCTTTGAACGGGCCGTCAAAGAAAGGCCAGCTTTGCTTGAATTCGGCGAGCGCGCTGTTGAGCGAACGAAACAGTTCACGGTCTAGATCGCGCCAATGGTCTTTACCACTGAGCACCAGGTCGGTAGAACGCTTTATCGAAGCGTCGTGCTCAACGTCCTGGCCGATTCGGCCGGGATATTGCTCGTCACCAAGGCGTTCGAATCGCGCGATCATTTCCGCGCAGACGTCGCTGGCAAGTGCCGCCTTTTTTGCGAATATAAAGCTGCCTGGTTTGACTTCGATGATGGTTTGCTTCATGGCCTGCTGAGCTGTGATGGTGATCTGATTTTACCGCAAACGAAGGTGGCGGTGGGCCTGTTTGAGAATACCCAAATTGGATAGGGTTTAATCCCGGCAAGAGGCGTATCATTTATCGCTGAATTGAACCTGAATCCGTGGGTTCAGGTTTATAATAAGCAACCAGTAATCAATAACCCGGATTCTATTGTCATGACCAACAAATCATTATTCTTGCTGTCTTCGTTATTGCTCGCAGCGGCATTGCTGGCGCCGGCCAGTGCAACCAACTCGGATGTCGACAAGGAACATCGCTGGGCCGAACAGGTGATCGATGGCTTGCTCGATGGCGATGAGATCTGGTTGGTCGACGCTTCCGGGCACGAGTTCCTCGGCATTGCGACTGAAGGCGACAGCGAATCCGGCCGCGCGGTGTTGCTGATGCACGGCATTGGCGTGCACCCGAACTGGCCCGATGTGATCTACCCGCTACGCGCCGGATTACTGGAAGCGGGTATTACCAGCCTGTCGATCCAGATGCCGATACTGCCCAACGAGGCGGAGCCCGCCGCGTATCTGCCGCTGCTGGCCGAGGCGCCGGGGCGTGTCGAGGCGGCGTTGAACAGTCTTGAAGAAGCCGGATACACGCATATAACGCTGGTGGCGCACAGCCTGGGCGCGGCCATGGCGGTGTATTCGCTTGCCACGGCGCCGTCGGCCAACGTAGATTCGCTGGTCATCATCGGTATGAGTCCGGGCATCCGCGGCACTGAGAATATCGATCACCTCGGCAGCATTGATTTACCGGTGTTCGATCTCTATGGCAGCAACGACCTGGACGCGGTACTGGCGAGTGTTGCCGCGCGCGCCGCGGCAGGCAAAGCCGCCTCGGAGAGTTCTCGACAGCAACGCGTCGAGGGTGCCAATCATTTTTTCCAGGGTCGGGAAACGCAACTGGTAAAGCAGGTCGTGGACTGGATCGAGGCGCAGTCGGCGCGCTGATAGCACATGGTGCGTATCAAAAAAAACTGGAATCAGCAGGCTGCACCGCGCACGCTGGCGCAGATGGCCAACGCCATCAGCTCCAGCATCTGGAAGCTTGCCGCCGATGTCGTGCTGAACCTGGAAAACGAAAATTTCGAAACCGACACCCAGGGCCAGCGGGCCGATTTACTCGAAGAAGTGGCCAGTTACCTGGTGCATTACAGCGATCGCTGGATGTACTCGCGCGCCGATGAGCAGCAGCGTAGTGAATTTATCAGTTGCCTGGTCGGGGACCTGGCGCGCCTGCTCGAAGACAGTCGCGTGGATGTGCAGGGCGTAGGTGAATACCGTTCAGTGTTTGTCGACAAGCTCAATGCGCGCTCGACCGATTATGCGCGCTTCAGTTTCACCGAAGACGGGGGCTGCAGCTTCGCCATGCGTTGTCGACTGGGGGATTTCGTGCAATCTGCCATGGGCGAACGCGACGGACGCTGGATTCCGGACTACATTGTCGGCCGCGAGGCACCTGCCATAGAAACGGCTTTACAGCGCTCTCTTGTGGGGTTGGTTAAAGTCTAAGCTGCAATCCTGCGGATAAAGGCAAGAGGTTCAGGATTCTATCCAGTTGTCGAAATTTTCGGTAGATTTGGCGCTGCCGTCGTTGTAGCCGGCCTCGTAAGCTTCGGTCAGGCGTTGTTCCTCGCGCTGTGGATGGCCCAGGAATCCACCTTGCCAGCCAAGGATGTATTCTTTCTGCACATTCTTTTCTTCCATTAGCGTTACTGCGTCTCGATAGTCCTGGTTCATTTAGGTCTCCGTGGTATGTCGGTAGCAAAGCTCACCTTGAAAAAGCTATATTACGGCTAGTCAACTTCGCGCATCATCAGGTAAAACTGGTACTTCATCGTTGCCGCGCTGCCGGCAATTATGGCAAGCAAGGTAACGACCGAACCCAGCGCCAGCGTCGAAAGCCCGGTAATTCCCTGGCCAATGGTGCAACCCATCGCCAGTACGCCGCCGATACCCATCAGGCTGGCGCCGATCACGTGGCGCAGGAAATCTTTCCAGTCGGCAAACCATTCGATGCGAATCTTGCGGAACATCAACGTGTACAGAAAAGATCCCAGGATCACACCAGCAAGCGTGGCCACGCCGAAGGTCAGGAAGACGGCGCTAAAGCCCTGCAGTGCGTATTGCACGACATGCCCTGCGGGGC
Source organism: uncultured Gammaproteobacteria bacterium (assembly GCA_963835795.1). Lineage (GTDB taxonomy): Bacteria > Pseudomonadota > Gammaproteobacteria. The sequence goes on from CAWIHJ010000008.1 coordinate 60,236, forward strand.
CAACGAAAGTCATCGATTGGGCGCCGGTGAAAAACGGTTTCTGATCCATGAAATCCAGCTCTTCGAGCAAGGCCTGACCCATGGCGCCCGCGGTGACGTACCAGGCGATGACGATGATAAGGCCAATTACCAGGCCAGCCACCAGCAATTCCCGATCACGGCGAAAATCTGCCGAACGCATCACCCAGAACAGCAAGGATGCTGCGATCACCAGGGCGATGATCAGGCCCGCCAGCGGATCCGATTCAATACCGCCGACACCCGTCAATACGGCGGCCAGATCCTGACCGGAGATGTTATTCAAGGTGAAATCAATGCCGAGCGGAGTCATCCATTGCAGGAAAACCAGATAGCCAAAATTACTGAACAACATCCACCAGGCGGCGCTGCCCATGATGACGAGAACTACCAGCGACTTTAGATTGCCTTCGCCGATCCGCACCATTGTCTTGTTGCCGCAGCCGCTGGCGAGCGTCATGCCGACGCCGAACATCAAACCACCGAGCAGATAACGCAGCCAGACAAAATTGGGGCTGCGATAGGGCGGGTTCGAGCTATCGTTGTCGGTGGTCAACGACATGTCGATAACCCCGCTGTACTCGAGAATGCCGACACCAAGGATAGCGATCGCGATCGCCAGTATCCACGAGCGCATGCGATTCAGATCGCCAATATTCACCCAGTCGGAAACCGCACCCAGGGTGCAGAAGTTGCTCTTTTTTGCAATGGCACCAAACACCAGCGACAGCCCAAAGGCCCACAAAAGTGTCTGTGCGTATAAATCCAGATGCATGTGGGTCGGGTCCTATTTAAAATGCCTAGAGCCGGTGATTATACGATAACGCGAGTTCGTATTGATCCATTTCGATTTCGATTTCCTGCGACTGGTCGAAGGAGCTGGTGCCCTTGACCGAATTCGTAGGCGCATACATCGCGGCGAAATTGATCGAGCTATTGGACGTCAGTGCCCGTGTAAAACCGAAGGTGAAATGCTCCTCGATAACGCCTGGCGCGAGAACGTTGAAAAGAACCTCGTCGTCGGGGATGGGTTGATCACCGGTACTATAGCCGACGCGCCAGGTTGTTTTTTCGGTCTGCCATTGATAGCCGAGTTTGAAAATCCGCATATCCTCCCAGCCGAAACCTGCGCCGTCACTACCACCGAGACAGCCGTCACCGCTACCGCCGGTCGGGCCTGTCGTACAATTGCCGAGCTTGTCGAGCGAATTGGATACCGCTTCGACGTCTTCGTAGTTGATTTGCTGAATATCGAAGAACACCGTGCCGGTCTTACCGACGTCCACCGCCAGGCCAAGCGTATATGTTGAGGGGATGTCGAAATCGCCGTCATCGGCGAACAAACCGGAGTAGTCGTCGAATTCACTCATGTCGATGCCGGGCTGGTAGGCGGCGCCGACGCGGACGCCATCCATGATCTCACCTTGAACTCCGAGGCGAAACCCGAGCCCGACCGAGGTGTCGGTGCCATTGTTGCTCAGGTTGTCAGGATCGTTGGAAAAGCCTGCAAAATTGCCCAGGCCCTTCGCCTCGAAACGCTGGTAAGCGATGATCGCGCTGATACCCCAGGAGCTGGATTCGTTGATTTTGGCGGAATAGGTTGTCGAAATGAACAATTGCTCCAGGTTTACGCCCGCGGTGCCATCGCCGTAGGTTCCATCGAATTCCTGGAATGCGCCGGCCGGCGCGGGGCCCGAACCGGCTGGCGGGGGCGGGTTGAACAATGTTGCAACACCACCCTTGTACTCGGTATTCATGCCGCCGTTACCGTAGACCGATAGACCAATAGTGCGCTCCGGACTAATCATCCAGTTGTAACCGAATTGCGGGATCAGGAAATAGTCATTGTCGCTGTCGATGCTTTGATCACCGTCGCCGATACTGAAGCTACAGGGCCCCGTAGGTCCGGCACAAACATTCGAAGGACCGCCTTCAGCGGAATAGTTGCGACTCGGTGCGAACAAGGCGGCGCCTATGTCGTAACTCGCGCCTTGCCAGACCATGCCGGCCGGGTTATTAGCGGCAGCCAGCGTGTCCTGCGAATAGGCCACGCCCGCGCCAGCAAGCCCTTTTTCAATGGTACTGGTGCCGTGGGAAAAATAGCCGTTGGTGGCCCAGACTGTAGCCGGCAGGCCAAGCAAAGCGACTGCCAGCGGTGCGAGTATAAATCGAGTTTTCAAAGTCCTATCCTCCGCCCAGAGAGCATTTGAATTGCATTATGGGCATATTATTTTGCCTCTCGTATCAGGGACAGGAAGACCTGTTAACCCTGGCTGGTGACTCCCTGGTTTATAGTGAATTTCCTAAATAAACAAGTTGATGTCAGATTCGCCGGCAAACTCGAAGAAGGTGGCTGCGCCGGCGTATTCGATTCCGTCGATGAAATCACTTTCATTCATGTCGAACAGGTCAACCGTCATCTGGCAGGCAATCAATTTGACCTCGGCTTCAAGGCACAGGTCACGCAATTCGGCGACGCTGGCGATACCCTTCGACTTCATCTTCGATTTCATCATGCCGCTCATCATCGATTCCATGCCCGGAATGGCCGTTCCCAGCGTCGGAAACCAGCTGTCCATACCCATCGGCATCGGCATCGCGGGGTTACCCAGCGGGGATACCTTGAGGTTCAGGTCTTTCTTCAACAGCTGCAAACCGTAAAAGGTGTGAGAAAATCTGCACTTCGTACCCCAACGCAGCGGCGGTGGACGCCAGGATGAAGGGAGGATAGGCCCAGTCCAGCGTTCCCTTGGTGGCGATCAGCGCCAGTTTTTTATCGGGCATAATGATGACTCCTCGTGTCGGGTCAGAAGGCTACCGGCATTCAGGATTTCCTGATGTAGTAGTGATACTTGCCATCGGCCTCCGAACTCTCCAGGAGCTCATTACCGGTTTGCTTGCAAAAAGCGTCAAAATCCTTCACCGACCCTGAATCGGTGGAGATGACATAAAGCACATCGCCACTGTTCATGCCGGTCAGGACTTTTTTTGATCTTAAAATCGGCAACGGGCAGTTGAGACCCGTGGCATCGAATTTTTCAGTGTATTCAGACATGTCGACTGTATTCCCCTGGTGGTTGAATGCTTGCACCCCGTCAACGGATGTTTCTAATGGTTTGATGCAAACACTATTTAATTGAACTCTGATGACCCGCAGTAATACCCACGAAAATCTAGCACCCACATTAAGGTAATTAGCAACCTTATGGAACTGCCCCATTAGCTAAAGAACTACCCCTTTTGAGATAAAAAAAATGCCGGGACAGAGCCCGGCATTTAATCGGTACGGAAACCTGGGTGGGATTACTTTCTGGCACCCGGCCCATTGATCGCGAGGCCATTGCTCATGTAGGTATGGAAATACTCGAGCGCCCGATACTCTTCGCTTTGAGCCGGATAGTCCTTGGCGCGAACCTGCTGGTTACAGCCACCGTAGCGGCGATGAGTGGTACCCATGTCCTCCCCATTTGGAACGGTATACCGGGAAGTGGAGTCAGGTGGCCGAGCGCAGGGCTTAGCAGGTCGGCGCGCACCATGTTGCCGGAGTAAAATTTGTGGCAATCGGCACAGGCCATGTTGAGTTGCCCGCGCTTCTGGTAGAAATGCTTCTTGCCACGCTCGTAAGCCGCCACTGCGCGTGGATCGTCGGGGATCTTGATGTCGAGGATATTTCCGCGCGAGGTGTAAGCCATGTAGGCCGAAATGTCGGCGATGGGCCCTTTTTTCCAACCGAGGCGTTTTTCACCGTTGGCGTCGCGGCATTCGTTGATGGCCAACTCAAGCGTAATGACTTCGCCACGCTCGGTATCGAAGAAGGGGTAGTTCTGGCGGATGCCAATGCCACCATTTTCGAAACAACTGGCATAGGTTTTACCGTTGGCGAAAGGTTTGTTGAACAGTTCTTCACCCTTGCTGATGCTGAGCTCATAAGGTGGAAACTCTTCGATCTCCTGCCATTGTTCGCGCGACGCGGGATCGATCGAATAGACGCCATTGATATAATCAGCGAAAGGCGTATCCGGGAATCGCTCCTTGTAGTAATTCCGAAATTCACTCAAGTCCTGTTGCGGCGAAGCGCCAGCGATAAATGGCAACGCAATCAACATGGCCAGACTTAAAGTCGTTAGTATTTTTCTCATGCCAGTTCCTCCTCGCATATTTTTTCTGACCTGCACTCCGGCCGTTAGTATGGCCCGCCTGGCAGGACTTATTTTATCGGTGCTTCAGCGCTGTCACTCTTGCCCATGTTGTCGACCCAGCTAATCTTGATGGTATCGCCCGCGGCGCCACCATTGAATCTGAACGAGAGATAGGGGTTTTTTGAAATAGCGCCGCCCCAGTTGGCGGTCAATACCGTTTTGCCGTTGTGCTCGGCGGTTACTTCGGTAATGTGATGAGCCGGAATCAACTCTCCGGTCTTGGAATCCTTGCGCAAGCCGGTTTCCATCGTGTGGCTCATCAATGTCTTGACGGTCGTGACGCCGTCCTTTGTCTTTGCGCGAATTTTTATAGAAGCCATGTTTAAATCTCCAAATACTTTATCGTCTTAAATTAACCGCCACAACCACCGATGGTGACCTTGACTTCCTGGCTTGCCGAGTAGAGTTTGCCGTCAGCCTTGACCACCGCGAGAACATCGGAGGTTTTAGCCATCTTGATCCGCGTGGCGATGAAAGCATCGCTGCCGGGCGGCAACACATAAGTCGAAGTCAATGGCGACGCATTGGCGGCAACCACGATCGAGATGCCGGTGACATTGGCCATATCGCTCGATACGGTAATCGGCACGACCGCGCCGTTTTCGGCGATGGCGGGCGCTTTCAAAGTGACCTGGTCGGAAGGCGTATGCGCGGAACCGCCGAGCGAGGCATTGAGCGCGCTATCCACGTCTTTGGCCTCGAATGCCGCCTTGGCATAGGCGCCGATCGCGCGCTGCGGCATCAATACCGCGGTGCTGCCAAGCGTCACCGTGGCGCCGACGAAAGCGGCCGTTTTAACAAACTTGCGACGTAACAGATTCATCTTGTTCATTCTCCTGCAATATTAAGCTTGCTGAGCTTAAAGGCTGTAAATAAATTCGGTAACCAGGTCGACTTCTTTTTCCGACAGGATACGGTGCTTGCCAAAAGGTGGCATGATGGTGTTCGGATTGGCGACAGTGGGATCCCAGATCTGGGCGCGCAATGCGGCCTTGTCGGGAAACCGTGCTTTCATCGCGATCAACGGCGGACCGATGTTTCCCGGAAGCGCACCATCCGAGATCATGTGACAGGCGAGGCAATTGCCTTTCTTGCGATCGAAGGCGACTTTCTTGCCATCAGCGATGTCGTCGGCACTGGCGATCGACATACCACACAGCAAGGTAATCAGGCAGAATAGCCCGGTGCCGGTAAATTGGCGGAAAAATTTAGTCGTTATCATGTTTGTCCTCCTCGAAATGCCCATCATATTGCATGCCCGGGCAAATTATAATTCTTTAGTTTTTGATGGCTTACCGATATAGCTTCAGCTCAGATATTTCAATGTCTATACTTCGGGCACAGTTTCCAGATACTGGAAAGTACTGATCTGCGCCTTTGAACACCATACCCCAATTTGGATAACTTTGTTGCATGGGTGCTGGATGGCCCTGAATCCGCTCGATCTGATCGGCAAGAACCTGCCGGGCTATTGCCAGTGCAGGTTTCCGCCTCGTCATGAAAATCAGATGTGCAGATTATCGCTGGTTTGCGATGTCGCCTGGATGTACCCGAGCATTGCCTGAGCTTCCGCGGATTCGGCCATCTTCACGGCCTCATCGTACTTGCCTTCTTTCAGCAGCGCTTCCGCTTTGGCGAGTATTTTGCCGGTGTCGCGCCACTCTCCGCCAACGGATTGGGCCTGCATGCGTGCATCCTTGGCGGCGGCGATCGCTTTTTCCGCGCCCATCATGTCGGCGGCAAGCGCGCTCGCCTGGTATCCGCCGCTGAACAGCGTCAGGCTGGCTGCCAGTAGTAAGGTTTTAGTCGTGATTTTCATTGTGTTCCTCCTCAAGGTTTGCGTGATTTAATCATGAAATGAGTCATAACCCCAAATATCGGTGTCGAATCCGGCTTCGCGAATACGCTCGGCACGCGCCGAGATATAGCGCTGAAACTGGGGGGTATGCAGGTACGCTTTTTCCAGTACATAGGCGTAAACCGATTGAAAATGAAAGGTTTTCAGGAAGGCGTCGATGCGCATGACTTCCTTGCCGTCGGTATCGAAAAAGACCAGCGCGGGTGTGTAGGCAATGCCGAGCTCACGCGCCCAACGATTGGCGGTAGTGCGTTTACCCTGCGGAGTCACCAGTTGCTGTTGCGAAGCGATGTTCAACTGCACGTTACTCGCCTGTTGCACCAATTTGCGCGTGGGTGGATCGGTTAGGATTCGGCGGTGCATGGTTTCGCATTGTTCACAATTGGCGGCCTCGAAATAAACCGCCAGCGGGCGCCGTGCCTGTTGCTGCAGTTTCGCCAGATCGAATTCGGCCAGAAAGAAATCCTCGCCGAGCAAGCTGCCATCGGCCTGGCTCAAGCGCGCCAGGCGATACTCGGCGAAACTCATTTGTGATTCCAGTTTCTGCGCCACGAAGGCGAGTGCCGCGCGGAAGTCTGCGGGTGGGTAATATCCGTTCAGGCGCAAGGCGACCTTGCCACTTTCGTCCAGAAACACCAGGGTCGGGGTGTATTGCACCTTGAGCGCGGCGGCGAAGGTCTTTTCGGTGAAGGCCCGACCGGCGACATTGACCACTTCGCGGTCGCCCCACAGGTTGAGCGTAATGCCGTCAAAGTGCTGCAGAATGTAATCCTTCAATTCGGCATCGGCGAAATTCTCTTCGACCAGCCGAGCGCAATAAGGGCAACCGTCCTGGTGGAAATACAACATCACGCGCCGGCCGGCTGCGGCAGCCTCGGACACGTCCGCCTCGAACTCGAGAAAACTTTCCTTGAACCACTCGGGCTTTTCCACCGAGCGTGCGCCGTAATACTTGCCGAGCGGCGTTTCGTTGGCCTGCGCCGTTACCAGCAACGACAAGCACAGCATCGCCAGCAGGATTAGCCCGCTGCCGGTGCGCATGCTTGTTGTTACTCCGCCGTTGTTCACGTGTTGCCGCTCATGTCGAGGTAAAAGGCCTCCAGGTCGTCAAACATTATTAGATAAAAGCGCCGAACGGGCTATCTCCTGCTCCCGTAACACTGCCGCGACATTCCCGCCAGTTAACTGCCGTAATACCTCATGATTTAGCTGCGACAGTTTGAGAAAACGCCTCGAAGCAGTAGAATACACGGTTTAGTGGCCACTATAGGGATCGGCCTTGCGGCTTCCATACCCAATGGTAGATATAGGTTGGAGCGTTGATATCTGGTTTTCTGGCAATCCCTGGCCAACCAACGGAGTGACCCGAGCATGAAGCATTTAATCGTCGCCGTTTTCGCAGGCATGCAAATTTTTCTGCTGGCTGATCTACTGGCTGCTGCGCCCCCGGTTGACTCCCGTTCCAGCCTTGAGACCATGGTTACCTGTCACTGGCTGACGGCGAGCAGCGAAGATGGTCAGGGCGAACAACAGGGCGATGCCGCCGAAGAAGACGAAGAGCCGGATTGTGACTGACGTGCAACACGATGCCGAAATCCAGCCAGGTCAGCGAACGCTGCCATGGCTAGTAGTTCCGCTGTTGCTGATCGGGTCATTGTTTGGCGGTAATTTATTGAGCGACGATGTCACCATGCGGCAGGTGAAGGATCTGCGTCATGAAGCAGCCCTGGTCAGGGACAGGCAGTTGGTGCTGGTGCTGGAATTTTCCAGTGAAGATTGTGGCTACTGTCGCAAACTCGAAGACCTGTTCCTGTTGCCGATGCAACGCAATGCATTTTACGATGATAAGGTGCTACTGCGCTCGATCTCGCTCGATGCCTACGAAACGGTCATTGATTTCGACGGCAATAGCTTGCCGACCAGCGATTTCGCCGCGCGCTATGGAGTTTCGTTGACACCGACCCTGCTGTTTCTGAGTGCCGATGGTGTGGAGATGAGCGAAAGGCTGGTCGGGATCTGGTCCGAGGATTTTTATGGTGGGTTTATTGACAGTCGCATCGATGAGGCAAGGGCCAGGTTATCACAGCAGGTACAGCTGGATTCGTTGCTTTAATTTCCGCTTCAGAAGCTTTCGATCTGGTTTGTTGCTGTTGCTGGCCTGCCTGCCGGGCATGACGGCGGCGCAGGCAAGCGAACAGATCGACGCGCTGCTGAAGGGCGATGTGGCTCCTGGCGGAATCGTTTTCGAGATTGTCGAGGCCGATGAATCGGCACTGCAGGAATTGCTGCCTGAAGTACTCACGGCAATCGCGCGGATTCGCGAGCGTTTTCCGCTCACCGAGTTTGCCGTGGTATCGCACGGTCGCGAGGAATTCGCGTTGCAAAGCCAGTACCAGGACGAGTTGGCGCAAATTCACCGGCAAGTGCAATCGCTGGTGGCCGACGACGTACCGGTGCACGTATGCGCTACCCATGCGAGCTGGTATGGTGTCAGGCCCGAGGATTTCCCGGAGTACGTCGACGTAGCGCCCACCGGCCCGGGACAAATCAGTCTCTACGAGGAGTTGGGCTACCAGCTGATCGTTATCGAATCATCTAATTAGCAAACAGGATATGCCTTACTACTTATTTAAAATCAGCACGCGTGACGAACTGCAAATGATCAAACACCTTGAGCTGGTGCAGGTGCACGATACCTTCAAGGCAGCCAAGACCGAGGCCAGGGCACTGCGTGCCGAGCAGCAGGAGACCGATATTGTCTTCAAGGTAATGTTTGCTAAAAATCAGCTGGAGGCCGAGGAAAGTTTACTGGAAAGGCGCGAAAAGCCGGTGTTGATGGAGCATGAGCGCTAGCCTGGATATGCCACCAGTATCCCGGGCGCTTGTTGCGCTGATCCTGTTACTCGTTATTTCCGCGCCCACGTTGCATGCCGCGCAACCGGACTACGCGCGTGAAGCGCGGCTCGCCGAGCAGATCGTCGATATGATCCTGGACGGCGAGGCGCTCTGGCTCGAAGCCGATCACCGTGACTTCCTGTCGATTTATACCGCTGCCGACACCATCGATACGGCGGTGGTCATCCTGCATGGACGCGGTTTTCACCCGGATTGGGCCGATACCGTCAAGCCGTTGCGCGTTGGTCTGGCTGAGGCGGGATTCAGCACTTTGTCGCTGCAGATGCCAGTGCTGGAAAAGGATGCCAAATATTATGATTACGAGCCCGTTTTTGGCTTTGCACACGCACGCATCGAGGCGGGGATTCGCTACCTGCGTGAAAACGGCCATCGTAAGGTGATCCTGCTGGCGCACAGTTGCGGCGTGCACATGGCGATGGACTGGATCCGTGCGCGCGGTGACGGCAGTATCGATGCCTTCGTCGGTCTTGGGATGGGGGCTACCGATTACGGGCAACCTATGCGCCAGCCGTTTCCGCTTCAGCAGATGCAGGTTGCCGTGCTGGATTTGTATGGCGCCGAGGAATTTCCCGCCGTTATTCGCGCAGCGCCCGGCCGTAAGGCACTGATTACAGCGGCCGGAAATGCGTATTCCCGACAGCAGGTACTACCCGGCGCCAACCACTATTTCACCGACCAGGGGGAGCCCCTGCTACGCGTCGTTGCGGACTGGCTGGCCAAACTGGAGTAGACCGGGTTCCGATCTTGTTGCGACATTCTTAGTCGCCGGGGTTGATAATGGACTATGATGCGCCGATCTTCAGGAGACTGGATGATTTTCGCTAACCTCGGAGCACGTGAATGGGATTCAATAGAAAAGAGCCGGATCATTCGCCAACGCTTGAGCCCGCGCTGATCCATCCCTATACCCGCCTGACACCTGACCAGGTCATCGCCGCGGTGGAATCCACCGGACGCTTCAGTGACGCGCGCATACTCGCGCTCAACAGCTATGAAAACCGTGTGTACCAGGTCGGCATCGAGGATGAGCCGCCAGTGATCGTCAAATTCTACCGGCCGAACCGCTGGAGTATCGAGCAGGTGGACGAAGAACATCGCTATACCCGCTATTTGCACGAACACGACATTCCGGTCGTGCCGCCATTGGAGATCGATGCCGATTCCAGCTACCCGAGCGTCGGCGAGTGGGATGGCTTCCTGTTTGCGATCTATCCGCGGCAGGGGGGCAGGGCGCCGGAACTGGATAATCTCGATCACTTGCACCAGCTCGGTCTGTTCATTGGTCGAATTCATGCGCTGGGCCAGGGGTTCCCGTTCCAGCATCGGCTCGCCCTGTCGGTGGAACAGGCCAGTGCAAACGTGGATTACCTGCTGGA
>CAWIHJ010000009.1:0-14960 GCA_963835795.1 uncultured Gammaproteobacteria bacterium
TGGGACGTTACGGTGCGCGCGGGCTCGCCTACATCAAGTGCAACGACGTCTCGCAGGGGCGCGATGGCCTGCAGTCACCGATTTTGAAATTTCTGCCGGACGAAGCCGATCAGCGCGATTCTCGAGCGCACGGGTGCCGAAACCGGCGACCTGATCTTCTTCGGCGCCGACAAGGCGCAGGTGGTCAATGAATCACTGGGGGCACTGCGCATCAAGCTCGGCCACGATCGCGGCCTGGTTGAAGCTGGCTGGCGCTTTCTGTGGGTGGTCGATTTTCCGATGTTTGAGCGCGATAGCGAAGGCCGCTGGAACGCCCTGCATCACCCGTTTACCGCGCCTGCCACCGATAATCCTGACGAACTCGAGGCCAATCCGGGCGGTATGCTGTCGCGCGCTTATGACATGGTGTTGAACGGCACCGAGCTCGGCGGCGGCTCGGTGCGTATCCACAAGATGGAGATGCAGCAACGCGTATTCTCCCTGCTCGGCATCAGCGAGCAGGAAGCCGATGACAAATTTGGTTTCCTGTTGACGGCCTTGAAATACGGCTGCCCTCCGCATGGCGGCATTGCATTCGGGCTTGATCGCATGGTGATGCTGATGGCCGGCGCGAGCTCAATTCGTGACGTGATGGCGTTTCCGAAGACTCAAACGGCTTCCTGCCTGCTGACCCAGGCACCGGCAGCCGTCAGTGAGCGCCAATTGCGCGAACTGTCTATCCGGCTGCGTAAGCCGCAGGCCGGGCAAGAATCCAAGCAATAGTACGATTGGCACCTGCTGCGGCAGGTGATAGACTTTTCTATTCGTCTGACAAATGCGAGATAACATGGCTGCCACAGCAATCGACCTGCAACCCTACGCTTCGTTGAACGACGAGGATTGCGACCAGCGTATCATTCGCGCAAAAAAGACACTCGGTGATCGGGTGGTCATTCTCGGCCATCATTACCAGCGCGATGAGATTTTCAAGCACGCCGATTTTTCCGGTGACTCGCTAAAGCTGTCGCGCCAGGCGGCAGACTCCAACGCCGAGTACATCGTGTTTTGCGGTGTGCATTTCATGGCCGAAGTGGCCGATATCATCTCGCGACCCGATCAGATTTCGATCCTGCCCGATTTATCCGCCGGCTGTGCGATGGCCGACATGGCCGACCTCGACCAGGTGCAGCGCGCCTGGCGTGAATTGAGCTCGGTACTGGACGCGGATGAATGCATTACCCCGGTCACCTACATTAATTCGGCGGCCAATCTGAAGGCGTTTTGCGGGGATCACGGCGGGATTGTGTGCACCTCCACCAATGCGCAGAAAATTCTCGACTGGTCGTTCGAGCGCCGCGAAAAGGTATTGTTCTTCCCGGATCAACACCTCGGCCGCAATACCGGGTACAAGATGGGTATTCCACTCGAGGAGATGGTGGTCTGGGATTACGACATGCCGATGGGCGGGCTCAGCAAGGAGCAGATCAAAAACGCGAAAATGATTCTGTGGAAAGGATTTTGCTCGGTGCACCAGATGTTCAAGCCGGAGCAGGTGGAAAACTTCCGTCGTGAACACCCGGATGGTTACGTTATTTCGCATCCGGAAGCCAGTTTCGAAGTTTGTCAGATGTCCGACTATGTCGGCTCAACCGAGTACATCATCAACACGATAACCGCCGCAGAGCCGGGTACCCAGTGGCTGGTGGGTACTGAGCTGAACCTGGTCAATCGCCTGCACCAGACGCTGGCCAGCGAAAATAAAACGGTACAGTTCATGTCGCCGATGCTGTGCATGTGTTCCACCATGTTCCGCATCGATCCGCAGCACCTGGCCTGGGTATTGGAAAACCTGGTCGAAGGTAGCGTGGTAAACCAGATTTCGGTGCCAGAGAAAGTCGCCAGCAGTGCCCGGGTTGCATTGCAACGCATGCTCGACATCTAGACCTGGAAATTATCGTCAGAGTCAGGGGATCAATGTATGGCTGACGAAGATAACGCCTACAGTTTTACCACCGCTGCAACACGACGGATAACGCTCGGCAATCTCGGCCCGGACGGCTTCCAGATGTGGCGTGGCGGCCGCCTGCCCGAGCTCACGCTGGCTTATGAAACCTGGGGTGAGCTGTCTGCCGCGGCCGACAACGCGATCATCATTTTTACCGGCCTTTCGCCCAGCGCCCATGCCGCTTCATCTCCACAGGATCCGACTCCGGGTTGGTGGGAATACATGATTGGTCCCGGCAAGGCGATCGATACCGACCGCTATTTCGTGGTCTGTGCCAATTCGCTGGGTGGATGCTACGGCAGTACCGGTCCGATTTCGATCAACCCTGAAACCGGGCAACGTTACGGCGCGGACTTTCCCGACCTGACGGTCGAGGATATCGCCAGTTCCGGCTATCACCTGATGCGTGAACTCGGTGTGCAAAAGATTCATGCGGCAGTGGGATCGTCGATGGGTGGCATGTCGGCCATCGCCTACGGGTTACGCTATCCCGGCGAGATCGACTACCTGATCTCGATTTCGGCGGCCACTTCGGCACTACCCCTGACGATTGCCCTGCGTTCGTTGCAGCGCGAGATTATTCGCAGCGACCCCGCCTGGAACAATGGGCAGTACGCGGACGACAGCAAGCCGCTGGTGGGCATGTCGCTGGCGCGCAAGCTGGGGCTGGTGTCGTACCGGGCGGCCGACGAGTGGAATTCAAAATTCGACCGCAGCCGTTTAGCCGCGGAAAAGCTCACCGGGAAACGTTTCGAGCACGAATTCGAGATTGAAAATTACCTCGAGTACAACGCGCAGAAATTTATCCACAGCTTCGACCCCAACAGTTATCTCTACCTGTCGCGCTCGATGGACTGGTTCGATATCGCCGAACACGGTGATTCGCTTGAAGACGGCATGTCGAAACTTGCGCTGCGCAAGGCGCTGGTGGTCGGGGTGACGACCGATATCCTGTTTCCCGGTCGCCAACAGCGCGAGATTGCGGAATTGATGCGCGACACGGGCACCGAGGTTGACTACGTGGAGATCGATTCGGTGAACGGGCACGATGCCTTCCTCATCGACGATGAGCACTTCTCGCCGGTCGTCAGGAAATTCCTCGACGCCTCAGTATAAGCGCCTGTTTAGAACACGGGCTTTATCCCTGAAACTCCTGCTCTCCGTCGTACCTGCCTAGGCAGGTACCTTGCAATGGCGGCGCAGTCACAAGATTCTTGCTTGCGCCGGTTCGACGCATCGGGAAATGGAAATCAGGAAGTTTCGGTCTGCTGGATTCGGCTTCCCTGTTGCGCTGGAACCAGTCCTTTTTCGACCAGGTCCTGGTAACTGTGCACCGAGTTGCGGGTGGTGGCTTTGCAGTGGTAAAGCGCGATGTCGGCCTGGGTGATCAATTGATCCATGGTAAGCCGTTTGTCGAAAAGCGTATAGCCGATGCTAACCGTTACCTGTTTGACGCTCGGAAATGCATGGTTTGCAATTCTTTCACGAAAGCGATCGAGCGTTTGCTGGGCCTGGTCCGCTTCGATGTCCATCAACACCATCGCAAATTCCTCGCCGCCGTAACGGAACAGCAAATCGTTTTCGCGAAACGATTCGGTCATCTGTTGGGCCAGCAACAGCAGCACCTCGTCGCCAAACAGATGCCCCTGGCTATCGTTGATCTTTTTGAAGTGATCGATGTCGAGCATCACGTAGATGGTCGGTGTGACGGTGATCGCACGCCGCTGATAGTGACTGGATTTGTCGAGTAGTTGCGGAAGTTTTTCGTTGAAGGCGCGTCGGTTGTAAAGGCCGGTCAGCGCATCGCGATAAGTGCCCTGCAGCATCTGCAGCTGGTGGCAATAGAAGTGAAACAGAAATTGCAGGTAGTCTTCTTCGATCAGCTTGTCCGGGTCGCTGGACCGGACCAGCAACACGAAGTGTTTGGTGGTCAGCGGCTTGTAGCTGCAAAACCAGCCCTCGATTTCGCTTTCGTAGTACCAGTCGCCCTGGTCTTGCGAGCCGAATCGTTTTTCCAGTACCGAGAGTGTTTTTGCGTCGATGTTCTGATCGAGGTCACCGCTGCGCGTCAGGCGATTCCAGTGCTTGTCGGAGTGTTCGAATACCTCGATCTCGATTTTGTCGGCATGACCGGGAGCGATCTGTTGCTGAAACGCTTCGTATAAAAGCTCGGGATCATTGATCTTCGCGAGCGCGTAAAACGAATAGTATTTGCATTCAACCATAATGCCCTGTAACTCGATCCGATGATCCTGCGATTAGCGCGGGTGGAAATCCACTGTGGCTTGTCGATCGATTCTAGAGATCGGTCCGGAGCAAAGTCAAAATGGCGTCACGAGTCCAGGCTGAGCGCGGTCAGAAAACGCTTCAGCGCTCCAGGTATTTCAGTTTGTCTTCGACGCCTTCCCATTCGGCGGCGTCCTCCGGCGGGGGCTTGCTGGCGGTGATCACCGGCCACTGCTGCGACAATTCTTCGTTCAGTTCGAGAAACTTTTCCTGGCCCTCGGGAATATCGTCCTCCGAGACGATCGCCTCGATCGGACATTCGGGTTCACACAGGGTGCAATCGATGCATTCTTCCGGATCGATGACCAGGAAGTTCGGACCTTCGTGAAAACAGTCGACCGGGCATACGTCGACGCAATCCATGTATTTGCACTTGATGCAGTTTTCGAGAACGACAAAAGTCATTGCTTACCTCAGGGGACGGGATGTAACGCAGTGAAGTCTAAAGGGGCGAGTGTGTAAATCAAGAGCGTTATCGTAATACTGTTTCACGATTTGGCAAGGCTTTTCAGGCGGTAGATCAGCTCCAGCGCCTGCCTCGGGCTGAGATCATCAACGTCGATGGCTTCGAGTTCCACGCGCAGGCTGTCGGCAGGGCTCGGCTGGACTACAGGCAGTTGGCTGAACAGGTCGGGTTGTGACTGGGTTGATTGCTGCTCGAGCAAGCTGCAACTTCTGGCGCGCGAGTGCAATCGCCTGCGCAGGAATACCGGCCAGGCGGGCGACCTGCAGGCCATAGCTCTGGTTGGCGGGCCCGTTCTTCACGCTGTGCATGAAGATGATGTCGTCGCCGTGCTCGACCGCGTCGAGGTGCACGTTCTTGATGCTGGAGTATTGCTCCGGTAACTGGGTCAGTTCGAAATAATGCGTGGCGAACAGGGTAAAGGCACGGGTTTTCTGCGCCAGGTGATCGGCGCAGGCCCAGGCCAGCGCAAGCCCGTCAAAGGTGCTGGTGCCGCGCCCGATTTCGTCCATCAGTACCAGGCTGTTGGCGCTGGCGTTGTTCAAAATATTGGCTGCTTCGGTCATTTCCACCATGAAGGTCGAACGGCCGCCCGCGAGGTCGTCGCTGGCGCCGATGCGCGTGAAATACCTGGTCGATCGGGCCGAGCAACGCGCGTTTTGCCGGCACGTAACTGCCCATGTAGGCGAGGATCACGATGAGTGCGGTCTGGCGCATGTAGGTCGACTTGCCGCCCATGTTGGGGCCGGTAATCAGCAGCATGCTGGTGTGCTCGTCGAGGTGCAGGTCGTTGGCGACGAACGGCTGCTCGAGCGCCTGCTCGACAACGGGGTGCTTGCCGGCTTCGATCTTCAGCAGGCGCGCGTCGGTGAGCTCGGGCGCGCTCCAGTCGCGCAGGTTGGCGGTCTTCGGCGAAGCAGTGCAGCACATCCAGCTGCGCCAGCGCCGCGGCGCATTGCTGCAGTGGCGCCAGGCCATCCCCAAGCTGGGTGAGCAGCGCTTCGTAAAGATATTTCTCGCGCGCCAGTGCGCGCTCGCGCGCGCTCAGAACCTTGTCTTCGAAGGCCTTGAGCTCGGGCGTGATGTAGCGTTCCACTGCCTTCAGCGTTTGTCGCCGCACGTATTCGGTGGGCACCGCGGCGGTGTGCAATTTACTCACCTCGATGTAAAACCCGTGCACCCGGTTGTAGGCAACCTTCAGCGAGTTGATGCCGGTCTTTTGCTGCTCCTGGGTTTCCATGTCGACGAGGAATTGATCGGCGTTGGCCGACAGTGCCCGCAGCTCGTCGAGTTCGTGATCGAAGCCCGCCTGGATGACACCACCGTCGCGGATCAGCAGCGGCGGCTCGTCGATGATTGCCGCATCGAGCAGCGCCACCACTTCCGGGTGGGTATCGATGGCTACGGCCAACTGCTGGATCAACGGGCTGTCGAGCCTGGCCAGGTGCTGTTGCAGGCCGGGCAGTAATTGCAGCGTCAACGCCAGCGTCGACAGGTCGCGCGGGCGCGCCGACAGCAGCGCAATGCGCGCCAGGATGCGTTCGATGTCACCGATTTCATCGAGGATTTCGCCGAGTTCTTCGAATTCATGGTTGTCGAGCAGGCAGCCGACCGCGTGATGGCGCTGGCGCACCCGCGCCTGGTCGCGCAGCGGCTTCTGAATCCAGCGCACCAGCTCGCGGTGTCCCATCGCGGTGCTGCAATGGTCGATGATGCCGAGCAGGCTGTTGTTGGGGGATTGCTCGTTGGTCGAACGCGTCAGCTCGAGGTTGCGCCGGCTATTGCCGTCGATCAACAGCAAGTCGCTGAGTTGTTCGTAGCGCAGCGGCTGCAGGTGATGAATCTCGGTTCTGAGGGTGTCGTTGACGTATTGCAGCAGGCAGCCGGCGGCGCTGATGGCGAGCCCGGCATCGGCAATCCCGAAGCCCTGTAGATCGCGTACGCCGTATTGCTGGCACAGCAGGCGGGTGGCGCTTTCGAGCTCGAAATACCAGGGCGGCATGCTGTGCGCGCGCTTGAGATAATTGGCTTCGAGCGTTGGCGACTGGTCTTCGCAAAAAATGATCTCCGCCGGATTGAGACGCACCATTTCGCCGCTCAGCGCGTCTTCGTTATCGAGTTCGCTTAAGCTAAACCGCCCCGAACTTATTTCCAGCGCGGCAACTCCCCAGCGTGAATGCTGCTGAAAGATACAACACAGCAGGTTTTCGCTGCGGTCCTGCAACAGCGCTTCGTCGGTGAGCGTGCCGGGCGTGACCACGCGCACCACCTTGCGCTCGACCGGCCCCTTGCTGGTGGCCGGGTCACCGATTTGTTCGCAGATGGCAACCGACTCGCCCTTGCGCACCAGCTTGGCGAGGTAGTTTTCCACCGCGTGGTAGGGCACGCCGCACATCGGGATCGGCTCACCGGCGGATTGCCCGCGTTTGGTCAGCGTGATGTCGAGCAGGCGCGCCGCCTTGCGCGCATCGTCGTAAAACAGCTCGTAGAAATCGCCCATGCGGTAAAACAGCAAGGTGTCGGGATGCTCCGCCTTGATGCGCAGGAATTGCTGCATCATCGGCGTGTGCGATTTCAGGCTGGCTTCGGTGGCGCCCATGGTGGCTGCTTGGATTTCCCGCTCGGTAAACGCTCGATTATATAAGGCCGTGCCTGCTGGATAAACCGCGAACGTTGCCTAAATCGCAATTTAAAGGATCTCTGCGCCGGGGTGAATCCCTTCGGCTGCAGACCCATTAGTTTTGGAACAAGCAGGTGAGAGTGGTTAGGGCATGCGTCCCGAATCGACTATCGCAAACCCGGGGTGATTCAGTCGCTTGGCGGAGCGAGCCTTGACACAGGCGACGATGAGCTTCGACACATAGTCGGAAGGCGCGCGCGCCTCCAGCTTGTCACCGGCTTGCTCGACGGCCTTGATTCTCGCCTTCAAGTTCGCCAGGTGGGAATCGGTCGGATAGTTCTCGAGACCGGTTAGCTCGCGAATGTCGTCAGAGACAGTCGGGTCAGGCGGGAATTCCAGTTTGCTTTCATCCAGCGGCTTCAACAGCTCAAAGGCCCTTTCCAGGTCGGCCAATAGTGGAGTACGTGTCACGTTCTTGATCCCCTGATGTCATGGTATCCGGTATTCTAGCACCTGCAGGGTCAGATCTGACATTACAACTTAAAAGGGGAGTCTGAAGGGACACACCCATTAGCACATTGTGCAGGGTGACTTGTCTTGCAGTGCGATGGCGACCCGTGGGTCGCCATCGCGGGGTTGAGGGGCAGGATCAGGCAGCTTTGGCCTTGTGCAGCCAGGTTTCGAGTTCTTCGGCGCCGCCGATGAATTCGCCGTCGATGAAAGATCTCGGGAACGCTGGAGCGGCCCGCTACGGCACGCAGGGTCGCCTCGGTGTAGTCGCGGTTCAGCACCAGTTCTTCGAACTGCAGGCCGGCGTCGCGCAGCAGGCCTTTGGCGCGCGTGCAGTAGCCACAGCCGTTGCGGGTGAAGATGGTTACGTCCTTCGGTTTGGCGGCGTTCGGTGCAATGTAGTCCAGCATGGTATCGGCGTCAGAGACTTCGAACGGATCGCCCGGTAAGTCGGGTTCGATGAACATCTTGTCGACGATGCCGTCCTTGACCAGCATCGAGTAGCGCCAGGAGCGCTTGCCGAAGCCGAGGTCCTGTTTGTCGACGAGCATGCCCATGCCGGCGCTGAAATCGCCGTTGCCGTCGGGCAGGAAGGTCAGGTTGTCGGCGTGTTGCTCGCGCTGCCACTCGTTCATGACGAAGGCGTCGTTGACCGATACGCAGATGACGTCATCGACGCCGTGTTTCTTGAACTCGGCCGCTAACTGGTTGTAGCGCGGCACGTGCGTGGACGAGCAGGTCGGGGTGAAGGCGCCGGGAAGCGAGAAGACGACGACGGTTTTACCTTTGAAGACGTCATCGCTGGAACGGTTTACCCAATCGTGATCGCCGCGAGTGCGGAAAGTAACCTGGGGTACGGGCTGGCCGCTGTGATCGTGTGACATTTGGATTCTCCTGTTGGATGTAAATAAATCATTTGAAAAACAACGGGGTCGAGTATGGGGCTTGATCTAGTAATAGATAAAATCGTTTATAACTATATTAATGATCGGTAATAACGATCATGCAATATTCACCGTCCAGCTGTGACAGGTAGTGGGCCTGGCGCGTGCCTGGTGGATTAAATCGGCGTGACCGTGTTCGGCAGATTTTGCAGAATTACTTCCACCAGCGCCTGTAGCGCCTGCTTGCGCGGGTAACTCTTGCGGTAGACCAGACTGACGCGCCGCCCGGCATTGGCGAATTCGAGCTTGCGCGCTACCACGCCACCGTCAGTGGTCCAGGAGCCCCCCATTGCCAGCACCGGCACCAGCGTGCAGCCAAACCCGGCGCCGACCCGCTGCAGCAGGGTTTCCAGACTGGAAGCGCGCAGATCGGCCATGGCGCCACCCTGGTCGCGGTCTTTCAGGTGGCAAAGATCGCGCACCTGTTGCGCCAGGCAGTGGCCCTCGGCCAGCAACAGCAGCTCAGCGTTGTCGAGATCCTTGCGCGTAATCTCGTCCTTCAGGTAAAAGGGGTGCTCGCGTGGATGGGCAATCCAGAAGGGTTCGTCGAACAACAGGGTCGCCTCCAGGTCGGCTTCGTCGGTTGCGGTGGCGATCAGTGCCGCATCGATTTCGTGATTGTGCAGACGCTGCAACAGGCGCTCGGTGGTTTCCTCCGATAGCACCAGCCGCAGTTGCGGGTGTTGCTGTTTGAGCGGCATCAGGATCAGGGGCATCAGGTAAGGGCTGATGGTGGGGATAGCGCCGATGCGTAACGGGCCGGCCAGCTGATCGCGCTGCGCACAGCACAGGCAGCGGATCGCATCGGCCTGCTCCATCATCTGGCGCGCATGGCGTAGTACCTCTGCGCCGACGTCAGTGACCCGGACACTGCGGTTGCTACGCTCGAATATAGCCACGCCCAGTTCTTCCTCGAGCTTCTTGATCTGCTCGCTGAGAGTCGGTTGGCTGACGAAGCAGCGCGCGGCTGCCTTGCCGAAATGGCTGCCGTCGGCAACGGCGATGATGTACTCGAGGTCGCGCAGGTTCATGGTTTACCACCATCGATGAATTCAATCGATCAAATATAAGCGATTGGATTTATATATCAATTAACTGTCACGTTCCTTATCTCGCAATGTTGCGGAATCGGGTCTTTCACGGGCTGAGGTCCATTGAAACCAGCAAGAAACAGAATAGTGTCATCACAGGGTAAATTGGTGAGGCACCTGGAAAAGCCCGGCTCGAAATTAAGGTTTAGCTGCCAGGCGATATTTTTAAGGTAGAATGCTCTTTCGGTTTACGGGAAAATGACAATAATGCTTAGCCGTACAGCATCCCCCCAGCACTATAGATTCGAACATTTTTAATGGATTTCACTATGGTTAGAAAAAGCGCTTTCGGAGCGCTTCTGGTAACTGTGTTAATCGTATCGTCACAGGTTTCCCCTGCTGTTTACGCCGGTGTTTCCGGGGACTGCCAGGGAAAGAACTACCAGCCGAATATCGTTCCGCAGCGCATGGGGGTAAAGGAGAAAAAACACCGTTTCCGCTGCCTGGTTGAGGCCGATATCGAGGCGGTCTTCGCCGAGCTTAGCCAGCAGTACGCGGTGGTATTTAACGCTGTCCAGCAAAACAGCGATAGTAAGAAACTGAAGCGATGGCGGCTTAAGTACGGGGTCGAATCCAATCGGGAACTGCTGGTTGCGATCAAACCACATCCCCGCAGTATTGCCATCGCCCAGGCGGCCATTGAAAGTGCCTGGGGGACTTCGCGCATTTTCACCGAGGCGAACAATATTTTTGGCATCCGACCGTTTAGCAAGGAAGATCCCAGAATTGCAGCAGCCAGGAAGCGTGGTAATAAAACGGTCTGGTTACGAAAATACGCTACCATCCGCGAGTCGATTGCCGATTATTATCTCGTGCTTGGGCGCGCAAGCGCCTACCACGAATTCAGGAACCTGAAAATGGAAACCGCAGACCCCCACAAACTGGTCACCAAGTTGAGTGGCTATTCGGAGCGAAAGACCGGTTATGTCAGGGAGCTATCATCAATCATTCGTTACAATAAATTTCACGAGCTTGATTGATGAAACTGACTCCGACAGTTCAATGGATCCGTCTGGCGTACGAGTGAAACGGGTATGACCATAAAGAGTGCATTCGAAAGTAGCATGCAGTTGATTGGCGCGAGCGTATCCAGAATTCGCGCATTCGTTAGCAGCGGCGAATTTAAAAACTTTTTCCACAAAATAGTGGTTTGGATTAAATCTGCGGCACTGTGGATCGCTGACGCCATTGTTGGACTGGCCTTCGCAGTAATCACGTTCCTGAGTAGCGATAGATTTCGAGATGGGGTCAAGCGCATCAGGGCTCTGGCTATCCTCGGCGGCCAACAGGGGTTACGCGGAATCAGATGGGTGGATGGCTGGTTCCGTAAGGTTGCAAACAGCGAGGCTGTCAAAGCAGTTGTTGCAACTACCTCGGACCTGTTCGACCTGTTCCTGCCAAAATCGAGCCAGCGTATATCTGCAGGCGTAATCATTTTTATCGTCTCGATTATTCTGATTTTTTCCTGGCCCGAATCAGAACAGGCAGAATCGGTATCCGGGCTTAAACAAACAACGCCCGCAATAACGCGTATCGTTTCAGGCATGCCGAAATTTGGTGAACTTCCGGCCGGTCGCGAACGCAAAGCGGCTTTCTTCGGCTACTTTTTACCGATTATCGAAAATCAAAATCGTGAGATTCTGGCCACCCGGGAAAAACTGGATGGCTGGTATCAGAGTCCAGACAAGATCAGCTCGCGAGACGCTGCTGAAATCGACAAAATTGCAGCCCGCTACCGCATCGACGATTTTAATATTGAAAGTGATAAAAGCTGGAACCAGCTGTTTAACCGGGTAGATGTTGTGCCGCCTTCGCTGGCGCTGGCTCAGTCCGCCAATGAAAGTGCCTGGGGAACCTCGCGTTTTGCGCGCGAGGGGCGCAATTTCTTTGGTCAGTGGTGTTTCAGGAAAGGCTGTGGGCTGGTGCCGAAAAAGCGCGATGCAAACAAAACTCATGAGGTCGCCGCGTTCGATTCACCGCAGGAATCGGTCAGGATGTACATCCGTAATTTGAACAGCAATAGCGCTTACAAAGGCCTGCGGGACATCCGTGCCGAATTAAGAAAGGCAAACAAAGCGGTGACCGGCCATGCGCTCGCCGCAGGACTCAAGCGCTATTCAGAACGTGGCATGGCGTATGTCAGCGAATTACGGCATATGATTGCCACTAATAAATTGGCTATCTACGATACTTTCTGAAGCGAGTCCGGCCTGCCTACACCACTTTAGCCGTATCGCGGCAAACGGCTTTTACCTGCGAATTCTGAGCGCAACTACTCCTGGTACCAGTTGCCATCCGCGTGCTTCACCAGCCACTGAAAGGACCACCAGTAAAAGGAATTATCACCGATATTAGCCGGTGCGGTGCAATTGATCTTGTGGCGCCCGGCGTCCTGTGGGCCAGTGATCGCGATCGACAGTGTCAATGGATGCTCTTTAATGGTTTGCATTTCCAGGCGATTCCCGCTGGCTCGATAGCAAGCCAGTCGCGGCGCACGGTAGTCGCCTTTTGCCAGCGTGATTTGCAAATTTTCGAGTGGGCGATATGACCTGTGATCGTTACCTTTGGCCACGACAGCGCTGACCGGTAAGGGCCTGGAATTGACAGCTGTTGCGAGGCGTTCCAGGTCGGCGTAAGCCTGCGCCATCGGGAAGCGAGGTAGCGCGAGGAAATCGGAGTCATGGCCGAAGGCGCCTGCTTGTTGAGCGATGCCGTAGTAACCTAACTTGCGCACAATGCTTAACAGATCAGGTGAATACTCACCGTAGGGGTAAGCGAATAACTTGCTGCTACTACCCGTTTCTTCCTTCAGGCGTAACGCTGCTGTTTTGATATCGGCGGTGACACGTTGCTTCCATTGCCCGTTAGTTTCCTTCGGCAGGCGCCGCACCAGGTGCGCGTGGCTGTGGCTGTGATTGCCGAGCTCGACACCGGCGTCGGCGAGTTCGCGTAACTGCTGCCAACTCAGGAACTCGAGTAGCCCCGGTCGATCGCTTCGCTGCTGACAAACAGGGTAAACGGCCAGTTGCGTTTGCGCAGGCGCGGAAGGCCTCGCTGTACACCGATTCATAGGCATCGTCGAAGGTGATGGCCACGGTATTGGTGGGCAGCGGTTTGCCCTCGGCGAGAGTCGAAAGAATGCGCCCCAGTGGCCACACGGTAAAATTATTGGTCTCCAGATAGTCCAGGTGGCTGTCGAATGTCTCCGGGGTAACGCTGGTCAACGTCGGAGTAGTTTCGCTGACATGGTGGTAGATCAGCGCCACGGCGTGATCGTCGGCGTGCAACGCGGAAACAGCGCAAAACGCCAGCAGCAAACCGATGACCCGGGTCATCCGCTCGTTTCAAGCTGATACTGGTGATATTGATCGAGCATCAATTTGACTTCCTGCACATATGCTTCGCGCCGTTGTGAATAATACAATAAACCGTCAGCAAGCGATTTACCATCCGGTGTCTTGCCCGCTTTGCGCAGCTGCGCCCGGATATCGCGCAGGCGGTTATAGGCATCCCCGGTATTGATGTTGTGCAGGTAAGCGTTGACCGCATCCTCGATCGAACCGAATACCCGTACTTCGTGTTGTGTGTCACTGGAGCGGTTTGCCGGGATGATGCCGCAGCCCGGGCTGTAACACCATTGGCCGAATAGGTTGTTGCCCTCGCGTGCAAAGCGCGAGGTGCCCCAACCGGACTCCTTGGCCGCCTGCACCAGTACCAGCGAAACTGGAACGGTGTCGATGCGTTTTTTGAGCTTTGCGATGACACGGGTTAGTACGGATTCGTTCCAGTCCACCGCGTACTGTTGCGCCAGCGATTTCAGCCTGAACTCGTCATAGAAAGGCAGTTTTTTTTCGTGCTGGTAGGTATCGGCAAAGCTCAACAGTTTCTTGCGCTGGGCGAGGATATCCCGGTTGCGCGCCGCGACTATTGGCTCCAGGTAGCCAAAAAATGTCGCCTTGCGCTGGTTTGCATCATTGATGGATTGCATGTCCGGCAACGCGTTTAGATTCTTCGACAGGAATACTGAAACCGCCAGCAGGGTAATGGTCGCCAGGGCTTCGATACCAAAGCGCCTGACGCGCTTCTCGCGATACCAGGCCACCTGCTTTTTTAGTGCCAGTTGAATTTCCAATTTTGCTCCCTGCTATTTTGAGTGAATTCCATTTGCTTGACTTGCGATGGCTTACTTCCCCGAGTGTCGATGCCCTGGATGCAGGCTCTTGCCGAGGATATGCTCGCTTTTGTCGACGGCGTGATCGCTGGAGGTGACGATAAACGGATCGGGCTCGCCGATGGTTTTATGATCCTTGCCGTCGTAGTCCAGCGCTGACAGGAAATGGCGCATGCAATTCAGGCGCGCGCGTTTCTTGTCGTCTGACTTGATGATCGTCCACGGTGCGTCAGCGGTGTCGGTGTAGAAGAACATGGCTTCCTTGGCTTCGGTATAGTCGTCCCACTTGTCGATCGAGGCCTGGTCGATGGGTGAAAGCTTCCACTGCTTGAGCGGGTCGCTCTTGCGCGATTCGAAACGCTGCGTTGTTCTTCCTGGGTAACCGAGAACCAGTACTTGTAAAACAAAACACCGTCGCGCACCAGCATGCGTTCGATCTCGGGGCACTGACGCATGAATTCGAGATAATCGTTCGGTTCGCAAAAGCCCATGACGCGCTCGACTCCGGCGCGGTTGTACCAGGAGCGATCGAACATCACCATTTCCCCGGACGAGGGCAGGTGGTCGATGTAGCGCTGGAAATACCATTGCCCCTGCTCAGCGATGGTCGGCTTTTCCAGCGCCACGACGCGCGCGCCGCGCGGATTGAGGTGTTCCATGAAGCGCTTGATGGTGCCGCCCTTACCGGCCGCGTCGCGGCCTTCGAAGATGATCACGATCTTCTTGCCGGATTCCTTGACCCAGCGCTGTACCTTGAGCAGTTCGACCTGCAACGAGTTCTTGGTTTTTTCGTAATCACGTTTCTTGATGCGATCGGAATAGGGATACATGCCATTCTCGAAACGACGCATCACGCGCATCCGCTTGCGCTCCTCCTTGGACATATCAATA
>CAWIHJ010000010.1:0-23442 GCA_963835795.1 uncultured Gammaproteobacteria bacterium
GCACCAATCATTGCTTGAGCCCAGCAGGGGACCGTCATCGTCCCATCCCCGTCCGCGTGGGCTTTCCGCGCCTCAGCGGATCCCTGTTGACGCGCGTGGCGCTCTTCCTGGAGGAGGAGCTTGACAGGGAGGCTCTGCAAGCGGTGGACGGGCGCCTCCAAAAGCTCACGGAACAAGCCCAAAAAAGGGCGAACCGCGCACCCTCCTCCGATGACGAGGACACCGCGACCAAAGTCGTGGTCTTTACCGATTCCGAAACGCTCTTGGCGCGCCTCAACACCCGGAGGCTCTGCCGTCGCATGCGCTATCTTGCTGGCAAACAAGAAGAACGACCAGGAAAGGACGACGACGACGACGACTTCTTCTACTATGCTCCCAACCAAACGACGGAACAATTGGCCGTGGCGGAATGGACGTCCCTCTTAAATCGCTACAAGCAAAAACAGCAGCCGTCGGTGCGACTGCCGAGTCCCTGCGAGCTCCTGCTCTTTTCGCCGTGCCCCCGGCCCGTCTGCGTCCTGGCGAGCTACCCGCGCTCCGGGAACAGTCTGTTGCGGAACCTCTTCGAGCGCGCCACGCTCCGCGTCACGGGAAGCGACACCCGGGGCGGACTCGCGCAGCACGACCTGGTCGGCGAGGCGGCCGTCGCGGCGCGCCGCGTCCAGTTCGTCAAGACGCACTATCCCGAGCGCGTCGGCGCGCCGGCGTTTGCGGCCGCCCGGGCGGTGTTGCTCGTGCGCAACCCCTACGACGCCCTCGAGAGCTACTTTCACCTCATGATGACCAACACGCACACCGCGTCGCTGTCGGAGGAGGAGCGACAAAAGACGGAGCGGGTGTTTCAAACGATGGCGCGCAAGGAGATCCGCGTCTGGGCGCGCTTCCACCACTACTGGTTGCGCGAGAGCCAGCTGCCCCTGCTCTACGTCCGGTACGAGGATCTGATTCGTCACCCCGGCGCCGGTCTTGGGTCGGGTGATCCGGTTCGTGTTGGAGGTCCAAAACATGGCCTTCTTTCGGGACCGCATCCGGCACTGTCTCAACGAACCGGAGCGGGGGAACCCTTCGTCGTCGTCGGGGGTGGTGGTGGGAGCCTACCGACCCCGCGCGGGGGAGCATCGCTGGCCGCAGTCTTACAAGGCTGTGCATTTCGATCCGAAACTGACTTACGCGAACCTGCCCGATTTGCCCGCACCGCCCGACTGGGACAACGAACCGGGTGACCACGAAATTCGCTACGCGCCGATGGAACCGGGCGATTGCCTGGTGTTCAACCGGCGCACGTTTCACAGCGCGCCGGGTAACAGCCTGAAGACCACGCGGCGACGCGCGCTCGCCACCCACTGGATCGGCGACGACATCACCTATAACGACAAGCCGCAGGAAACCGACCCGCCGTATCGCGGCGAGGGGCTGGTGCACGGTGGCTCGATGGAGTGTGAAACCTTTCCGCGCGTACGCTAGCGCTATGTTGCCATTCAGAGCCGTTGGCGCTTGAAACAGGTATTCGATTACATCATCGTCGGTGGCGGTAGCGCCGGCAGCGTGCTGGCGCGCCGCCTCGCCGAGCAATCGACGGCGTCGGTGCTGGTGCTCGAAGCGGGCGGCCCGGTGAGCGGACTGCTGTCGAAGATTCCGGCGGCGCTTGACTACGCGCTGCACGATGATCGCTTCAACTGGTACTACCACACCGACCCCGAGCCCGGTATGAACGAGCGCCGCATGTACTGTCCGCGCGGGCGCGTGCTGGGGGGCTCGTCGACGATAAACGGCATGCAGTTCGTGCGCGGCAACCCGCATGATTTCGACAGTTGGGCGGCCCAGGGGCTGGCCGGCTGGGACTACGCTCACTGCCTGCCCTATTTCAAAAAGCTGGAAAACTTCGCCGGCGGCGCCGACGCCTATCGTGGTGCAGACGGTCCGCTGCACGTATCACCCGCGACAATTCAGAATCCGCTGGACCAGGCCTTCCTCGACGCGGCGCTACAGGCCGGATTTGGCTACAGCGACGACAGCAACGGTTTTCGCCAGCAGGGCTTTGGCCTGTCGGACAAGAATACCTGGCGCGGCCAGCGTTGGTCGGCTTACGATGCCTACCTGAAACCAGCGATGCAATGCAAAAACCTGACGCTGGTTAGCCATGCCCAGTGCCGGGCCATCAAGATCGTCGGCAAGCGGGCGGTTAGTGTCGATTACGAAATAGAGGGACAGAGACAAACGGCGGAAGCGGAACGCGAAATTATTCTCTGCGGCGGTAGCATCAATTCGCCGCAATTGTTGATGCTCTCGGGCCTCGGCGATGCCGAGCAGCTGCGCGAACAGGGTATTGACCTGCAACAACACATGCCCGGTGTCGGCGCCAACCTGCAGGACCATCTCGATCTGCGCATCCAGGTGAAATGCCGGCAACCGGTGAGCTGGTATCCGGCAAGCCACGGCCTGGGGCGGATTGCGGCCGGGCTGCGCTGGTGGTTCACCCGCGGCGGCGTGTGCGCGACCAACTTGCTCGACGTGGCCGGCTACAACTGCACGCGCGCGGATATTCGCTACCCCAACCTGCAATCGGCCTTCATGGCGATCGCCGCCAGTTACGATGGCTCCGACAGCTTTCACGGGCACGGCTACCAGGCGCACATGGACATGATGAAGCCCCACAGCCGCGGCCGAATTCGCCTGCGCTCGGCCGACCCGCTGGCGCCGCCGTCGATCCGCTTCAACTACCTGCAGGCCGGGCAGGACCGGCGTGATGTCATCGATGCCTTTCACCTGACGCGCGATATCCTCGCGCAGGCTGCTTTTTCACCGTTCGACGCCGGGGAATTGAATCCTGGCCCCGACGTGAACAGCGATGAAGAAATTATTGCCTGGGCGCGGGTCAATGGCGAAACCGAGTATCACCCCACCAGCAGCTGCTCCATGGGCAGGGGTGACGATGCCGTGGTCGACGCCGATCTCAGGGTTCACGGCATCGACGCCTTGCGCGTGGTCGACGCCTCGGTAATGCCGCAGATCGTCACCGCCAACACGCATGCCGCGACCCTGATGATTGCCGAGAAAGCGGCAGATCTGATTCTTGGCAGGCAGCCCCTGGCGCCACTGGATGTTCCTGTTTTCGAATGAGCAGCAGCCCGGGCGTGGTCAACCGGTCAATTCTGCCGCCAGTCGCGCGCGCGGGCAACGGCGTGGCTGAAGCGCGCCAGGTAATCCAGTTCGGCGACCTGCGGGTGGTAAGTCTTGATCGCCGCGTCGCCGAACACAGAGTCGTCAATTACGGCGCCGGCCAGTTGCGCGGTGCCGAGCGCGGTGAGTTCGGCCATGGGCTTTACCGCCACCTCGCGTTGTAACGCATTCGCCAGGAACTGGCAGAAGTAGGGGTTGACCGACACCCCGCCATCGATGGAGATGCGGTCAGCCGCGCCGGTGAATTCGCTCATCGCCTGGATGACCTCGGCCGCGCGCAGCGCCACGCCTTCGAGCAACGACTGGACCAGGTCGCGCCTGTCGGTGTCGAGCGACATGCCAATCCAGAGACCTGCCGCGCGGCGATCCCAGTGCGGGCAGGCAAGCCCGGAGAGCGCCGGCACAAAGGCGAGTTCGCGCGCGATCGCCGCCGGGCGGTCGAACTGGTTGATTTCAGCAAAATCGGTGAACAGCCCCAGCTTCTGGCCCCAGTCGATGGCCGAGCCCGCACAGTAAACACCGCCGTCGAGCGCATACACCGGGGCATGGCCGTCGAGTTGCCAGGCCACGGTGGGCAACAATCCCTGCTCGGGGGAACGCTGCAGCTGGTTACCGCTGACCGTCAGCGCGAAGGCGCCGGTGCCAAAGGTGATCTTGGCATCGCCGCGCGCGCGGCAACCGTGGCCATACAACGAGGCCTGTTGATCGACGACGCTGGCGGTCACGGCCACATGGCCAATGGTGCCCAGGTCACCGGTGGTGGGCACGATGCTGGGCAGGGTTTCGATGGGAACCCCGAACAGGTCGCAGAGCTCCTGATCCCAATCGCCAGTTTCAAGGTTCATCAGGGAGGTGCGCGACGCCGTGCTGATATCCGTGACGAAGCGGCCGGCGAGCCGGTCGAGGAAGAAGGCATCGGTGGTGCCGAGGCGCAGTTTTCCCTGTTTCAGCAACGGCCTGGCCGCGTCGCAGTGCTCGAGTATCCACGCCAGTTTGCTGGCGGAGAAATAGGCATCGAGCGGCAGCCCGGCCAGTTCGAGCACGCGCGCTTCATGGCCGTCTGCCTTTAACTGTTCGATGCGCTCGCCGCTGCGGTTGTCCTGCCAGACGATGACCGGGCTGATCGCCTGCTTGCTGTCGGCATGCCAGGCCAGGCAACTCTCGCCCTGGTTGTCGATGCCCAGTGCCTGTGCGTCGGGACAGGACGCAATGCAGGACTCGATACTGCGGATCAGTTCTTCGGGGTCGTGCTCCACCCAGCCGGGTTGCGGGTAGAACTGGCGATGCTTGACGACGCGGGTGATCTCGGCCTTGCCGCTGGCATCGATTTTCAATGCGCGGGTGCTGGTAGTGCCCTGGTCAATCGCGAGTATGGTCATGGTTGATCTCGACCGGGTTTGGTGACTTCGATCGATAGTTTATCGCATTTGCCCAACTGCTCCAGCGGGACTGCCAGTATTTGCCGGGTCTGTGCGCGTGCGCGAAAGTTTCGCTGGCTGAGCGTTCGGTCGGCATTGCACAGGCGCAGCTGGCCGCGACCGGCGTGCCTTGAAGCGCAGTTGCAGGCCGGGGAAATCGGCACTCTGTCCGAGTCATTTCATCGGCGCTTGGCGCCAGGGCGAAGCGTTGCGGGGTGAAGTACTGGATGGTGTCGCTGGCACTTTCAATTTCCAGCAGCCGGCTGGTTTGCGGCAGCTTGCCGGTCAGGTCGGCGTGAACGTAGCCGGCCAGTCGCCGACCCTCGGACCAGCACCAGCCGGCGGTGTCCACCGGGTGCAGAAGATTGCCGCCGGCGTAGACATCCGGGTCACTGCAGCGACCGTATTGATCGACCAGCGGGCCGCCGCTGCGCGCGTCGACTTGCAGGTGGCTCGCCCTGACCAGGCTCGCTTCGGCGACAAAGCGCCCGGTGAAGATCACGCCATCGCAGGCGATGGTGCTTACCGTACCGTTAGCGTCTTCGACGTCAACCGACTCAACACGCTGTTGCCCGGCGATGGATTTCAGCGCATGGCCGCGCAGCAGGGGCGCCCGCATCAGGCGCGGTAACCAGGCCGCGAGGTGCAACGCGGTGATCTGCGCGTTGGGCTCGATCATCGCGACCGGTTTGATGCCGGCGTGTCGGCAGGTCAGCAATGCCGAAAACGACACCAGTTCGGTGCCGATGATGACCGGTCGTTTAAAGGGTCGTCGCTGTTTCAGGTAAACCATCGACTGTAATGCGCCGGTGGTGACTATACCCAGTGGACGCGAACCTGAAACCAGCCGCGCCGCGCGCGGGGACTCACGATTGCCGGTGCAGATAACGATTTTTTCAGCCTGTAACGCCTGCTCTCCGGTCGGCGTAGAAAGCGCCAACCGGCCACCTTCGCTGAACTGCACCACGGTGGTGTTCAGCAGTAGCTGGACGCCGAGGTCAACCGCCTCGGCCGCCAGGCGGCGCGCGTAGCTCGGACCGGATAGAACGCGCGAAAACTCACGCAGGCCAAACGGTGAATGACCGCAGTGGCGCGGAATGCCACCGGCTGTCGCTTCGCGCTCGATCAGCAGGACATTGTCGACGCCGAGTTGGCGCAGATGAATCGCGGTGGATAGACCCGTCGGCCCGCCACCGATGATGGCCACCTGGCAGGTCAGTTGCTTCATTCAAAGGCCTCGCCAAGCGCTTGCGGAAAGCAGCCCGCGGTCAACTCGCTGAGTTCGGCGGAACAGTAAAACCCCTGGCAGCGCCCCATGGTGACGCGGGTGCGACGTTTCAATTCGGCCAGGCTGCCGGGTGCGATGGGTCCCTGCAGGGCCTGTTCGATTTCGCGCCGGGTGACCAGTTCGCAATGGCAGACGATGCCGCCATTGCCCGCCTGTTGCCAGTCGCGCCCGGCGGATTCGGTGATGGCGGGCACTTGCGGCCAATGTGGATTTTTGAGCGGCTGGTGTCTAAAACCGGCATCGCTGTATTGGCGAAATACCAGGCTGGCGATACCGAGCGCCGCACTCAGCCCCGTCGAGCGGATGCCGCCGACACAGCAGTAATTGCGCTCGGCGTGCCAGCGGACCTGGTAATCCTTGTGTTCGGTGGCCGGGCGCAGGCCGGCATAGGTCGCGGTGACGCCATGCCGTTCGAGCGCGGGTAAAATCGAGTGCCCGCGCGCGACCAGCTTGTGCAGCGCGTCGCTATCGATATCGGCCTGGTCGCGGCTTTGCTGTTCTTCGGCGGTCGGGCCAACCAGCAGGTTACCGAAAATGGTGGGGCAGACCACGATCCCCTTGGTGGTAGCGCTGGGCACGGGCAACAGAATCGAGCGGGTCAATTTGCGCGCCGACTTGTCGAAGACGACGAATTGCCCCTTGCGCGGGCGGATTTCAAACGGCGATTCGCCGATCAACATCTGGTTGATGCGATCGCCATAAAGCCCGGCACAGTTGATGACCTGGCGTCCGCGAACGCTGCCCCGGCTGGTCTGCAGCAGCCAGCTATCACCCTCGAAATCGCCGCCCTGCAGTTCGCAGTTGCGCTCCAGCCGGGCGCCGTTTTCCAGCGCCTGCAACAAATAAGCGTAAGGCGCGCTCCAGGGGTCGATGACAAACTCGCCCGGCACGGCGAGGGCGGCGACTACCGCGGGCGCGATTTCCGGCTCTTTGGCCAAAACTTGCTGGCGGGTGAGGCGCTGTGCCGAGGGAACACCGTTGCGATGCGCATCCTGCATGATCGTATCCAGCTGCTCGGCTTCCTGCTCATTCCAGGCCAGCACCAGCGCCCCGCATTCCAGCAGCGGCAGGTTGAGGTCTGCGCGAATCTGCAAATACTCGGCATAGCCGTCGGCGATACAGCCCTGTTCCTGCGATCCCGGCGGTGGCGCGTCGAAGCCGGTGTGCAGGATGGCGCTGTTTGCCTTGCTGGCGCCATCGAGGGTATCGACTGCCTTCTCGATCACCAGCACGCGCGCGCCTTCCAGCGTGAAGCGGCGTGCCATCGCACAGCCCACCACGCCGGTGCCGACAACGATGATGTCAAACAGGTCGTCGCAGAGATTTGCGGTCATCCAATCGGCTCCATTACACGCAAGCGCTCCAGTTATAGTCTTTGTTAAAGACCGCCTGCCACTTTATCAATCTTGTTTGAGTTGCGCTTGCAGAATTGCTTCGAGCTCCTGCTTGCGAGCAGCGTCGGCAAAACTCGCTTCGATCGCGTTGAAGCTGAATTGTGCAATTTCATCGCGGGTGAGCGTATGGGCTGTGGCAACGGCGAGAAAATTGTCATTCATGTAGCCGCCAAAATAGGCGGGATCGTCAGAATTCAGGGTAACGCAGAGCCCCTGGCGCAGCAGGTCGACGACATTGTGCTCGGCCATATTGTCGAACACGCGCAGTTTCACGTTGGACAGGGGGCAGACGGTGAGCGGCATGCGCGTCGCGATCAGTTGCTGCACCAGTTCGGGATCTTCCACGCAGCGCACCCCGTGATCGACGCGCGACACCCTGAGCTTGTCGATCGCATCGCGGATATAGCTCGCCGGACCTTCCTCGCCGGCATGTGCAACGCCGAGAAATCCGGCCGCGAGCGCCGCGGCAAACACACGCTCGAACTTGTCCGGCGGGTTACCTGCTTCGGCGGAATCGAGGCCGACGGCAATAATCTTGTCGCGGTGGGGCAGCGCCTGTTGCAGCGTGGCAAGCGCCGACGCTTCGTCCAGGTGGCGCAGGAAACACAGGATCAGCTGGCTGCTGATGCCGAGTTCAGCACGGCCTTTTTGCAGTGCCCGGTGCAATCCGTTGACCACGGTTTCGAAGGCAATGCCACGCTCGGTGTGCGTTTGCGGATCGAAGAATATCTCGGTGTGCAGCACCCTGTCCTGCTGGCAGCGCAGCAGGTACGCCCAGCACAGGTCGAAGAAATCGGCTTCTTCGATCAACACGTTGGCGCCCTGGTAGTAAATGTCGAGAAAGGATTGCAGGTTGCTGAACTGGTAGGCCGCGCGTACCTCGTCGGCCGATTCGAAGGGGATCTCGACGCCATTGCGGCGCGCCAGCGCAAACATCAATTCGGGTTCGAGGCTGCCTTCGATGTGCAAATGTAACTCGATCTTGGGCAGGGCGCGGATAAATTCTTGCATGGCTCAGACAGAATATGGAGCGGGGTACGAGATTCGAACTCGCGACATTCAGCTTGGGAAGCTGACGCTCTACCAACTGAGCTAACCCCGCCAGGGTTAAACGCAGATGATACTGTACAACACTACAGGCTGAGTGGGTATGTGCCGGGGTGAGATTAAAAACCTCTGCCGTTGCCGGGAGGCGAGGAATGTGCAGGGGATGCACGCAGTAGTTCCGTCAGTTAGCGGACTGGATTCGCTTGCAACCACTTGCAGGTATGCTCATGGAATCTCGATCCACAGCATGCCCGATGGTTGACAGCCAGCGGGTGGGAATGAACAATCACCGGGTGCAAAGCGCAGAGCGTATAACCCGAGGGCAAGACTATGATGCTGGATACATTTGACAACGAACGCCTGCAGCGGCTGCAGGCGGACGAATTGTCCGACTCGCTGGAATCCGGTTCCATCGTGTATTTCCCGCAGTCGCCGGTGGCCCTGCCGGCCGCAGACGACCTGGCGTTTTTTCGCGAGGAGTTGCCGAAACGCCTGAAGCGCAAAAACATCAGCTATCACCCGGAAGACGGCACCACCCGTGGGCTCGACAGCGAAGACAAGGAGATGGTCGAGCGCGTCAATCGGGTGCTCAAACACACCAGCGACGACATTGCAGCATTCCTTGCCAAAACCGCGCCGCGCCTGACCGATAACTGGACCGTCGGCACCTGTAGCTTTCGACCCATGCAGGAACAGGGGCGCGACCTGTCGGCGCACGCCAGCAATGAACTGATCCACGTGGATGCGGGCGCCTACGGCGCGACCCACGGTGATCGCATATTGCGCTTCTTCATCAATGTTAACCCGGTTGAGGATCGTGTCTGGGCGACCAAGGGCAGTTTTCCCGAGCTGTTTGCCGAACACGGTGAACGCGCGCAACTGGGGTATCGAAATGCGGGCCCGGACTACTTGTCAAAAGGGCCGCTCGATCATTTGCGCAGCGGGCTGATCAAGCTTGCCGCGCGCGGCGTACCGGTGCTGAAAGTACTCGACTCATCCCCTTACGATCGAGCCATGCGCAAGTTCCACAACTACATGAAAGACACGCCGGCGTTTCAGCAACAGCAGCAGGGGCACCAGGAATTCCGCTTCCCGCCGTTTTGCGCGTGGATGGTCTACACCGACATGGTCAGCCATGCCTGCCTGTCGGGCCAGCATGCCTTCGTGCACACCAGCCTGGTGCGCCTGGAGAACTGCCACCTGCCGGAAATGGCGCCGATCAACATCCTGCGCAACGCGGCTGTATCAAGCTAGCGGTCGCGTCGGTGATTTGCTGCCGCGAGCCAATTCTCAAGCTGCTTTTTCAAATATCATCTAATGTCATTCCGACACGCTGGACCGACGCATAGGCGAATGATGGATTGTAGAAAATTTCCATGGTTTGCTAGCGACGTATAGCGACCATTGGAATAATTCCAGGCCATTTGCAGAACTTGCTGCCCATGCTGATTTACTTGCCCGGCGGTTCATTAGTCTATTTTGTATCCAAATCTGAAAACGATGTATTAGTATTTCTTTTTGCAATGATTTTTGTAGGGGCGTCGGTCAGTTGAACTCACCGTGCACGGCGGATGCCTGAGGCTTATGTATTGGGTCCCTAGAACCAGCAGCGTTTTTTGCAACACAGCAGGTCAGTACAGGTAATCGCCGATAATCTCCACCAGGTGATCGATCCAGCGCTCGGCGATAGGTTCCATCAATTCTGGGGAAAGTCGAAAATCGGGTTCGAACAGGCGCTCGAGCAATTGCTCCGCAACCGCCGGCGCCGAACTCGCCAGGTTCAGTTCGCGATTCAGGCGCAGGCTCCAGCGATCGAAATTTGCCGAACCGACACACACCCACCCATCGTAAATGGCTGCCTTCACATGTGAGAACCCGGGGTAAATAAATACTCGAATACCGTGCTTCAACATAAGGTTGGCAGCCAGCACATTGCTGCGTCCTATGGGACCGTGATCGGATTCCATGGGGATGATGACACGCACGTCTACGCCGCGTCGGCGTGCCATGACCAATTCACGCAGCAGACTATCATCGGTGAAGTAGGCGTTCTGAATATAAATGTAGCGCCGCGCACGACGGATCGCCTCGAACTGCGCCTTGTAGATCTCGTAGTTGCCCGGCCCGGTGAGCAGCACTCGCAACGGGTACTCCCCGGGTGGGACGTGGGTTCTGGCCAAGCGTGCTTGTGCGATGACGTAGCCCAGATCGCCAAGTGGGCCGGCATGCCCCCAGGCCAGGTCAAATTCGCGATTGATGACCTCGACGACTGGGCCTTCGATCTGCATCATCAGGTCGTGCCATTCGTAGCGATACTCGCGACCGATATTCATACCGCCAACAAAAGCGGTCTCGTGATCGATGATCGTCGATTTGACATGATCACCGGTAAACCACGGGTTGGCTTTCTGGCGCACATTAACCAGCGAGCCCGACTCCAGGTACTGCCGCACCGAGGCCGGCGCTGAATAATCACTGGGCAAAGATTTTGCTTCTGACATTGTGCCGGTGATGGTTCCAAGGCCGTCGAGTAGCACTTTCACATCGACCCCCTCGTTCGAGCGCCGCTTCAGCAACTCGCCGATCGCTACCGCATAGTCATCGTTGTCAAAAATATAGGTCTGTAAACGTACCGACTTGCGGGCGCCGCCGACCTTGTCGATAAAACGCGTGAAGAAGTCCTCGCCGTCGACCAGGACATCCACGCTGCCAGAGGTAGGCGCATGGCTGGAGATCCTGTCGAGATCGGATTCCCAGAGCCGCAGATCCATCGGCGCCACATCGGTGAGCGCCGGCGCGGGTGAATTATCCAGTCCGGTGGTCCAGTCGAAGCTAACGGTTGCAGTGGCCGTTCCCGTGACCACGAAGAACAGGCGATACAGAGACGAAATAGGGCGTTGCAGCAGATTGGTCAGGTGACTTTTCATTAGGTGTCCAAAGGCCTGGCCTCGTTTCAGCCCGGGCACCGAGGCCACGGCGAGCGGTTGCAATGGCACGTTGCGCATAAAAACCAGCAGGTGACGTTCCACATTGATATAGAGAAATGGCAGGGAATACATCCCGCTATCGCCGGTATTGAAGACAAACTCGGTCTGGGTAATTCCCTTTTCTGCCAGGAACGCTTCCAGAATGGGGCGCCCGCGCCGCATGAAATCGCCAAAGTGCAGGCGAGCCTGTACCTGGTAGTCCGGAGGTTTGTCGAACAACCGTGTTGCCCTGAACTGTCCGGCACGGTCGTAAAACAGAAAGTACTCGGCGTACTCGAAATCAATCACCAGCCCCGTTCCGTCTTTGGGCACTATTGCGCGCAGCATGCGGTCGCGCAACAACTGCCAATGCTCAATACCGAAGACGGGAATACGAACCAGACCCTGCGGCAAAGACTCCCAGGGAATCTCCTGATGATATTGCATGGAAACCAGGCTTGGGGTCGCGTAGTTTGGCGAGGCAGGGCCGTCGATCAACTCCACCTTGTTGTGCCAGTTACCGCCGGCATACAAAATACGGTCACCTTGACGGTACTTGACAAAGAAATCGGTTTCGCCACGATAACCCTCAAGCGCCACCATCGGGGGAACTCCGGTCTCCCCGGCAATATCGTTAAGCGGAAGTGGCACTGCACGGCTCGCACAGCCCAGTTCAACTAAAGCGACGAGAAAAGTCAGACCCACGATAATGCAACGGCGTAAGATTGGTTCTCCGTGACGACAACCAGATTACTCCAGTTGATTCGTTTTTCAGGCCGATGTCAAATCAGCTACGGTTAAGTTTGCCGGGTCACATTACGCAATTCAGCCGGGTTGGGATCACTTAAGCTAGTCCAGTATTGTGTCGACGAAATTCAAATCCCTGGTCATTAGCAAGATTCGCGGCAAAGCTAACCTCGATAGAGCAAGCTTGCCGCGCGCGGCGTACCGGTGCTGAAAGTACTCGATTCATCGCCCTACGACCGCGCCATGCGCAAGTTCCACAACTACATGAAAGACACGCCGGCGTTTCAGCAACAGCAGCGCGGCGATCTTGAGCTAGCGCCTGCTTCAGGGAATCCCGGTTTGTTCTAAGGCTTCATGGCTTGCCTGGGACCTATAGCGGCCATTGAGCCAATTCCTAGCCTTTTGCGGAACTTGCTGCAAAGCAGACCCTGATGAGAAAGAAGGGTATCATCTAGTCCAGTTCAACTTTTTCGCCACCGAAATATGGTTATACCCGATTATATGGTCGCCTTCTGATGCTTATAAAACGGCCGCAGGCCTTTTAAACAGGCTGTGAGAAGGCGGTATTCATATGAAAAATATACCTGAAGGCATGAACCCGGCAAGAAAGGCGCCCGATTTTGACGAGGGCAGTATCTCTAAAGGATTGTTAAAGGCTCATCAAACCAGGGCTGGTGTGTGGGGAAAAATCGTAATTATAGAAGGTGGGTTGCAATACAGGGTTAACGAACCAGAAGAAGTAGTAATCATTCACGACAACGAGAAATTCGGCGTTATCGAACCCACGATATTGCATGAAGTGAAGCCTATAGGCCGCGTGAAATTTTATGTTGAATTTTATGAATGAATTGCCGCCTGACAAGCGGCTGAAGCACGCACGCGTCGCGTGCTGGATTCGCCACTGTGTGGCTCACCACTTAGCCGAGCGTTAAAGGCATGATTTATTTATTAGTTTCAAGGGGCAGGGAAATTGACGACGCCGAAAAAGTTGAGGCAGGAACACCATTACAGCTGAAGGTTTCCAGTGGCAATGATGAAAATCAGCCGATCCTGGGTTTCGCAACAATAGCGCTGGCAGAGAAATATCTGGATCGAAATAATATTTCCAGGGATGAATATAGATTCATTCTAAAAGACCGAGGGCTGAGTGAGGTTTACAACAGCCAACCTATTATCCTGGTCGAAAATGAGTCTCAAGTGGATGAAATGGTCAAGGATGTGGAAGGATATGATTACGAAAGGCACATATTTAAAAATGCCTGATAAAAATTGCATGCGGCCGGACGCCGCAGGGTCCTGCCGCTGGGACCATGCGTTGTTTGGAAAATACTGATCCAGGAGACGAGGATAAGATGAATGAATGAGGACGAATTTAGAAAACTGGCAAAAGAAAGGGGCTATGGTGAGATTGAATTACAGGAAGTCGATCCGGGACCCCAGGAAGAGATGCACGCTCACGAATATTCCATATTGTCACTCGTGCTGAGTGGTAAGTTCACCATGACGACTGATGCAGGTGTAAAAGTTTTCATAACGGGCGATATGTGTGAAAACCCTGCAGGTACGATGCATAAAGAACAAACTGGGCCCGAGGGTGGTTCATTCCTGTTTGCAAAGAAAACCCATTGAAATTAGAAACGTATTTGCTGCATGAAACCATAGCAGGGTCAGGGTTTGGGCTTGAGTTCAGGGATTTAAAATCGAGACCTGGCCCTCATTGCTCACCGTCGAGATATGACGATTCCATCTAACGCGTCAGGATGCCATGAGTAATCCGTATGAAACGCCTGAATCCAGCGGTCGATTGCATGCAGAAGAGAATTTAAATCAATATTGGCGATTGGTGAAAAATATGCGGAACGTATTTTATGCCTATCTTTTACTGGCTGGCCCCGCACTCGGTGCATTTATGTGGGGCTTTAGAAAATTTGCCGGTATGCCTCAGGCGGAGGATGCTCTAAATTTAGGAATCTCCATACTTTTTATCGCCGGATTACTTTGGCTTGGCTACAAGGTAGTCAATGTTCGATGCTTCCAATGTGGACATAAGTTGGCAATAGGCCATTTCTTCTTGATAAAAAATGTGAAGTGTCTGGGCTGTGGTTTCAAGTTCAGTGGCACCTGACTATGGAAGCGGGAGCAACACAAATTTTGTTCAATGTGATATTTATTGTGATTGGTATTGCGCTGTTTGCAGGGGCCATAACAACCAGGCTTCAAATGGAAAAGGAGTTTAAAGACGGAACACAAAGTTTGCCGAGAAACTTTTTCCTGTATTTAAATTCAAATGATTTTTCCGCAAAGGGAAACGCACTCAGAAAAAAGTACAATATTATTTACTCTGTGCTTACGATCTACTCCATAGTGTTATTTATATTCATGAAGGCAAATGACTAACATCAATTCACCTGGATTCAAGTTTGAAATCCAACGCAAGTAGCTCTTAGCCAGGTTAACCAGAAGGTTAACCGAGCTCTTATTCAGGGACTCTTAATCAGAGGCTTAATCAGGGACACACACCGCGCACAAATCGGAGGCTTAATCAGGGACACACACCGCGCACAAATCGTGAATTAAAGGGTTAACAAAGGACACACACTGCAAAACTGCACACACCGCAGGTAAACCAGGTACTAGGACACACACCTGCGATACGTGCAGAGAGAATAGGACACACGCCCAATAGAGGTAAAAAATTCATTCATCTCATCATTCTTAGTTCATTTTTTTTATCGTCGCATCGATAGTGGGTTTTTATTCACGGTAGTAAGCGGGAAACGATCCGAAAACGAGTAGTTCGAAACAACCTGCCCGCCATCCGCTATTGGATGTTTTTTTTCTTGAGGAAATCAACTGCGAATATCTAGCCAGTATCGAGATTCGGCCCGACTCGATTAAATCGCCTGGAGTGGATTGCTTCAAATTGCGTGGTATTGAGATGCCATTGCTCTGGTGAAACATGTAGACGAAGCAATATCGGCGGTAGCTCTTTGTCGATATGGCTTCGTTTATCGTTTCGGATTATACGACCCGTCCAGTCCACCAGGTCCAAATAGTCTCGAAAGGCAAAAAGAATACCGGTCTGCTGTTCATTCGTTAGATGATCGTCGAAGTGCAATAGCGGTTTGATAGCGGCCTTGAACTCGAAGAGATCACCACCTTTACTTTGGCTGCTAATGGCCTGGTCCAGATTGAACGAAGGATTGGTTCTTTCCTGGATGCTGGTGTAATCGGATGTCTCCGGGCTGTTCGCCATACCGGCACGCACGGGATTGAGATCGACGTACGCCATACAGGACAACAGCGCTTCGTCGGTCTTTAACGCTTGTGAGTCAAATCGGGATTCCCAGAACTTACCTGTGCACTCATCCTCAAGGTTTGCTTGCCGAGCGATGGGTTGGTTCAGGCAGCGCATGAACCAGCTGATACTGGAAAGCTTTCTACGCCAGACGTTTACAATGTCCCTTACCGTAGCGCTCTCAGGCGTCGACAGCGCGTCCCCTTTCCGATAGCGTTGGATTAACAACGGCCCTTTAAACAGAGTACACCACCGGTCCATAATTTCATCGCCAGACAGGTGATGGAGCTGATCCGGAACCAGTTTGAGTACGAGGTGGTAGTGGTTACTCATGACCGCATAGGCACAGACATCGATCGCAAACAGGGAGGAAAGTAAGCGTATTCGGTCGACAACCCATTGGCGTCGATGTTCGTAACTTTGACCGGAGTAATGGTCAACCCCGCAGAGAAAGGCGCGGCGTACGCAACGCGAGGTGATGTGATAGTAGGGCGTGTCAGCGAGCGAGATCAGTTCCTTCCTGGGTCGTGTCATCAGTCAATTCCGTTTGTCTGAGAATCTTTAAATCCTACGCCCAGCGGGTTTCCTGATCTCTGGTATTGCCAGGTCATTCTTGGGCCTTGTTGTCAGCCTCCCGGTGGTGCTTTTATATGGCGTGCCAGTATTCTATTTTTTAAAGAAAAGGAACTGGCACAATGTTTGGATGTTTGCTTTGTTTGGTTTACTGCCAACAGTAATGGGCACCCTTGTTTCACTGTTCACAACTGGCCAGACTCTGGAAAGCCACAATACGTATACCATCAGCGCCAGTACGCTAGATGGCCCTTTTACAGCTATTATTTTCTGGTTTTTCGCCGTGTATATTCCATCACGCAGAATCATTCCGTGTAGAGAATCCAAAGTGGTACGCCCGAGGATGTTGAGTGTCAATGGTAGAGTGTGTGTCCCTAGGATACTCAAGGATAATAGATCGGTTCCCATAGATCGGTAGTTCTGTTCACGGTCAATCGGCGCCGACGGCGACTTTGACCGTTATCCTCACCGCTCCGCTGCCAACCACCTGACTATTTTCCTGCTACGCACGGGCTAAGGCTTTATCCAGACGTTGCTTCACCTCGTCGACTTCCACCAGGTCCATCACCCCGGGGTGCTCGATGCGGGTGCCCCAGCGCAACTCTTTTGGTGTGGCGTTGTTGCGATATCGGCGCGCTGCGTCGGCGAACTTGTCGACGCACAGATCGAGCGAATTGTAGGGTCCGCTGCGGGCCGACCAGGTGCAGGCGTGCAAGCCGATGACCGGAGTGCCGAGCGCGTTGGCGAGGTGCACCGGGCCCGAGTCCGGGGAGATAACGACGTCGGCGCGATGCAACAGCGCGACCAGCTGCGGCAGAGTGTCCTTGCCGACCAGGTTGATCAGTTCATGCTGGGCCGCGGCCTCGATGGCGGCACCCGTCGATGCCTCGAGTGCCGACGGACCACCCGACAACACTACCGCCATACCGTGTTGTTCGATCGCGTAATCCGCGACTGCGGCGTAGCGCTCGGCGCGCCAGTTGCGATGCACGTGGCTGGAGCAGGGTGAAATCAACAATACGCGCCTGTCCTCTGGAACCCGTTCGTTGACGAAGTCGATGGCGTCATCGTTGATGGGGAAATCCCAGACTGGCTCGTCGGCATCGAGACCCATGGTGCGCGCGAACGACAGGTGCCCCTGCAACTGGTGCTCGAAACGGGTTTGCGGAATCGAATGCGTCATGAACAGGCGATGAAAATCACGCGCGCGCAGCTTGTCCCAGCCCAGCTTGACGTCGGCCTTGATCACCGCGCCGGTGAAATTGGCGCGTGCCGAGGTTTGCATCTGCAGCAGGATGTCGAAGCGTTCTCCCTGCAGTTCGCGCCACAGCCGGTAGTAGCCGCCCCAGCCACTTTTCTTGTCGACGACGATAAAGCGGATTCCGTCCAGCGCCGACAGCAGCTTGTATTCCAGCGTCGCGCAAATCCAGGTGATGCGCGCGGCGGGCCACTGTTGCTGGATCGCGCGCACCACCGGCACCGCATGGGTCACGTCACCGAGGGCGGAGAGGCGGATTATGCATATATTTTTGGGCGGCGAAACGAAAGGCAGCATCGGTCTGTCGGGTAGCGGGGCGAGCAAAACAAGATGATAGTGTACGTCATCACGGACGGATCACAATCGGCACCGGCCGAACCTTCCAGCCACGCACGAGGAAGACGCGCGTGGGCTATAGTTTTCTGTTATTTTCCCGGCCATGAGTTCTCAGGAAAAAACGGGGTTTGACTTCATCGTTATCGGCGCGGGGTCGGCGGGTGGTTTGTTGGCCTACCGCCTGGCGCAAAATCCCGATATCCGCATCCTTTTGCTCGAAGCCGGTAGCGGCGAACACCACTGGTCGATTCGCATGCCGGGCGGAACGCGCAATAACTATAACGGCGGTGCGCGCAACTGGTGCTTCGAGACCGAACCCGAACCCTTCATGGACAATCGGCGCCTGTTCCAGCCACGCGGCAAGGTGATCGGTGGGTCGTCATCGATCAACGGCATGGTTTACGTGCGGGGTCATGCGCGCGATTTCGATGGCTGGGCGGCCAATGGCGCCGAGGGCTGGGGCTACGCAGATGTGCTGCCCTATTTCAAGCGCATGGAAAACTACCGCCCGGGCGCCGACGCTTATCGCGGCGGCGACGGTCCGGTCGGCGTCGAGCGTCTCGCCAATCACCATCCGATCGAATACGCCTTTCTCGAAGCGGCTGAGCAGGCGGGCTTTACCCGCAGCGTCGATTACAACGGTGCTGAACAGGAAGGCGTAAGCGACTTCGATGCCAATATCGACCACGGCAACCGCTCGGGCACCGCGGCCGCCTGTCTGCGGCCCCTGGCGCAGCGCGCCAATGTCAGCCTGCGATGCGA
The DNA here is from genome assembly GCA_963835795.1 of uncultured Gammaproteobacteria bacterium. Lineage (GTDB taxonomy): Bacteria > Pseudomonadota > Gammaproteobacteria. The sequence continues at coordinate 18,268 of CAWIHJ010000010.1, forward strand.
TGCGCAAGTGTTGCGCATCCTGATCAATAACCGGCGCGCTATCGGCGTCGAGTATCTTCACCGGGGTCAAGTTCAGACGGCCTTCGCCGATAGCGAGGTTGTGCTCAGTGCAGGCGCCTTCCAGTCACCCCAGTTATTGATGTTGTCGGGCATCGGTCCGGCAGCGGAATTAAACGCTCATGGAATCGAAGTGTTGCAGGATTTGCCGGGTGTGGGCGAAAACCTGCACGATCACCTCGAAGTGCACGTGAAGCATCGCTGTCCCACAGGGCTGGCTAAGAATCGCCTGTTGAGCCCGACGCGTATGCTCGCCGCCGGTATCCAGTGGTTCCTGTTTCGTAGCGGCCCAGCGGCCTCGGTTCACAGCCGTGTCGGTGGCTTCTTACGTACCGATGAAAGCGCTGGCTACCCGAATCTGCAATACCACTTCTGGCCCTATTTTCTCGAGGGCTGGTCACCGCCGCCTGACAAGGACGGCTATTGCTTCGACGTCGGCCCGGTGCGCAGCGATAGCCGTGGCTGGATAAAGCTGGCCGGTGCCGATCCCTTGTTGCCACCGCGCATCCTGCTGAACGGTCTGTCGAGCGAACGCGATCGCCTGGAGTTTCGCCGCGGTATCGAAATGACCCGTGATATCGCCGCGCAAAGCGCATTTGATTTTTGTCGCGGGCCCGAGGTGTCCCCGGGACCAGCAGTAACCAGTGACGCCGATATCGACACCTACGTGCGCGCCAATGCCAACAGTGCCTACCACCCTTGTGGCAGCTGCAAGATCGGCAACGACTCGATGGCCGTGGTCGATAGTCGCCTGCGTGTCCGTGGCATCGAGCGGTTGCGCGTGGCCGATGCCGCGGTGATGCCGACCATTACCAATGGCAACATCAATGCGCCGTGCATGATGATAGGCGAGCGTGCCGCGGACTTGCTGCTCGCTGATCGGTGATAAAACCGATGATTGAAATCGGTGCCTGCCGGCACAACTTAGGCTGATTGGTTAACGGCACGGGCAGAATCCATGATCAGCAATACCGAGGAAACGCAATCCGCTTTGCAAGGCGCGATAAGCCGTCGACTGGAAAACCCGCGGGTGCAGCAATTCATCATGCTGCTGATCATCATCAATGCGGTCATCCTCGGGCTCGAAACCGTGCCGGAAGCCATGGCGCAATACGGCAGTCTGTTACTCGCCGTCGATAAATTGATCCTGAGTTTGTTCGTGGTCGAGATCCTGTTGCGCATCTACGCCTACCGGCTGCGTTTTTTTCGCGATCCCTGGAGCCTGTTCGATTTCAGCGTGGTCGCCATCGCGCTGGTGCCGGCCAGCGGGCCGCTGGCAGTTTTGCGTGCGCTGCGCATCCTGCGCGTGCTGCGCCTGTTGACACTGGTGCCGTCGATGCGGCGCGTGGTCGGCGCCTTGCTGGGGTCGATTCCGGGTCTGAGCTCGATCGCGCTGGTGCTGCTGCTGATCTACTACGTGTTTGCGGTGATCGCCACCAAGCTGTTCGGTGAGCATTTCCCGCAGTGGTTCGGCAGCATAGGCGAATCGCTGTACTCGCTGTTCCAGATCATGACGCTGGAGAGCTGGTCGATGGGCATAGTGCGCCCGGTGATGGTCGAACACCCGCAGGCCTGGATATTTTTCATCGTCTTCATCCTCATCGCGACCTTCACCATGCTCAACCTGTTCATCGCCATCATCGTCAACGCGATGCAGACCTTTACCGAACAGGAAAACCGCGAACGCAAGAAGGCGCTGAACGAAACCCGCGACCACATCGAGGCCGATCTGCACCAGGAACTGGCCGCGTTGCGCACGGAAATCTCCGAGTTGCGGCAACTGCTCAAGGCGCAGCCGAGCATTAAACCCGATTAACCGGCAGGCGCAGACCCCGGTTAACTATCTCGAGGCCGAATGCAGGTCGGCTTCAGGTCAGGCGTCGCCTTGCCACGCGGCGACGGCCACCCGATGGAAATTTTCGCCGAGAAAACCCCGAATGGCATTGTCGGTAAATCCCGAGTCGGCGAGCGCGTCGGTTAGGGCGGGTAACTGGGCTGGCCCCGCGTGCTTGATGCCGCGGGTGTCGTATTGCTGGCCTTCCGGCCAGAAATCGGGCCGGCTGCGCAGGATGACGCCGATATCGACGTCGACTTTGGGCGAGTAATCCAAACCGATGCCGATGTGCGCGCTGCCCACGAGGTCGTTTACGTAGCGCACATGTTTGAGCAGGGTGTCGATTTCGATGTCGTTGTCGCCGAGGAAAATGCCCATGCCATTCAGGCCAATTACGCCGCCACTGTCGGCGCAGGCGCGAATCTGTTGATCGCTGATGTTGCGCTGATGCGACCACAGCGCATTCGGGTTGGAATGCGAAAACACCACCGGCTTGTTCGAGGCCTGCATGATGTCGAGCGTGCTGCGCTCGCCGGCGTGTGAGCAATCGACAATCATGCCGACGCGGTTCATTTCCGCGACCACCTGCCGGCCGAAATCGCTCAAACCACTGTCCCGGTCGTGGCAACCGCCTGCGGCCAGGTTGTTGAGATTGTAGGCAAACAGCATCTGGCGCACGCCGAGCGCGTGGTAGAGGCTGACCATATTGATGTCGCCATTCAACGCGTTCATGCCTTCGATGTCGAAACTGAGCGCCAACTTGCCCGCGCTGCGCGCGCGCTCGATATCATCGGTATTGCTGACCAGCAGGAAGCGATCATCGTGATCCGTTAGCCAGCGCCGATAGGCGGCGAGCGTGGCCAGCGTATCCTGCCAGTCCATAACATCGAAGCCGACGTTCATGCTCAGGTAACTGACACCGGACTGGCGCCATTCGTCGAGCAGGTTCAGGTCGACTTCGGGGCTTGGGAACACGCCGGCGTGCGCGTCCCACACCAGCGAGTCGGCAATCAAAGCGGATGAATCAACTGGCATCTGTGTTCTCCTGCAGGTGGATCTCGCCGTGGAACACCCGGGTTGCGACACCGCCGACCTGCAGGCGCGTGATGCGCCCGTCTTCGAGGGCAACCCTGGAGTGTATCGAACTGGGGCGGCCAAGCTCCAGACCCTGTTCGGCATTGACGCTGATGTCATTGCCGGGCGGCGCCAACTGATGCCTGACCAGGTAGCTGGTCAGGGCCGCGTTGGTGGTGCCTGCCGCGGCCGACTCGCTGACACCGACGGCCGGGCAGAAAGTCGCGAACGTGCAACTGTTTGCTGGCATCTTGCGTGTCCAGGCAGAACACGGCGATGGTCTCGAGACCGTGCGCATGGCAGTAACGCACGATGCCACTGAAATCCGGGCGAATCGCGCGCATCGCGTCGAGACCCGCGAGCGGCACCACCAGGTGAATGAAATCGCCGCGCGCCGTTTCCAGCGGATGCCGTGGCGCCAACGCGTCGATACCGAGACCGAGCAGGCCGAGCATTTCCCCGGTCTGCGGTGGTGCCGGGGTAAAAACCGGCGGTGCGATGTCGAGCATCACCTGGAAGCGCCCGTCCACCCGCGTATCCACCGATACATTGGCCTGTGTTTTCGGCAGGCGTAGCTGGATGTCGTGCCGCGGTTGCATCATTCCGGTTTCCATCAGGTGGGTCAGCAGGCAAATCGTGCCGTGTCCACACATCGGCAGTTCCTGCACGGTGGAAATGAACTGCACCTGGATCCAGTCCTTGCCGAGCGCATCGACAAAGGCCGTCGCCGGCATGCCAATTTCGCGCGCGATGCGCTGCCGCATCGTTGCATCGATGCCGGCAGCATCGGTAATGACCGCGGCCTGGCTACCGCCGAAGGCGACTTCGCTGAACGCGTCGTAGAGTGTCAGGGATCGGTTTGTCATTGGCGTCGCAACTTAACGGTAGCAAGTGTATCGACGCTACCATCGCGCTTCAAGCTGACGCCATAGACCCGGCGCGCCGCCTGTTTACTGATCAAGCCGGCCGCGCAATCGCGCGCCACCTGTGCCGGCTTGCGCTTGCGAGGGTCGCCGTAACCGCCGCCACCCGGGGTTTCGAACACCAGTGACTCGCCCGCCGGTATGAGTTGTTTGCCCTTGCCCTGCATGATTTTGCCAGAACGCAGCGTGAGTTTTCCGGGCGCACCATCACCACCCCCGAAGCAGCCGCGGGCTGGATACTTGACGCGGTCGACGGTACCGAAAAAGTCGAAGGGCTGCCCTTCGTGGCTTTCGATTTCGATTATCTGACCGAGCCCACCGCGGTAACGACCGGCGCCGCCGGAATCGGGTCGCAGTTCGCGCCGATGCACCAGCAATGGCGCGGTGCTCTCGGTGACTTCGACCTGCGAACCGTAAACCCCGCTCGGAAATGCGGTGGCGGACAGGCCATCCTTGCCGGGTCGTGCGCCGGTGCCGCCGTTGTGGGTGAGTTCGACCGCAAACGGTGTCGCCTGACCGCGTGAGCTGGCGTCGAAGCCGCCGCGCATCGGCAGGTCGTACATGCACGAAGATCCCTCGGCTGGAATCTGCTTTGGCATGGCCTTGCGCAGGCAACCGAGCACCACGTCGGGCAACAGCTGGCCGATGATGTGGCGTTGCGCCACCGGCACCGGGCGGGCTGCGTTGACGATACATCCGAGCGGCGCGTGGATTTTGAACGGCGCCAGCGAACCGGCGTTGTTGGGCACCTCGGGAGCGAAGATGCAGCGCAGGCCGAACACGCTGTAGGCCGTGGCGTAGTTCAACGGTACATTGATGCCGAAGCGCGAACAACCGGAGGAGCCGTCGAAATCGACGTTGATTTCGCCCTTGCCGATGGTCAGCCGAGCGACCAGCTCGATCTCGAAATCGTAGCCGTCGATCATCATGCGATTTTGCCAACTACCCTGGGGTGCTGCGTTGATGGCGTCCACGCTGGCCCGGTAAGACACTTCGTGGATGTAACGCCCGACCGCCGAGAGGCTGCTGATACTAAACTCGGTCATCATTTCGTCGAGGCGTGCGTGCGCGACATCGCAGCAGGCGATCAACGCGTAAATATCGCCTTCGTTCTGAAACGGCGTGCGCGAATTGGCCTTCACCAGCGTCATCAGGGTGTCGTTGATCACGCCGCCCTGCACCAGCCGCATCGGTGGAATGATTAGGCCTTCGTCGTATACATCCGAGCCGTCGGGGCCCATGCCCAGCCCGCCGAGATCGATCAGGTGTGAGGTGCAGGACACCAGC
>CAWIHJ010000011.1:0-4438 GCA_963835795.1 uncultured Gammaproteobacteria bacterium
CCCCACATCAGCCGGCGCGTAGCCGCGATTCGGGATCGCATCGTCGTCACCGCACCGCTGTCCAGTGCACAGATGGAAAAAATCGGCTGGCAACACCGGCAGGGTATTTACGATACCCGCACCCAGCTCAATTACATGCGTCTGACCGCCGACAACCGCATCCTCTTCGGTGGGCGGCTCGACTATTTTTACGGTAATAACACCGACCCCACAATCGACAGGACAGCGCAACCGTTTATTCGCCTGGTGCAGTCGTTTTATCGCACCTTTCCGCAACTCGCCGACGAAATCCGCTTCGACTATGCCTGGAGCGGGCCGATCGGCCTGACCACGCGCATGGCCGTGCACTACCAGCGTTACCACGATGACGACATGGTATTCGCGGGTGGTTATTCGGGCTTCGGTGTTACCGCGTCGCGCTTCGGTGCGCGCGTCGGGCTCGCTATTCTCGATGGCCAGGACATCGCGGAAACGCGCATGCAGTTTGCGCGCACGCTGCCGAACTACATACCGCCCGAACCGTTCCGCTGGCTCGGCGCGCGCATCACCATGTACGCGCTCGATACGCTCGACGAAAAAGGCGGCTGGCGCAAACTGTGGGTGGCACTGGTGGAAAAAACAGGATTCCCGATCACGATGTAGGTAGGACAGGCGAACGCAGCAACTGTCTTGTTGGCCTATATACCCTTTGCTTACTAGCGCGGGTGCAGCCAGTCCGGCAGGAAGCTGTAGGGATCCTGGTTGATGGTTTCGTTGAACGGAATATTGCGCGCCACCAGTTTTGGCAGCAATTCGCCCGCCTTGCCGACGTCGAACAGATCGGTAGCGCCGCCGACGAATTCGCCACCGACGTAAATCTGTGGAATCGTTGGCCAGTTGTTACGCTGGTTCAACACCGACAGAATCTTGCCGCCGCGATCATTTTCCTGGAAGGCCACCGAATCCAGGTCGACGGTCACGTGGGGAATTTCACAGGCGCTCAACATCTTGCGCACCGACCAGCAAAACTCGCACCATTCGAGCGAAAACATCACCACCTGGCCCTGGTTGGCGGCGAGGATTTCGTCGACCTCGGCCATCGCCGCCGGATCGAGTTCGACATCGGCTGCGGGCTTCGCGTCGGCTGGCTCGTCTTCGGGCTCGGGACTGGAGTCGAATCGATATCCCGGCGTCGAACAGGAAATCTCCAGCTCTTCGGCATTCATGTCTTCACCGATGCTTTCAAACAGGGGCGTCGACAGGTAGCGCTCTCCGGTATCGGGCAACATGCACAGGATATTGGCGCCCTCGGGCGCCGCTTCGGCAACCTGTAGCGCACCGGAAAATGTCGCGCCGGAACTGGTGCCGACAAATATGCCTTCTTTCTGCGCCAGGTCCATCGCGCACTGGATGGCGTGATTACCATTAATCGGCATCAGCCTGTCGATTTGATTGGCGGCAAGCGCTTCTTCGGCGAATTTCGGGATGAAATTCGGCGACCAGCCCTGCATCAGGTGCGGGCGAAAGCTGGGGTGGGTCTGGTAAGTGCCATCGGCATTGCGCGCCTGCGGGATGCCGCTGGCGAGGATCGGCGAATTATCGGGTTCGCAGACCACAATTCTGGTATCCGGGCTGCGCTCGCGCAGCACGCGCGCAACCCCGCCAAGCGTGCCGCTGGTACCGAACCCGGTGACCCAGTAATCGAGTCCGACCTCGGCGAAATCATCGAGAATCTCGACTGCCGTGGTGCGCTCGTGCATTTCGGCATTGGCCGGATTGCTGAACTGGCAGGGTTGCCACCAGCCATGCGCCTCGACCAGTTCATTGACCTTGGCGAGCATCCCGGTACCCATGTCGGACGCCGGCGTCAAAATAACGCGGGCGCCGAGAAAGCGGATCATGCGGCGGCGTTCGACACTGAAATTTTCCGACATGACGATTACCAGCGGGTAACCTTTTTGCGCACAGACCATGGCAAGACCGATGCCGGTATTACCGCTGGTGGCTTCGACGATGGTTTGCCCGGGTTTGAGGTCACCGCGACGCTCGGCATCTTCGATGACCCCGAGGGCGAGACGATCCTTGACCGAGCCCATCGGATTAAAGGATTCGATCTTGACGTAGAGGTTGACGTGCCGTGGGCCGATATTATTGATCTTTACCGTCGGCGTATTGCCGATGGTGTCGAGAATACTTGAGTACAGCCGCCCCATTTTACCCCTCCAGTTATATTCAGATTGACCCGGGCAAAATACAACTCACTGATATCTAAAGTATCGTCGCTATTCCTCGCAGGGCCAGGTGTCAGGAATCCAGCGTCCTGGCGGTAATTTTGTTTGCATATCTCCGCAGGACATATCGATCTGCAACTGCGAAAGATTTATTACCCCGCGCAGATCCACATTCTCAAAATGCGTCAGATAGGTGTAGGCGCCTTTAAAATCGACCCCATCGAGTTTCGCGCCCGCGAACATAACCCGCGATATATTGGAAAAATGGAAACTGACATTCTGCAGTTGCGCCCGGGAAAAATCGACTCGTCCCAACTCTGACCTGGACCAGTCGACATCGCTGATTTTCGCCTCACGAAAGCTCGCGCGAAAATATTCCGACTTGGTCAGCAACGAATTTCTTAGCGTGGCGTGATCAAACACCGCGCGGTAGCCGACCGACTTGCTCAGGTCGGCATCTTCGAAGTAGCTATGTCTCGCGGTGGTCCTGGACAGGTCGGCCTTGACCAGGCTGGCGCCCTTGAAACGACTTTTATCGAGGCTGCTCATCATCAGATTCGCATCGTCAAAACGGCTACCGCTAAAATCCGATTCATCGAGCATCTTGTTGGTTTTCTTGCACCCCGACCAGTCCATTCCCGGCTCGCGCTTGTCGTAACAGCCAGCCTCGAGCGGCGCAAAAAACAGCACCGAAATGAGGGCAAGCAGGATGATCGACAACGGCATCGGCTTTATATTACTTGTCTGTATCATGATCAATCGCGTTGCTTGATAGTTCTGATTTTGACCGGTTCAGTCGATTATAATTCACCGCGCAGGAGCTTGCGGTAGCCTGCATGCATCTCGCATCCCTCCACCAGCGCTGGATTAGCGTCGTTTCTTGTCCGCTTTGGTGGTAATTCGTTTCGCATCGATTTCCAGCAAAGCCTCTACGCCGACACAGCTCGAGCTGGCTTCGCGCGCCGCCATCATTTTCTCGATGGGTGAAATCACCTGGCCCATGTCGCGCCGATCCCGAGTGGGTGGATAGGTCTTCGATTTCATCGCTAGTCCCTCATCAGGTTTGACTGCTTACTATACCCGAGTTGTCCAGTTTTTGCTGCCGCATCACCTCGACCAGCCCGGCCGCAATGATCAACACCGTGCCCGCCAGCTCGCGCGCGCCAAATGGCTCATCGAGCAACAAGGCCGCCGAGCTCACGCCCACCAGCACTTCGCTGAGTAACAGCATACCGACGCGCCCCGGGCTCAGAAGGGTGGCAGGCCAGATGGTTAACCAGGTAATCGGCAACATCACCACGGCCAGCAGCGCAATCCAGTACCACCCGGCACCAAGGGTGGCGACATCGGGCATATCGCTAAAGTCACCCTGCTGCCAGAAAAGTAGAAACATCGACATGATCAGGGCGCAGACGACGAAGGTAATGACTTTTTCCAGCACCATGCGCGCGCCATCCTGGAACAGTTTTACCGACGCGACCGACCAGCACACACCCGACAACAGCGCGAACCAGTCACCGGTATTGCGTGGCAGCGGCAAGCCGTTTTCGGCGACGAGCATGATGTAGAGCCCGGAAAACGCGAGCACCAGGGCGATCACGCGGTTGGCATTGAGACGTTCCTTGAGCATCAGCAAACCGAGCAAGGTGCTCCACAACGGGCTCAGGTAAAACAGTAAAATGGCGCGCACCACGTCGGTCAGGTTGAGGCTCGCGATGTACAGTGCGAAAGCAAATCCGGCCAGCAATCCCGGCAACAGGATATGCCGCCAGTGCGCGACATAATTGCGTCGGCGCAATATCAGTAACGGCAGGAACAGCAGCGTGCTGGCGCCAAAGATCGTCGGCCCGGTCCAGAAGGCTTCGACCCCGGCTTGCTCGATACCGCGCACCGGTATCCAGTAAAGACCCCACAGCGCCGCGCCAAAGGCGAGCGTCAGGCTTGGCAGCAGGTCGCTACGTCGGTTCGACACGATGAAGTATCAGGCGTCACCGCAAGCGCTGCTGATGCGGGCGAATGCCTGCAGATTGACGTTATCCAGGTCCAGCCGCAGGGGTTCGTCCTGGGAGGACAGCTTGACGATCGTCACTTCGGTCACCGGATCGATGTATATCCACTGGCCGTGGATGCCGATCGCCATGAGCGCGCCGTTCATTGCCGGTCTGATACCACTTGTTGCGATAGCTGCCGCGCGGAAACTCCTTGGCGGATTCGCCGCGTTCCCAGGC
>CAWIHJ010000012.1:0-45422 GCA_963835795.1 uncultured Gammaproteobacteria bacterium
ATCGCGCCGTGCGGTCCAGGGCAAGAAGCACAAAACCGGTAAGAAGGGTTAAGTCAGATGGCAAAATCGACCAAGGGAGGCCGCAAGGGCGGCAAGCGGGAAAAGAAGAACGTCCCGCACGGCGTGGCTCACATCCAGGCCACCTTCAACAACACGATCATCAGCATCTCGGATCCCAACGGGAACACGGTCGCCTGGGCCTCGGCCGGCGGTCAGGGCTTCAAGGGGTCGCGTAAGGGCACGCCCTTCGCCGCGCAGACGGCGGCGCAGACCGCGGCCTATGCGGCTCGCGACCACGGCGTCCGCACCGTCGACGTTCGCGTCAAGGGTCCGGGCTCCGGCCGCGAGTCGTCGATTCGCTCGCTCAAGGCGGCCGTTGCAGGCCTTTGTCTCCGAGCCGCTCAAGCCGCTGCTCGATCACGTCGTGGTGTTCGGCGTCGGCGGGGCGCACTTTTACATATCGCAATCCGACAAAGGCGGTATGGTGTTCGGCGGCGATCTCGACTGGTACAAGTCGTACGCGCAGCGCGGTAACCTGCCGCATCGTGCAGGACGTCGCCGAATGCGCAACCTCGATCATGCCCTGTCTCGGCCGCGTGCGCCTGCTGCGGCACTGGTCCGGGGTGATGGACATGACGATGGATGGCTCCGCCTTTATCTGTAAAACCCCGCTGAAAAACCTCTACCTGAATGCGGGCTGGAACTACGGCGGATTCAAGGCGAGCCCGGCTTCCGGATGGTATTTTGCCGATCTGATTGCCAATGATCGACCCGATCCGGTCATCGCCAATCTCGACCTCGAGCGTTTTCGCCGCGGCATCAATATCGATGAGCGCGGCGCCGGGCCCGATCCGAAACTGCACGGTTAGCAGGAGTATCCAATGATTAGAATCAACTGTCCGTTTTGTGGCGAGCGCGATCACTCCGAGTTTGGCTACGGGAGCGATGCCAGCATCGTGTACCCGGCGCTGGATGCGACCATGGACGAGTGGCACGATGCCATTTTTCTGCGCGAAAATATTTGTGGCATGCAGGCCGAGACCTGGCATCACACGAGTGGTTGTCGCATGTGGCTGATCGTCGAGCGCAACACCATGACCCACGAAATCAAATCGGTGCGCCCGGCGCATGACGGCAACGCGGCAGTGCTTGCGAGCAAGGCCACAGGAGACGAATCATGACCGCAAGACGCCTCGAAAAAGGTGGCCGTATCGACCGTCAGAAACGCCTCGACTTCACCTGGGATGACCGCTGCCTTCAAGGGCTATGCGGGTGACAGCCTGGCCTCGGCGTTGCTCGCGCGTAACGAAAAGGTGCTGGGTCGCAGCTTCAAGTATCACCGTCCGCGCGGCATCATGTCGGCGGGAGTCGAAGAATCGGGCGCCATGGTGACCGTCGGTCGGGGCGCGCGGCGTGATCCGAACGTCAAGGCGACCATGCAGGAACTCTACCAGGGGCTCAACGCCAGCGGGCAAAATGCCTGGCCGAACGTGCGCTACGATGTCGGCTCCGTCAACAACCTGTTCGGGCGCTTCCTCGCCGCCGGTTTCTATTACAAGACGTTCATGGGTTTGCCACCCTTCGAATGGGGCAGCAAGGGCACTGGCCTGTGGATGAAATACGAAAAAATTATTCGTAAGGCGGCCGGGATGGGTACCGCCTCGCGCGAACCCGATCCCGATGTGTACGATCATGCGCACGGCTTTTGCGATGTGCTCGTGGTGGGTTCCGGTCCCGCGGGACTGCAGGCGGCGCTGACCGTCGCTAACGCGGGCATGGAAGTATGGCTGGTTGAGCAGGATTGTCTGCTGGGTGGCGAATTGCTCAATCGAGCTGACGACAAGGTCGAGAAAAAGCGGCTCAAATTGATTGCCGAGCTGGAACAGGCGGGCGTGCGCATCATGACACGCACCACGGCTTTCGGTCTGTATGACAACGGCACCGCCGGCTTGCTCGAGCGGGTCACCGACCACCTGGGCACAGCGCCGAGCCACCTGCCGCGACAGCGTTTCTGGACCCTGCGCGCACGCCACACGATTGTCGCCAGCGGTGCGATGGAACGGGGTATGGCGTTTGGCAACAACGATCGTCCCGGCATTATGAATGTGGCGGCGGGCCGGGCTTACCTGAATCGTTACGCGGTGCTCGCCGGTGCGCAGGTGGTGGTCGCCACCAATAACGACTCGGCCTATCGCAGCGCCGCGGAGCTGGCGGCCGCCGGCGCCAAGGTCAGGCTGCTCGATGCGCGCACGCGCATCGGTAGCGATATGCTCGACATCGCGGCTGAAGCCAGTATCAGCCTGCACACGGGTTCGGCGCCGCTGAAGGCCGGCGGCATGTCAGCCATCAGTGCCATCGATATTGCATCGGCTGCGAGGAATGGCTGGGAGTACGAGAGCCGCATGTCGTGCGATCTGTTGCTGGTGTCCGGTGGCTGGTCGCCGGTGGTTCACCTGATGTCGCATCGCGGCGTGAAGCCGGTCTGGGATGCCGAACAGGCCTGTTTTATCGCACCGCCAGGTCGACGAACCGATCCACGTTGCCGGTTCCGCCGCGGGTATCTGGAATACCGATGCCTGTTTCGATTCGGGCCAGTCGGTCGGCGCACGCGTCGTCAAGGCGCTGGGTGGGTCGGCACGCGCCAAGGCCATGCCGGCAGTCGGTGGCTGGAGCAACCCGATCAAGCCGGTTTACGAAGTGCGCGTCGAGGGACGCAAAACCAAGGCCATCGTCGATCCGCAACACGATGTCACCGCCGACGACGTGCGCCTGGCGCATCGCGAAGGTTTCGTTTCGGTCGAACATCTGAAGCGTTACACCACGCTCGGCATGGCCACCGACGGCGGCAAGGTCGGCAACATCATCGGCCTCGCGTTGATGGCCGAGGCGCTCGGCACGGACATTCCCGAATGTCGGCACCACCACGTTTCGACCGCCCTATACCCCGGTTGCGATCGGCGCGTTGAAAGGGCGTAACGTCGACGAGCATTTTCGCCCGCTGCGGCGCACGCCGATGCACGACTGGAACCTCAAACACGGTGCGACCATGACCATGGCCGGCCTGTGGCATCGTCCGTGGTTTTTTGCGCGCGGCACAGAAACCATCAGCGAAGCCTACGTGCGCGAAACCGAAACCACGCGCGCGGCGGTCGGACTGTGCGACGTCACCTCGCTCGGCAAGATTGCGGTGCAGGGGCCGGACGCCACCGAGCTGTTAAACCGGGTCTACACCAATGCCTTCGCCAAGCTGCCGATCGGCAAGGCGCGCTACGGCATCATGTTGCGCGACGATGGCATGGTGATGGATGACGGCACCACCTGGCGCTTTTCCGACACCGATTACTTCATGACCACCACTACCGCGCACGCCGCCAAGGTCATGGTCTGGCTCGAAGAACTGCTGCAAACGCGCTGGCAGGATTTACGCGTGCACGTCACCAGCGTCTCCGAGCAATGGGCCGGCAGCGCGGTCGCCGGGCCGAAGGCGCGTGAAGTGCTCGCTGCCTGTGTCGAAGATCCCGAAGGTCATGGAAAACGACAAATTTCCCTTCATGGGCGTGATCGAAACCACGCTAAAGGGTGGTATCCCTTGCCGCATCGCGCGCATCAGCTTTTCCGGCGAACTCGCCTACGAAGCCTACGTACCATCGGATTATGCCCCGGCGATGATGGAACTGCTTTGGCCCGAGGCGCAAAAGCACGACGGCTGCCTGTATGGACTGGAAGCGCTCGGCGCGATGCGCATCGAGAAAGGCCACGTCACCGGCGCCGAACTCGACGGCCGCGTCAGCATTGACGATGCCGGGCTCGGCAAGATGGCCAATCCGGACAAGGCGTATATCGGCAAGGCGATGCGCGAGCGTCCCGAATTGCTGCGCGAAGATCGTCCGCGCCTGGTCGGCATCAAGCCGGTCGATAGCAGCCAGACTTTCAATGCCGGCAGTATCCTGTGTGCGGCAAGCCAGGTGTCCGGGATGGGCGAAGGCTGGATTACCGCGGTTACGCATTCACCTGCGCTGGGCCACTGGATCGGTCTCGGTTTCATCAAGGGTGGTCACCAGGCCTGGGAAGGTAAGACCGTGGTCGCCGCTGACCCGGTACGCAAGGGCAATATCAACGTCGAAATCATATCGCCGCATATGTACGACCCGAGTGGGGAGAAAATGCATGCTTGATCGAGTATCAGCACTGGCCGGTCACAACTCGCCAGGCCATCAGGGCGACCCCGCTAACACCGGTGTCATATTGCATGAACCAGCGGACCTGGTGTTGCACCAGGTCGCGGCCTGGCCGGAGTCGATCGATGCCGTGGGCAAGGTGCTGGCGAAGCTGATCGGCGCCAAAACAGTGGCCGGCCCCTGTAGCTCGGTGAGTGGCGCGAATGGTTCAATGCTGCGCATCGAACCGATGAAGTGGTGGCTGCTGGGCGTCGCCGCACCCGAATTCGACGCGGACCGGGCGGTAACCCTGGATATTTCCCATTCACGCACCCGCGTGTGCGTCAGCGGAGAGCATGCCGCCGAATTCCTCAACCGCCACTTTCCGCTGGACCTGCGCGAGACCTCGTTCCCGCTGGGCTCAGTGGCCTCGTCGGCGACCCATCACGTCGGCGTTACGCTGTGGCGCTCGAAGGACGGCTACGAGCTGTTCATGCCGCGCGGTTTCGCGCTGTCGCTGTGGGAAGGACTGGTCGAATCCGCGCAACAGTTCGGCGTCGACATCACCTGACTAACAGGCGAGGCAATTGCCAACACCAGGTAATGTAGCCAGTTAAATTCCCGCCTCTGTTAGCGGTGTATTTATGTCTTGTATGACGCCCGGGGAAACAGGTTCGCGCGACTTTCCGGTTAACCCTGGACGATTTTCCGCCCGGTTTTTAGCCGATCGATTGAAGGCCGTCGGCGTCTGGGATATGATCGGAATCGATTTGCAAACGGGAACTGCTCGCAAAAACGGGTTTCACAACGAGCCCTTTGCGGGAAGGGATAGAAAAACCGCCAGGCAGACCAAGACAAAAAAACAAAGGAGAACATCGTTATGACCAAAATAAATAAATTTCTGTCCAGCCTTGTGCTGCTGCTCGCATGGGGCTACTCGGTATCGTCGCTGGCGGCCACCGAAGTGCAATGGTGGCATGCCATGGGCGGGGTCAACGGTGAGCGGGTCAACAAGATCGCTGACGATTTCAACGCGACCCAGTCCGAATACAAGGTAGTGCCCAGTTACAAGGGTAACTACACCGAAACCATGACCGCCGCGATCGCGGCGTTTCGCGCCAGGCAGCAACCGCATATCGTGCAAGTGTTTGAAGTTGGCACCGCGACAATGATGGCGGCGAAGGGCGCGGTTTACCCGGTAGAGCAGATGATGAAGGACGCCGGCGAACCGTTCGACAAGTCGATTTACCTGCCGGCGGTGATCAGCTACTACCAGACTTCGAGCGGTGAACTGCTGTCGATGCCATTCAACAGTTCGACGCCGGTGCTGTGGTACAACAAGGATGCGTTCAAGAAGGCGGGGATCGCGTCAGTGCCGACCACCTGGAACGACATGAAGAGCGCTTCCGAAAAACTGGTGGCCGCGGGTTACAAGTGTGGTTTTTCATTCGGTTGGCAGTCCTGGGTGATGATCGAAAATTACAGTGCCTGGCACAACCTGCCGATGGGTACCAAGGAAAACGGTTTTGCCGGCATCGATACCAACTTCAGTTTCAACAACCCGCAAGTAAAAAATCGGATTGCCAGCATTGCCGAGTGGTCGAAGGATAGCCTGTTCACCTATGGCGGCCGCCGCGGTGACAGCCTGTCCATGTACACCAACGCCGAGTGCGGCATGTGGATGAACTCGTCGGCCTATTACGGTTCGATCAAGAAGCAGGCGCAGTTCGATTTCGGTCAAACCATGCTGCCGCTGGATACCGACGTGGCCAGCAAAGCGCAGAACTCGATCATCGGTGGCGCCACCCTCTGGGTACTCAAGGGGCGCGACCAGGATGATTACAGGGGCGTGGCTAAATTCATGACCTACCTTTCCTCCGCTGAGGTACAGGCCTGGTGGCACCAGGAAACCGGCTACGTGCCGATTACCACGCCGGCTTACGAGCTGTCGAAGAAGCAGGGCTTTTATGACGCTAACCCGGGCACCGATACCGCCATCAAGCAGTTGAGCCTGAACCAGCCGACCGCCAATTCGCGCGGCGTACGCTTTGGTAATTTCGTGCAGATTCGCGACGTGATCAACGAGGAAATGGAAGCGATCTGGAACGGCAGCAAAACGGCCGCGCAGGGGTTGGACGATGCTGCCGAACGCGGCGATGTGCTGTTGCGCAAGTTCGAGCGTGCCAACAACTAGACGCGGCTAATCACCGCAGCCGTTCCGGTAGTTGGCCGGAACGGCTGTAAACCACTGCCGTCGATCGCCAGCCAATGCTAAAGAAAGTCCATTTCGGTCCTTCCTATCTGCCGTATCTACTGGTTCTGCCACAAATTCTGATCACCCTGGTGTTCTTTATCTGGCCGGCCGGTCATGCGCTTTACCAGTCGTTGTTGATCGAAGACGCGTTTGGTCTCAGTACCGAGTTTGTCTGGTTTGAGAACTTCCAGGTTCTGTTCGCGGACGAGCACTACCTCGGCACGTTCAAACGCACGGTGTTTTTCTCGGTGCTGGTCGCCTCGATTTCCATGAGCTTTTCGCTGGTGTTGGCGGCCATGGCGGACCGCGTGGTCAAGGGCGCGATGGCCTATCGCACCTTTTTGATCTGGCCCTACGCGGTGGCGCCGGTGGTTGCCGGCGCGCTGTGGGTTTTCATGCTCGATCCGTCGCTGGGGATACTCACCTATGGCCTGTCGGCGCTGGGTTACGAGTGGAACCACAAGCTCAATGGCAGCGAAGCCATGGCGCTGGTAGTGATCGCCTCTGCGTGGAAACAGGTCGCCTACAATTTCCTGTTTTTCCTCGCGGCGATGCAATCGATTCCAAAGTCATTGATCGAGGCGGCTGCCATCGACGGGGCGGGTCCGGTGCGGCGCTTCTGGAGCATCATCTTCCCGTTGATTTCACCCACCACGTTTTTCCTGCTGGTGGTGAATATCGTCTACGCGTTTTTCGAAACTTTCGGCATTATCCACGCAATCACCCAGGGCGGTCCGGCGAAGGCCACCGAGATACTGGTGTACAAGGTATACAACGACGGTTTTGTCGGCCTTGATCTCGGCGGTTCGGCGGCGCAATCGGTGATCCTGATGGCGATCGTCATCGGCCTCACCGTGATCCAGTTTCGCTACGTCGAAAAGAAGGTGGAGTACTCATGATCGAGAACCGGCCACTGGTGACCTTCGTCTCGCATTGCACCATCATCATCGGCATCGCGATCATCGCCTTCCCGATCTGGATCACCTTCGTCGCCGCCACCCACGACGCGGTACGCATGACGCAAATTCCGTTGCCGCTGCTGCCGGGCGGCCACTTCTGGTCCAACTTCGACCAGGCGCTGAACCACGGCATCGATGGCGGCGCCAACCGCGGCGTGGGCATGATGATGTTCAACAGCCTGGTAATGGCATTGATGATCGCCTTCGGCAAGATTGCCATTTCCCTGTTGTCGGCTTTTGCCATCGTCTATTTCCGCTTTCCGTTTCGCATGGGCTTTTTCTGGATGATCTTCATTACCCTGATGCTGCCGGTCGAGGTCCGCATCATTCCCACCTTCGAGGTCGTCGCCAACCTGAACATGCTGAACAATTACTGGGGTTTAAGCATTCCGTTGATCGCTTCGGCCACGGCAACCTTCATGTTTCGCCAGACCTTTCTGACGATTCCCGACGAACTGCTGGAAGCCGCGCGCATCGACGGCGCCGGCCCGATGCGATTCTTCTTCGATATCCTGCTGCCGATGTCGCGCACCAATATTGCGGCGCTGTTCGTCATCCTGTTTATTTACGGCTGGAACCAGTACCTGTGGCCGTTACTGATCACTACCGACCAGGACATGTTTACCATCGTCATGGCGATCAAGCAGATGCTCGAGGCGGCGGAGCAGTCGCCCGAGTGGAACATCATCATGATGACCACGCTGCTGGCCATGCTGCCCCCGGTAGTGGTGGTGATCTTCATGCAGAAACTTTTTGTCAAGGGTCTCACCGAGACCGAGAAGTAGGAAAGCGCAATGGCAACAGTCAGGCTGGAAGGTGTCGAGAAAACCTATCCGAACGGGTTCAAGGCGATTCACGGGATCGACGTGGATATTGCCGACGGCGAGTTTATCGTGCTGGTCGGGCCCTCGGGCTGTGGCAAATCCACCCTGATGCGCATGATTGCCGGCCTCGAATCGGTCACCGGGGGTGATATCAGTATCGACGGGCGGGTGGTGAACCAGCTCGAGCCGGCCGATCGCGACATCGCCATGGTGTTCCAGAATTACGCCCTGTACCCGCACATGAACGTATTCGACAACATGGCCTATGGCCTCAAGATCAGGCGAGTGCCCAAAGATGAAATCGTGCAGCGCGTCAACAAGGCCGCCGGCATTCTTGAACTGACCGCCGATCAGCTGACGCGCAAGCCGCGCCAACTGAGCGGTGGCCAGCGCCAGCGCGTTGCCATGGGACGCGCCATCGTGCGCGAACCGAGCGTGTTCCTGTTTGACGAACCGCTGTCCAACCTCGATGCCAAGCTGCGCGTGCAGATGCGCATCGAGATCAGGCTGCTGCAGCAGCAACTGGGCACCACCAGCGTGTACGTCACCCACGACCAGGTTGAAGCGATGACGCTGGGGCATCGCCTGGTAGTGTTGAACAACGGCGAGGTCGAGCAGTTGGGTACGCCGATAGAGCTCTATCAACGACCCGCGTCGTTGTTCGTGGCTGGCTTTATCGGTTCGCCGGCGATGAGTTTTGCGCCCGCGCAACTGAATGCCGACGGCAGTGGCGTCGACCTGCCAGGCGGCGCTTGCTTCGCGTTGCCCGAAAAGGCCTACGCGGCGCATGCAGGGCGCGAGGTGATCATGGGCATTCGGCCGGAACACCTCGAACTGACAGAGGGCAGCGACAGCAATACGCAGCTTGCGGTCAGACTGGTCGAACAGTTGGGTGCCGATACACTGCTGCACGGCCACTTTGGCGAAAACCAGACCGATATGACGATACGGCTCAACGGGATTCGCGATTTCGCCATCGGCGATACCCTGCCAATACGGGTCGATGCCGACAATATTCACCTGTTTGATCCGTCCAGTGAAAGACGCCTGGAAACGGGTTGATGCAGCGCACCGAGGGGCGAATATTTCGCGCTGTTAACGCCTGGTTGATGGTGGGGTTGGGTTTAATGAGCGGTATCGCAAGTGGCTTCGATCTGCAGGGACATCGCGGCGCGCGTGGTCTGATGGCGGAGAACACCCTTCCCGGTTTCGCGCGCGCGCTGGAAATCGGCGTGACCACACTTGAGCTCGATCTCGCGATTACTCGCGACGGGGTGGTCGTGGTCAGCCACAATCCACGCGTTGAGCCCGATCTTGCGCGCGCTGGCAGCGGCGCGTGGCTCGAGCACAGCAGCGACCCGATCCATTCGATGACGTTGCTTCAGGTGAAAAGCTACGACGTCGGTCGCCTCAATCCGGCGCGCCAATACGCCGAGCGCTACCCCGAGCAGCAGGGACTCGATGGCATTCGCATACCGACCCTCGTGGAAGGATTCGAACTCGCCCGGCGAGCGGGTAACCGGTCGGTGCGCTTCAACATCGAGATCAAGACCAGCCCTGAAAACCCCGAACTGACCCTGCCGCCCGCAGAATTTGCGGCGAGAGTGGTTGCAGTGATTCGCGAGCAGGGGATGGCGGCGAGGGTGAGCATACAATCGTTTGACTGGCGTTCGCTGCAGGCTGTCCAGCAAATCGCGCCAGAAATTGCCACCGCGTACCTCACCGCCGATCAGCGCTGGCTGAGCAACCTGCAAGCGGGTGTTGGCGGGCCATCACCGTGGCTCGGTGGCCTCGATATCGATGACTTCGACGGCAGCGCAGCGCGCGCGATCAAGTCGGCCGGTGGCGACATTTGGTCGGCCTATCACCGCGAAGTCGACCGCGCCGCGATCGACCTGGCGCACGACCTCGGATTACAGGTCAATGTGTGGACGGTAAACGACGTCGAGCGCATGCGCGAACTGATCGCCCTGGGCGTGGACGGCATTATCACCGATTATCCCGATCGCCTGCGCCAGCTGCTGGTCGAGCTGGGGCTGCCGGTTGCGCAACCAACCCCTGTCAGGTACTGAAGCCCGCCGCCTGCACCGGTTCAACTGGCAAGATCGATGGTGTAGTTGACGAAGCCGTCGGTGCCGCCGGTGATCTTGTCGTAGAGGCCGCGCGCGACCTGGTTTTCGACCTGGGTGTGCCAGTAGATTTCCGCCCAACCTTCGCGCCGGCCTTCATCGGCGACTGCTTCGATCAGGCGCTGGCCGATGCCGCCACCGCGAATATCAGGGCTTACGAACAGATCGTTCAGGTAACAGACCCGTGCCGTGTACCAGGTATGCGCGTGCGGGAAGAAATGCACCAGGCCGACCAGGCTATCGTCGCTGGCGGCCGCCAGGCGGCACTGGATTTCGTGTGCCGGATCGTGGATGCGGCGCCACAGCTCGTCGGTGACTGCCGCGGCCAGGCTCGATTTGTAGAAAGTCAGGTAGCCTTGCCACAGGCTGTCCCATTGATCCCGGTCTGACTCTTTGGGGTGACGGATCTGGTATTCCTTGTCGGACATATTTCACCTGCAAGCGTTGTTGATTGCCGAATTATATCTTGCCGGGACCCGATGTGATGGATAAAATCGCCAGCCCGCTGGCAGCGATGGCGTCGCTGCACCCTGGCAGGTATTTTGATCCTGTACGCCCGGATTACTTCGGAGTGATGATCATGTCTCAAACCCAACGTCCTGAATTTTTTGAACTGCAAAACGGCGACAAGGCAAAGCTGCCGTTTTCCGACGCCGAGTACCAAATTCGCCTCGGCAAACTGCGCGCGCAGATGGTGGGCAGCAAGGTCGACGCGATGCTGCTGACCTCGATGCACAACATCGCTTACTACTCGGGCTTCCTCTACTGTTCTTTCGGTCGCCCTTACGCCTGTGTCGTCACCGCCGATCGTTGCGTGACCATTTCGGCGAATATCGATGGCGGTCAGCCCTGGCGCCGCTGCTACGGCGACAACCTGATTTACACCGACTGGCAACGCAATAATTACTGGCGCGCAGTGCAGACCGTACTGGAATCCGCGCGCAGCATCGGTATCGAAGGCGACCACATGACGCTGACCTCGCGCCAGACCATGAGCGACATGCTGGGTGATGTCGAAGTGCTGGATCTCAACCAGGCCATCATGGGCCTGCGCATGATCAAGTCGGCCGAGGAAATCGAGTTGATCAAGGGTGGCGCGCGCACCGCCGATATCGGTGGTGAAGCGATTCGCGACGCGATTCGCATCGGCACGCGCGAGATCGACGTGGCGATGGCCGGCCGCGACGCGATGGAAATCGAGATTTCACGGGCCTATCCCGACAGCGAGCTGCGCGACAGCTGGGTCTGGTTCCAGTCGGGTCTGAATACCGATGGCGCACACAACCCGGTGACCACGCGCAAGCTCGAAGCCGGCGATATTCTGAGCCTGAACACCTTCCCGATGATTTCGGGCTACTACACGGCGCTCGAGCGTACCTTGTTCGTCGGCGAGCCCGATGCCGCATCGCTGAAGATCTGGCAAGCCAACGTCGACGCGCATGAACTGGGCATTTCGTTGATCAAGCCGGGTGCGACCTGTTCCGGGATCTGTGCCGAGATCAACCGCTTTTTCGCCGAGCTCGACCTGTTGCAGTACCGCTCTTTCGGTTACGGACATTCGTTTGGCGTGCTGTCACATTACTACGGCCGTGAGGCGGGTCTGGAGTTGCGCGAAGACATCGACACGGTGCTCGAGCCGGGAATGGTGGTGTCGATGGAGCCGATGCTGACCCTGCCCGAAGGCTTGCCGGGGGCGGGTGGTTATCGTGAACACGATATCCTGGTGATCGGTGAAGACGGTGCTGAAAACATTACCGGCTTCCCCTACGGGCCGGAGCACAATATTATCGCGGTTTAGCAGTATCGACATTGCGCCATCATCAAAAGGTCCCTGCCGGCGCTGGTCCGACGCATCGGGGGACGACACCGAATCCGTCATTCCTGCGTAGGCAGGAATCTTTAAGCCGTGTCGTGATGTAAAATCCCAGCATTCACAGGGACAGCAGTGTGGAGAATATATGCCTGAAGAACGTTCATATCCGGAAGTGCGCGACGCGGTGACGCGTCTGTGCAAGGACTTCCCCGACGAGTACTGGCGCGAGAAAGATCGCATCAAGGCTTACCCGAGCGAATTCGTGCAGGCGCTTACCGATGCCGGCTATCTCTCGGTATTGATCCCCGAGGAATACGACGGTGCCGGTATGGACCTCGCCGCCGCCTGTGCGGTGCTCGAGGAAATCCAGCGCAGCGGCGCCAACGGCGGCGCCTGTCACGCGCAGATGTACACCATGGGCACGCTGCTGCGCCACGGCAACGCCGCGCAAAAGCAGAAATACCTGCCGCAAATCGCCTCCGGTGAGCTGCGCCTGCAGGCTTTCGGCGTCACCGAACCGACCAGCGGCACCGATACCACGCGCATCAAGACAAACGCGGTGCGCGATGGCGATCACTACGTGGTCACCGGGCAGAAGGTGTTCATCTCGCGCGCCGAACATTCCGATCTGATGCTGCTGCTGGTGCGCACCACGCCGCGCGACGAGGTGGACAAGCGCACCCAGGGCATGTCGGTACTGCTGGTCGATCTGCGCGAGGCGGTCGGCAACGGCCTGACCATCCGGCCGCTGGAAACCATGATGAACCACGCCACCACCGAGCTGTTCTTCGACAAGCTGCGCGTGCCGGCGGAAAACCTGATCGGCGAGGAGGGCAAGGGCTTTCGCTACATCCTCGACGGCATGAACGCCGAGCGCATCCTGATCGCCGCCGAGTGCATCGGCGACGCCCGCTGGTTTATCGAGCACGCGAGCCAGCTATGCACGCGAGCGCGAAGTGTTCGGTCAGCCCATCGGCAAGAACCAGGGTATCCAGTTTCCGATCGCGCGCGCGCACGTGCAGACCGAAGCCGCCGCGCTGATGGTCGACAAGGCTGCCGGATGTTCGATGCCGACGAGGCCTGCGGCTCCGAGGCCAACATGGCCAAGCTGCTCGCCGCGGACGCGTCCTGGGCGGCGGCCGACATGTGTCTGCAAACCCACGGCGGTTACGGCTTCACCGACGAGTACGACGTCGAGCGCAAGTTTCGCGAAACGCGCCTCTACCAGGTGGCGCCGATCTCGACCAACCTGATCCTGTCGAACATCGCAACCCACGTGCTGGGATTGCCGAAATCGTTTTAGAGATTGACTGCCTCGTGTTGAAACTCAAGGACTTACTCGTGGTCTCGCTGGAACAGGCGGTGGCCGCGCCGTTTTGTTCCAACCGCCTGGCGCAGGCCGGTGCGCGGGTGATCAAGATCGAGCGCACCGAGGGCGATTTCGCGCGCGGCTACGACGACGCGGTGCACGGCGAGTCGGCTTATTTCGTCTGGCTTAACCAGGGCAAGGAATCGCTGGTGGCCGACATCAAGGACGCGGACGACAGTGCGCTGTTACATCGCTTGCTGGCAAAGGCCGACGTGTTTATCCAGAACCTGGCGCCGGGCGCCGCGGCCCGTGCAGGGTTCGGTAGTGCAGAATTGCGCGAGCGCTACCCGCGCCTGGTGTGTTGCGATATTTCCGGCTACGGCGACAGCGGCGATTACAGCAAGATGAAAGCCTATGACTTGCTGGTGCAGTGCGAGTCCGGTATGGCGTCGATCACCGGCACGCCCGAAGCGCCGGGACGTATCGGTGTTTCCGCCTGCGACATCAACTGTGGCCAGCAGGCTTATGCCGCCATCCTCGAAGCCCTGATCGAACGTGAAACGAGCGGTGCGGGCGCGATCATCAAGGTGTCGCTGTTCGACGGCATGGCCGAGTGGCTGGCGGTGCCGCTACTGCACTACGACTATACCGGCAAGATTCAGCCCAGGGTCGGCATCAATCACGCGACCATTTCGCCCTACGGTGCCTACCGCTGCGGCGACGGGCTGGACCTGGTGCTGGCGATTCAAAACGAACGCGAGTGGGCCCGCTTTTGCGAAGGTGTGCTGGGGGACGCCCGACTCGCCAGTGATCCCCGGCTTGAATCGCCGGTGGTGCGGGTGGCGAACCGCGACTACGTCGATGCGTTGATTAATAAAGTTTTTGCCGGGCTGGATCAGGATGAAGCCATCCAGCGCCTGGCCGATTCCGGTATTGCCTACGGGCGTTTGAACGATATGGCTGGCCTCGCGCGCCACCCACAATTGCGCCGCGTGTCGGTGGCAACGCCGAGCGGTGATGCACAAGTGGTCGCCGAAGCGGCGATGCGTAGCGGCAAGAAGCGCGGCGTACCGCGCGTGCCAGCGCTCGGCGAACACAGCCGCGCCCTGCGCGACGAATTTTCCTGAGGATAGAATGTATGCAAACCATAGACTGGAGCGATTTTGAGAAGGTGGAGCTACGCGTCGGCACCATCGTCGAAGTCGAGGATTTTCCCGAGGCGCGCAAACCGGCGTACAAGTTAAAAGTCGATTTCGGTGCCGAGATCGGGATGCGCAAGTCGAGCGCACAGATCACCGACCTTTACAGTCGCGACGAATTACTTGGTCGCCAGGTGCTCGCGGTAGTTAATTTCCCACCCAAGCAAATCGGACCGGTGCGTTCGGAATGCCTGGTTACCGGGTTCCACCGCGAGGATGGTGCAGTCGTACTGGCCCGGCCCGACAGCGACGTGCCAAATGGCGCCCGGCTCGCCTGAGGTCAATTTCTCACAGATATAGAGCTTCGGGGGACAGTATACTTTTTTCATGGGGTTTATAGCCATCGACTAGAGGCTCAAAGAAAAAAGTATACTGTCCCCGGAATGCTCAGATATAGCGCAATGATTGTGCGTTATAATCACGCGTCGTGATCCATGTTGATAACCAAGTGTCAGGAGAAATTCAATGACCTTTAGAAAACTGCTACCCTGCCTGTTGATGGCCCTGGCGGTGATAACCTCGGGTTTGCCGGCCCAGGCGGGGATGATTGGCACCGCGCAGATGAAAAATATTCCCGCGACGACCGGAATAGTCGAAATTACCGCCCAGCGCGAATGGATCGCGGCACAGTTGCAAGGTGGCGGTGTGGAGAAATCCCGGGCGCTTGAACGCGTGGCGTCGATGACCGATGCCGAGATCGCGCAAATCTATCAGCGCATAGATGAGGTGCCCGCTGCTGGTTCTTCGGGGGAATTTATACTGATCGCGGTGATTGTATTTCTGGTCCTGGAAGTAACCGGGGTCATCGACGTTATTCCGGAGCAGTAACCCCCGGGTTCCAGCAATCGATTTAATTTCCGCAGCACGCTACGCGCAGACGGCATTCCTTGCGTTGGCGCTGGTGTTCGGGCTCGGCGCCTGTGCGACGCCACCGCAAACCCGTATGCTGCTGGAAAATCCACCGCAAATTGCGCTTGCAGTGGAATTAAAGCAAGTGCCGTTTTTTCCGCAACAGCAATATCATTGCGGTCCTGCAGCGTTGGCCGCTATTCTCAATTACCGTGGCAGCAGCCTGCGACCGGATGAAATAGCCGAGCGCGTATACGTGCCCGGACTCGAAGGTAGTCTGCAGGTCGAGATTGTTGCTGCGACCCGGCAATTCGGTTATTTGCCGGTACGGCTGGACGGCAACATCGAGTCCCTGCTACGCGAGTTGGCGGCCGGTAATCCGGTATTCGTGCTACAAAACCTCGCCCTGCCATCCTATCCGCTGTGGCACTACGAAATCCTCATCGGCTACGACCTGGAACAACAAAAGATGATACTGCGCTCCGGCGTCAACCGGCGCATTACGCGGACGTTTGCGACCTTTGAGCGGACCTGGCAGCGCGCCGGACACTGGGCACTGGTGATCGTCGATGCGGATTCGATACCGGTGACCGCGACGGTCAGACGCCTATCTCGAAGCGGTGATCGGCATGGAACAGGTTGGCAGCCTGCAGATCGCACACCACGCCTACGCGAGCGCGTTGCGGCGCTGGCCGACGAATCCATTGGCGCTGGGCGGCCTCGGCAATTCCGCTTACGCGCTCGGCGATTACGCCCACGCCGAGAGGGCTTACCGCGCATTGCTTGCTACCGACCCCGAGAATGCCCAGGGCTGGAACAATCTCGCCTATGCGTTGATACAACTCGGCCGGCGCGAATCAGCGCTCGCCGCTATCGCGCAGGCGCTTGCGCTCGATCCCGATAACAGCGTCTACCTGGACAGTCAGCGAGAACTCGGCAACTGGCAATAGGCTACACCGCAATCACAGTTTGTAGTCGGGCTCCTCGCGGTCGAGAATTACGCGGATTTCGCTGAAGAATGCCTCGCCCAGACCCCACCCGCTGAATGTAATCCTGCCATTGTTGCGCCGTCTTTTCGGCGACGGCATCGCTGACCTGGCGTAGCGGTATACCGGTCATCAGCGCGGTGATGTAGGTTTCGCAGGCGCGTTCAAAGTAGTAGAGATTGTCGAAAGCTTTACCGACGGTATCGCCAACCGCAATTACCCCGTGATTGCCCATCAACAGAATCGGATTACTGCCAAGCTTTGTCGTCAGGCGCTCGGCCTCGTCGCCGAGGCCCATGCCATCGAAGCCGTCATCGAGCGACACTCGATTGAAAAAGCGCATGGTGTTCTGATCGATGGGCGCAATACCGTCGGCTTCGATCGACGCCAGCACCGTGGCGTATTTTGAATGCGCGTGCAAAACGCAGCGTGCCTGCGGTGCGTTGCGATGCATCGCGCTGTGTATCGCCCAGGCCGTCGGGTCGGGTCGATTGGCCGCGTCGATGCTGGAATCGTCGTGCGCATCGAGCAACAAAAGCTCGCTCGCCCGCAGCGTGGAAAAATGTCGACCAAAGGGGTTGATCAGGAAGCGCCCGCCGTCGTCTGACACGGCAAAACTGAAATGGTTGGCCACCGATTCGTGCAGGTTGAGGCGCGCTGCCATGCGAAATGCGGCAGCGAGGTTAATGCGATCCTCATAATGAGGGTCGGTGTCGGGAGACGGTGTACGAGTATCGATGGCGGAAATAGTCATGCAACGCTCCAGCTGGGAGACAGGCGCCAATTAAACCGCAGCCATTGCCCGCGAACAAGGCGTTTATCGCCAGGGCGCGAATTTTGCGACGGCGCGGTGACTCGTGGCAGTATAGACAGCATGAATCATTTCGCGCACCTGGTCCTCGCCCAGCCCACGGTCGAATCGACGGTCGGCAATCTGCTCGGCGACTTTGCGCGCGGCGTGGATACGGCATCGTTAGCGCCGCAGGTACTTGCCGGGTTGTTCAATCACCGTGCAGTGGATCGGTTTACCGATAGTCATCCGCTGGTAGTGGAGATGAAACGTAGTTTTAGCCAGCGGCGCCGGCGCTTTGCCGGTATCGCGCTCGACATCTATTTCGACCACTTGCTGATCGAGTACTGGGATCAGTTCGAGCAGCGATCGCTGGATGACCTGATTGCCACCTTCTATCGGCGCATGAATGCCGGCCAGGCGTTGATGCCGGGGTCGGACATGCGCCGCGTGACCCGGCGCATGGTGGACTACGACTGGTTCGGTTCCTACCGTGAACTCGATTCGATTGCCGAAGCGCTCGATCGGGTGGCGATGCGCATTCGCTTTGCCAACCGTTTCGACAATGCCATCGAAGACCTGCAGCGTAACGATGCCCTGATTCGTCAGGGCTTCCGGGAGTTTTTCCCGCAATTGCAGCGGCACATCGGCGAACAGGCTATCGAGGGCTAGTGGCCCACACAGACACTCTGAGCGTTACCTTATTTACCGCTTGGACCACTAGCAGTCGACCACTTTCCCCGGATTCATGATGTTGAGCGGGTCCAGCGCCGCCTTGACCGCCTGCATGACGGCGATGGCGCCGTCGCCGTGTTCGTTGCGCATGTGCTTGAGCTTGCCGATGCCGATGCCGTGTTCACCGGTACAGGTGCCACCCATCGCCTGCGCGCGCTCAACCATGCGCCTGTCGAGCTCGAGGGCTTTGGCGAACATGGCATCGTCATCCGGATCGATAAAGATGGTAGCGTGGAAGTTGCCGTCGCCGACGTGGCCGATGACCGGTGCGTACATTCCTGAAGCGGCGATGTCCGCCTGGGTTTCGGCGATGCAGTCGGCCAGGCGTGAAATCGGTACGCAGACATCGGTGACATAGCCGCGATACCCGGGGAAAACCGCGAGCCCGGCATAATAGGCGTCGTGGCGCGCGCGCCACAGTTTCTGGCGATCGGCTTCCTGCTCGGCCCATTGAAATCCGCTGGCGCCGAATTCGCGCGAAATCTCGTCGAACATTTGCACCTGCTCGGCAACCCCGGCCTCGGTGCCATGAAATTCGAGAAACAGCGTGTCGAGTTCGGGATAGCTGGTTTTACTGTAGTTATTTATGGCTTTCATGTAGGCGCTGTCGACGATTTCGATGCGCGCGATCGGGATGCCGAGCTGAATGGTCTGGATGGTTGCCTCGGCGGCGGAGCGCACGTCCGGGAAGTGAACCATGGCGGCGGAAATCGCCTCGGTGAGACCGTACAGGCGCAAACTGATTTCGGTGATGACCCCGAGGGTGCCCTCGGAGCCGACCATCAGGTGCGTCAGGTCATAGCCGGCGGCCGATTTGCGCGCGCGCGTGCCGGTTTTGATGATGTCGCCACTTGCGGTGACCACGGTCAACCCCAGCACGTTTTCGCGCATGGTGCCGTAGCGCACCGCGTTGGTTCCCGAGGCGCGCGTGGCGGTCATGCCGCCGATCGAAGTGTTGGCGCCGGGATCGACCGGGAAAAACAGGCCGGTATCGCGCAGGTACTGGTTCAGTTCGCGGCGCGTGACTCCGGCCTGCACGCGGCAGTCGAGGTCTTCAGCGTTGACTTCGAGCACCTGGTTCATCTGGCTCATATCGATGCAGATCCCCCCGTTTACCGCCTGTACCTGACCTTCAAGCGAGGTGCCCGTACCAAAGGGAATCACCGGGGTGCGGCTGGCCGCACAGAGCTTGACGATGGCGGCGACTTCTTCGCTGCTTTGCGCAAAACAGACCGCATCGGGTGGCTGTACCGGGTGCCATGATTCGCCGCGACCGTGCTGTTCCAGCACCGAGTGGCTGGTGCTGACCCGGTTACCCAGCAGACTGCGTAATGCTTCAATCAATGACGCTCGATCTGAAATGTTTTCCGCGCTGTTACTCATTACTCGGCACCATAATTATTGGCAGATCTGAATTATGCAAAAGCTGACGGGATTAATCACGGTAAATAGTTATTGTGATCACAGGGTGCCGCGTAGAAATATCACCGATTACTTCTATACTCAAATACTCAATCCTGTAATGGGCTAACTGAACAACAATGCCAACAATCCAGCAGCTGGTTACAGCGCAGCAACGATACACCAAGAACCCGGAGCTTTCCGCGCTCGACCGCGCCCAACTGGAAACCAGGCTGGATCAGCTGCAAAAACGTCTGACGCTCTTCGACGCGACCGAACGCGTGGCCAAAATCGGACACTACGAGTGGAGCAGGGTGAACGCTCGACTCGAATCCTGCTCCGAAGAATTTGCCAGCCTGCTCGGCATGACCGTCGACGAAGCGCTGGAGGCACACGGCAGCCTGGAAAAGGCCCTGTTGCTGATACATCCCGAAGACCGAGACCACTACAGGCGTGCAACTGAGGCCATGGAGGCCAGTAAAAAGCTCGAAGTTGAATATCGCATCCAGCTACAGGACGGCACGATCAAGCATTTGCGCGAATCGGCGATTTCGATTACGGATGCCGACGGCGTCGATATCGGCAGCTTTGGTTTGATACAGGACATCACCCGCCAGGTCGGTTACGAGCGTGATCTCGAGTATCGCGATGACCTCGCGCGCCAGACCGAGGAAATCACCGATATCGGGCATTTCATCTACGATGAAGATAGTGGTTGTTACATCTATGTGAGTGAGGGTTTTGCTCGCATTCACGGCTGCAGCGTCGCAGATTGCCTGGAATCGGTGCAGAGTTTCGAGGACGATCTCGCCGACATCGTCGAAGAAGATCGTGCGCGCGTGGCCAACGAGTATCGCAGCTACGTCGAAAATGGTGAAAACTGCGCCATCGAGTATCGTATTGTACGGGCCGATGGCGCGATTCGCTGGGTGCGTGAACTCGGTCGCGCCAAGGTGATGAAAGATGGCCGCGTCAGTCAGACGCTCGGTGTCATTCAGGACATCACCGACCAGGTGTTTCGCGAGCAGGAACTGACGTTCAAGGACGCCATGGCGAGCCAGGCCGAGTTGATCACCGACATCGGCTATTTCATGTTTGACGAGATCGAGGACCGACACCTGTTCGTCAGCCCGGGCCAGGCGCGAATCGTGGGCCTTGGCATCGAGGAATACATGGCGTTGATCAAGTCCAATGACGATTACCTGGAGCGAGTTTACGAGCCGGATCGAGAGCGTCTTCGAGAGTACTACCAGAATTTTGCTAACGAGAGCAACAGCGATGGCTGGCAGGTGGAGTATCGCGTGTTGAGGGACGACGGTGAATGTACGCTGGGTCAATGAAGTTGGCAAGGTGCACAAGCGCAATGCTGACCGCATCGAGCAAACCATCGGCGTGGTCCAGGATGTGACCAAACAAAAGAAAATCGAAGAGGAGCTGCGCTACAAGGATGCGGTCGCCAACCAGGCGGAGGCGATTACCGATATCGGTCATTTTATCTATGATGAAATCAAGCAGACCTATTTGTTCGTGAGTCCCGGGCTCGCACGAATTCACGGTTTGAACGAATCGCAGGTTGCGCAATTCGACGTGTCCTCAGTCGGCGGCTTGAATAGCGTGCATCCCGACGATCGCGAAATGGTTGAGAAAGTCCATGACAGGTTTCTCGCCAAGGGCGAAGGCTGGCAGGTCGAGTTCCGCCTGTTGCGCGTCGATGGTGGCATCCGCTGGGTACGCGAAATTGGCAAGGTGCATAACTATAGCCATGGCATACCCGAGCAGACGATTGGTGTGCTTCAGGATATCACTGCGCAGAAAAATGCCGAGCAGGAAATCATCGAGGCGCGCGATACCCTCGAACAACAGGTGGTCGAGCGTACCCGTGAACTCGCCAATACCGTCAAACAATTGCAGATCGAAATCGAAGAGCGTAAAAAAATAACCGCGGAACTGCAGTTTCTTGCCAATCACGATGCGCTCACCGGTTTGCCCAGCCTGCGCCTGTGCAAGGATCGCCTGAACCAGTCGCTGGCCGATGCGCGGCGCAAGCGTCAGACGTCAGCGGTCATGTTTCTCGACCTGGATGGTTTCAAGGAAATCAACGATCGTTACGGCCATGAATTTGGCGACAGCGTATTGCGTGGCATTGCCGATCGCATTACCACGGAAATTCGTGAAACCGATACCGTGGCCCGTATTGGTGGTGATGAGTTCGTGATAATTCTGTCGAGTCTTCCCGAAAGCGATATCGCCAGGCGCATCGCCAGTAGCCTGGTCGAGGCGATTGCACGCCCGCTGACGATTGACGATGTCGAAGTTGAAGTTAGCGTCAGTATCGGCATTTCGCTGTACCCCGAAAACGGCGTAACCGCCGAGGAGCTGATTCGCTCGGCCGACAAGGCGATGTATCGCATCAAGCGCGAAGGAAAAAATAATTTTGGATTTGTTACTTCGGCGCCGCATTGAGGTAAAGTAGCCAGAACACCGATAATCAGGGGATATCTGCGCGCGTGACCGGTGAAAAAAACTCCAAAATGCGCTCTGAGGCGCCTGCTGACGAACTCGACGATTTACGGCGACGAGACAAGTTACTCGACGTCGCCGAGCAGCTGGCCAATATCGGGCATTGCGAATGGGATTATGACAATGATTGCCTGCTGTCCTGTTCCGAGGGTTTCGCTCGTATTTATGGTGTGAGCGTTGCCGAGTTACTGAAGTTACAGTCCAGCTGGGAAAATGTGTTGCAGCAGGTTCACCCGGAAGACCGGGAGCGCTATACGCAATCCTACCTGTCGCAGCGGCAGACGGGAACGCACGAAGTCGAGTACCGCATTATTCGCGCCGATAAAGTCACTCGCCACATCCTCGAAACCGGAACCGTTGAATTCGCAGCCGATGGCAAGGCGATCGCAGCCTCTGGATTGATTCAGGATATTACCGATCGCAAGATTTACCAGCAGGCACTGGAAAACCGGGAGGCGATGGCGCAGCAGGTCGAAGCGATTACCGATATCGGGCATTTTATTTTCGACCTGAAAAACGAGACCTATATTTACCTGAGCCCGGGCTTCGCCCGCATTCACGGGGTCACCGTCGACGAGTACGCCAGCATGGTGAAATCGCGTGGTGACGACATGGAAGACGTCTATCCCGCCGATTATGGCCGCCTCGCGGAAACCTACGAAAAGCATCGGCTTACGGGTGAAGAATATGATGTCGCTTATCGCATGTATCGCACCGACGGCAAGCTGCGCTGGATACGCGAGCAGGGTATGGCGGTGCGCTCTGCCAACGGTGACATCATTCGGTCGATCGGCGTAAAACAGGACATTACCCGGCAATACCACACCGAGCAAGATCTGCGCGAAGCGCGCGATACGCTCGAATCGATGGTAAAAAGCCGAACCCGCAAACTGGCGGATACGGTGCGTCAACTCGAAGACGAAATCAGCGAGCGCAAGAAAATAGCCGCGGAGCTCGATTTTCTCGCCAACCACGATGCCCTGACCGGATTGCCGAGCCTGCGCCTGTGCAAGGATCGGCTCGAACATTCGCTCGCCGAGGCGCGGCGTAAACGACAAATGTCGGCGGTCATGTTCCTCGACCTGGATGGCTTCAAGGATATCAATGATCACCATGGACACGAGATCGGCGACCTGGTACTAAAGGCCACTGCCGATCGCATCAAGGACGAGATCCGCGAAACCGATACCGTGGCGCGTATCGGCGGCGACGAGTTCGTCATTATCCTCTCGAGCCTGCCGGAAATCCCGATTGCCGAACGTATTGCCGGCAACCTGATTCGCCAGATTGCATTGCCACTGCGCATGGGCTCTGTCGACATCGTAGTCAGCGCCAGCATCGGCATTGCGCTTTACCCGGACCACGGTGCTAGCGCAGAAGAGCTGATTCGTTCGGCGGATCAGGCCATGTATCGCGTCAAGCACCTGGGCAAGAACAATTTTGGTTTTGTGCAGAGCGAAACCCACGGATAACCCCCACCAACGCGAGGCTGACTATTGCCCTCCAATCGGGGAAGGCATTCATTGCACGGGCGTTTGGCGCGAAGTTGGCTGCAGCAAGCGTTCGGCGTTAGCATCTGCCGCGCTTCCAGCCAGCTCGCGACGCGAAATACGAATGCCGGGAAACAGTCCTGTTATGCACCTGCCTCCAGGTCCGCCAGGCCGGGTATGGTGACTCCAAACGCGCCTCTCGGCAGTTATCGCGATAGCCCGGTACTTGGCATCGCCACCTTTGTTGGCAACCTGGCGTTGATGGCCCTGCTGAGCGCGGCGGTGCGCGAGCTGGTCAATCGCGAATATCCACTCGGTGAAGTGTTGCTGTTGCGCTATGTCTTTGCCAGCGGCATCTTCTGGGTGATTCTACTCGCCACTTCGGGATTGTGGGCGCTGGCTACCCGGCGCGCCGGCGATCATGCCATTCGCAGTGTCAGCGGCATAGTGAGCCTCGCGCTGTTTTATTTTGCGATTACCCGCATCCCGATCGCCGATGCCACCGCCATCGCCTACGCAGCACCTATCTTCATTGCCGTGTTATCCATTTTCCTGCTGGGCGAAGTGATCGGTCCTCGCCGTTGGGCGGCCGTGATCATCGGCTTTGTCGGCGTGCTATTGATTGCGCGGCCGCAGGGTGATCATTGGGATATAGGGTTGCTGGCGGCGCTCGGTTCCGCGGCAGGCGGCGCCATGGTCGCCGTCTGGTTACGCAAGCTCAGTAGCAGCGAACAGTCGGTCACGATCGGCATTTACTACAACGGCTTCGGTAGCCTGGTCTGTCTTGCCTGGGTGCTGGCGTCGGGGTGGTTGACGCCGCGTGCCGACGATGTCCTGCTACTGATCGCTTTCGCGCTGGGTTGCGGATTGCAGCAATGGTTCCTGACGATTTCGTTTCGCTATGCGCAGGCGAGCCTGCTGGCACCATTCGAATACCTGGCAATGGTGTTTGCAGCAATCGTTGGATATGTTTTCTGGGCTGAAGTGCCAGTGCTGACGACCTGGATAGGTGCGGCTATCATCGCCGCCAGTGGCCTGTTTATTTTCGAGCGACAAAAACGCCTGCAGGGTTCGAGGTCGGCTGAGACGGTTACCATTGAGTAGCCCCGTGCTTACCCTGTTGGCCTCGATGCTGATCACCTGCGTGCTCGGTTCGGTGCATGCCTTTTCAGTTTTTTTGGCGCCGCTGGAGCTGCTACTTGAGTTGCCGCGCTCGGAGATCAGTCTGATCTATTCGTTCGCGCTGGTGGCGATTACCCTGTCGGTGACCCTGGGTTACCGAATATATGGTCTGCTGTCGGCCTGGTGGCTGGTGACGGGAGTCACGGTCGGGGCCGCCGCCGGATTATTGCTGGCCGCCGACGCCGTCAACTGGTGGATGCTGTTTTGCGGATACAGCCTGGCCTTTGGTATCGGCAACGGTATTGGTTACGGTTACTGCCTGCAGCTGGTTGGGCGCGCCATGCCCGAACGCAAGGGATTTGCGATGGGTGCGGTGACCGCCGCATACGCGGTTGGCTCCATCGTGTTTGCGCAGGTGATCGCCTGGCGCATCGCTGCTGACTCGGTGACCTCGGCCTTTGTGACGATTGCCGGTGCGGTACTGGTATGCGGTTTGCTCGCGGCGCTCATGCTGCGCTGGTCGCAGGCCAGTTACGCTGCCAACGCCTCCGGGGATAGCGATGATCAAGCTCCGCTGAAACGGCGCAGCCTGCTGCAATACTGGTTTGCCTACCTGACCAGCGTATTCGCTGGCCTGATGGCGATTGGTCACGCGGCGGGAATCGCCCTGGCGCGTGGCGCGGACGCTGAGCTGGCAACGGCGACGGCAATGACCGTGGGTGTCGGCAGCGCAGCAGGCGGATTTGTTGCCGGGGGACTGGTCGATCGCTGGCCGTTGGCGCGTTTCCTGGTGGGGTTGCCGCTGTTGTCGGCGCTCGCGCTGTTGGCTATAGCCACTACGAAAGACGCTGTCGCCACCTTGTGGTTGCTCGGCATCGTCGGCTTTGCCTACGGTTCGATCATCGCCATCTACCCGGTGGCGATTGCGAATGATTTCGGCGCGCAAGGCCCGAAGGCTTACGGTCGAGTGTTCATTGCCTGGGGCTTCGCTGGCCTGGTCGCGCCGTGGAGCGCCGGGCTTCTCTTCGACTGGTATGCGCATTACCAGGCGGCAATGCTGATCGCTGCAGTCGTCGCGCTGCTGTCAGCCGTTAGCGCCGGATTATTTCGACTCGGTAAACCCGGCTAAGGCTTCACGCACCAGTTGCTGAAAGTAAATGGTGCCGGGTTCCTGCTGCGGCGATAACAGGCCTCCGGGATAGGCGCCGCAGGCCAGGTTGGTTTGCACGCGTTCGCAAATGCGGATGTCTTCGTCGATGACCTGTTCCGAGTTGGGCCGGATCGAGGCAGTATCGACCCCGTGCTGCGCCGCCTTTTCGGCATGCGACCAGAACCAGCGCTGCAGGCGGATGCTGTTGGCATCGAGCGGGAAAACGCTTTCGGCATTGAAAGCGTACTCGGCGAAGTGCAATAGCAGCCCCGGAAACTTGTAAATCCAGAAGCCCTTGCCGGCGCGGCTGGCGTCCTTGCCATCGCCGTAACTGACGTCGAAGCCGACGAACTGACCCTGGTCATAAGCATCGATCTGCACCGATTCGCGCTGCATCGACGAGCCGAGCGCCTGGTGCACCATGCCGACGTGGTAACCCTCGCAGGAATTGTCGCCGTAGGTTTTCCAGTTGCACTGCGCGGTTTTGCTGACGTCACCGTCGAAATCCATGCTGACTGGTTGAATCGTATTCGGCGGCAATGCCGACAATGTCGCCGAGCCATTCGGCGAGCTCAGGGGCCGCGTCGTCGAGGCAGACGAACACCAGGCCATTCCAGCAGGAAACCCTGACCGGCAACAGGCCCATGGCCTCCGCGATCTTCAATTTGATCGTCGCTGAAACCCGGGGTTTTCAGCAACTCACCCGAACAGGCGTAGCGCCAACCGTGGTAGCGGCAGACGAAATCGCGGCGCCGTCCGCAAGGGTCGTCAACCAGTGGTCCTGCACGATGCCGGCAGAGGTTGTAAAAGGCGCGCAGTTCACCCTGCTGGTCACGCACCACGATCAGTGGCCATTGCATCAGCTGCAAGGCCTGGTAGTCGCCGTTTTCGACGAATGCGGATTCATTCGCCACCAGCCACCAGTGATGGCAGAAAAGCTGTTCGCATTCGTAGGTGAAAACGCCGGGTTGATGGTAGTAGTGATGGGCGAGAGTCTTGATCATGGGTCGATTAAACAGCTAATGATTGCATTGGTCGACAGGATGATGTTCCAATCGTGCGCATGTCGCAACACTCTAATTTACGCGGTTGCCTGTGGATGGTAGCCGGGGGGCTGCTGTTCGTCGCCGTCACCGTGATGGTGCGTTTGCTCGGCTCCGATATGTCGGCGGTGCAGGCCGCCTTCATCCGCTACCTGATTGGCGTCCTGCTGGTGTTGCCGATGCTGTGGCGCATGCGCACGCGCGGGTTTGGCTTCGGCGGGGGGCGCCTCGGACTGCTATGCGCTGCGCGGGCTGGTGCACGGCGTTGCGGTGATGTTGTGGTTTTTCGCGATGGCGCGCATTCCCATTGCCGAGGTGACGGCGATCGGTTTTTCCACGCCGGTATTCACCGCGCTTGGCGCTATCCTGATCTTTCGTGAACAGGTCAAGGCGCGCCGCATGCTGGCGATTCTTGCCGGCTTCGTCGGTACTCTGGTG
Source organism: uncultured Gammaproteobacteria bacterium (assembly GCA_963835795.1). GTDB lineage: Bacteria > Pseudomonadota > Gammaproteobacteria. The sequence continues at coordinate 27,169 of CAWIHJ010000012.1, forward strand.
GTCCTGCGCCCGGGATTCGCCACCATCGAGCCCGGCTCCCTGGCGCAGTTGATCGCCGCGCTGTTCTTTGCCGCTTCGTTTCTGTTGGCCAAGCGCATGACGCAGAGCGAGAGTTCGGCCGACATCATCGTGATGCTCAGTATTTTCTGTACATTGGCGCTGTTGCCCGGTGCGCTCTACTACTGGCGTGAACCCACCTGGCTGGAAGTGACCTGGCTTGCCGGTGTCGCGGTGTTTGCCACTACCGGGCACTACGCGATTACGCGCGCCATTGCCGCGGCGCCGCTAACGGTGACGCAACCGCTATCCTTTCTGCAGATGATCTGGGCGGTTGCCGTCGGCTACTGGATGTTCGAGGAAGTGCCCGATACCTGGGTGATCGTCGGTGCCCTGATCATTGTCGCCGCGGTCAGCTACCTGGCCCATCGCGAAGCCCAGGCCGCGCGGCGCGGTCGACTCAAGACCGTCAGCACGCCGGTTTCACCAGGCTAACAGGTTTTGCGCCGGGCGCGTTACCTGGCGCCGGCGCCCTGTAGAATATCGACCATCTGCTGGTATCCCTCGGCCCGCGCCAGGCGCAGCGGGCTGCGTCCACGGCCGTCGGCCAGGTTGACGTCGGCACCTGCTGCCACCAGCTCTTTTAGTGTTGCCGTGTGTTTTGGCCCCCCATCACCGAGCACGATGGATTCGATCAGCGCTGTCCATGCGAGGTTGTTGACGTGGTCCAGTGGCGCTCCCGCGGCGATCAGTGTTTTCACCACCTCGACATGGCCGAGATGTGCGGCGGCGATCAGCGCGGTGCCCTGGTAACGACTGGTGACGTTGTCGGCGCGACAACCCAGTTGCAATGCCAGTTTCAGTGTCGCGAGATCGTCGGCCACCGCGGCGATGGTGGCGATGTCGTAGTAGTCATTTTCCAGCGCATTGGGATCGGCGCCCGCCGTCACCAGTTTGCGCAGTGCCGCGTGGTTGCGCGCAAAGGCCGCCACGTGCAAGGCGCTGCGACCCTGTGAATCACGGCGCTCGAGGTTGGCCGATGCAGACAGTAGCTGTTGCAGCCGCGCATTGTCATGTTCGATCACCGCTTTGAACAGTCCATCGTAAGCGGCGATATCGGCAGCGCCAGGTGGTGTCTGCGCACTGCACGATAATGGCCAGACGAGCAGGCAAGCGGCGATTGGGCCGAGAAACCGGCGAGTGAACACGCTGCCGTGGTCTGTTACAGCGCGCCATCCAGCGCTTCAAGGATGCGTTCGACATCGCGCTGGTTGCCGTAGTGAACCAGTGACAGGCGTACCACGCCATCCTTGGGATCGATGCCGAGGTCGCTGACCAGACGGTGCGCGTAAAAATTACCATTCTCGGTACCGATGCCGCGGTCCTGTAGCTGGTAGGTTAGCGCCTGCGAACTCTGCTTCAGCGGTTTGAAGGCAATGGTCGGAGCGCGATCGTTGTCGCGCGTGTGGGTCTTGCCGATCAGGCGCACATCGGAATGTTGCTCCAGGAATTCAAGGAGAGGCGCCGCCAGTTCGTTTTCGTGTTGCAGGATCAACTGGTGCAATTCCTGCAGGCGCGCATTGCGGTCCTTGTCCGAGTCGCCAAAGTGATGTCGGTGCAAATCATCGAAGTAGTCCAGCACTCCGGCACAGGCGGCCACCTGGGCGTGTTGCGGCCCGGCCGGATTAAAATCCTTGGTGGGATTACCACGATTGAAATAGTGCGCCTGCGAAGTCAGTTCACCGTGGATGTCGGCATTGACGTACAGCAGGCTTTGATGCGGGCCGAAGACCTTGTACAGGCTGAAGGCGTAGCCATCCACGCCGAGGCTCTTCAGATCCGCGATGTGGTGAGGTGCATAGGCCACGGCGTCGACGAACACGCGCGCCGAGCTTGCCGCCTTGACAGCCTGGGTGATTGCGGCGACCGGGTTGGCGGTGCCGACCACGTTCGAGCAATGGGTGAAAAACACCCAGCGAGTATTGTCATTCAGCAATTCCAGCAACGTGTCGACATCGAGTAGCCCGGTTTCCGCGTCGACTTCCCACTGACGAATGGTAACGCCTTTCTCCTCGGCCTTGCGCCGCCATACACCGCTATTGGCTTCGTGATCCTGGTTGGTGACGACGATCTCGTCGCCGGGCTGCCAGGTGGCCCCGATAGCCTGCGCCATGACGTAGGTGTTGATCGACGTCGATGGGCCGATGGTGAGTTCGCTGGCATCGATGTTGAGTGCCTGCGCCCAACCCTGGTGCGCGCGATCCATGGCTTCGCCGGCCAGTGATGACGGTTTGAAGCGGGAATAGGGCTGCACCCGCATGTGCTGGTTGTAGTGTTCCATCAGCCGATTGACCTGGTTGCTGACGTAGCTGCCGCCAGCGTTGGAAGCGAACACGAAAGCAGGGTCGTCGTTGAGCTGGTCGAACTGTGTGCGCACAAAGTCAATGTCGAGTTTCATAACGGGGTCTCAGGGTTTAGGGTTAGTGATTATTCACGAACAGGTTTTACAGAAGTGATCGTAGGCGGTCTGGAAACGCTGCAGGTTTTTCTGCGTGTAGTCGGCGAAATCCATGTCTACGCGGGAATAGAGTTCCGACACCATCGACCACAGGGTCTCGCGCAGCAGTGACGCGCACTTCATCGCCTGGTAACTGTTTATCGTGGCCTCGTTGGCAGTGACGCCAAAATAGTTTTCCAGCATGAGCAGTTCCTGCGCCTCGCCGAGTTCGTTGTTGGAAGCCAGGTTCGACAGGTCGAACAACGGGCTGTTGAAACCGGCGTAGTCGAAGTCTATCAGCCACAGCCGCTCGCCGTCGTCGATGAAGTTGGCGGCGAGTAAATCATTGTGCCCGAATACGATCTCCACCGGCCCCACCGCGTTTTCCAGTTCGCGACCGATTTGCGCGAGGTCAGACAGGCGCTCGGCATGCGCGCTTTCCCTTTGCGTTAAAAGGTTCAGGTAATGACGAAACACCTGGAATACCCAGAACATCACCGGCACCTCGGTGAATCGCGACGGCATCTCGTGATGGAAGCGCTGCAATAACGCGACGATGCGGGCGAGGTTGTTGTCAACGCGCACGTCAGCCTCGGTGAACACCTTGCCTTCGACAAATCGCACCACCATCAGGCCGGCTTCGTGGTAAACCAGTTCCGGGCTGATCCCGGCAGCGAAAGCCGCCTCGCAACTGGCAATTTCGTTGCGGCGCGAAATCAGGTGCACCGGATCGTCTTCGCCGAGACGCACCACGAATTTCTGCGCGCCATCGACAATCTTGAAGTTGAGGTTAGTCATGCCACCGGGGAGCGGTGCGATATCGATGGCATTGTTCCAACAGGGCAATTTGGCGATTCGATCTTCGGCGTTTTCAGTCATGGTCAATCCTTGTTCCAGCTTCGGTTCGGCGCATGATAGCATCGACCAAATGAGCAATCACGCGAAGCATTTCTTCAGCCGGGGCTGGTGCAAATTTGCGCCCGATGCGCGACTGTTACGCTGGGTCGAGGCGGCGTTACCGGCGGCACGCAGGGCACGCACGGATCCGCAACAGGCAAAGTGGCTGCGCTACCAGGGCACCTGGTTTGCCGGGGTCAATGTACTGGACAACCGCGCCGACAGTTCGGTCGACGCTAGCGGGCCGCTGCGCGGAGAGGCGATTGATTTTATTGGTAGCCAGCTTGGCCTCAGAGATTTCGAATGGGATCGGGCGCAGGTTTCGATTTGCTATCCGGGTTACCCGCAGCCGATGCCCGGTGAATCCGAGGCGCGCACCCGTTTCCGGCGTGAACGTGACGCCGCCCACGTCGACGGTTTGCTGCGTGAAGGTCCCGAGCAGCGGCGTCATCTGCGCGAACACCACGGTTTCATACTCGGTATTCCGATGGTGGCTTTTGACCCAGGTGCCTCGCCGTTCGTGGTCTGGGAAGGGTCGCACGAAATCTTGCGGGCCGAATTCGCCGCACGTTTTTCCGCAATTCCAGCGGATCGATGGGGCAACGAAGACATCACCGAGGTGTATCACGCTGCGCGCACGCGCGCCTTTTCCGAGTGCGAACGCGTCGAGATTCATGCGCGCCCGGGCGAAGCATTTCTCGCGCATCGATTGATCGTGCACGGCATGGCCCCCTGGGAAGCGGGTGCCAGTGCCGGCGCGGACGGTCGCATGATCTGTTATTTTCGACCCGATCCTTTCGGTCCGTACGAGTGGTTGCACAACCCTTGAAGCTGTAGATCGTCGTGTGTTCAGCGTCGTCCCGAAACGTCGGACCGCCCGATGCGTCGGACCGTCGCCGGAAGGACGGTCCGACGCATCGACCTTACAATAATAGCCCTGTTATAAGATTCCTGCCCGCGCAGGAATGACAGTAATTATCTCCATCATTCCGGCGCAGGCAGGAATCTTAAAAATGTTGCGTTATTTAGAACTGAACGCGACCTAGCCCGTACCTCGAGTTTTGGTTTTGCCAGGGATCAGTTTTTCCAGGTTGCTGATGATCATGCCGGCGATGTCCTTGCCGGTGGCGCCCTCGATGCCTTCGAGACCGGGACTGGAATTTACTTCCATGACGACCGGGCCGTGGTTGGAGCGCAGCAGGTCGACGCCCGCCACATTCAGACCCATGATGGCAGCTGCCCTGACCGCGGTGGAACGCTCTTCCGGGGTGATCTTGATCAGCGCAGAGGTGCCACCGCGATGCAGGTTGGAGCGAAATTCACCCTCCGCTCCCTGGCGCTTCATGGACGCCGCTACCTTGCCGTCGATGACGAAGCAGCGGATGTCGGCGCCGCCGGCTTCCTTGATGAATTCCTGTACCAGGATGTCGGCATTGACGCCCATGAAGCCTTCGATAACGCTTTCGGCAGCCTTTTGCGTTTCCGCGAGCACCACGCCGATGCCCTGGGTGCCCTGTAGCAATTTGATGACCAGCGGCGCACCACCGACCATCTTGATCATGTCCTTGACGTCATCGGGTTTGTTGGCGTAGCCGGTGAGCGGCATGCCGATGCCCTTGCGCGACAGCAATTGCATCGAGCGCAGCTTGTCGCGCGAACGCGAAATCGCGACCGATTCGTTGAGCGAAACCACGCCCATCATTTCGAACTGGCGCAGCACCGCGGTGCCGTAGGCGGTCACCGATGCGCCGATGCGCGGGATCACCGCGTCGACGCCTTCAACGGGCGCGCCCTTGTAATGAATCGAGGGCTTGTGCGAGGCAATGTTCATGTAGGCGCGCAGCACATCGATGACGACCACCTCGTGGCCCCTTTCCTTTGCCGCTTCGATGATGCGGTTGGATGAATAGAGTTTCCGATTTCGTGATAGCAGGGCAATTTTCATAAATGTCTCCTCGTTATTGGATGATCCTGTAGCCGTTGCGTGAACCTTATGGCTATTGGAACCTCATTGAATCGGGCGAAACCCGATATTCGTCACCCGTGAAAGTGCAACCCGTCAGGGCGGTTGATAAATCAGCAGGTTATCGAGGGTAGACTGCCGGGCGGTCGAAAAAGTCACATGGCGATTCTCCCGGTTGTATTTTGCCGTTGCGCCGATCCAGTCACTGGCGCCGCGGTTTGTCGCTGTGACTTTTATCAGGCGGGCCATGTCTAGACACTTGATCCATGCAGCGAGGCGTATCGATGACAAACCAGCAACTTATAATGGCTAATGGCGGCCACTCGATAGCCAACCTGACCGGTAAACCGCAACAGGAAGCCGAACCAACCGTAAACTATTCACTGCGTGACTCCTATGCCTGAACAACAGGAAGCCCGAATTCGAAGCAAGTACCTGCGTTTACGCGCCGAGAGCAAACAGGCCGTTGTCGTCGGTGACGCCTCCCGGGGTCAGCAGCAGGACGAGGCCATCGAGAATCTGGTGAAACAGGCGAACCTGCGCACGGGCGCATGCGATTTGCTGACCCTTGCGGTTTCTTCCTATTTGGCATTATTGCTAATGCTGGCCGGTCCGGTATCCGCAACGGAAGACAAACCCGGTGATAAACCACCATCTGACAACGCCTAGCCTGAAACGGTGAATGGCAGCGTGACAGCCGCCAGGTATAAGTCAACAATGAGGGCATGTTGAATGTGACTTTGTGCAGGCCTCGGGAGTCAACAGGCGGACGGGGGAACTGAAAGATGACCGATAAAGCGAAATCCGGCCAGGCAGAGGCGCAATTGCACGCCCTTGCGCGCAAGCAGCTTGCGACCGAAAACATGCACCCCGATGCCGCCGATCCAGTTCGGTTGTGTGTGCAGCGAGCCAACGTTCAAGTTGGTCTTCGTGATCTGATACTGCTCACTATTTCTTCGCTATTTGCGCTGCTACTCGTATTCGTCGCACCCCTGGTCAGGCATCTGCAGACCCAGGGGGGCGGTGTGGCGAAACCTGCAGCGCAGCGCGCAAGTGATAGTGAAAGCTGACGGTTGAAAACTACTATTAAGGGGAATTCGTAATGGAAACAATTAATGTATGGGGTGAGACGATCGTCGCGATCATGACGGCGTTGTGGGGCGAAATTGCGGGTTTTCTGCCCAATCTGCTTGGCGCGGTGTTGTTGCTGGTAATCGGCTACTTTGTCGCAAAGACGGTGAGGTTCGTGGTTAGCAAGGCGCTCGATCGTGCCGGCTTCGATGATCTCAGTACCAAGGTCGGTGTCACCGCCACTCTCGAAAAAGCAAACATCAAGCTGAGCGCTTCCGACATCGTCGGAAAAATCTGCTTCTGGATCATTATTCTGGTGTTCCTGATCACCGCGACCGAAACCCTCGGACTACCGCGAATCTCGGAAACGCTGGATGAGCTTTTACTCTACCTGCCCAAGGTGATCGCCGCGGCGCTGGTGGTGATTATTGGCCTGTTTGTTGCACATTTCATGCGCGACCTGGTGCGCAGTGGCGCAGAAGGCGTTGGCATCCAGTATGCCAGGGCGCTGGGCAGCACCGTGTACGGGGTATTGTTCGTGGTGATCATATCGCTCGCCGTGAGTGAGCTGGAAATCAACACCGACCTGCTCAACTGGGTGGTCTCGATACTGCTCGCCGCGGTCGGAATAGCCGTTGCGCTGTCGCTCGGTCTCGGCACTCGCGATCTCGCCCGGAATATTCTCGCGGGGGTCTATGCCCGTGATTTGTACTCGGCCGGTTCAACGATTGAACTGGAGGGTATCGAGGGTGTCCTGGAGCAGATTGGCACGGTAAAGACGCAGATAAAATTGAAAGATGACCGGGTCGTATCGGTCGCCAATAACGTGATGATTGATCAACGCGTCACCGTGAAGAATAACTAACCCGATATTACGAATCTGCAGCAGCTGCCTGGAAGTACAGGCAGCCGCAGATTCACACATCGTATAAAAGTTTCGCACATCGTCTAAACATGGTCCCGCACACTAAGCAGGTCGATGAAGATGCCGATCTGGTAGCGCTCGCGATGGAGGAGTTGCCCTACGTGACGCACGCCTTCCAGGCGCTTGCCGGGCGCCATTACTCTTTGCTGTTCGGCTTTTGTTACAACATGTTGCGGAACAAGGCAGACGCCGAAGACATCTGCCAGGCGGTCTTGCTGAAAGTCTTCCAGGGGCTGCCCGACTTCGAAAAGCGATCCAGTTTTAAAACCTGGATGATGAAGATAGCCGCTAATACCTGTTACAGCCGACTGCAGAAAAACAAACAGCAACGCGAACGCTTTGTTCGGCTCGAACAGGATGTTGTCGAAAACATTGCAGATTCGAATCGAAGTAATATCGAGGCGCTGGCAGGGGACCGCTTTGAGGTTATGATCGAAAGCCTGTCGGACCTCGAACAACAACTGTTGAGCCTGCGCTTTATCGCCGAGTTAACCCTGGATGAAATTGCCGAAATTCTGGGTATGCAACTTAGCGCCACCAAGATGCGCTATTACCGCGCGCTAAAAAAACTGGACGAAAATATCGATCGCTAAACTGGCCCTGGCTCGACAATTAGTGCGCTAACGAAGTACCACTGTGCCTTTCGGGGTATCGATGATTGCTTCGAGGTAGGGGGTCTCGCTGTCGGGCAGGGGTTCGATTTGCACCAGGTGGCTGGCTTCGATGGCGTCGAGGCGGTCGTTTAGCCAGCGCGGTCGGTTGTGGTGAATGCTGAGTTCCTGCAACAGGCAGCCGGTGTCGGCCATGTTCTGTGACGGGTGCGGTGAACTGTGCCATTGAATGCAATAGGGCAGCATGCCGCCGCCGAGTAGCCGTCCATCGTCGGGCAGAGCGAATTCCCAGCGCAGCGAATCACGACTCAGCTCGGTGGGTTTGCCAATATCGAAATCAGCATGGGTCGCCAGTGTTTGCACATCCGTTGTATTGATCACCCAGGTGATCAGCCGTGGCTGTTCGCGGATGGCCGCGCGCATCGACGCGGTGTCGAGTGCAAACCAGCGCGGATGCCGCGGCGGCTGGCAATCCGGATCGATGGCAATGACCTCGAGATAAGCGTCGTTGCCGAGTTGCATTACCAGGTTGTGCGTGGCCATGGTTTGATGTTTGCCACCGGCAGGAATTTTGACGCCCAGGATGCTGCCGAGGTAGTCAGCGCCCTGTTTGAGGTCATGTGCTGCGATGACGATATGGTCGAGACAGTTCATCGGGGGAATGGTAGATCACAATGCTACCTGTTAACAGTATTACGCGGTAGAATTTCCTTCCCCTAACCGCGCCGAGGTCACGCTGATGAACATATTGACGAATCGCATCGAGTATCAGGTTGGCGATAGCAGTCACCAGGGTTACCTCGCCTACGACAGTGAAATCGTTGCGCTGCGCCCCGGCATTGTGCTGGTCCATGAATGGTGGGGGTTGAACGACTACATGGTACGACGCGCGCACATGCTGGCCGAGCTCGGTTACGTCGCTCTGGCAATCGATATGTATGGCGGTGGCCGCGTGGCCGAAAATCCCGACGAGGCTGGTAGCCTGATGACCGCCGTATTGGACGACATGGAAAGTGGTAGCGCCGCCCTCAGGGCCGGCCACCAGTTATTGCTTAACCAGGTCGGTGTCGATGCAAAGCGCTGCGCTGCGATCGGTTACTGCTTCGGCGGTGCGATGGTCCTGCACATGGCGCGAATCGGCCTGCCGCTGTCGGCAGTGGCCAGTTTTCACGGTGCCCTGGGGTCGTTTCATACCGCCGAACCCGGCAGTATCAAGCCGTCCATCCTGGTCTGTCACGGCGCGGCGGATTCGATGGTGACGATGGATGACCTGTCCGCTTTCAAGCAGGAAATGGACCAGGCGCAGGCCGACTACGAAGTGTTGCTGCTGGACGGTGCCAAACACGGTTTCAGTAATCCCCAGGCCGACACCAATGCACAAAAATACGGTCTCGATCTCGGCTACCAACAGCAGGCGGATGCCGAGTCCTGGACGGCCATGCGGGCCCTGTTCGAACGGGTATTCTAAAATGACCAATGAAATGGATTTAACCGATGTCCGCCGAGATTACGAATCGCATGGTATTACCTGCGAGGACATGGATGCGGACCCCTTCGTTCAATTTGGGCTCTGGCTGCAGCGCGCTCGCGATCTGAAGCTGCTGGATTCGACCGCAATGACGCTGGCGACCGTAGATAGTAATGGCCAGCCGTCCGCGCGCATCGTCTTGCTCAAACATTTCGACGCCGCCGGGTTTTGTTGGTACACCGATTCGCGCAGCCGCAAGGGTCGCGAACTCGATGCCAATCCACGTGCCGCGCTACTGTTTCACTGGCGCGACCTGAGCCGCCAGGTACGCGTGCACGGCAGAGTGTCCATGTTGTCCGCCGAGGAGGCCGATCAGTATTTTCATTCGCGCCCGGAGGGCAGCCGTTTCAGCGCCGCCGCGTCGCAGCAGTCGTCGGTGGTCGCTGGGCGCTCAACGCTCGAAGACGAGGTAGCGCTTTTGCGCAAGGTCTATCCCGATGGCAATGTACCGCGCCCGCCGGCCTGGCTCGGCTATCGGCTCGCGCCCGACTACTTCGAATTCTGGCAGGGTCAGGATAGCCGCCTGCACGATCGCATCGTTTACCAGCCCGCGGCCGGTGCCTGGGCTCATGCAGCGAATTTCCCCCTGATGCTGATCGCCGCGCTCGTTGCCTTTGGACATTTCCTCGCCTTTTTCGCGCTGACAGCTGCAATTGTACTGACGCTGGCGTTGGTCTCGGAGTCGATGAGTGTCGAGGTGGCACGTCGAATTCGCCGCGCTGACCGGGTTGCCGGGCTGGCCGGCCTTCTGGTATTGGTGTTCGGCACACTGCGCGTGCTTTATTTCGAAAAGGGAGGTGCCTATTATGCTGATAACCTGTTTTTCCAGATCAAGATCGGCCTGTTTCTGCTGGCGGCGCTGATCTCGCTTTACCCGACGACCCGCTTCGCGCGCTGGAAAGCAGACCTCGACCGCGGTATCGCACCGGTACCGGGAGCCGAGCAGGTTAAACGCCTGCGGCGTGCACTCCACTGGGAATTGACACTGATCGGCGGGATATTATTGTGCGCATCGCTGATGGCGCGCGGGTTTGGCACGTGATGCCATCCATTTCGGGACCACAGGTAAGTTTATGAATTTCACACAACGTTTGCGCCAGAATGACCTGCTGTTCGGCACCATGCTGACCCTGCCTTCGCCCGAGGTCGCGGAAATCATCGCCAGCTGCGGATACGACTGGCTGTTCATGGACGGCGAGCACAGTACCCTGTCGACGCTGGACTGGCAGCGCATGCTGCAGGCGGTCGGTGGGCGTTGCGCAAGCATGATCCGCGTGGCGGCGAATACCGAGCGCGAAATCAAGAAGTTTCTCGATATCGGCGCCGATGGCATCATCGTGCCACAGGTCAACAGCGCTGACGAAGCGCGCCAGGCGGTTGCCTGCTGCAAGTATCCGCCCGCCGGCATTCGCGGCGTCGGGCTCGCGCGCGCCCAGGGTTACGGGCGTAGCTTCGCCGACTACATGGAAACCGCCAATGTGAGCACCGCGGTTATCGTCCAGGCGGAACACATCGATGCGGTCAACAACATCGATGCGATCGTCGAGGTCGACGGGATCGATGCGGTGTTTATCGGTCCCTATGACCTGTCCGCCAGCATGGACCGCATGGGCCAGGTCGATCACCCGGAGGTGGTCGAGGCCATCGACCGGGTTGGCCAGGCCTGCCGGCTGCGCAATATCACGCTGGGTTATTTCGGCACCACCGCGGAATCGGTGCAGGAATACATGGACAAGGGTTACAGCCTGATTTGTGCCGGGGTCGATGCCGGTATTGTCGCCAGCGGCGCCGACGCAATATTGCAGCAACTGCAGTCCCGATATCAGCAACCGTAACCAGAAGATTGAGGAGAACCACTATGTCCGAACCCGCAAAAACGCTGACGCTTGCACAGGTCGAGGATCTGGCGCGCCGCGCCCTGACGAATTGCGGTGCCCGGGGGCATCAACTGAAACTGGCCGTGCAATCGGTGGTGGATGCCGAGTGCGATGGCATTCGCACCGTCGGACTCGGTTATTTGCCGCTCTACTGTGGGCATTTGCAGGTGGGCAAGATCAACCGTGATGCCGAGCCGACACATGCACAGATTGCGCCGTCGGTGCTGCGCGTGCAGGCCGATAGTGGATTCGCGCACGCCGCTTACGCCGAGGCCGAAGCCGATTTTTATGCGCTCGCCAGAAGCCAGGGAATCGCCGCGATGTCGATCGTGGATTCTTATTCGGCCGGCGTCGTGGGTTGGTTCGTTCAACGCATGGCGCAGTCTGGATTGATCGGGTTCGGCTTTGCCAATTCGCCCTCGGCGGTGGCGCCGGCGCCGGGCGCAAGCCCGTTTTTTGGCACCAACCCGATGGCGTTCGCGGTGCCGCGCAAGAATGAAGGACCGATCGTCGCCGACATGGCGACCAGCCAGGTCGCGCTGGTTACCATCAAGAAGGCGGCCGCCGAAGGCAAGCCGATACCTCTCGGCTGGGGCTACGATGCCGAAGGTCGGGATACTACCGATGCGGCTGCAGTGATCAACGGCGGTGCGCTGGCGCCGGCGGGCGGCTACAAGGGCATGTTGCTCGGCCTGCTGGTCGATGTGCTGGCCGGTGTCCTCAGTGGCCCCAATTGTTCCTTCCAGGCGCCGGTGTTCAAAAACAACAGCGGTGGCGAGCCGAAGGTGGGCCAGTTCTTCATTGCCGTGTCACCGGGTGATATCACTCCGGGTGGAGACGGCGCTTATAGCGAACGGGTCGAAACCATGCTCGCTGCGCTGGCTGCCGAGCCTGGCGTACGCTTGCCGGGCGCGCGCCGCCACGAGTTTCGCAAACAGGCAGTCGCCAGTGGTATCGAAGTGCCGCAGTCGTTGATCGACAAACTGGAAGAATTTGCTCGCCCTGCATGAACTAATATTGCGTCACTCGCGCTGGAATTGTGACTTGATTCACCATTTCTCGGCAAATTCATCGCCTTGAGTTGGCTTATTTAAGAATGCGTTAAGAATACGCGCAGATACTGCTCTCCATCAATTTTTGGAGAACAGTATCGTGGACCTAGCTCAGACAATCACCAGCACTAGCGACAAGGCAGCATTTGCCTTGCCGCGCCCTCAATCCAGCCTGATCGACGCAACCCACCCGCGCCGTGCAGACGTCGAGGCCTTTATTGCGCAGCGCTTTCTCGAGGTGCACGGCGCCCGTATCAGTTCCTTCATGCCGCAATTGCTTGCCCTGTTTGACGACCAGGGACAGGTGCTGGCCGCGGTTGGTGTGCGCAGCGCAGGCTGTGAACGGTTGTTCCTTGAATACTATCTCGACATTCCGGTCGAGCAGGCAATCGGCGAATGTGCCACGGCCAGCGTGGACCGCGAACGCATTGTCGAAATCGGTAACCTCGCTTCGCGCGATCGCCCGGCCTGTCGCAGATTGTTTCAGTTGCTGGCGCGACACCTGTATTCGCATCGCTTCGAGTGGGCCGTGTTTACCGGCTGCAGTTCGCTGCATCGAATGTTTGCCGCGCTGGGTATCGAAACGCTTGGACTCGGTCGTGCCTTACAGGCGCGCCTGCCGCAGGAGCAGCAGACCTGGGGTGGATACTACGAGGATAACCCGCAGGTAGTCGCCGGCCGTGTCAATTGCGGACAAGTTTTCGAAAACCGGGAGGTGGCAGCGTGAGCGCCCTGATCGCTACGCTCGAATGCCAGGCGCAGGCCTGCCCACAGGCCATTGCATTGCGTTCAGGCGATCAATCGCTGACCTATGCCGCACTGCTGGACTGCGTACGCCAGGGCATTTCGCAGTTACAAAGCCTGGAAGTCGAGGCCCTGGGGCTGTTTCTCGATAACGGGATCGATTGGGTGGTTTACGACCTTGCGGCATTCGCCAGTGGCATCCGCACGGTGGCGCTACCCGGTTTTTTCAGTGACGCACAGATTCTGCATGCGATAGCCGACGCAAAACTCGACACGATCCTGTTTGACCGGGCCTTGCCGAAAGGGGTATCCGGTAGCGGCATCGCCCTGTCGGGGTTCTACGACTCGCGCCTGCAGTGTATTCGCGGGGCGGACGCTACGCGTGGCGAGCGCCGAGCGGGTAACTCATCGAGCGTGGCTAAAACCAGTTATACCTCGGGTACTACCGGCACGCCGAAAGGTATCGAGCTCGAACGCGAGTTCATTGAGCAGACCGCCGTCTCGCTGTGCCAGGCGATCGGCGATCTCGACATCGTATCGCATTTGAGCATCTTGCCCTACGCAACCCTGCTGGAAAATATCGCCGGCATATACGTCCCGATGATGCTGGGGCGTTGCGTGTACGCCGAATCTTCGGCCAATGTCGGACTGACCGCCGACCTCGGGCTTGACCCGGCCAGACTTCGGGCCTGTTTTAATCGCATCCGCCCCGGCAGCGTGATCGTCACTCCGCAGCTGCTCGAACTCCTCTGTGAACAGGCGAGAGTGCGGCCATCAACCCCGACTGCCTGGCATTTGTGGCGGTCGGGGGCGCGCGAGTGGCGCCAGCATTGCTGGGGCGCGCACGCGCTGCCGGCATCCCTGCCTACGAGGGCTACGGGATGACCGAGTTTGCCTCGGTGGCGACGCTCAACACGCCGCACAACGACCGCGTTGGCAGTGTCGGTAAACCGCTTCCCGGCGTTACCGTGGTGATTGCCGAGGACGGTGAAATCTGTCTTTCTCGATATCCAGTCGCGAATTCCAAAACAGGCCGCAACGGACTGATCAAAAGCGGTGATTTCGGCTGTATCGACGACGACGGCTATCTCTATATCAATGGCCGCAAGTCAAACTTGATCGTGCTGGAAAACGGTCGCAACGTCGCGCCCGAGTGGATCGAAGCCGAACTGAATGCGTCGACCCTGATTGCCCAGAGTTTCGTGTTCAGCGCAGGTGAAACCCACCTCGCGGCATTGCTGTCGAGCCCGGCCCCGGACGCGCAGATTGACACCGAAATCGATCGCATCAACCGGCAATTACCGGCCTATGCACGGCTGCGGGAATGGCACCGGTTGAATACCTCGTTTTCCCGCGAGCAACAGACGCTGACCGCAAATGGCCGCCTGCGCCGTCGCCAGATTACACAATTGCTACCCGACCTGCTGGCAAACAAACACCAGCCCCTGGAAGGCACAGGTGGCAATGCCCATTTCTCACTACAGGAGAGTATTCCATGTTAAATCAAACCCTATCGAATCAGTCATTTTTCCACCAGATCGAAGCGCATAGTATTGACGCCCGGCTGCGCCTGGAACAGACGCCGGCAATCGCGCGCTGCATGACGGGCCGGGTTGAAATGCAGACTTACCAGGCGTTTCTGATCGAAGCCTATCATCACGTCAAGCACACCGTACCGCTGTTGATGGCCTGCGGCAGTCGCTTGCCGGAACGCCTCGAATGGTTGCGCGAAGCGATCGTGCATTACATCGAGGAAGAGGTCGGACACCAGGAATGGATTCTGAATGACCTGCAACAACTCGGTGTCGACAAGGAGCAGGTCCGCCATGGCCAGCCGTCGTCGGCGACCGAGTTGCTGGTGAGCTACGCCTATGATTCGGTGGCGCGGGGCAACCCGGTGAGCCTGTTCGGCATGGTTTACACGCTGGAAAAAACCAGCTCCACGATTGCCACTTATGCGGCCGGTCAGATTGCCACAGCGCTCGATTTGTCTGCCGACGCCATGTCTTACATGGAATCTCACGGAAGCCTCGACGTTGCGCATATGCAGGAATTCGAAAAGCTGATGAATCGGCTGGATGATGCTGACGACCGGGCTGCCGTACTGCATGCGGTGACCGTGTTTTACTCGCTGTACCTGCGCCTCTTCGAGGCATTGCCTGTCTCCGCCCTGGACTCGGAGGAGCAAAGCCATGCAGCCTGAACAAATGACGGTAGTGCTCACCGGCGCCTGTGGCGGGATCGGCCAGCTGCTGGCGCGACAGCTGGCAGCGGCTGGCGCCAGCCTGTTCCTCTGCGGCCGCGATACCGTGGCACTGGATACACTGCAACGCGAACTGCGCGCGCAGGCGCGCAAAGGTCAGGAAATCGACGCCAGAACCATCGACCTGACCAGTGACCGCGAGCTGGATGACTGGGTCGCATTCATCGAACAATCCGGTCAAGAGGTCAACGTGCTGGTGAACAATGCGGGTATCTGCAAGTTTGAATTGTTCGAGCGGCTCGATGATCGCGATATCGAACAAATGATGACGCTCAACAGCATCGTGCCAATGAAATTAACCCGACGCCTGCTGCCCCGGTTAAAACAGCGCCCGGTGGCGCGCGTGGTCAACATTGCGTCCACTTTCGGTGCGGTCGGCTTTCCAGGCTACAGCGTTTACTCGGCCAGTAAATTTGCCGTGTGTGGTTTTTCACAGGCGCTCTCCCGCGAGTTGTCCGACACCCGGGTCCGGGTTGGTTGCATCTTGCCGCGCGCGACGCGCACCGCGATCAACAGTGATCGCGTGGTGGAAATGAACCGCCGTCTGCGGGTGACTATGGATCCCCCTGAACAGGTGGCCGCCGCGGTGCTCAGCTTTATTTGCAGCGACCGCAGCCAACTCGCATTGGGCTGGCCGGAAAAATTTCTGGTGCGAGTCAACTCCATGTTTCCGGTGCTGATCGGTAACGCTATTTCTCGAAAGCTGTCACTTATCAAGCAATACGCAGCTTGATCAATTTTTCAATAACCCCGATAACTGAGGTGCAAAATGTATAAACAAACACTGAAAATTGCTTTAATGTCGCTGACCTTGCTGGTTGCCCAGCCCGGGAACGCCGGCCTTTCATCCACCGCGGAGATGCCCGAAGTGCGCGAGATTCAGTCCGAGTGGGCCAGGCTTTACTTCCTGGATGAATTTCGCAACAACAATTACCGCGAGCTGCAGGCGTTGGCGAAACGTGCCAACCGGGTTTCCTTCAGTCATCCGCAAAGCGCCGAAGCGCTGGTCTGGGATGCCATCGTGCTGAGTACCCTGGCCGAGAAGAAAGGAGGTCTCGGTGCCCTGAGCCTGGTCAAGGAAGCCAAGCTCAAGCTGGAGCAGGCTGAAGCGCTCGATCCCGAAGTGCTTGGGGGTTCGGTATACGCAAGCCTCGGGTCGTTGTATTCGAAGGTGCCGGGTTGGCCGATCGGCTTTGGTAGCGACAAGACAGCGGAGCGCTATTTCAAGAAGGCGCTGGCGGTCAATCCGTATGGACTCGACATCAATTACTTTTATGCCGAGTACCTGGTTGACCAGGGAGAAGATGAGCTTGCGCTTGAACACCTCGAACGAGCCCTGCTGGCAGCGCCGATGACGGACAGGCCACTGGCGGACCGGGGCCGGCGCCAGCAGGTGGTCAAATTACGAGCTGATTTGACCAGCGCATTGAGTACCCTGCCAGGCGGAGCTAGCAGCTTGACGACTGCGACCCGGCCTTAACACAAGAGACTTGCATTGAGATTACTACTGGTAGAAGACGACGAGCAACTGGGCGCTGGCATTCGCAAGGCGCTGATGCGCGACGGCGATCACGTCGACTGGCTCACCGATGGCGCGCAGGCGTTGGCGGCGATTCGTGATGAGAGTTTCGAGTTGATCATTCTCGATCTGCAATTGCCCGGCAAGGACGGTATCACCGTGCTGCAGACCTTGCGTCGCGAAGCGATCAATACCCCGGTGCTGATCATGACTGCGCGCGATACCGTCGATGAACGTGTGCTCGGGTTGGACAGCGGCGCCGACGACTACCTGGTCAAGCCGGTCGAACTCAAGGAACTGCGTTCGCGGATACGTGCTTTGAGCCGCCGTAGTCACGGCTTTGCGGCGCCCGAAATCGTGCTGGGTGACATACGCATCAACAGCGCCAGCCAGCAAGTCTGGTTTCGTGGGGCAAGTGTTGAGTTGAGCCGTCGCGAGTTCGTGGTACTCACCGAGTTCGTCAATCGCCCCGGCCAGGTGCTCGCCCGCGGACAACTGGAAGAGGCCCTGTACGGCTGGGATGAAGGTGTAGAGAGCAATGCACTGGAAGTACATATACATCATTTGCGGCGCAAGCTGGATAGCAAGCTGATCAAGACGGTCAGGGGCATAGGCTACAAACTGGATATCGATCATGCGGGCTAGTCTGTCTCTGCGCAAACGTCTCACCTGGTACGTGGTGGTCACTGTGCTGACCATGACCGCCCTGTCCGGGGTTCTTATCTACCAGGGCACCAGTCGGGAGGCCGACCAGGTATTCAGTGCCGCGCTGGTGCAAACCGCGCGTATTCTTGATGGCCTGATTTCGCGTGAAACTCTCGAATCCAATCGCCGCCAGTTGAAGCGCGCGCTGGAGCGCGACAAAAATGCCCACGAATACGAGCGCAAGCTGTTTTTTGCCGTGCTCGACAGCGATGGCTCGATGTTGCTGCATTCGAGGAAGGCGCCGAATTTGCCGGAAACAGGGGTCAAGCCCGGATTCTCAGGCTTCAAGCACGATGGCAGGAAGTGGTTTACCTTTGCGCTCGAATCCAGTCAGGATGATTTGCTCATCGTGGTGGGTGAGCGCGGCGAGGTACGCGATGAAATCACCGAGTACATTGGTAGCGGTCTGTTGTTGCCATTGATTATCATGTTGCCACTGCTGTTGTGGTTGTTGTGGCAGCTAGTGGGCATCGCGCTGAAACCATTGCAAAAGGTCACCGACCAGGTTCGACAGCAGGATCTGCGGCGTTTGCAAGCCATCGATGTCAGTGGCGTGCCGCTCGAGATCAGTCCACTGGTGGATGCCCTGAACCAGATGATCAGCG
>CAWIHJ010000013.1:0-25033 GCA_963835795.1 uncultured Gammaproteobacteria bacterium
GAAAGCAAGCGCAGCAAAAGCGCCGTGGGTGGAGGTATGCGAATCGCCGCAAACCACGGTCATGCCCGGCAGAGTCGCGCCCTGCTCCGGCCCGATGACGTGGACGATGCCCTGGCGCACATCACCCATCTTGAAGGCAGTCAGCGCATACTTGTCGCAATTCTCGTTGAGCGTATCTACCTGCAAACGCGCCACCGGATCGGTAATCCCGTGTTCCAGCCCGGTGGTCGGCACATTGTGATCGGGTACTGCCAATATCGAGCGCTTGCGCCACAACGGCCGATGCGCAATTTCAAGACCCTCGAAAGCCTGCGGTGACGTCACTTCATGCACCAGGTGGCGATCGATGTAAAGCAGGCCAGCACCATCGCCAGCGGCGTCCACCTGGTGCAGGTCCCAAATCTTGTCGTATAAGGTTTTTCCAGCCATGAGTCGTTACCCGCAAAAAACTTGTGCGATTCTACGCCCCGCATTAAAATAACTCTAATTCATTATTTTCATTATTTCGATTCCTTTTTGGAATAGTTGGAATATGCCATGCAACTCAATCAAATCAATGCCTTCCTGGCCATCGCCGAACTCGAGTCGTTTTCGCTCGCTGCCGAGCGGCTGCACATCACCCAACCCGCGGTCAGTAAACGCATTCGCCAGCTCGAAACCAGCGTGAATGTTCCGCTGTTCGATCGCATTGGCAAGCGCAGCATCCTCACCCCCAATGGCGCGGCGTTCAAGCCGCACGCCGAACGCATCCTGCAGGAACTGAAGAGTTTTCGCTCGGGATTGAGCCAGCAGCAGACGACTCCCAGCGGTAACCTCAGCTTTGCCACCAGTCATCACATCGGCCTGCACCGGCTCCCGCAGACCTTGCGGGATTTCAAGATTCGCTACCCGCAGGTCGACCTCGATCTGCAATTCATGGATTCCGAGGATGCCTGCGTGGCAATTGCCAACAACGACCTGGAACTGGCCATAGTGACCCTGCCGGAAAATCGCGATGAACGCCTCAACTGTGAAGCCATCTGGGTCGATCGGATGGTGGTAGTGCTCGCTATCGACCATTTGCTGGCCGGCGATTCCGGATATTACACCGCAAGCCTTGCTGCAGCATCCGGCAATCTTACCGTCCATGGGTACCTTTACGCGCAAGATTATCAACAGCCTGTTCGCCGGCCAGCAGGACCAGCTCGACATCGTCCTCGAAACCAATTACCTGGAAACGATCAAGGTCATGGTTTCGGCCAACCTGGGCTGGAGTATCCTGCCGGAAAGCATGGTCGACGCCACGCTCACCAGCCACCCGCTGCAAGGTCTGGACATCCGGCGCCCGCTTGGCCTGGTCACGCGCAAGCAACGCACCCTGTCGCTGAGCTCCAGCGCAATGATCGAAATGCTGCGCCAACAGCGCGATAAAGCCCCCGGTCAAACCTGAGCCAGACCAGCCAGTTGCGCTGCAAAGCCCATTTTTAGTTGCTATAGTCAGTTCAATAGGTATCACAGAGACGTCCAATGAATTCTGTAACAAAATCCCTGATCCTCGGCGTAACACTGAGTTTTTGCACTTACGCCAACGCCGGAGAAGTCATCCGCGCGGTGTTTGCTACCGCTATCGACAATCGAGAACCCGTGGCAATGGTCGATAGTCTTGATAGCAGCTCTATCCGCTCCGTCACTTTCTTCACCGAATTGAGCGACTTGTCCGGTCAAACCGTCATCCATCAGTGGACCCACAACGACAAGGTCATGTTTGAAAAGACGTTCGAGGTAAAAGCGGCGCGCTGGCGCGTGTGGACCAGTAAAACCCTGATCCCAAACTGGGCGGGAACCTGGACGGTCAACGTTCTCGACAACGAACGTACACTGCTCGCCAGCAGATCCTTCGAATACCAGTAAAGCGCCCATAGATAATCGCAAAACAACGATAATCACAAGCCGGAAAGTTAAAATCGCACGAAACCGAATCGAATGACAAGCCATCGACTCACCGGCATGACATACGTACTCTGACTGGCGTATAAAATGATTTTTTATCGATACCTGTTCTATGGCCTTGTAGCCATCGCCCTGTTGCAAAGCGTCTTTTACTACCCGCAATTGCCAGCGCTAGTCGCCTCACATTTTGACGGGGAGGGCTTCGCCAACGGCTGGTCCAGCCGCAATGTTTTTTTTGCCATTTACCTGGCCGTGGTCATATTGTTAATCGGTGTTTTCGTGGTGTTACCCCGCTGGTCCGGCCAACGCGGCAAGCTGCGCATGAATATCCCCAATCGCGAATACTGGCTGGCGCCCGAAAGGCGTCAGCAGACACTGGATTTTTTCCAGCGGCAAATGCTGATCCTCGGCATTGCCCACCTGGGACTCGTGATCTATACCATCCAGCTCGCCATCATTGCCAACTTGCAACAGGCCGGGCGCCTGCACGGCAGTTTTATCTGGCTACTGGGTTTATACTTCCTGTTCCTGGCCACCTGGCTGGTACGCATATTCCTGAAATTTCGCAAGCCCTGAGATTCGATAAATCATGAGGTCAAGCAAGGTGATTCACGTCGTCTCCTGTCATGCGGAAGGCGAAGTCGGCAATGTGATAGTCGGGGGCGTACAGCCACCACCGGGTGAGTCGTTGTGGGAACAGGCGCGCTGGATCGATGCTGACCAGAAACTGCGCAACCTGGTACTCAATGAACCTCGAGGCGGGGTATTCAAGCACATCAACCTGCTGGTGCCCGCCAAACACCCCGAGGCCGAGTTTGGCTTCATCATCATGGAGCCAGAACACACGCCCCCCATGTCAGGCTCGAATTCGATTTGCGTCGCCACGGTGCTGCTCGACAGTGGGCTGATCGCAATGCAGGAACCGGTTACCCGTTTCAACCTCGAAGCGCCCGGCGGCCTGGTGGCGGTGACGGCCCATTGCCAGGATGGCAAGGCGCAATCCATCGAAGTCCACAACCTGCCGTCGTTTGCCGATCAACTCGATGTGGTACTGGAGGTGGAAGGTCTTGGCAGCCTGACCGTAGACACCGCCTACGGCGGGGACAGTTTCGTTCTGGTTGACGCCGCTGCGCTAGGCTTCGAAATTCGCCCGCCGGAAGCGCGCGATCTCGCCCAACTCGGCGCCCGCATCACCCTGGCCGCCAATCAGCAACTCGGCTTCAGCCATCCGACGAACCCCGACTGGTCGCACATTTCGTTTTGCCAATTCACCCTGCCAATTAGCACCGAAGACGGCTGCCTGGTCAGCCGTAATACGGTCGTAATCGACCCCGGCAAGCTCGATCGCTCCCCCACCGGCACCGGCTGTTCGGCGCGTATGGCCGTGTTGCATGCCAGGGGTCAGATGCAGGTCGGTGATCGACTGATCGGTCGCTCTATTATCGATTCTCGCTTCGATTGCAGCATTGTCGAGGAAACCCGGGTCGGTGAGCGGCGCGCGATCATACCGTCGATTCGCGGTCGCGCCTGGATCAGCGGGACCCATCAGCTTATTGCTCGATCCGGAAGATCCGTGGCCAGAAGGCTATCGCGTCAGCGATACCTGGCCGGTCAAACCGACCTGACTCATTCCTGGATCCATGCCGTCCGACTGGCTTTCAGTCGATGATGGCGTCCTTGCGCAGCCCGGCAATCGCATCGTCATCCAGCCCGAGTAAACGTTCCAGCACTTCATCCGTGTGCTGCCCGAGCAATGGCGGCGCGCGCTGATATTCAATCGGGGTTTGAGACAGTCGGATCGGATTGGCAACGCTGGCAACCCGGCCTGCCGTCGGATGATCGAGTTCGAGTTGCATTCCGCGGTGGCGTACCTGGGGATCGGCAAACACCTGGTCGATGTTGTTGATCGGACCGCAGGGAATTCCACGCGCATTCAATTGTTCCAGCCAGTCGGCACTCGTTCTGGAGCGCATGATGTCGATCACCTGCGGCAACAGCAGATCACGGTTCTCGACGCGGCGACTGTTGCTGCGAAAGCGCTCATCGGCGGCGAGCTCGGGACGTTCGGCAAGTTCGCAGAAACGTTCGAACTGCGCATCGTTACCGACCGCCAGGATGATATAGCCGTCGCTGGTCTGAAACGCCTGGTAGGGCACGATATTGGGATGCGCATTGCCGTAGCGCCGTGGATTGTTGCCGCTGGCCAGGTAGTTCATCGCCTGGTTGGCGAGCGTCGCTACCTGCACGTCGAGCAGCGCCATGTCGATGTACTGCCCCTGCCCGGTTTTCAGCTGATGGATCAGCGCCGCCTGGATCGCGTTGGCCGAGTACAGCCCGGTAATCACGTCGGCAATCGCGACCCCGGCTTTCTGCGGCTCTCCGTCCGCCTCACCGGTAACGCTCATCATGCCGCCCATCGCCTGGATCATGAAATCGTAGCCGGCGCGCTCGGCATAGGGTCCATCCTGGCCAAAACCGGTGATCGAGCAGTACACCAGCTCTGGATTGCTGCGCCTGCAGGCTGGCGTAGTCGAGACCGTACTTGCGCAGGCCGCCGACCTTGAAGTTTTCGATGAACACGTCGCAATGGCCGGCAAGGTCGCGAATCAGCTCCTGCCCGCGCGGCTGCGCGATATCGATACAGACCGACTGCTTGCCGCGATTGGCGGCAGAAAGTAGGCGGCCTCGGAGGTCGCCTTACCGTCGCTATCCGGCATATAGGGCGGTCCCCAGGCGCGGGTATCGTCGCCGCTGCCGGGGCGCTCGATCTTGATCACCTCGGCGCCGAGATCGGCCAGCATCTGGCTGGCCCAGGGCCCGGCGAGGATGCGGCTCAGGTCGAGTACGCGAAATCCGTGAGCGCGCCCGCCATCTAGCTGAAAGGCCTGAATACCGGTTTGCGCGCGACCCAGGATCAGCGCGTGCACGTCGTGGGTGCCTTCGTAGGTGTTGACCGCTTCCAGGTTCATCACGTGGCGAATCACGTGGATACTCGTCGGAGATGCCGTTGCCGCCGTGCATGTCGCGCGCGACGCGCGCGATATCGAGCGCCTTGCCGCAGTTGTTGCGCTTCATCAGCGAGACCAGCTCACCGGGCAGTTGTCGGCATCCATCAGCCGTCCCATTTGCAGGCAGCCCTGCAGGCCGAGCGTGATTTCGGTCTGCATGTCGGCGAGTTTCTTCTGTACCAGCTGGGTCGCCGCCAGCGGACGGCCGAACTGCTTGCGATCCAGCGTGTACTGGCGCGCCGCGTGCCAGCAGAATTCGGCCGCACCCATCGAGCCCCAGGCAATGCCGTAGCGTGCCCGGTTGAGGCAGCCGAAAGGTCCTTTCAAACCTTCCACATCGGGCAGCAGGTTGTCCTCGGGCACAAACACGTCCTGCATGACGATTTCGCCGGTGACCGATGCGCGCAGTGAAAATTTACCTTCGATCTTCGGCGTGGAGAATCCTTCCATGCCACGCTCCAGGATAAAGCCGCGAATCACGCCGTCGAGCTTGGCCCAGACGATGACGATATCGGCGATCGGGGAATTGGTGATCCACATTTTTGCGCCCTTCAGGCGAAAGCCACCATCTACCGCGGTGGCCGTGGTTTTCATGCTGCCCGGATCGGATCCCGCATCCGGTTCGGTCAGCCCGAAGCATCCCACCAGCTCTCCGGTTGCCAGCCGCGGCAGATATTTTTCGCGCTGTGCCTCGCTGCCGTAGGCGTAAATCGGGTGCATCACCAGCGAGGACTGCACGCTCATCGCCGAGCGATAACCGCTGTCTACGCGCTCCACTTCGCGCGCCACCAGCCCGTAGGAGACGTAGTTAGCGCCGGCGCAACCGTATTTTTCCGGAATGGTCGCACCCAGCAGGCCCAGCTCGCCAAACTCATTCATGATTTCACGATCAAAAGTCTCGTTGCGATTGGCCATCTTGATCCGCGGCATCAGGTTGTCCTGGCAATAGTCGCGCGCGGCATCGCGGATCATGCGCTCCTCGTCGCCGAGTTGTTGTTCGAGGAACATCGGATCCTGCCAGTCAAAGGTAACGCGCCTGGATTTAGTCATGGAGTATTGTTCATCTGCTGAAGGAGAGCGCATTTTATCTGCACTGGTGACCAATGTCAGCTCAATATGCAGGCTACCCGCGTCGGCTCAAGAATTGCAGCGACAGGCTGCCGTAGTCGTACCAGGTAGCCCGCGTACGACGCCAGTTTTCCCGATACAGGGCTTCGATGGGAAACGGAAAATCGCCACGATTAGCGCTCAAAACGCGCGCTGCCAGGTATTTGCCCATGACGCTGCCGGTGCCGATGCCACGACCGTTGTAGCCCGCTGGAGCGAACAGTCCGGGCGCCAGCAATTGCACGCGCAGCAGGTTATTGGTGGTGACGCCGATGCACCCGGTCCAGAAATACTCCCAGGGTAACGCGCGCAACTGCGGGTAAAGAAAATCGCGGCGACGTGTCGCCCAGGCCTTGCGCGGCGCCAGTTGCCCGCCGTGCAGCCGCCCCGGAAAACTCATCACCAGTCGCCCGTCGTCATCGATGCGCGACGACGTCAACAGGCGTATGCGTATCCCACAGTCCGTGGCGTTCGGGGAATCAGTTTGGCGGCGCAGCTCGTCCGGCAGCGGTGGTGTGGCGAACTGAAAGATGTACACCGGCACGGTCGATTCGCGCACTCCCTGGCTGTTGGCATCGGCGTAGGCATTGGTCGCCAGAATCACCTGTTCCGCGCTCACCTGTCCGGCAGCCGTGGTCGCCAGCCAGCGTTCCTCGCGCCGCTGCAAATTCGATCAGCGCGGATTGTTGGTACAGCGAGACGCCCTGGTCGATCGCGCAGCGGGCCAGTTCACGCGCGTAACTCAGTGGTTGAATGGTGCCGGCAGCCGGATCGAGAATGCCGCCATAGCGATAAGCGGCGAGCCCGACAGCGCTTGAGTGCTTTCGCCATCGAGCAGTTCGACTCCCGCGCCGATATCCTGCAATTGCCGGCAACGATCCCGCAGGTATGACCATGCCCGCGCGCTGTGCGCCATGTGGATCGGTGCCGCAGCGCTTTGCCTGGCATTGCATTTGATACCGTTCAACCAGCTCGAAAACCTGTGCCGGAGTAATCGCGCAGCGCCTGGTTAAATGCGATCTGCCGGCAGTCGACGCCGAGCACCCTGACCACGTGTTCAGGTGTTTTCCAGACGCCGGCATTGACCAGCCCGGCGTTACGACCGGAACCGCCGTAACCAATACTACCCGCCTCCAGAAGCACCACCGAAGCACCCTTTTCGGCCAGGTGCAGCGCACTCGACAACCCGCTGAAACCGGCACCGACCACCAGCACATCGGCGCTTACCGCACCCTTGAGCACTGCGCAGGACGGCGCCGTAACGGCGGTTTGCACCCACAGCGAGTTTTCCCCGGTTTCCTGCGGCAAATTTTCAGCCATTTTGATTGATCCAGATCAGCATGCGGCAAATTGTGTTCGATCCGATAATTTTATTGCTAGCCAAGCTGGTAAAAATCGATAAGAATTCAGCCTTCCCCGTGATACCCTCTGGAGGCTGAATCATGTCGATATTGCGCGTCGCGGCCACGCAAATGGCCTGTAGCTGGGATGTTGCTGCAAACCTCGAGTGCGCCGAAAAACTGATTCGCCAGGCTGCCGCCGACGGCGCCCAGGTAATCCTCATCCAGGAATTGTTCGAGACCCCCTACTTTTGCATCGAGCAGGACGCCAGGCATTTTGCGTTGGCTACCCGCCTCGAGGACAACCCGGCGATAAAGCGTTTCCAGGTGCTTGCGGCAGAGCTCGACGTGGTGCTGCCCTGCAGCTGGTTCGAGCGCGCCAACCGCGCCTTTTTCAATTCGCTGGCGCTGGTCGACGCCGGTGGCGAAATCCTCGGGGTGTACCGTAAATCGCACATACCCAACGGCCCCGGCTACCAGGAGAAAACATATTTCAATCCTGGCGATACCGGGTTTCGCGTATGGAATACGCGTCACGGCAAGATAGGCTGCGGAATTTGCTGGGACCAATGGTTCCCGGAGGCCGCGCGCAGCATGGCGCTGATGGGTGCCGAATTGCTGCTCTACCCGACGGCGATTGGCTCGGAACCACCCCCCTCGCCGCCGCTCGATTCGAGCGGTCACTGGCAGCGCACCATGCAGGGTCACGCGGCCGCCAACATGATTCCGCTGCTTGCCTCCAATCGCATCGGTACCGAGCACGCTACCCAGGACGACAACTACCAGCTGACCTTCTACGGCCACTCCTTCATCGCCGACCATACCGGGGCGCTGATGGCCACTGCCGACGACCACAGCGAAACCGTGCTGGTACACGAATTCGACATGAGCGAGGTGCGCGATTATCGCGATTCCTGGGGCATTTTTCGTGATCGGCGACCCGACCTCTACCAGGTCATCAACACCCTCGACGGCAACCTGAAAACCGCATGAACCTTATCCCTGGAGACTCGACATGCTAACCGTATTTAGCGAAAAGCACGCACTGCGTGACTCAAAAACCGAACTCTACGGCGGCGAACTGGTGCCCCCCTTCGAATGCCCGGTGCGCGCCGAACACATCTTGCAACGCGTGCGCGACGTCAGCCTGGGCGAGATCATCGCGCCTACCGCTTTCGACATCGAACAGGTGACTCGTATCCATGATCCTGAATTCATCCAGTTCCTCGAAACCTGCTGGGGTGAATGGGCGGCCGCGGGTTACAAGGGCGAAGCCATTGCCACTTGCTGGCCGGCGCGTGGCATGCAGTTACGCGTGCCCGATCACATCGATGGCAAGCTCGGCTATTACGCACTGGCTGCCGAAACCGCGATTTCAAACGGCACCTGGGAAGCGGCGCGCGCCAGCGTCGACGTTGCGCTGACTGCGCAGGCTGCGCTGCGCGACGGCGCGCGCGAAGCCTTCGCCCTGTGCCGACCGCCGGGGCATCACGCGGCGCACGATATGTTCGGCGGATACTGCTTCATCAACAACGCGGCCGTGGCCGCACAGGCCTTTCTCGACCAGGGCGCATCACGGGTTGCCTTGCTCGATGTCGACTTCCACCACGGTAATGGCAGCCAGGCAATATTCTACGACCGCGCGGACGTCATGTTCCTGTCGCTACATGGCGACCCGCGCGAGGCCTTCCCACATTTTCTCGGCTATGCCGATGAAACCGGCAGCGGTGACGGTGAGGGCTTTAACCACAACTACCCGATGGGACCCGGCACCGGCTTCGCAACCTGGGGTGACGCGCTCGCCGACGCCTGTCGCAAGATCGATGACTATGCCCCCGATGCGCTGGTAATTTCGCTCGGAGTGGACACCTTCGAGCACGATCCAATCTCTTTCTTCAAGCTCACCAGCGACGATTTTAAACGCTATGGTACGACCATTGCGCGTCTCAATTTACCGACACTGTTCGTCATGGAAGGCGGCTACGCGGTGGAAGAGATTGGCATCAACGCGGTTAACGTCCTCGAAGGCTACGAGGGGCGATGACGCTCAAGGCGATACCGCGATGCTGTTCTTGCACAGCCGGCGCCCTGACCAGGTTGGCGTGATTTGCGCAATCCGTTAGCAGCTTTCAGCCCGAATACGCAAGGCATCCTGTGCCTGGTAGGCGCGCTCGGCAGCCTCACCATCAGCGACTCGATCATCAAATGGCTGAGTCCTGACATGCCGTTACACCAGATCACGCTGTTGCGCTCCTGCTTTGCACTGCTGTTGGTGATGATGATCGTCCAACTGGAGGGCGGCTTGATCCGGCTGAAGACTGCCCGCCCGGTGCTGCATCTCGCCCGCGGATCGATGCTGGTATTGGCGAACATGTTTTTCTTCATCGGCCTCGCCGCCATGCCGCTGGCTGAAACCGTGGCATTGTTCTATACCGCACCTTTGTTCATCTGCCTGCTGTCGCAACCAGTCCTCGGCGAAAAGGTCGGCCTGCGGCGCTGGCTTGTCATCGTGGTCGGCCTGATAGGCGTGGTGGTGATGTTGCGTCCCGGTAGCGAAGTATTCCAGATGGTCAGCCTGCTACCGATGATGGCGGCGCTGTGCTACGCGGTGATGACGATGATGACGCGTAAACTCGGCCTGCGCGAGAGCGGCGGCGCCCTGACCTTTTACATCCAGATCGCCTTCATCGTGATCAGCGCGGTCGTTGGCTGGGTACTCGGTGATGGCAGCCTTGATGTTCACGACAACCAGTCGCTGCATTTCCTCACGCGCGCCTGGTTCTGGCCCAGTATCGCGCAATGGCAACTGCTGCTGGCATGTGGCCTGATCGTCGCCCTGGGTGGCTATTTAATGTCGCAGGCCTATCGGCTCGGCGAAGCGCCAGCGGTGGCACCCTTCGAATACGCTTCACTACCCTTCGCGCTGGTGGTCGGCTACTACCTGTGGGGCGACTGGCCCGATTGGCCCGCGTTTGTCGGCACCGGGTTGATCATCGGCAGCGGCCT
The DNA here is from genome assembly GCA_963835795.1 of uncultured Gammaproteobacteria bacterium. Taxonomy (GTDB): domain Bacteria; phylum Pseudomonadota; class Gammaproteobacteria. Next base: position 10,391 of record CAWIHJ010000013.1, read on the forward strand.
GCTGATGGGTTTCCTCGAAAATCGCGCTCACAAAAAAACGCTATACAGCACCCACATCGACCAGAAAGTTGTCCTGGATCAAGGCGACTGAATCCCGCGCCACACATACTCAGGCTGTATAAACTAATCGCTGCCCGCGACGGACCTCCGGTTGCGCGGGCCGGGAGCAGACAGACTTGAACAGCGACCATTACCGCAACCTATTGCTCGATCTGAAACAAGAGGTCAGCAGCCGCATCAACGCGATCGATCGTGATATTCGTCATGAGGGCATGTCCGCCGACTGGACCGAACAGGCCAGCGAGCGCGAAAATGACGAGGTGCTCGAATCGCTTGGCAACAGTTCCGAACAGGAATTGGCAATGATCAAGCACGCGTTGCTGCGCATCGACGCAGGAAACTATTTCGATTGCAGCGAATGTGGTGTAGCGATTCCGAAGGCACGTCTCGACCTGCTGCCTTACACGATCTACTGTGTCGACTGCGCCGAGAAGATTGAAACTTAAACCTGTAATTTCCAACGAGAGCAAAAATGTTAAACGAAAAACATGACCTGGTGCATGAATTACCCGAGCACCGCGACACGATCCATCGCCTGAAAATAAGCAACAATCACTTCGCGCGCCTGTTCGACGAGTATCACGAAGTCGATCACGAGGTACATCGTATCGAAACCGGAACTGAAAACACTTCTGACGAATATCTAGAGGATCGCAAGAAAGTCCGCCTGCACCTGAAAGATCAGCTATTTCACATGATTCAGCAGGACGAGGGTTAGCCCGTATTTCTCACCACTATTCTCGGCAATTGCCCGAGGCGTCGGACCGCTGCATTGCTCTACCCCGAAGCGTCGGGACGCCGGAGCCGACGGAGCGCCGCCCGCAGCATCCATGCAGTCGTACTGCGACGACGCTATGCCGCACCCTGCCTTGTTTTTGCTCGGTCAGAGCGCTCAACATAGTGTCGACCAAAGCCTATCGCACTCTTCGGTCGCAAAAACAAGGCAGGGCACGACCTTTCGCCGCCTCGCTACGAACGGCGGTGAGAAATACGGGCTAGACGCTGGTCTCAGGGCCGGGCAGGTAGACCACGATCACGCAGCCGTTTTCGGTATAGGAACAGTGCTGGGTTCCGTCCTTCAGCCACACCAGGTCACCCGCCCGATACACCGTACCGTCGTTATCGGTGACCTCGCCGCTGACGATGAAAAACTCTTCGTCGCCATTGTGCTGGTGCGGAATAGTGGTATATCCCGGTTCCATCTTGTAGAGATGAAAACCAGTACCCAGCGGGTTGTCGCGATTGTGCTGGAACGCAAACCCGTCGCGTTCACCACGTTTGTTGATAAAGGGCTCGAATTCAATGTCGTCGAGGTTGGCGACCATGCGTTCGCCCGCGGCAATGGGTTTCATCGGCTTGCTCCGTTCAGTCATTGTTTAATCGCGCCACTTCGCGCCGAAAGGGTAAGGCATCGCCGATATCCGGCGTATCCAGTTCGCGCGCATAACGGTGGCCGGCATAGGTTGCCCAGGCGATTGGCGCCGGCGACTCGGCGTCGCCGATGAGCTTGATTGACTGTATTCCGTGGGCCTGCCACTCGTCTTCACGCGCGCTCAACTCCTGCCACAGGCTGTCATTTCCCTGGCGCGAAGCCACCATCACCATGGCGTCAGCCCGATGCAGCTGCGTCCGCCCGGAGTAAACACAGCTGCTGACCAGCTGCCCTTGCTCGATGCGTTCAACTGCCCGATTAAGCACTATCTCGACCCCCAGTTCAACCAGGCGGGCGTGGATCGCGGCCTGTTCCAGCGTATTGTTGCTCCACTGCGACACATAGGCTGACGGTGTTATCAAGGTGACTTCACAACCTTGCTCCACCAACAGCTCCGCACACACACCGCCCATGTAATAGTGATCATCGTCAAACAGCACGATTTTGCCCCTGGGCAATTTTCCAGCCATCAAATCATCCGGCGTATAAACCGTTAACGACTCGTCGCAGGCGATCGGCACCACGTGATGGCGCGCGACGCCGTCACTACGCCAGTGAGATCCGGTCGCCAGCACGACATGCTCGAAGCCAAATTCGAGAATATCATCGGCACCGAGTTCGTTGTCGAGGTAGATATCGACATTCGCCATCTGGCTCAACTGGTATTCACGATAGTCCGCTACCCGGCCCCAGGCCGATAGTCCCGGCAATTTTCGTTCGCGCGCGACACGGCCACCGAGTTCGGTTCCAGCCTCGGCCAGAACCACCTGGTAGCCACGCTTACCGAGCGCGCGCGCCGCTTCGAGACCCGCGGGACCCGCGCCAACCACCAGTACCGAGTTGCTCTCACCATGCGCCTCGATGTCTTCCGGATGCCAGCCCTTGCGCCATTCCTCCATGAAGGTCGGGTTTTGCGTGCAGCGCGATAACGACATGGTCATATCGCCGCTGATGCAGATATTGCAACCGATACATTCGCGAATATCTTCGACCCGGCCTTCATCAATCTTGCGCGGCAAAAACGGGTCGGCAATCGATGGCCGCGCACAGCCGATCAGATCGAGCGTACCGGATTTAATCTGCTTCACCATGACGTCCGGTGAGGTGAAGCGCCCTACGCCGACCACCGGCCGCGGCGTCAATTCGCGAATGCCGCGTACCAGCTCCTGTTGCGCCGCCTCTTGCTTGAATCGCGACGGTCCCGAACAATCTTCCCAGGTGCCATGGGCGAGATCCCACAGGTCGGGTAACTCGCCGTGCATCTCGATCAGATCGCGCAATTCGCTGTTGCTAAAACCCAGCTCACCGATGGTTTCATCGAGCGCCAGGCGCAGGGTAATCGCGCAGCTATCGCCGATCACGTCCTTGCCTTCCTCGACCAGTTCGCGCATCAGGCGCGAGCGATTCTCCAGGCTGCCGCCGTACTCATCGTTGCGTTGATTGGTTGCGCGCGATAAAAAGTGCTGGATCACGCCAAAGCCGTGCGCGCCGTACAGGCACACCAGGTCGTAACCCGCGGTTTTGGCGCGCTTGAAAGCGTTGCGATACCAGCGCCGCAGATCGCGGATATCGCGCTTGCTCATGGCCCGTGCACTCACCGGGTCATTGTCGAAGGCGCGAATCGGCAGCGCGGTCGGCGCCATTGGCACTTCGCGCGAATACAGATTGGGACCGTTAATCCCCGAATAGGCCAGCTGGATACCGGCGAGGGCATCGAACTCGTGTATCGAATCGGCTATTTTTGCCAGCATGGGCAGATCGTCATCGTCCCACAGGTGCAGTTCGATAAAGGGCGTAATCTCACCGGAGTGGTGCATTTCCACCTGCTCGGTAAACACCACGCCCCAGCCACCCTCGGCCTTGACCCGACGCATGGCCGCCACCGCCGACGGATCACGATATCCGCCGCCATTGCAATGCGGTACCTGGTAAAACCGGTTCTTCGCGGTGACCGGGCCGATCTGTACCGGCTCGAACAGAATGTCATAACGTGGATCTCTGGCCATGGGCCCTCCCCCGGGAATTTACAAAAGTTACAGTTTGGTCATACCGGGAACATTTTCACTGTTGATCTGTTCACGGCAAAACTGGCTAAAGATATCGACGACGATGGTCTTGCGAACATTCGCCAGGGTCGCAATACCGAGCGTAAGGCCAGGATTGAATCCCGACAGGGGTACGTATTTCAGGCGACTGCCATCGAGTGATTTCTGGTTCACAGGCCGCACGTTGGCGAGACTGTAACCGTAACCCTGTGCCACCAACGCGCGCTGCACCTCGATATGTCCAGTGCGCGCATAAATCCTGGGTTTCAGGTTGTGACTGTCGAACAACGACATGAAGTAGGTATCGCTGAGCGGCAAATCGAGCAGAATGAAGCGCTCCTCGGCAAGACTGTCGAGTGAAATCGACGCTTTATCGGCGTGCGCATGATCGGCTGCAAGCAACACGTAAGGCTTCAATTCGACCAACGGCGTAAACGTGATATCGCTCTCGAGTTGCAGGTCGTAGGTAAGCGCCAGATCGATCGCACCTATTTTCAGTTTGCTCAACAGCTCGGCCTGGTTACCTTCGCTGACATTGACTTCGACGCCCTCGTTGGATTGCATGAAACCGTGACAAAGTTCCGGTGTGACGATGGGCGCCAACGGAATAAAACAACCGACGTTAATCGAACCAAAAATCTGCGCCGATAACTTGCCGGCAAAACTGTGCAACTCCCCGGCATCGCGTAACAGCGCCTGCGCCTGTTCCATGATCTGACCGCCGGCAGTGGTCAGGCTCATGCCCTGGGCGTGATGACGGATGAACAACTGGATCTGAAAGACGTCTTCAAGATGCGCGATCGCATTGGAAATCGACGGTTGCGATACGTGGATATTCTCGGCCGCGCGCAGGATGCTGCCAGCCTCTCCGGCGGCGACAAAATATCCGAGTTGTTTCAGCGTGAAGCGCACGCCGACATCAGTCTTCTGGAATTACGGCGATGACATCGATTTCCATCAGCCACTCGGCCTGCCCGAGACCGGCCACTACGATCCCGGTGGATATCGGAAACACGCCCTTCAACCACTTGCCAACGACCCGGTAGACCGCTTCGCGATAGCGTGGATCGGTGATGTAAGTGGTCGTTTTGACGATGTGGCTGAGATCGCTACCGGCTTCTTCGAGTAATTGTTTGACATTTTTCATCGCCTGCTCGGCCTGCGCCGCGGGATCGCCGAGACCCATTAGCTTGCCATCGAAATCGGTACCGATCTGGCCACGAACATAAACCGTATTGCCGGCCACCACCGCCTGGCATAAATCGTTGTCGAGCGACTGGTTGGGATAGGTATCGCGCGTGTTGAACATGCGTATGCGTTTATGGGTTGGCATCTTGGTAACCGTGACAAGCTATGTGAAAGCTCGATTCTCAGGGGAAATCTGGCTCATGTAAATTAATTTTTTCCAGTGGATTGCTTCAAAATTTTCTATTCAGACCCGAAATCCGGGCGGATCATGAATTACTTTTTGTGATTCACCAGTTGCATAAATTTTATTTTATTTGCCGCTGACTCGTTTCTATACTGGCCGCCCCCGGGACTCGCGTAGCTGTAGATTGAAGTCAATTTCACGCATCTGCACGCCGATGACTTCGACGCTGGCCGTGTTATTCTTCGTCAACCCCGACGGGTCAGCAAAGCGCTGCTATCGAGTTACCTGCACGTGACTGTCAGCGCTATGTTGCCCGCAGGGCACTATCAATAATTTGAGAAAGAGTCATGACACTATCCATTGCCGCCTGGGACCAGGCCACCGGTCAGCTAGGCGCCATCATTTCCTCGTCGAGTCCTAGCGTCAGTAGCCGCTGCCTGCACTGGCGCCCCGGTGTCGGCGTGGCGCTCAGCCAGAACATTACCGATCCACGCCTCGGCCCACGCATGCTGGCACTGCTCGCCGATGGCGTCGAAGTCGATGCCGCGATCAACGCCGTGGTTCACAGCACGCCGCACATCCGCTACCGCCAGCTCGGCCTGATCGATGCTCGTGGTAATACCGGTCTGTATACCGGCGACGCTGTACTCGGTTGCTTTGCTTCGGCCGAGGGTCGGCATTGCGTTGCTGCGGGTAATTTACTCGCCAACGAGTCGGTACCCGCAGCCATGATCAGTAGCTTCGAAGCATCGCAGGGCAGCTTTGGTTCGCGCCTGCTGGCGGCGCTCGTCGACGGCGTGGCTGCCGGCGGCGAAGCGGGACCCCTGCATTCGGCGGGCATGTTGATCGGCGCTGAACACAGCTGGCCCATGGCCGAGTTACGCATCGACTGGGACGATGACCCGCTCGAAAAAATGCAGGCCGGTTGGGCGGTTTACGAACCGCAGGTCGCCGATTACATCACCCGTGCCTATAACCCTGAGGACGCACCCTCTTACGGTGTACCCGGAGACCCGTAATGAACAAAGCCACCCTGAACAGCGAGGAAATGCTGGCGCGATTGATCGCCTACGATACCACCAGCACCACTTCCAACCTGGAATTGATCGATTTCGTGCGCAACTTGCTCGATGATCACGGCATAGCATCGCGACTGCTGCACAACGACGATCACAGCCGCGCCAACCTCTACGCTACTATCGGCCCGGACAACATTGGCGGCGTTATGTTGTCCGGACACACCGACGTTGTACCGACCACCGGGCAAGACTGGAACAGCGACCCGTACAGCATGCAGACCGGGGATGAATTGTTGACCGGGCGCGGCGCCTGCGACATGAAAGGTTTTATCGCCTGCGTGCTGTCTGCCCTGCCACAAATCAGTGCTCAAGCGCTGCAAACCCCGATTCACCTGGCGTTGTCCTACGATGAAGAAATCGGTTGTGTCGGCGCAAAGCGCCTGGTCGAGGCGATGGCGAACTTTGAGGTTAAACCGCGCATCGGCCTGATCGGCGAACCCACCGATATGGCGATGGTGCTGGGTCACAAGGGCAAGGTTTCCTATCGGGTCACCGTCACGGGATTATCCTGTCACTCGGCTTATATCAGCAGCGGCGTCAACGCGATCGAATACGCCGCTGAACTGATCGCCTTCATTCGTGCGATGAACGCACAGGTGCAGCAACAACCGCTCGACCCAAGCTACTCGGTGCCCCATTCAACTTTTCACGTCGGCAACATCAGGGGCGGCACCGCGCTCAACATCGTGCCACGCCAATGCGAATTCGAGTTCGAAATTCGCAATTTGCCGCAACAGGATCTCGAGGCCCTGGCGCACGACATCAAGCACTACGCGAATGACATACTGCTGCCCGAAATGCGCAAGCGCTACCCCGAGGCCGATATCCGCTTCGACGAGTTGTCCTACTATCCCGGCCTGCATACCGATCCGGCCTCAACGGTGATTGCCTATACTCGAGCCATCAACCCGATCGATCGCCTGGGTGACAACGTCAGCTTCGGTACCGAGGCCGGCCTGTTCGATAACATCGGCATCAATTGCCTGGTTTGCGGCCCCGGTAGTATCGATCAGGCCCACAAACCCGATGAATTTGTCAGCCGGGGACAAATGGTTTACTGCGACGAAATGCTCGAAAACCTTGTACAACGCTGCCGCGAGCGGTCAGAATTCACCTGACCGATTCACCGCAACGCAGGGCTTCATGACAACTAACCCCGATCTCATCACCATTGGCTGGCGCGAATGGATGGCCTTGCCCGATCTCGGCCTGCCGGCGATCAAGGCCAAGATTGATACCGGCGCGCGTACTTCGGCGCTGCACGCTTTTTTGATTGAACCCTACCAGCAGGACGGGGCCGACTGGTTGCGCTTCCTGATCCATCCGCTCCAGCACAACGAGGAATTCGAAGTCGAGTGTCGCTGTCCGGTGTTCGATCAACGCGAAGTCATGGATTCCGGTGGGCATCGCGAAATGCGTTACGTGATCCAGAGTGACGTGATTATCGGCGACCAGCGCTTTCCAATACAAATGACCTTAACAAATCGTGATACCATGGCGTTTCGCATGCTACTCGGACGCAGCGCGATGGAAGATCTTTACCAGGTTGATCCCGCAGCCTCCTACCTCAATGGCAAATTAAGCCCTCGCAGGCTTTATAACCTTTAATTCGAGACTACTATGAAAATTGCTTTGCTATCGAGAAATCGAAAGTTGTATTCCTCACGCCGTATAATTGAGGCCGCCGAGGAACGTGGCCATGAAGTGGTCGTCATTGATGTGCTGCGCGCCTACATGAACATTGCCTCGCACAAGCCCTCGATTCATTACAAGGGCGCGCCCGTTGAAGGCGTCGACGCGGTGATCCCGCGCATCGGCGCATCGGTGACCGCCTACGGCACCGCGGTGCTACGTCAGTTCGAAATGATGGGTGTGGTTTCGCTCAACGAATCGGTCGCGATTTCGCGTTCGCGCGACAAGCTGCGCTCGATGCAATTGCTGTCGCGCAAGGGCATCGGCATGCCGCTCACCGGCTACGCCAACAAACCCGATGACGTCAAGGACATGATCAAGATGGTCGGCGGTGCGCCGCTGGTCATCAAATTGCTGCAGGGCACCCAGGGCATCGGCGTGGTGCTGGCGGAAACGCAAAAGGCCGCCGAAAGCGTTATCGAAGGCTTCATGGGCGTCAATGCCGACATCCTGGTGCAGGAATTCATCAAGGAAGCCGGCGGCGCCGACATCCGCTGCTTCGTCATCGATGGCAAGGTAGCTGCGGCGATGAAGCGCCAGGGAGCAGAGGGCGAATTTCGCTCCAACCTGCATCGCGGTGGCACCTCTGCGCTGATCAAGATCACCCCTGAGGAACGTTCTACCGCGGTCAGGGCAGCGCGCATCATGGGTCTGAACGTGGCGGGCGTCGACCTGCTGCGCTCCAACCACGGCCCGGTCGTCATGGAAGTGAATTCCAGTCCCGGTCTCGAAGGCATCGAGGGCGCCACCGGCAAGGACATCGCCGGCATGATCATCGGCAACCTGGAAAAACTGATCCCTGGCAAAACCAAGACTCGCGGCACGGGTTAAGTATGCAAAAGCCGATTGAAATTGCGGGTGTGACGGTCAAGCCAGGTAGCCGTCAATCCATCGACATACCGCTTCCCAGCTTCTACACCCACAGCAGTGTCAACATGCCGGTGCACGTCGTGCATGGTCGCCAGGCCGGGCCGGCGCTGCTGGTCAGCGCCGCCGTCCACGGTGATGAAATCAATGGCGTCGAAATTATCCGTCGCCTGCTCGCGCACAAGGCTATCGGTCGCATCAAGGGCACGCTGATCGTAATTCCCGTGGTCAACGTCTACGGCTTCGTTTCCAAGTCGCGCTACCTGCCGGATCGCCGCGATCTGAATCGCTCATTCCCCGGATCCGAGAACGGCTCCATGGCTTCGCGCCTCGCTAACGTGCTGATGACCCAGATTCTGCCGCACTGCGATCACATCATCGATTTGCACACCGGCGCGGTGAACCGTGAAAACCTGCCGCAGATACGCGCCAAGCTGAGCGGTGATGACGAGTTGAAATCCCTGGCCAGGGCCTTCGGGGTACCGGTGATTCTGAATGCCGAAGTGCTCGAAGGCTCTTTTCGCGCCGCGGCAAAAAACCTGGGTATTAGCGTCTTGCTGTACGAAGCCGGCGAAGCCCTGCGTTTTGACGAAGTCTCGATCCGTGCCGGGTTGCGAGGCGTGCTGCAGGTGATGGCGGAACTGGGTATGCGTCGCAAGAGCACCAAGAAACGGCGCCGCGAATCGATGATTGCCAACCGCACCCGCTGGGTGCGCGCCGCGCAGAGTGGCATCTTGCGCTCGCTGGTCGCCACCGGCATGAAAGTCGAGGAAGGCGATGTGATCGCCTACATTAACAACCCGCTGGGTGAGCACACCGAGGTAATAGTCAGTCCGGTGTCAGGCATCATTATCGGCAAGACCAACCTGCCACTGGTGTTCGCCGGCGAGGCGCTGTTCAACATTGCCGGCTACGATGCAATCGACCAGATCGCGGAGAATATCGATGCCTACAACGATATGCTCGACCCCAACACCGACGAAATGCTGAGCGACGAACCGCCGCTGGTGTGAAGTCCCGCATCGATTGATTCTGTTTGCAGCGGTCCGACACATGGGGATGAGGTTAAAATTCCCTGTCATTCATGCGCAGTCAGGAATCTTATTGGAGCGCCACTTTTGGATAGCGCTTGCGTTGGCCCGTTCGAAGGCAATCCAGCCTGGCATTTCAGGCGCTGGTGGGGAGCGGGCGCCGGATAGGTTCTTCGCGGATAGGCCAGTGCACGGCGGCAGCGAACAGACCGAGCGCCACACCAATCCACCAGACGCCGTCGTAAGACCCGTAGACATCGTACAGATAACCGCCCATCCACACGCCGAGGAAAGATCCCACCTGGTGCGAAAAGAAGACGATGCCGCCAAGCAGGCCTAGATAGCGCGTGCCGAACATGACGGCGACCAGCGCATTGGTCGGCGCCACCGTCGACAACCACAGCAGGCCTATGACGACGGCGAATATCACCACCGTAGCCGGGCTCGCCGGGATCAGCAGGAAGGCGGTGACCAGCACCGATCGCGCGAGGTAAATCCACACCAGCAGCATCGGCTTGGAATAGCGCTGCCCGAGAACCCCGGAAGCGAGCGATCCGATAATGTTGAAGAAGCCAATCAGGCTGATCGCGATCACCGCCCAACGCGCGGCGATACCGAGATCGCTGATATAGGCTGGAAAGTGCGCGGTGATGAAGGCTACCTGGAAACCGCAGACGAAAAAGCCGGAGGTCAGTAGCAAATAGCCTCGGCTGGCGAAGGCCTCGCGCAGGGCTGCAGACGTAGTCTGTTGAAACTCGGCGGCGGCAAGCGCGGAAGTCGACGAATTGCCCCTCAGCGGAATCGCCAACAGCGGGATCAACAGCATGAGGATGGCGAGCGCTACCAGGCCATCGGACCAGCCCAGGTTATCGATCAAGCCCTGCGAAATCGGAGCAAACAAGAACATACCAGCCGATCCTGCAGCAGTGCCCAGACCAAAGGCGAAAGAACGCTGCTCAGGGCCTACCAGGCGCGCTATCGCCGCCAGCACGACACCGAATGAACAGGCGGCCACACCCAGGCCGGTCAATATTCCGCCACCGATGTGCAGCCATAGCGGGCTCGGCGCTACTGCCATCAGCAGCAGGCCTGCCGTGTACAGCACTGCACCGATGGCCAGCACACGCCAGGTGCCGAACTTGTCACCGATGATGCCAAAAAAAGGCTGACCCATTCCCCAGAACAGGTTTTGCAAGGCCATCGCCATGCCAAACGTGGTTCGGTCCCAGCCGTTACTCTCAATGATTGGCAACTGGAAGAATCCCATCGCCGAGCGCGGGCCGAAAGCGAGCAACGAAATCAGGCAGGCGCAGGATATGGCAAAGATCGGCAAACCTTTTCGAACCAGTGTTTTGTTGTTCATTGCGGGGAATTCAGATTAGTAGAGGGGGCCCGGTGAGTTTACAATAGAACATTCGACTGCGAATCAAATTTTCACCTGCCCTGGAGCATGCATTGACAATCAGGATAATCACCACCGGCGGCACCTTCGACAAGGTTTACTTTGACGCCCTGAGCGAGTTCCACATCGGCGATCCGATGGTGGCCCCGTTGCTCGAAGAAGCCAATGTCAATTTCGACTATACAATCCAGTCGTTGTTAAAGAAAGACAGCCTGGATATGCAGGACGAAGACCGCGCCGCCATCCGCCAGGCCGTGATCGATGCGACCGAAGCACAGATATTGATAACCCACGGCACCGACTCCATGGTCGATAGTGCGCGTGCCTTGCAGGAAGTTAAAGGCAAAACGATCGTGCTGTTTGGTGCAATGCAACCAGCGCGCATGCGCTATAGCGACTCGATGTTCAACCTCGGAGTTGCCTGCGCCGCGGTGCAGACGCTGTCCGAGGGAATCTATATCGCGATGAACGGTCAAATATTCGACCCGTTCAAGGTGGCCAAAAATCGTTCACAAAGCCGCTTTGAAGCCACTAAAGCGTAACCATTGCAAAACTGAAATGACATTCACCAGGACATCAACGCGATCCCGGACCAGCCGGTGACCACTCGCTCGCGATTAAAATTTCTGCTGCCCATGCTGGTATTCCTGCTGGCGGGGGTCGCCTACTATTCGCTGGTGGCCAGCAAAACCCAGCGTGAGCGCCCGGTGCTCACGGAGAAAATCTGGCAGATTGAGGTCATCCCTGCACAGCGCCAGGCATTGTCCCCAAACCTGACCCTTTACGGACGCATCGAGTCTCCCGAAATGTTGAAGGCCGCGGCGCCCGGCGGCGGTATTATCGAACGGGTATACGTGCGCAATGGTGCGCGCGTCAAGCGCGGTGATGCGCTAGTCACCATGGATCGTCGTGACTTCAATGCAGCGCTATTGCAAGCCGAAGCCGATTTGCGCGATATCGAGAGCCAGATTGCGGAACTTGAAATTCGTCATCGTTCCGACCAGGCCGCTCTTGAAACCGAACGCGAGTTGAGGGACCTGGCCGATGCCGAGGTCGAACGCCTGGTCGGTCTGACAAAAGCAGAATCTGAGCGCCGATACCGCGCTTAACGGCGCGCGCAGCGAACTGGGCCGGCGCCAGTTGTTGCTCACCGCACGCCAGCTCGAAGTCGATAGCTATCCGGCGCGTTTGAAAATTTTACAGGCAAGGCGCGACAGCAACCGCGCAAAGCTCGCGGAAAATCGCCTCGCGATGGAGCGCTCGGAACTGCGCGCACCGTTCGACGCGATCGTCAGCGAAGTTGCCGTGTCCGCCGGCGACCGCGTATCGCTGGGCCAGATCATGGTGTCCCTGTTCCCACTCGACTCATTGGAGATACGCGCGCATCTGCCGACCGGATACATCGAATCAGTACAGCGCGCGATCGCAGACGGGCACACACTGCAGGCCACTGTTGCCAATCGAAAAACGGCGACCCGTTTCCCGTTGTTGCGCCTGGCCGGCGAAGCCGAGGCAACCGGTATCGACAGCTACTTCGCGATCAACCAGGACGCGACGCAGTTTCGTCCCGGTGAATTACTGGCATTGAACCTGGAATTACCTGCCGAAGCCGATGTGTTCGCTGTCCCCTACCAGGCAATTTACGGCAATTCCAGAGTTTACAAACTCGACGGCGATCGCTTGCAGGCCATCGATGTCGTGTCGATTGGCCAGACCCGAAAACCAGGCCAGCCAGCTCGGGTACTGATCCGCAGCGATCACATCGCCGAGGGTGATCTGATCGCCGCAACACACCTGCCGAATGCGGTGTCCGGTCTCAAGGTCGAATACAGTGTCGACTAGCCTGCTCGGCCTGTTCGCGCGGCATCGCGTTGCCGCCAACCTGTTGATGGCGATGATGCTGCTGTCCGGGTATATCGCGCTGCAGAAACTGAATATTCAGTTCTTTCCCAATTTCGAGCTCGACGGCATCACCGTCACTACGATCTGGAGTGGCGCCAGCGCCGAAGATACCGAGGCGGGTATCACCATTCCGCTCGAGCAACGTCTGCGCAGTCTCAACCGTCTCAAGGAAATGACGTCGACATCCGCCAGCGGCACTTCCGCGATTACGCTGGAATTCGACGAAAATACCGATATGGCCTTCGCGCTGAACGAAGTCAAAAAACAGGTGGATGATTTCAACAATTTGCCGGACGACGCAGAAGAACCCCAGGTCACGCAGTTACTGCACTACGAATCGGTCGCGCGCCTGTTGATCAGCGGCCCGACGCATATCGAGGAATTGCGCTTGCTGGCGCGTCGCTTCGAGCAGGAACTCACCAGCGCCGGCATCGACAAGATCGACATCTGGGGATTACCCAAGCAGCAAGTAAAAATCGAACTGGCAGCCGAACAGTTACAACGCCTGGGTATTGGTCTCGATGAGCTGGCGCGCCGCATCGATGCCGACAGTCAGGACCTGCCGGCAGGACTGATCGGCGAAGAAGACGGTGCACGCGAAATCCGCAGCCAGAACCAGCGCCGTACACCGCAGGATTTCGCCAGCCTGGCGATCGTCAGCGAAGCGGATCGACGCATCAATCTCGGTGACATCGCGCGAATCGAACAACGCTACCTGCCGGGGTCTGCGACGATCAGTCTCGACGGGCGCAGTGCCGTGGTGATGGTGTTGCGCCGCAATGAAACCGGCGATTCACTGGAAGCGGCAGAAATATTGCAGAACTGGCTGCGAAAAACCCGGCCGCAGTTACCACCAAATATCAATATCGAGGTGTTCAGCGAGCGTTGGCAACTGATCAAGGATCGTATCCTGTTGCTGGTCAAAAACGGTGCGGGCGGACTGGCGCTGGTGCTAATCATCCTTTACCTGTTCCTGTCGACCCGGGTGGCATTCTGGGTGGCGGTCGGCATCCCGGTATCCTTTATGGCAACGCTGGCGGTGCTTTACCTGGTCGGCGGGTCGATCAACATGATCAGCCTGTTTGCGCTGATCATGGCGCTCGGCATCATCGTCGATGACGCCATAGTGGTCGGTGAAGATGCCCAGGCGCATTTTGACCGCGGCGAGGATCCGTTGATGGCTTCGGAGGGCGGTGCACGGCGCATGCTGGCGCCGGTCATGGCCTCGTCGCTGACAACGATTGCGGCTTTCCTGCCGTTGATGATGATCGGCGGGCGCATGGGCAGCATCATGCTGGCGATTCCGATCGTTATTGTGTGTGTCATCATCGCCTCGTTGATCGAGAGCTTCCTGATTCTTCCTGGCCACCTGCGCCATGCATTTGTGCAAGGCCGCAACGTCAAACCGTCGCGGGTTCGCCAAACGCTCAATCGTGGATTCACGCGGCTGCGCGATCACTGGTTTCGGCGACTGGTAACGCTGGCCATCGAATTTCGCTGGACGACTATTGCCCTTGCACTCTCTAGCCTGGTGCTGGCCGCGGGTCTGTTTTCCGGCGGCAAGATCGGTTGGCAGTTTTTTCCGTCGCCCGAGTCAACCACGGTTTATGCCAACGTTCGCTTCGTCTCTGGTACCGATGGTAGCCTGGTCGACGCCTTTGTCGACCAGGTTGAGACTGAACTGAAGAACACCATTGCGGATCTCGATGAAACGGTTGTCTCCACTTACTATCGCCAACATTCCTCCAGCGTAGGCGGGGG
>CAWIHJ010000014.1:0-21329 GCA_963835795.1 uncultured Gammaproteobacteria bacterium
GTGCCGCGTGGATTCAACGACCCGCTCTACATCCTGTACTCGTCGGGCACCACCGGCAGGCCCAAGTGCATCACCCACGGGGTCGGCGGCACCCTGATCCAGCATCTCAAGGAACACATGCTGCACAGCGACGTTCACCGCGGCGACCGCGTTTTCTACTTCACCACGCTCGGCTGGATGATGTGGAACTGGCTGGTCAGCGCGCTGGCGAGCGAGGCCGCGCTGGTGTTGTACGACGGCTCGCCGTTCTATCCCGATGGCGAAGTACTGTGGCGCTATGCAGATGACGTCGATATGACCCTGTTCGGCACTTCCGCGAAGTACATCGACGCGATGAAAAACGCGAAACTGCGTCCAGCAGACAAGTTCGACCTTTCCGCGCTGCGCACGCTATCGCCTCGACCGGCTCGGTGCTGGCGCCGGAAAGCTTCGACTACGTCTACGAAAATATCAAGCAGGACGTCTGTCTGGCTTCGATGTCCGGCGGCACCGACATCGTCTCCTGCTTTGCCCTCGGCTGCCCGCTGTTACCGGTGTACCGCGGCGAGATCCAGTGCCGCGGCCTGGGCCTGGCGGTCGAAGTATTCGACGACGACGGCAAGTCATTACAAAACCAGAAAGGCGAACTGGTGTGCACGCAAACCTTCCCCTGCCAGCCGGTTTTTTTCTGGGGTGACGCAGACGGCGAAAAATACCACAATGCCTATTTCGCGCGCTTCGACAACGTCTGGCATCACGGCGACTACGTGCGCCTGACCGAGCACAACGGCATCGTCATCTACGGCCGCTCGGACGCCACGCTGAACCCCGGCGGGGTGCGCATCGGCACCGCGGAAATCTACCGCCACGTCGAGCAGATCGACGAAGTCGTGGAAAGCATCGTCATCGGCCAGGACTGGGACGACGACGTGCGCGTGGTGTTGTTCGTGGTGTTGCAAGCCGGCGCTCGAACTCGACGCGGCGCTGCGGACAGGATTCGCAAAACCGTGCGCGTGAAATGCTCGCCACGGCATGTGCCGGCGAAGATCATCCAGGTGGCCGAAATTCCGCGCACCAAGTCGGGCAAGATCGTCGAACTGGCGGTGCGCGACGTGGTGCACAACCGCGCGGTCAAGAACGTTCATTCGCTGGCCAACCCGGAAGCGCTCGAACTCTACCGCAACCTGCCGCACCTGCAAGAATAATCCTTGATGCATTCAATCCAGTCTGCTCAACTGGGGCCTGCTGATGGTGCTGGTCGCACTGTGGGGCAGCTCGTTTCTGTTCACCGCGATATCGGTGCGACAGCATCGACCCGATCTCGGTGGTGTTTTACCGCCTGGTGCTCGGCGCGCTGGTGCTGTCGCTGGTGGTGTTTGCGCGCGGCCAGTCGTTTCCCGCGCAGCCCGCGCATCTGGTTCGGTTTCCTGCTGATGGCGATCGCCGGCAATGCGCTGCCCTTTTTCCTGATATCCTGGGGCCAGCAAACCATCGATTCGGGTGTTGCCGGCATGATCATGGCGATCATGCCGCTGATGACCATGGTGTTTGCGCACTACCTCGTCGAAGGCGAAACGCTGAACCGCTACAAGATTATCGGTTTTTGCCTGGGCATCAGCGGGGTAACCCTGTTGCTCGGCCCGGTTTTCGAGGGCGGCACACAGGCCCTGCTGAGTGGGCTCGCGATTTTTACCGCGGCCACCTGTTACGCCGTCAACGCGATCCTGATCAAACGCCTGCCGCGTTTCAGCCCGATGGTCGGCGCCTGCGGCGTTCTGATCATGGCCAGCCTGGTGATGCTGCCCTTCTGGCTGTTGCTCGCGCCGGTCAACAACAGCATCAGCGACGATTCGATGCTGGCGGTCATCTGGCTCGGCATCGGCCCGACCGGCATCGCCACCATCGTGCTGTTCGCGGTGATCGACTCGCGCCGGGCCGACCTTCCTGTCGACGATCAACTACCTGGTGCCGGTGGTGGCTTTCTTTTGCGGCGCCTGGCTACTGTCGGAACCGGTGAGCTGGCATCATTTCGTCGCACTCGCCACGATTCTGAGCGGCATCGCCATTACGCGCTTTCGGGCGACGACAGCGCCACAGCCAGGTGATCGATAAACGCGTGCACCCGGGCTGAGCGCACCAGGTCGGGATGCGTCAGCGCCCACAGGCCGACGCGTCAATTCCGGAATGTCCTCGGGCAGGCGGGTCAAGCGTGCGGAGGAATCGCCGAGCAAGCGCGGCAACAGCGCAACGCCAATACCGGCCTCGGCGGCGACACGCACCGCGACAAATGAATCACAGCGCAGGCAAACCCGTTCCGCGCGCACCGCGGCGGTCAGCCAGGCGCCGATCGGTGTCTGCACCAGGCTGTCGACAAAGCCGATCCAGCGCGCCTCGTAAATATTCTTCCGGGTCCAGGTTATCCAGCCAATTCTGGAGTCGCGAAGACTGGCAAATTCGACATCGCGCAGACGTCGCCCAACCAGGCCGGCGTCCGGTTGCCGCGTCGGTCGAATCGCGACATCGGCATCGCGCCGATTCAGGTCGAGTATGTTGTTGGTGATCAGCACTTCGACGACGATGTGCGGGTGGGTGCGCTGAAAGCTGGCGAGATGCGGGCCGAGTATCGACAGCATGAAGGTATCGGTGGTGGTTACGCGCAGCTCGCCCTCGAGCTTGAGTTCGTGGCCCGCGATCTGGCGCTGCAGGTCGAACAGGGTGTTCTCTACTTCGCGCGCCGCGTCGATCATTTTCTCCGCTTCCTGCAGTCAACACGTAACCGCTGCCGCCGCGGTCAAAAATGCGGCAGTTCAAGTTCTTGCTGAAAAATGTCGATACGACGCAAAACCGTGCTGCGATTGACGCCCAGTTCGCGCGCGGCGGCGGCAATCGATCCCTTGTTGGCAACCATCAATACGTAACGCAGGTTATCCCAGTTAATATGCTGCATAATTGCGGCAGTATAGCGCAAAAATCACCATCTTGATGTAAAAATACAACATGATACCATCCAAACCCGTCTGTCAACGTAAATCGTAGCCGCGCCACCGTCACTTCGACGGATTTTGCAGCCCGGAGAGCTGGTTGAAGATGGAACAACGTTATCTCGTCCCGAAATTCAGAGCGCAGTTGCCCTTTTACGATCGCGTTGCTGGCGTACCTCGGCTTGCGCAAATTTACCGCGCTGGCCTGGATCTGGTCATTGTTTATCGCCTTCCTGGTCTCTGCCGCACTGATCAATGGTCTCATCGTCACGCCGCTTACCGGCACTCGCAAAATCATCTTGCTGATGCTGGCGGCGTTTATCGCATCCGCCCTGGTGCCGCGCATTCTGCCGGGGCGCAATTTACAGCGAGGCGCGGTTGCGCTGCCTGTCTGCTGGCGTTGTGCTGGGTGTTCTGGACGGTGGTGGCGCGCATGCCAGCCGCTTAAGATGGCGTTTTTCGTCACAGGATGCGTACTGCTGGCGGTCGCGCTGCTGTTATCGTTCGATCGTCTCGCCCACACCCCGAGCAATTGCACGGCGCCGGGTTTCAGCCTGATGCTCGGTGTCGGCCTGTCGATAACGGCCGCCGCCTCGGCGTTGCTCGGGCAGCTCTCACTCGCGCTGGCGGCGGCCAGCGGCGGCGTCTTTCTCGCCTGGGTAGTGGCCGGAATTCACCTGGCGAGTCAATGGGCAGCCAGTGGCAAGTCACGACCCTGCCGTACGTGCTCGCGCCGTTGTTGCTGGGTAGCGCCGGCGTTATTTTTGCCCGCCTGCCCTGGTATGCACTGATCCCGCTGGCATTGATCCCGCTGCTGGTCGGGCTGGTTTCGGTCAATTCCGCATCGCGCTTTCTGCGCGCACTGCTGACCAGTCTTCCGGGGCTGGTGGTGGCGCTGGCCGTCGCCTTCTGGATCTGGCAATCGAGCGCTTCGGATTCCGGGTATTAGATAGCGGCTGAACCAGGCCTGAATAATTTTCGACACAATCACATAATCAAGGAGTTACCAATGAAAAAGTATCTGATCATCGCAGCACTGACCCTCTTCCCGATCAACAGTCTGCTCGCCGCCGACTACACCATCGACCCGGGGCACACTTACGTCAGTTTCGCCATCAGCCACCTGGGCTTTTCGACCATGCGCGGAAAGTTTAACCAGCAAAGTGGCACGTTGAGCTCGACGCCGCCAACAAGAAAGCCTCGGTAATGATTGAAATTGACGCGGCCTCCATCGACACCGGTCACGAAAAACGCGATGCATCACCTGCGTTCACCCGACTTTTTGAACGCCGTGGAAAACCCCACCATCACCTTCAAATCCACCGGCGTCACCTGGAACGGCGACAAGCCGGCAACGATTACCGGCGATCTGACGATCCTCGGGGTCAGCAAGCCCGTCACCTTGCGGTGACCTCGATGAATTGCGCCGACCATCCCTTCAGCAAGAAGCCGACCTGCGGATTTGATGCCACCGGATCGATCAAACGCACCGACTTCGGCGTCAATTACGGCATGCCGGCGATCGGTGAAGTACTGGATTTGCAAATAGAACTCGAAGCCACCAAAAATTAATGTTAAAACGTCGGTAACGGCGATACGGGTTCTCGTGTAGACCATTTGCTTCCTGGAAGCCACGGCACTCACGAGTGAATTACCAACAACACAGGAGAGGACTAAAATGAAAAAGTTAGTCGCAAGAAATTGGCGCGATCATGCTAGTCGCCGTGATAGTCTTTTCCGCGCTATCGCCGCCGGGATGATCCGCTACTGGAAAAAGCGATCAAGGCGCGCCAGGCCGAAATGCAATTGCGTTCGTTCAATGCCGGGCCGCTATTCGCCATGGCCAAGGGGAAAATGGACTACGACGCGGAGCTTGCCAACACACTGGCGGGTAATCTCAAACTGATGCTCGACCTCGACAACGGTCGCGCCTGGGCGAAGGGCACCGATAACGAGGACTATCCCGGTAAAACCACCGCATTGCCAAAAATCTGGACCACCTACCCGGAAATCGGCGAGTACGGCAAGCAATACGCGATGGCGGTCAATGAGCTGGCGATGGCAGCGGGTAACGGCCTCGATGCATTGAAAGTCGAAACTGGGCGCACTGGGCAAATCCTGCAAGGGTTGCCACGACGAGTTCCGCGAAAAAAAGTAAGCGCTGCCTTGCAGGGTTTGACGCGGGAGAAAATCTGGGACCCGGTGACACGCCTGTGGCACTGGGTGCTGGCGCTTTCGGTCAGTATCGGCTGGAGTTTTGGCAAGTTCATGACCTTTGACACTATCCAGTGGCATTTCTACATCGGCTACCTGGTGCTCGGCCTGATGCTGTTTCGCTACCTGTGGGGTTTCGTCGGCCCCGCGCCGGTGCGTTATCGCGCATTACTGCCAACGCCGAAGCGGCTCTGGCAATACCTGGGCCATCTTGGCAAGCGCGAGCCGAGCGGGACGCCGGGTCATAATCCGCTGGGATCGCTCTCGGTTATCCTGATGCTGCTTGCGATCAGTGCGCAGGCGCTTACCGGCCTTTTCATCGTCTCGGACGATTTTTTCGAATCCGGACCGCTGGCAAGCTATGTCTCCGAAGCCACGGTCAATCGACTGACCTGGTGGCATCACCTGAACGCCGACATCATCCTGGTGCTGGTCGTGTTGCACGTCGGCGCGATCCTGTTTTACCTGCTGTGGAAACGGGAAAACCTGGTCAAGCCGATGATCACCGGTTGGAAATGGGTAAAGCGCGACACCGGGCGACAGCCCTGATACGGGTTTCAGGCGTCATCTTGCTGGCTCGCATCGGCTGCAATCGCGGTTACCAGTTCCCCGTCGCGTCGGTCGATAAATCGCAGGTATAGCGCCGCCAGCAGCGCCAGCAGGGCACAGCTCAACATGATTCCAAGCAGTCGGATCGCAGGATCGCCCCGCTCCAGAAACCATCCGGCCAGCGTGCTCAGCAAAGCGCCGCCGCCGACCGTCGACGCGCCGACGAGCCCCGCGGCGCTACCCGCCAGTCCGGGCCGTACCGAAATCGCGCCGGTGTTGGTGCTGGGCATCGAAATTCCGTTGGCGATACCGGCAAAAACGGTTGCCAGGAACAAGGTTAAACCATGCGCGTATCCAGCCAGGAATAGAATCAATCCGACTGTCAGTCCGACGCAGGCAATCGACCGTCCGGCAATCATCATGGTGGTGAGCGTATAGCGACGCGAATAGCGTCCAGCAACGAAGCTTCCGGCGGCGAAACCCGCAGTAATGGTCCCCATGTAAAAGCCGAGCACGCCGGGCGAAATCGCGAGCTGTCGCGCCGCAACCAGCGGCACACCGGCGAGAAACACGTAAAATGTACCCGTGGAAAAAACCCCGCACAGCGCAAATCCCCAGAATCGGCGGGATCCAAACAGTTCGGGGTAGGCCCTGAACTGCACCGCGAAGGTCGCAGATGGCGAATGGTTGGTTTCCTCGAGATCGATCCAGCACAGCAGCAGCAACGCGATTCCAAACACGCCGTACAGCAGGAAACTCGAGCGCCAGCCGAAAAACTCGTCGAGCAGGCCGCCTATCATCGGGCCCAGCATGGGTGCAATCGCCATCGACATGGCGACATAACCGATCAGGCTCGCTGCCTCAGCTTCGTCGCGGGTATCGCGGATCATCGCCATCGACAGCACCCAGCCTGAAATCACCGCGGCCTGCAGCGCGCGAAACAGCAGGAAGTTGTCGATATCACGCGCCAACAGGCAACCCAGCGAGCCGACCACGAACACCGACAAACCACACAACAGCACCGGCCGACGACCGAAACGGTCGGACATCGGACCAATCACCAGTTGCAGCATGGCGGTCATCGCCAGGTAGCCGGCAATCGACAGGCTGACCAGCGCGTAATCGACCCTAAAATCGCTCGCGATATTGTTAAGCGACGGCAGAAACAGGTTCAACGACAGCGTCGACAGCGCCGCCAGAAGGATTAGCGTGAGCAGGCGCGGAGCAGCAGATGCGGGGGCGGACCTCAAGCCTGCGCCTGGTGATAAATTCTTCCGCTGAGCGCGCGCTCGTGGCGGCTCGCCACAACGAAGCACACGGCCTTTACTTCATGAGCGCAGGTAAGATGCGCCGTTGACATCGATGATGCAGCCGGTCATGAACTCGGGCGCCTCCATTGCCAGGAACGCGATGGTGGTGCCCAGCTCCTCGGGCTGCGCGACGCGACCCATATTGCTCTGCTTGCGGATGCTGTCACCTTCGGGTGAAGCCAGCACCGCGGCCGCCATCTCGGTTTCGACAAAACCCGGCGCGACCGTGTAGACGAACACGCCCAGGGGCCCGAGCGCCTGCGCCAGCGATTGCCCCATCGCGTTCATACCGGCCTTGGAGGCGCCGTACCACGGCATCAGCGGTTCGCCGCGAAACGCGCCGCGCGACGACACGTTGACGATGCGTCCGCCACCACGCGTGATCATTTTGCGGCCCGCGCAAAAACTCAGGTTGCCAGCGGCGGTCAGGTTGGTGGTAACGATGCGATGCCAACTCTGCTGCCAGGTCGCGTAATCGATGTCTTCGAAACGGTGTCGTTGCGAAACGCCGGCATTATTGACCAGCACATCGAGTCCGTCGAAAGCTTTTTCAGCGTCGTCGATCAGCGATTCAACGGCCTGTGGATCGGTAATGTCGCACTGGAACAGCTGGTGCCCATTGCCGGCGAGTGCGGCCAGAGTGGCCTCGGCGCGTTCGCGGTTTCCGTTGTAGCATACTCCAATGCGAGCGCCACGACCTGCGCATTCGATGGCGGCCGCGCGGCCGATGCCGCCAGAAGCGCCGGTTATCAGAATCGAAGGGTTGTTACTCATGTATATACCTTGTCGGTCAGGTTAATCGGCAATGTCGTTCGCCGACGGTAAGCCCCGCGGAATATTCTTGTCGGCGTCGTAAAACGGCAGTTCGACAAATTCTACCGGACATGGCTCGCAGCCGCGAACATCGATGCTTACATCGCGACACTCGAGGTCCTGCGCCGAGTCGAGCAGGGCGAAGCCGACCCCAGATTCGAGGTAAGGCGAGACTTCGTAGGCCGTGACCCGGCCGATCGACCGCCCGGCCGCGACCAGCGCGGCGCCATAGCGAATTTGCCGGGGCTTGCACCTGAAGCCGGTGAAACGGCTTGCCTTGCCGGCATTGCGCAAAGCGTCACGCCCGACGAAATCGTGGCTGTCGAGATCGACGAAGGCGCCCAGCCCCATGTCATAGGGCGTGGTGTGCCAGTCCATGTCGGAGCGATAGTTCAGAATACCGCCCTCGATGCGACGAATGTTCATCGCCATCTGCCCACAGGCGCGGATTCCCTGTTCCTCGCCAGCCGCAAACAGATGATCCCACAGCGCCGAACCGTCAACCGCGGCATCCATGTTGTATACCTCGAAACCGAGTTCAGCGGACCAGCCGGTGCGGCTCACCAGCACCGGCTGCCCGCCCATACTACCCTCGAAGGCATCGAAGTAACGAAATGACTCGGGCGCGCCGTCGTCGCAGGCCTGCTCGAGCACCTGCAATGATCCAGGCCCCTGCACCTGCAGCACCCAGGAATTCGGATCGCGAATCTCGACCTGGAAACCAACCGCGTGCGCGACCATCCACAGCCGCACATCGGCGTCGGCGTGCACGAACCAGAATCGATCCGCGGCCAGCCGGAACAGGATACCGTCACAGACCAGGCCGCCGCCCTGGTGGCACAGCAGGCCATAGCTGCCCCGACCGACACGCAATTTATCCACCGGGCGCGTCAACACACGATTCAGAAAGGCCACGGAATCCTTGCCGCTGATCTCGAGCGGACGTTCCGGGACGTCGAACAGCCCAACCGCCTTGCGCAGGGACCAGTATTCCTCGACCGCGTCACCACCCAGCGACTGCAGCACCAGGCGGCCAGCATACTCGGTGTAGATAGAGTCTTGGTTTCTTGTTTTCTCGAACCAGGGTGATTTATCGCAATGACTGATAACATTCAAGCGTCGAGACGACATAGCGAGACCTCTATAAAGAGCATTAAACGATGGGGTATTTGCGCCCGCAATTTAACTCGATTTCGTAAACGAGTTCAATCGGTGCGAAGCGCTGCAACGGTCGCGATCAAGGGGCTTTTCTGAACACCCAGTAGTGCGCGTCGCCATCGTGGTTGTAAGGCGCATCCCGGATGACCTGAAGCTGTGACATTTCGCCGCCGTCGAGCAGCGCATCGACGTATTGCTGATAGTCGGTTTGTTCGAAGTAGTGACTGCGCGTGGAAACCAGCAATAGCCCGCCCGCGCGCAGCAACCGCAGCAGCACGGCGAGCGCCTGCGGTGGCACGTGGCCGAGGGTAAACACGCCTATGGATAACAGTGCTTCGTAGTCGCAATACGGGTATTCATCGAGCGCGCGCATCATGTCAATATCGCCGACAACCTGCGCGATAGGCACCGGTAGCCTGTCGACAACTCGGCCATTTCCGGTGACAGGTCGAAACCATCAATTGCGCTGTAACCGAGCGCCTGCAACTCCGACCCCGACCAGCCCGGTGCCGCATCCGGCATCGAGTATGCGCCGCGTTTCGGTCGGCCAGGTGCTGATTGCAACAGTCTGGCCGCAATTGCCGGGCCGCTGTATACCGCGTCGCTGATATCCTGGTCGTAGGTGACGCGCCCAGTCGGCGTAAAACTGCTTTACGTTTTGCGGATCGCCATCGAGGCGCAGGGCCGCGTCTATCGCTTCGTTGGTCGATATCTTGTCATCGCTCATCGCGGCAGGCTAACATGAGTATCCAGGCTTATTCCAATGCTGCTGCTATGAACGCGACCGTTTCGAAACGATTTCCAAGCGACCGGATCCCTGCTGCTACTATAGGCCTCAATCTGAATTACCGCGTGTGTGACCCATGACCAGCAACGATCCCTTGCTACAGCCCTTTCAGCTCAGGCACCTGACCTCGAAAAATCGATTGATGACCACAGCTCGCACGAGCCCGCCTATACCGAAGACGGCATGCCCAAACAGCGCTACCGCCTGTACCACGAGGCACGCGCCCGCGCCGGCCTCGCGCATGACCATGACCGCGGGATCGGCACTGGTATCGCGAGACAGCCCACCTGCCTTCGGCAACATTCTCGCTTACCGCGAGGACGTGGTGCCGTGGATGCGCGAACTGGTCGATAGTTGCCACGAACACGATTGCAAGGTGATGATCCAGCTCACTCATCTCGGGCGCCGCGCGCACTGGAATCACAGCGACTGGTTGCCGACGGTTTCGGCATCGGGAATACGCGAGGCCGCGCATCGCGCGTTTCCGAAGATTATCGAGGACTGGGACATCGAACGCATCGTCGCCGACTACGCGCTCGCCGCCGAACACATGCAGGCTGCAGGCCTGGATGGCATCGAACTGCAATGCTACGGGCATTTGATCGACCAGTTCTGGTCGCCGGCTACCAATCAACGCGACGATGACTGGGGCGGCACGCTCGACAACCGCCTGCGCTTCACGCACCTGGTTGTCGATGCGATCCGCGCGCGCGTTGGCGCCGATTTCATCGTCGGCCTGCGCCTGGTAATCGACGAGCAAATGGAAAACGGCATCACGCGCGAAGTCGGCATGGAAATAGCGCGGCGCATGGTCGCCAGCGGACAGATCGATTTCTTCAACGTGATTCGCGGGCACATCGATACCGACGCGGCGCTGGCGGATATCATTCCGGTGCAGGGCATGCCTTCCGCGCCGCAGCTCGATTTCGCCGGCGAGGTCCGCCACGAACTCGGCATGCCGGTGTTTCACGCCTGCAAGATCGCCGACATCGCTACCGCCCGCCACGCCATTTCCAGCGGTAAACTCGACATGGTCGGCATGGTGCGCGCGCACATTGCCGATCCGTTGATCGTGCAAAAACTCGCCGCCGGGCGCGAGCAGGATATTCGCCCCTGCGTCGGTGCGACTTATTGTCTCGATCGCATTTACCTGGCGGGCGAAGCCCTGTGCATCCACAACCCGGCCAGCGGACGCGAAGCGAGCATGCCACACCAGATCGAAACGAAAAGTGACAAGCCGAAAAGGATCGTCGTCGTCGGCGCCGGCCCGGCGGGCCTCGAAGCCGCGCGCGTGGCGGCCGAACGCGGCCATCGGGTCATCCTGTTCGAAGCCACGCCACGCGCCGGTGGCCAGGTGCGGTTATTGTCGCAGTCGCCACGCCGACGCGAAATGATTGGCATCATCGACTGGCGCGTCGATCAATGCGAACGCGCCGGCGTCGAATTCCAGTTCAACACTTACGCCGAAGCGGATGAAATCCTCGCCGAGGAACCCGATGTCGTGATCATCGCGACCGGCGGCCTGCCGGATAGCGAGGTACTGCACAGCGGCAATGACCTGGTGGTGATCGGCGCACGACATCATCTCGGGCGACGTCAAGCTCGCGCGGCGAGGTGCTTGCTTTACGACGACGGCGCCGATCACGCCGCCATGCAGGCTGCCGAAATCATCGCCGACAGCGGCGCCAGCTCGAGTTCGTTACGCCGGAACGCCAGATTGCGCCCGATATCGGCGGTACTAACCTGGTGCCCTACATGCGCAGTTGTTGCCGCTGCAGGTTCGTTTTACGCTGTGTCATCGCGCCCTCAGTCCGCGCAGCGTGAAGCGGGTCGCATTCGCGTTACGCTCGGCAGCGACTATGGCGATTTCAGCAGCGAGCGGCTGGTCGACCAGGTGGTCGTCGAACACGGCACGATGCCGCTCGACGAGGTCTATTTTGAACTCAAACCCCAGTCGACAAACCTCGGCGCGGTCGATTACGACGCGCTAATCGACGGCGAGCCGCAGCAGCTAGAGCGTAACCGCGCAGGGAAAATTCAAACTGTTTCGTATTGGTGACGCGGTATCGTCGCGCAACATTCATGCCGCGATCTACGACGCGCTGCGCCTGGTTAAGGATCTGTAAACCACAGACCTGTCCTCGCCGGATTCAGTCCTCGCATCCCGCCGCGATGCGTTTCATCTGCGGTGGATAATCTCATTACCGGGCACCGAGCGGATTTCGACGCAATCTCCGGCCAGGAATTCATCGCTTTCCTGAAAGATAGTAAGTTTTTCGCCACTCGTCAGCTCAACCTGATAGCGCACTTTGGGTTCCGCAGATGAACTACTTCCCACCGATCCCAGCAAGACGCCGATGCCAATGGATACACCTCGACCACTTGAAACCGATATGCCGCTACTGACCCTGATTGTTGCCCTGGGACCCCTCGGGATCGATTACATCCTTGCCCTCGATGATGCCGACCTGGGTGATGAAATCGTCTTCGGTCGGTCTACTGGCGGCGCAACCGCCCAGCATCATCAGGCCTAACAGTAGTATTGCTGCTCGCATTTCACCGACCTCCAATCGATTCATCGCACAGAACAAAGCCGTTCAGTGACCACTTCTGTATCTTGCACATTGTCCCATTGGAGACTGGCGACACGCTATGGTTCAATCCTGGCTGACAGATCGGCGCTAGCTAACCCGGCGCCTGGC
Organism: uncultured Gammaproteobacteria bacterium; assembly: GCA_963835795.1. GTDB lineage: Bacteria > Pseudomonadota > Gammaproteobacteria. The sequence continues at coordinate 12,494 of CAWIHJ010000014.1, forward strand.
GGAGCTGGGGCGCGCCCGCTCAAGCCGGGATTAATCCTGCCTCAGCGATGGCGTTCAGGTGTTTGCGAACTCGAGGCCCTTGCGGATATTGCCTTCCAGTGTTTCGCGCATGTCGCCCAGCAATTGCTGTTCGTAGTCGCTCAGCGCCGGCAGCGGCGGGATCGACTCGACACCATTCTCGCCGAGCACGACCGGCTGTGCGTGAAAGCTGCTGGTATCCTCGCCCACCTGCACGTAGCAACACTCGGTAACGGACTCGCCGTTAAGCGCCGCCACCAGCGAGGCCGTGAACCGTGCCGCCGCCTGGGCCATGGACAGGGTCGCCGAACCGGCGCCGGCCTTGGCTTCGACAACTTCGGTGCCGGCTTCCTGGATGCGCGGCGTCAACGCCTCGATCTGCGCCTGACTTAATTCCACGCCTTCAATACTGGAAAGCAACGGCAATATGGTGACGCCACTGTGGCCGCCAATCACGTCGACCCTGATGTCGTCCACACTCTTGCCCGCCGCTTCGGCGACAAAGGTAATCGATCGAATCACGTCGAGGGTGGTAACACCGAATAATTTGCGCTTGTCGTATACACCAGCCGCTTTCAACACCTCGGCCGCAATCGGAACAGTCGAGTTGACGGGGTTGGTCACGATTGCGAAACAGGCATTGGGGCAGGCCTTCGCGCCGGCGCCGACCAGTTTCTTGACGATGCCCGCGTTCACGTTGAACAGGTCGTCGCGCGTCATGCCCGGTTTGCGCGGCACGCCCGCCGGAATGACGACGATATCGGCATCCTGCATCGCGGCTTCTAAATCGTCACCGATGAAACCAGAAACGCTGACATCGGTCGGGATGTGGCTCAGGTCGACCGCGACACCGGGCGTAAACGGCGCGACGTCGTACAACGACAGCTCGCTGCCCGCGGGAAGTTGCAGCTTGAGCAATAATGAGAGCGGTTGACCGATTCCACCGGCGGCTCCGAGTACACAGACTTTCATGACAGACCTCGTAGTAGGCTTTTCCGAACCCCGCATCATAGCCATGCAGCCCACGATTCACAAGGCAATGACTGACGCAAACGCAAGGTTTAATAGAGACTATTTGAAAAGACTCGTCAAAGCCCACGAAATGCTCGAGATCAATCCAACGGTGAGCCTCTAGCGTCGCGCTGGACATCTCGCGGAACGCGAGCGGACCCCCAAATTCACAAATCAAGGGGCGCAGACCCGCACATAGGAAGCCTTCGCTGTCATACCAAACGGACACATTGCAACGCCGGCTTCCAGATTGAAAGCGTTGACCCCAATCTAGGTCGACACCAATGCAATCTCTAAGGCGGGTAACGCAAACTTAAGGCCGACACGTTCAACCTTGTCGTACAGACGTTGAAGTTCCTCCCTCGTCTGCTGATCTCGTTTTCCCCGGCCGTGAGCGGCGAGCACCCGAGCGCGCGCAATAAATAAGTCGCTACGAGGTAACGGTTCGTCGTGCGTGTAGTCTTCTAGAGCTCGAGCGTATCGATCGACCTCGTCCCACTCTGACATCTGCAAGCATACTTCCATGGCATCCACGTAAAATTCGAGATAATTGTGGCCAACACTGCCTACTGCCAACAGTGCTTCTCCTTCTGCTAACACGAGGCGACGCTGGTCAGCATCTTGAGTGGCAAGCGCGAGCAAACCCAGAGTGTAGGGGCCATTTTGTGTCATGCCCGACTCCGACTCCCGTAATATGTCGATCGCCTTTTGCACGAGCTCGATAGCCTCACGTCGGTTGCCTTGCAGGATTCTAATCCTCCCGAGAAGGCAGAGGCACGTCCCTTCAAAACCTCTCGAACTCAGACGACGGGTGATTACCAGGCAGCGCATCAATAATTTCTCTGCCTCGATCAAATCGTCCCTTCTCGTACAAATTTCTCCACCAATAAGCAACGCATTCATTTCCGACCGCGCCTGCCGGGTCTTCACTGCCAGCTCGAGAGCTCCGCAGTAATCTTCTATCGAAGATTTAAATTCGTTTTTCCATTGACTTACATAGGCTCGCATTTGCTGGTTTGCGGCTACTACTCCGCCAAACCCGTGCTGTTGAGCAAGTTCGACGCATCGATCGAAATGGCGGAAAGCTGAAATGAAGCGCCCGCGGCTGCATTCGGCGTCCCCCAGGCCGCTAAGTGCCTGGGCTTCCGCTTCGAGCGAACCAGCATCACGTGCGAACTTCAATGATGCCGTGTTTGCCTCGAGACAAGCCTGAATTTCACCCTGTGAGTAGTGCACACCGCCCCGTATCTTATATATTCGTGCTAGCTCTAATGTTAGGGATTGGGCCTGTGCGATACTTTCGGCTTCATCAAGAACCTCAATGAGTTCCTGGTGTGCCCCGGTGAGATCCAGCCCTTGCGCCAGACCCAACCATGAGTGGCAACGCTCGTGATCGTCACCCGCAGCCTCGCCCGCTCGTCGATACGCATCTAACGATTCGGCAGCAAAACCGAGGGATCTTAAAAGTTGACCTTCAAGTTCGAAACGCTGACCGAGCACCGCCGCGGCGCATAAGGCCTGTTTGTCCTGAACAGGTAGATGATCCATCCGTGCCAATACCAGACTTTTAATGGAATCGGGAATGCTTTCACTGCTGCCCTTTTCAACGCCCAACAAGAGTTGTTCGAGAAACAGGGGATTACCCGCAGCACGCTCGATGCAGCGCTTCGCCAGTGAGTCGCTCGCATCGATATAGGCGGTCGCCAGTTTCAGCGACTCTTCCTTGCGTAGCGGGCTCAAGTCCCATGTGACGATGGGGCTCTCTGAGATCTGTGCTCGCCAGGTTTTATCCAGGGGATCGCCTTCTGCGCGGGATGTCAAAACCATCAGTGCCGGGCAATCGGCTACAGCCGTTGCGAGCCTCGCCAGATAATCGAGGGTAATATTGTCTGCCCAGTGCAAGTCTTCGATAACAATTAAAATAGATTTGCGAGAAGCAAGTTTCGTAAGCATTTCCACCACTGAGGTTAATTTGCCTTCTTTTCGGGTCTGCTGTTCCATCACATCGTAGAGAACCCGAAGCTCGGATGGTTGTGCCAGGTCGAGTAAGTCATTCAAGAACACTCGATTATCTTGCTCCACGTACCCTTCAGTTTCCGCCTGCTCAAGTACTGCCTCTCGTTCACGCTTGCCGCTGCCTTGAGTGATACCGAGAAGGCTTCTTACTAATGAGGGTATTGCCCCTTGCCCCTTGCCCGCGCCAAAGCTCAGTACGAGCGCCTTATGACTCTCGAAACCACTCTGCTGCGCGAGCTGTGCCATTTCCTCCACCAATCGAGACTTGCCAATGCCGGCCTCCCCTCGCACGAACACGGTCTGCCCGTTTTTGCTCTCCAGGCAGATTTTCAGCAAATCATGAAACTGTGCCAGTTCAGACTTTCGCCCCACCAGCGGTTTACGAATAGCAATAGTCGGCGACTCGGAAGCCGGGTAGCCCGATAAAGCAGGTCATGCGCATCTTCAGCATCTAATTTTTCGGTTAACGCGGTAGAACCGACTATATCGGCAAACAGCATAGTTACGGGCTTGCGTTCGCCCGGCGTTCGTGACCAGGCCGAGGTATCTTCGTCGCCCGTTGTATCGGTAACTAAGCCAGGAGGTGGAGCTTCAGTAGAATCAGCAGTAGTGGGAGTGGTTTGTTCGAGATTAAGGCTTTTTGCCGCTTTCAGAATTCGTAGACGGTGCCCAGCCGAGTTGATTCCGATATCCTTTAAGGTCTCCTGGTCGATATCACCAAGTAAATCCCAGCCAATATCATTTTCCTCAAACGCGCTTGCATGTTGGCCTAAACCAAGTTTTTCCAACCATTCAAACACCCTTACCGACACTAGCAATTACCAGGTCCAATCTCGACAGCAGTATACCAGCATAGTGTTCAGTATCTGAGTTGGGCACGAAGGGTCCTTGAAATTTCAGTTTTAAGTGTCGGTTGTGGGTCGATTACAGGGGTCGGGAAGGACTAACGTTCTCCCCGCCCTCCGAAGCGTGCATGCTGTTGACTGCTCGGCATTCGGCGCAGGTCTTGCGCAGTCGAGGTGTGCAGCGAGTGGCCCAGGTAATCGGCCAGCAACCGTCATTGCATAGTTGAGATGATCGTCATCCCGATACGTCGGATCGCCGCTCGTCTGGGAATGATGGGAAGGATGCGGCCGTGATGCTGCCCCCGAAGGCTCGAACAATCTCAACAATGTAAAGATAAAGCGTATTCCTCGAAAAAAAACAGCCGTTTATTGATCCTCGCAGATATACCTGATATCTGCTGACAGGCTTTCCGACAACACCCTTCTTGCGTTTGACAAGTCATTCATTTCGACCTTTGTCTCTGCCTCCGATTCACTGTGGCCCAGATCGTGCCAGCGTTTCATCAAGCGTGCTCGAAGCGTCCGCTCGTCACAGTCGGTCATCACGGATAAATCGAAATATTGGGCGAGGTGGCTCCAGGGCTCGTCGCGCAGCAGCAGATAATTTCCTTCGACGAGAATAATGCTCGTATCGCACCGAATTATTCTGGCGCTTGCGCGCGCCAGATCGTTTGTGCGGTCGAAGACCGGAACCGCGACATCTGTTCGTTTGTTTGCGGTAAGTCGCATCAAAATGTGTTCGAAGCTGTCTATGTCGAATGTTTCAGGCGAGCCTTTCCTTGCGATTAACCCACGTTCTGTCAATACGGCATTGTCATAGTGGAAGCCATCCATAGGAACGATTTGTACCTGCAACCGGTATCGAATTTGAAGTTCGACCCGAAGCGCCTCACTCGTCGTTGACTTCCCGCTTCCCGGCGGTCCTGCGATTCCCACGACAAAACGATCTCGACCAGCCTGCGCCGATACCCTAGCCGCGAGTGTTTCCACAGACGCTTCTGTAGAATTTCCTAAACTCGGCACTATTTCAAATCTCTCCAGGATCCAGCTACCTGGCCGCTATCGCAATAAGCTTCGATAGCGGCTTCGACACCACTGTTCCAGATCAGCGACAGCCATTTTGCAAATGCATGAGAAAAATCGGGTTGGTTCGCCAGTTCGCCATAAGTCTGACGCATCTCTAACCAGGCCTGCGGTTGCGACCTGGCGCGGTTGGCGGTTTTCCTGAGGACATCCCAATTCGGATCGTTCGGTTCGATCTCGCTATTGTCTTGCCGGGTGCCAGCACACATGCGCGCCCAGGCGGCTTCGGCAAGGGCGAGACCCTGCACGGATACCCCTTTGCTGACGCCGTCATGGATCGATGGCAGCACCATCCCGGGATGCCGCGAAGATCCATCGTAGGCGACCCGTCGTGTCGTATCCACAATCGCGGGATTAGAAAAACGTTTTGCAACCAGATCGACGTAGGCTTCGGGCGTCATTCCAGGCACGGGAACGACGTGGGGTACGATTTCTTCGAGCTGCACCTTGTGGAAAAAGGCACGAATTCCGGCGTGGCGCATGGCGTCCGCAATCGTCTCGATATGCAGCAATTCGGCAAGGTTGACGATAATCTGATGGCCGCCGTTCAGCATTCGGATCTTTTGCTCCTCGTAGCCGAATACATCGTCGGTGAAGGTGACCCCGACCTTTTCCCAGTGCGGGCGCCCGGCACAAAAAGTGTCCTCGATGACCCACTGGCGGAAGCTTTCATGCGTCACCACCAGCTCGTCGATCACGCCGAATTGCTTCGCCAGCGCAATCTCTTTCGGCCCCGTGGCCGGGACGATGCAGTCCACCATCGAATTGGGAAAGCTGCAGTGCTGGTCGATCCAGTCGGCCAAATCCGGAGCCGATAGTCGAGCGAGCGAAACAATGGCCTGGCGGGTTATATTGCCGTTGCCACGCAGGTTATCGCAGGATTGAATCGTAAACGGGCCAATGTCTTGATCTCGCCGAAGTTTCAACGCGGCCACAATCGCGCCGAAGACCGTCACCGGCGATTCGGGACCTTCGATATCGTGCTGGATGTCGGGATGAGAGGCGTCGAATTCCCGGGTTGCCGGCTCAAGAAAATACCCACCCTCGGTGACAGTCAGGGTGACGATCCTGATCGCGGGGTCAGCCATCTTTTTGATTAAGGACACGTTGCCACTGTCAACCGGTACATAGTCGATCATCGATCCCACGATCTCCGCAGAAGTCCCGGCGGGATCCAGTTCAATCAGCATCGTGAGATAATCCTGCGCGGCCAGTTTCTCGCGTTGGATCGCATCGAATGGCCGCACGCCGGCGCCGACGATCGCCCAGTCCTTGTCGAGATCCCGTTCGAATAATCGGTGCAGGTACCATGACTGGTGTGCGCGGTGAAAATTACCCAATCCGATATGGACGATCCCCGGAGACAGGGTTGCACGATCATAACCCGGGCGTTTAATCGTGTCGGGAAGCTCTCCCAGGGTTGCGTCGGACAAGATATTCAAAATGCATTCGCCAAGTCAATCGATCCGAAGTCCGTTATCGTCGAATCTATGAAAATGAGCCGGGTCTGGTGTTAGATAGATCTTGTCACCGTAGTGTATATCGACTTCGCCACCCGCCCTGACGGTGACTGGAGTGTCAAAGCCTTCGCAGATGACATAAAAAAACGTATCCGAACCGAGGTGTTCAGACACCCCGACGGTGCCCTCCCAGGCACCATTGTCGCTCGATACCGAGATATGCTCCGGGCGGATACCGAACGTCGTCGCGTCATGTTTCGCCGCCTCGGCACCGTTGATCAGATTCATTTTCGGCGAGCCGATAAAGCCGGCTACGAAGAGATTTCGGGGAGTGCGATAAAGCTCCAGCGGCGAACCAACCTGCTCGATGAAGCCGGCCTGCAACACGACGATCTTGTCGGCCATGGTCATGGCTTCCACCTGGTCGTGGGTTACATAAATCATTGTTGTTTTCAGTCGTTCATGCATCTCTGAGATCTCGAGGCGCATACCGACGCGCAGTGCGGCATCGAGATTGGACAGGGGTTCGTCAAACAGGAATGCGGCGGGTTCGCGCACAATGGCGCGGCCGATAGCAACGCGCTGGCGTTGCCCGCCCGATAGCTGTCCCGGGCGCCGGTCGAGGTAGTCGGTCAGGTTCAATACGCGCGCCGCTTCTTTGATGCGCCGTTGCTGTTCCTGCGGATCGATACCCGCCATGCGCAGCGGAAAAGCGATATTCTTGCGCACACTCATGTGGGGGTACAACGCGTAGGATTGGAACACCATGGCCAGCCCGCGCCTGGACGGGGGAATCATGGTCCATCATCGCCGTCGATCTCGATCACCCCGCCGGTGACATCTTCCAGCCCGGCGATGAGTCGTAACAGTGTCGATTTGCCGCAGCCCGAGGGGCCGACAAAGACGACGAATTCACCATCGTTGATTTCCAGGTCGAGCGGCGGAATGACTTCGACATCGCCAAACGCCTTACGTACTTGCTTAAGCGTGATTTGCCCCATTTCTCCTCCTATTTTACTGCGCCGAAGGTTAGTCCGCGAACCAATTGTTTCTGGCTGAACCAGCCCATGACCAGGATCGGCGCGATCGCCATGGTCGAAGCTGCGCTGAGTTTCGCGTAAAAAAGACCCTCGGGACTCGAATAACTGGCGATAAATGCGGTCAACGGCGCCGCTTTGGCGGCGGTCAGATTCAGCGTCCAGAAAGCTTCGTTCCAGGCCAGGATGATGTTGAGCAGAAGCGTCGAAGCGATGCCCGGCAGCGCCATCGGCGTCAGCACGAACAGGATCTCTTCCCGCATGCCGGCGCCATCCATGCGCGAGGCTTCGAGAATTTCGCCTGGAATCTCCTTAAAGTAGGTGTAAAGCATCCAGATGATGATCGGCAGGTTCATCAACATCAGGATAAAAACCAGCGCCGTCCTCGAATCGAGCAGGCCGAGGCCCTGCGTCATCAGGTAGATTGGTAGCAATACGCCGACCGGTGGCAGCATCTTGGTCGACAGCATCCACATCAGCACGTCCTTGGTGTGCTTGCCCGGCACGAAGGCCATCGCCCAGGCCGAGGGCACCGCGATCAGCAACCCGAGCACGGTGGAGCCGACCGAAATGACGACCGAATTCCAGAAATGTCGGGCATAATTGGAGCGCTCCTGCACCGTGGTGTAATTTTCGAAGGTCCAATCGGCGGCAAGAGCTTCAAGCGGCGACAGAATCGCATCAGGCTCCGCCTTGAAGGACAGGATGATGATCCACAGGATGGGAAAAAAGATCACGAAAGAGACGATCCCTGCGACGACGGTATTCAGTAATTTGCGTGATGGGGTAGTGGATTGGGGCATGGAATCAGGCCTCCAGGCTTTTGCCGATCATTCGCATCAGAAAGATCGCGACGATGTTGGCGAGTATGATGGCGACCACACCACCGGCGCTGCCGGTGCCCACGTCAAAACTGAGCAGGCTTTCCTTGAAGATCAAATAGGTCAGGTTCGTCGACGCGTTGCCGGGGCCGCCCGACGTGGTTACGTAGATCTCGGCAAATACGGACAACAGGAATATCGTCTGGATCAACACAACCACGGCAATGGCCCGCGACAAATGTGGCAAGACGATGTATACAAAACGATTAATCGGGCCGGCGCCATCCATATTGGCGGCTTCGATTTGTTCACCGTCCAGCGACTGGATGGCAGTCAACAGAATTAGTGTCGCGAACGGCAACCATTGCCAACTCACGATCAGGATTATCGACGCCAGTGGCGCCTGCGCCAGGAAATCGAAGGCTGGCAGGCCAAGGCCCGTGGCTATATGGCCGAAGAATCCGTTCACAGGGTTCATGAACAGGTTTTTCCAGACCAGCGCCGAAACCGTCGGCATAACGAAAAACGGCGCGATGACCAGAATG
>CAWIHJ010000015.1:0-69891 GCA_963835795.1 uncultured Gammaproteobacteria bacterium
GTCTTCCTGCAGCAATTGCACCCGTTCGACCGCGCTCAAATTCATCCGCCAGTGATTGCGCAGGTCCCAGGGCGAAGCCGGATTTGCGACTGTGCCGAAGGCTGGCAGCGTGGCTGCCGCGGCCAGCATCAACGCGCGCTTCAGCCGCTCGCTGTCGTCGGCAAACAGTTGCGCGTGGTGGGTGGCGATAAACCCGGTGTCGAAATCGGCATCGCGAAACGCCGGCATGTCGACCAGCCGGCCGAGAAAATCCAGGTTGGTGCTGAGACCGAGTATCTGGTACTGGCGCAATGCATGCGCAAGCCGCGCCAGTGCCGTTGGCCGATCGGCCGCGTGCACGATCAACTTGGCGATCATCGGGTCGTAGTTGATGCCGATGCTGTCGCCGCAGCGCACACCGGTATCAACGCGTACCTGCGCCGACAATTCGGGCAGTTGCAGGAAGCGGATTCGACCCGCCGCCGGCATGAAATCGTGCCGCGGTGTCTCGGCGTAGATACGCGCCTCGAAGGCGTGTCCCCGCATCTCGATCTGTGCCTGCTGCAAGGGCAAGGGTTCGCCCGAGGCAACCCGCAGCTGCCATTCCACCAGGTCCTGGCCACTGATCATCTCAGTCACCGGATGCTCGACCTGCAGGCGCGTATTCATTTCCATGAAGAAAAAGCTGCCGTCCTCGTCGAGCAGAAACTCGACGGTTCCCGCACCCTGGTAATTGATGGCGCGCGCGCACTCGACCGCCGCCGCACCCATCTGCGCGCGCAGCGCATCGTCAAGCCCGGGCGCCGGCGCTTCTTCGAGAATCTTCTGATGGCGGCGCTGGATCGAACAATCGCGCTCGAACAGGTGCACACAGTTTCCGAGGGAGTCGGCGAACACCTGCATTTCGACATGGCGGGGACGCGTCAGGTAGCGTTCGATCAGCACTTCATCGTCGCCAAACGCCGCGCGCGCCTCGCGCCGCGCCGAGATCAGGGCTGCCGCGAACTCGCTCTCCTTGTTCACCAGGCGCATCCCCTTGCCGCCGCCTCCGGCGCTCGCCTTGATCAGCTGGGGATAGCCAACAGCGCGTGATTCCTGCGCCAGGTTCAGGTCTTGCTGGTCTGCCCCGTGAAAGCCTGGAATCAGGGGTACGCCGGCGGCATGCATCAAGGCCTTGGCTTCACTCTTTGATCCCATGGCGTCGATGGCGCTCGCGGGTGGCCCGATAAAAACGATTCCGGCGGCTTCGCAGGCGCGCGCGAAATCGGCGTTTTCCGATAAGAACCCGTAGCCCGGATGGATCGCCTCGGCGCCGCAGTCGCGCGCAACCTGGAGAATGAGTGCGGCGTTCAGGTAACTCTCGCTCGGGCTTGCGCCGCCGATGCAAAACGCCTGGTCGCAGCTTTCCACGTGCAATGTGTGACGATCGGCAGTGGAGTAAACCGCGACACTGGCGATACCGAGACGGCGTGCGGTACGCGCGACGCGTACCGCGATTTCACCGCGATTGGCGATGAGTATCTTGTTAAACATGTTGCGTCTCGATCATCGCTGCTTCACATCCGGAAAATGCCAAACTCGGTGGTTTCGACCGGCGCGTTGAGCGCGGCTGACAAACCAAGCCCAAGCACCAGCCGTGAATCCGCCGGATCGATGATACCGTCATCCCACAGGCGTGCGGAGGCGTGGTAGGGATGCCCCTGGGCTTCGTACTGTTCGCGTATCGGTTGCTTGAAGTCCGCTTCATCCTGTTCTGCCCAGGACTCACCACGTGCCTCGATGCCATCGCGTTTGACCTGCGCCAGCACGGTTGCCGCCTGTTCACCCCCCATTACCGAAATGCGCGCATTGGGCCACATCCACAGGAAGCGGCCACCGTAAGCGCGCCCACACATGGCGTAGTTTCCAGCGCCGAAACTGCCGCCGACCACCAGCGTCAATTTGGGTACGCGTGCGCAGGCAACCGCGGTCACCATTTTCGCACCATCGCGCGCAATGCCGCGGTGTTCGTATTTCTGACCGACCATGAAGCCGGTGATGTTCTGCAAGAAAATCAACGGGATACGGCGCTTGGCGCACAGCTCGACGAAGTGCGCACCCTTTAACGCCGACTCGGAAAACAGGATGCCATTGTTGGCGACTATGCCCACCGGAATCCCGAATATATGTGCAAAGCCGCAGATCAGCGTGGTGCCATAGAGTTGCTTGAACTCGTCGAACTCGCTGCGCGTCAACCAGGCGCGCGATGATTTCACGGATATCGAAAGGCTTGCGCAGGCTACTCGGCACGATGCCATAGAGTTCGTCGACGGGGTACCGGGGCTCCAGCGGTTTACGCAAGGCAATGTCAGGCTGCTTGAAACGATTGAGCGTGCCGACGATATCGCGCGCCATGCTGAGCGCGTGTTCATCGTCCTGCGCGTAGTGATCGACTACCCCGGAAATGCGCGCGTGGACGTCGGCGCCGCCGAGATCTTCGGCGCTGACGACTTCCCCGGTGGCCGCTTTCACCAGCGGCGGCCCACCGAGAAATATGGTGCCCTGTTCGCGCACGATGATCGACTGGTCGCACATCGCCGGCACGTAAGCACCGCCCGCGGTACAGGAACCCATCACCACCGCAATCTGTGGAATACCACGGGCCGACATGTTCGCCTGGTTATAAAAAATGCGGCCGAAGTGTTCGCGGTCCGGAAACACGTCCTGCTGGCTCGGCAGGTGCGCCCCGCCCGAATCGACCAGGTAAATACAGGGCAGATTGTTCTGCGCCGCGATGTCCTGCGCACGCAAATGCTTCTTTACCGTGATCGGGTAATAGGTGCCACCTTTCACGGTCGCATCGTTGGCGACGATCATGCATTCCTGGTCGCGGATGCGGCCGATACCGGCGATCAATCCGCCGGCGGCAATATTATCTTCACCATACATTTCGTAGCCGGCGAACTGGCCGATTTCAAGAAAGGCGGACCCGGGATCGATCAGGCGGTTGACGCGATCGCGCGGCAACAGCTTGTCGCGACTCAGGTGTTTGGCGCGTGCACGTTCACCGCCGCCCTCGGCAATGGTGGCAACCTTTGCATTCAGATCGTCTACCAGCGCCCGCATCGCCTCGCGATTCTGCACAAATTCGGCGTTGCGACTGCTGATTTTTGATTCAATGATACTCATCGGCCTGCCACCAGTTCGCGTGCAATCACCAGGCGCTGAACATCGCTGGTGCCCTCGTATATCTGCGCCACGCGAACATCGCGCGCAATGCGTTCCAGCGGAAAGTCACGCAGGTAACCGTAGCCGCCGAGCACCTGGATTGCGGCGGAACAGATTTTCTCGGCGACTTCCGAGGCGAACAACTTGGCCTGGCTGGCCTGTCGCAAGCAGGGAACACCCGCATCGCGCAGGCGCGCGGCGTGGTGCACCATCAGACGCGCTGCATCGAGCTGGGTCGCCATGTCGGCGAGCCGAAAGGCAACCGCCTGGTGCTCGACAATCGGTTTGCCGAAACTGTTGCGCTCACGGGCGTAGGCAAGTGCGCACTCGTAGGCCGCGCGCGCCATGCCGACGCACTGCGCACCGATGCCGATGCGCCCGCCTTCGAGATTCATCAGGGCAATCTTGTAGCCCTCGCCTTCGCGGCCGATCAAATGGCTCGCTGGCACCACGCAATCGCGCAGAAAAACCTGCACCGTATCCGAGGCATGTTGACCCATTTTCTGTTCGGGCGCGCCTGCCTGGTAGCCGGGATTGTCGGTGGGCACGACAAATGCGCTAATCCCTTTCTTGCCGGCCTCGGCGTCGGTGACCGCGAACACGATCGCAACGTCGGCATTCTTGCCCGAGGTAATAAAAGCCTTGCTGCCGTTTAACACGAACTCGTCGCCGCGACGCTCGGCGCACGTGCGCAGCGCGGCCGCGTCGGAACCCGCCTGGGGTTCGGTCAGGCAAAAACAACCGAGGCTTGCACCGCTGGCGAGTGGCCGCAGAAACTGTTCTTTCTGCCAGGCGTCACCCGAGGCCAGCAATACCCCGCAGACCACCGAGTTGTTGACACTCAGAATGGTCGACAACGCACCATCGCCGGCGGCCACTTCTTCGATGGCGAGCGCAAACGACAGGTAGTCGGCGCCGCTGCCGCCCCATTCCTCGGGCACGAACATGCCAAACAGGCCGAGCTCGGCCATCTGCGTCAACTGCTCGCGCGGGAAATGGCTATCGCGATCCCAGCTTGCGGCATGCGGCAGAATTTGCTCGCGCACAAACTCGCGCACCGCGTCGCGGATCAGGCTCTGTTCTTCGCTTAAATACATGGGTCGTGCTAAACCAGCTCGAGTGCAATCGCGGTGGCTTCGCCACCGCCGATGCACAGACTGGCGACGCCCTTTTTCAGCCCGCGCCGTTGTAGCGCGGCGATCAGCGTGACCAGGATGCGCGCGCCGGATGCGCCGATCGGATGGCCTAATGCACAGGCGCCGCCGTTGACGTTCACCTTGGCGTGATCGAGCCCGAGATCCTTCATCGCCGCCATGGTAACCACCGCAAAGGCTTCGTTGATTTCGTACAGGTCAACCTCGTCGGCAGACCAGTTGGCGGCTTCCAGCACTTTTTGCATGGCGCCAACCGGTGCGGTGGTGAACCAGGCGGGTTCATGCGCGTGGGTCGCATGCGCGCGGATCACCGCCAACGGGTTCAGCGCGCGCTGCTCGGCCTGCGACGCGCGCATCAGCACCAGCGCCGCCGCACCGTCCGAGATCGAGCTTGAGTTGGCGGCAGTTACGGTACCGTCGGCGCGAAACGCCGGGCGCAGCCCGGGGATCTTGTCGAGGTTGGCATTGAATGGCTGTTCATCGGTGTCGACCGTGACTTCGCCCTTGCGCGTTTGCATCACCACCGGGGTTATTTCATCGGCAAAGGCGCCGCTTTCGATCGCCTGGCGGGCACGCTGCAGCGAAGCGATCGCAAAAGCATCCTGCTGCTCGCGCGTGAAGCCATAATGCTCCGCCGTATTTTCAGCGAAAACGCCCATCAACTTGCCCTTGTCGTAGGCATCCTCGAGGCCGTCGAGAAACATGTGATCCAGCACCTGGCCGTGCCCCATGCGCATTCCCGCGCGCGCCTTGGGAAGCAGGTAGGGTGAGTTACTCATGCTTTCGAAGCCACCGGCGAGCATGATTTGATTGCTGCCGGCCTTCAATAAATCGTGGGCCAACATGGCGGCTTTCATTCCCGACCCGCACATCTTGTTAACCGTGGTGCAGCCGGTGGCGAGCGACAAACCTGCGCCGAGCGCCGCCTGTCGCGCCGGCGCCTGGCCGAGGCCAGCCGGTAACACGCAGCCCATGATGACTTCGTCGACAGCATCGACGGGCGCCTTGCTGCGTTCGACGGCGGCGCGGATTGCGGCCGCGCCCAACTCCATCGCGGTGGCGTTTGCCAGCACACCCTGGAAGCCGCCCATCGGTGTCCGCGCTATTCCGGTTATGACGATATCTTCGCCCATGTCAGTCTCTGTATTAATAGTGTTTGAAAACAATAAAACTTAAGCGGTTTCGTTAAACAGTTCGCGTCCGATCAGCATGCGCCTGATTTCCGAAGTGCCCGCACCGATCTCGTAAAGCTTGGCATCGCGCAACAGGCGCCCCACCGGATACTCGTTGGTGTAGCCATTGCCACCGAGCGCCTGGATGGCCTCGAGCGCCATCCAGGTCGCCTTTTCCGCGGCGTAGAGGATCGCACCAGCCGCATCCTTGCGCGTGGTTTCGCCGCGATCGCAAGCCTTGCCAACCGCGTAGACATAGGCGCGGCAGGCATTCATCGTGGTATACATGTCGGCCAGTTTACCCTGCATCAGTTCAAACTCGCCAATCGCCTGTCCGAACTGCTTGCGTTCGTGCACGTAGGGCACGACCGCGTCCATGCAGGCCTGCATGATGCCGAGCGGCCCGGCCGACAGCACCGCGCGTTCGAAGTCGAGGCCACTCATCAATACCGCCGCACCGCGATTGATTTCACCGAGCAGGTTCTGCTCGGGCACTTCGACATCCTTGAACACCAGTTCACCGGTATTGGAGCCGCGCATGCCGAGCTTGTCCAGCTTTTGCGCGGTCGTAAAACCGAAGGCTTTTTCGACCAGGAAGGCGCTGATGCCACGCGACCCCGCCTGCGGGTCGGTCTTCGCGTAGACCACGATCACATCCGCATCCGGGCCATTGGTAATCCACATCTTGGTGCCGTTCAGCAGGTAACCGTTCGCGGTTTTCTCGGCCTTCATCTGCAGACTGACCACATCCGAACCCGAGTTCGGCTCCGACATCGCCAGCGCACCGATGTACTCACCGCTGATCAGTTTCGGCAGGTATTGCTGCTTTTGCGCCTCGCTGCCGTTGCGGTTGATCTGGTTGACGCAGAGGTTGGAATGCGCCCCGTAGCTGAGCCCTACCGACGCCGAGGCGCGACTGACTTCCTCCATCGCGATGATGTGCGCCAGGTACCCCATGGCGCTGCCGCCGTAGGTTTCCGCCACGGTGATGCCGAGCAAGCCCATCTCGCCGAGCTTGGGCCAGAGTTCATTGGGAAATTCATTGCTGCGATCGATCTCGGCCGCGCGCGGCGCGATTTCAGCCTGCGCGAAATCATGCACGACATCGCGCAGCAAATCGATGCTGTCACCCAGATCAAAATTCAACGAAGGTATGTGGATCATGCAAATGCTCCCGGTTAAGCGCGGCGCTTCTTGCGGCGCAGGTCAATCAGCGACTGCTCGGCGTTGTTTTCAACCTGCTGCAGGTCGAGCAAGGCGTGATCGATGTCTTCGCGCTGCGCGAGCAAGGCTTCGCGTCGCTCGCGCAGTTTCACCAGCATCGATTCTAACTGCGCGACCTCGCCCAGGCTCGAATCGTACAGGTCAAAGGATTCTCGAATTTCGGATAACGACCAGCCAAGCCGCTTGCCGCGCAGGATCAGGCGCAGGCGCACGCGATCGCGTTCGCTGTAGATGCGGCGGGTGCCGTCACGCGCCGGATCGAGCAAGGCTTCTTCTTCGTAAACCCGCAGGGTACGCGAGGTAATGTCGAATTCTTCGGCCAGCTCGCCAATGCTGTAGCTGCGACCACCGCTCCCCATGGCTTGCATGGATGCCCCGGTATCACTCATTTGCGTACACCGCCATCAGGGTTCCCGTCATGCTGGCCACCGGCTTCGACCCCTGGTTGCCGACGGCGAACAATTCAGATTCAGCGACGAATACGCTGCGCCCGGATTTGCGTACCTTGCCGACCGCGCGAAAGCGCTCGCCCGCGGCGGGCGCGAGTAGGTTGATCTTGAATTCGATGGTCAGCACCCTGGCCTCCGCCGGCATCAGGCTGAAGGCGGCGTAACCGCAGGCGCTGTCCATGATGATCGACGACACACCGGCATGAATGAATCCGTCCTGCTGGGTCAGGCGCTGGTCATAGGGCAACTCGATCACGACTCGACCCGGCGCCACCTCGACCAGCTCGGCGCCAATGGTCTGCATGACGGTTTGCGCGGCAAAGCTCTGCGTTACGCGCGCTTTGAAATCGGGATCTCTGGGCTCAAACTGGCTAGTCATAGGTTCGCGTGTTAAAACAAGTCTCGTCGGCGCTAGTTGAGTCAAACATTGGTTGACGTTAACGTCAACGTAAGTTAATTTATATCGCCGCGCAATGCAACCACATAATCCCGCTGAGGCAGTGCCATGAGTAGCGCACCACAAAAGGTGATCAATATTCCATCCGCACAGGCGAATAGCGCCAGGCTCCGCTTCGTCACCGCCGCCAGCCTGTTCGACGGCCACGACGCGGCGATCAACATCATGCGCCGCATCCTGCAATCCTCGGGCGCCGAGGTCATCCACCTCGGGCACAATCGCTCGGTCGCCGAGATCGTCAACGCCGCGGTGCAGGAAGACGTGCACGCCATCGCCCTGAGTTCCTACCAGGGCGGTCACGTCGAGTACCTCAAGTACATGGTCGACATGCTGCGCGACAAGGGCCGCCCCGATATTCGCGTCTTTGCCGGCGGTGGCGGGGTCATCATACCGGCCGAAATCCGCGAGCTCGAAGACTACGGCGTAACCCGGATCTATTCGCCCGAAGACGGGCAGAAAATGGGGTTGCAAGGTCTGATCACCGATATGCTGGAGCGCTGCCAGTACGATCCGGCGGCGAATGCGCCCACTGCACTCGATGCCTTGAACGGGCACGACACCGCGGCGCTCGCCAGCCTGATCAGCGGGCTTGAAAACCAGCGCGTCGATGAAGGCTTGCGCGAACAGATTCGCAAATTAGCGGCTGAGCGCAAGATTCCCGTGCTCGGTATTACCGGCACCGGTGGTTCGGGCAAGTCGTCGCTAACCGACGAAGTCATTCGCCGCTTCCGTCTCGACTATGCCGACGAATTGCGCATCGCCATCGTGGCGATCGATCCGACGCGGCGCAAGACCGGCGGATCGCTGCTCGGCGACCGTATCCGCATGAATGCGATCGACCACCCCAACATCTATATGCGCTCGCTGGCCACGCGCGATTCGGTTGGCGAAATCCCCGAGGTAGTGAGTGACGTGATAGCCGCCTGCAAACTCTGTGATTTCGATTTCAT
Organism: uncultured Gammaproteobacteria bacterium; assembly: GCA_963835795.1. Lineage (GTDB taxonomy): Bacteria > Pseudomonadota > Gammaproteobacteria. Next base: position 8,593 of record CAWIHJ010000015.1, read on the forward strand.
CATCATCGAAACGCCCGGCATCGGCCAGGGTGACGCCGCGATTGTGCCGCTGGTGGATGTTTCACTGTATGTCATGACGCCGGAATTCGGCGCGCAAAGCCAGCTCGAAAAGATCGACATGCTCGACTTCGCCGACGTGGTCGCGATCAACAAGTTCGACCGCAAGGGCGCCGAGGACGCCTACCGCGACGTCTGCAAGCAGGTACAGCGCAACCGCGCGGCCTTCTCGAAGCCGATCGACAAGATGCCGGTATTCGGCACCATCGCCGCTCGTTTCAATGACGACGGTACGACCGCGCTGTACCAGCAGGTGCAGGCCAGGCTGGAGGATATCGGGCTGGCTGCCAGCAGCGCGCGGCTGCCGCGCGTCAGCACGCGTAAATCCACCGCGGCGACCGTCATCGTGCCGACCGAGCGCGTGCGTTACCTGGCCGAAATCGCCGGCCACGGTACGCGACTACCACCGTCACGCTCGCGAGCAGGTCCAACTGGCGCGCGAACGCCAGCAACTGCTGGAAACACGGCGCATGCTCGGTGAGCAGGATCAGGCCAACCCGACGCTCGACACCCTGATAGCCGCGCGTGAGCAGGCCCTCGACAGCGCTTCGCACAAGCTGCTCGAACAATGGCCGGCGATACGCGAGAGCTACTCCGGCGACGAATACGTGGTGCACATCCGCGACCGCGAGATTCGCACCGAGCTCAAGTACCAGACGCTGTCCGGTTCGAGTATTCCCAAGGTCTCGCTGCCGGACTACGAAGATCACGGCGAGCTGTTGAAGTGGCTGCTGCTGGAAAACCTGCCCGGCAGTTTTCCGTTCACCGCCGGGGTATTCGCGTTCAAGCGCGAAGGCGAAGATCCGACGCGCATGTTCGCCGGTGAAGGCGATGCGTTTCGCACCAATCGGCGTTTCAAGGAGCTCTCCGAACACTCCGCCGCCAAACGCCTGTCGACCGCCTTCGACTCGGTCACGCTGTACGGCTGCGATCCGGACGAGCGCCCCGACATCTACGGCAAGGTCGGCAATTCCGGCGTGTCGATCGCCACCCTGGATGACATGAAGGTGCTGTACGACGGCTTCGATCTGTGCAATCCGACCACCTCGGTGTCGATGACCATCAACGGCCCGGCGCCGATCATCCTGGCGATGTACCTGAACACCGCGATCGACCAGCAGCTGGAACGATTCGACAGCGAGAACGAGCGCGCACCCACCGACGCAGGAGATCGACAAGATTCGCGCCTGGGCGCTGGAAAACATCCGCGGCACGGTGCAGGCCGATATCCTCAAGGAAGACCAGGGGCAGAACACCTGCATCTTTTCCACCGAGTTTGCGCTCAAGATGATGGGCGATATCCAGCAGTATTTCATCGATCACCGCATTCGCAACTTTTACTCGGTGTCGATTTCCGGTTACCACATCGCCGAAGCCGGCGCCAACCCGATCTCGCAGCTCGCCTTCACCCTCGCCAACGGTTTCACCTTCGTCGAGACCTACCTCGCGCGCGGCATGCACATCGACGACTTTGCGCCCAACCTGTCGTTCTTCTTCAGCAACGGCATGGATCCGGAATACACGGTCATGGGCCGCGTCGCGCGGCGCATCTGGGCGACGGCGATGCGCGATCAAGTACGGCGCCAACGAGCGCAGCCAGAAACTCAAGTATCACATCCAGACTTCCGGCCGCTCGCTGCACGCCCAGGAAATGGATTTCAACGATATCCGCACCACGCTGCAGGCGCTGATCGCCATCTACGACAACTGCAACAGCCTGCACACCAACGCCTTCGACGAGGCGATCACCACGCCGACCGACGAATCGGTGCGCCGCGCGCTGGCGATCCAGCTGATCATCAACAACGAGTGGGGGCTGGCGAAAAACGAGAACCCCAACCAGGGCGCGTTCATCATCGACGAGCTGACCGACCTGGTCGAAGAAGCGGTGTTGCAGGAATTCGAACGCATCTCCGAGCGCGGCGGCGTGCTCGGCGCGATGGAAACCGGCTACCAGCGCGGCAGGATCCAGGACGAGTCGATGCTCTACGAACATCGCAAGCACGACGGCACGCTGCCGATCATCGGGGTCAACACCTTCCTCAACCCGGACGGCAACGCCGATCACGAAATCGAACTGGCGCGCTCCACCGACGAAGAAAAACAGAGCCAGATCAAGCGCCTGCGTGATTTTCAGGCAAGCCACGCAGGATACCCGGGCGGCGGCACTGGCAGCGGTGCAGCAGGCAGCCATCAACAACGACAACATCTTCGCCGAACTGGTCAACGCGGTGCGCCACTGCTCGCTCGGCGAAATCACCAACGCGCTGTTCGAAGTCGGCGGCCAGTATCGACGCAACATGTAGTCATAATCCTGCAAAAAAACACCGTACCCAATAAAAAAATCGTCATTCCCGCGCAAGCGGGAATCTTTCACCGAGCTACGTAATGTAAAATTCGGACAACACGAACCGGCCTGGCGGGTTTTGCGCTGGGCCTATTTTTGATCAATCATTGCAAGATTCCTGCTTGCGCCGGTTCGACGCATCGAGGAATGACGGTTATCCCTGAGGATAGGGTTTACAAAAACGAGGACATATGAACATCAAAACGATTGGCGTGGTCGGCGCCGGCACCATGGGCAACGGTATCGCGCAGGTGTGCGCGGCGGCGGGCCTTGAAGTCATCATGCAGGACATCAACGATGCCCAGGTCGAGCGCGGAGTGAACACCATCTCCGGCAGCCTCGATCGCCTGATCAAGAAGGAAAAGATCAGCGATGCCGACAAGCAGGCGACGATGACCAATATCACCACCACCACGGCGCTGACCGAGCTGGCCAATGTCGATATCGTCATCGAAGCCGCGACCGAGAACGAAGCGCTGAAACTCGACATCTTCCGCCAACTCGACGCGGCCTGCAAACCCGAAGCGATTCTCGCGAGTAATACCTCGTCGATTTCACTCACGCGCATCGCCGGCGTGACTTCACGCGCCGGCCAGGTGATCGGTATGCATTTCATGAACCCGGTGCCGATGATGGCGCTGGTCGAAGTGATTCGTGCGCTGCAAACCACCGACGAGACTTACCGCGCGGTGCACGATCTCAGTGAATTTATCGGCAAGGTTCCGGTCGAAGCCAAGGACAGTCCCGGATTCGTCGCTAATCGCATTTTGATCCCGATGCTCAACGAGGCCGCTTACGTGTACTACGAGGGGCTCGCCAGCGCCGAGGGTATCGACGAAATCATGAAGCTTGGCATGGCGCACCCGATGGGTCCGCTAATGCTCGCCGACCTGATTGGCCTGGACACCTGTTACGCGGTTATCAAGGTATTGCACGAGGGATTTGGCGATTCCAAGTATCGCCCCTGCCCGATCTGGCAACAAATGGTCGACGCCGGTTACCTGGGTCGCAAGAGCGGTCGCGGATTTTACAATTACGAGGATCAGTAGACGCAAATTCGGTGTTCAAGGATCGCGGCGCAGGCCTGTTGGACCACACCGGAGAAAATATATTTTACAGCCCCGGCGTTTAACGCTGTAATACGAACCATTCTTTCCACGAACTGGTAAACTGTTACACAAAGACCGGCCCAGCGCCGGCGAACCGATACCGAAGTCATAATAAATACATGGACCAGGCGAGCGATCTCGATACTTTTCCCAAGCTGCTAGTCAGCCATGTGAAACTGCGCCCGCAAAAAGCGGCGATGCGCGAGAAAGACCTCGGAATCTGGCAATCCTGGAGCTGGGCCGAAGCCGCCAACGAGATTCGCAGTCTCGCCTGCGGACTGGCAGATCTCGGCCTCAAGCGCGGCGAAAAGCTCGCCATCATCGGTGACAATCGCCCGCGACTCTACTGGGCGATGACCGCAGCACAAGCGCTTGGCGCCATTCCGGTACCGCTTTACCAGGACGCGGTGGCCGACGAAATGGCTTTTGTGCTCGACAACGCCGATGTCAAAATTGCCCTTGCCGAAAACCAGGAACAGGTCGACAAGCTGCTCGAAATCCACGCGCGCTGCCCCAGCCTCGAACACATTATTTTCGACGACACCCGCGGTCTCGGATCCTACCAACACGATTTCCTGCACGACTTCGACCAGGTGCAGCGTGCCGGTGTTGAATTCGATCGCCAGCATGCAGGCTTCTACGACACGGAAGTCGCGGCCGGTTACGGCAAAGAAATATCGATCATGCTGTACACCTCGGGCACGACCGGCAAGCCCAAGGGCGTGATGCTGAGCAACGACAACGTGATCATCACCGCGCGCAACGGCATCGTCCGTGAAGGCCTCGGCGCCGATGAAGAAGTACTCGCTTACCTGCCGATGGCCTGGGTGGGCGACAACCTGTTTTCCTATGCACAATCCTATGTCGCCGGGTTTTGCGTCAGCTGTCCGGAAAGCGCTGCCACGGTGGCCAATGATCTGCGCGAGATTGGCCCTACCTATTATTTCGCCCCGCCGAGCATTTACGAAAACATGCTGACCCAGGTGATGATTCGCATGGAAGACGCAGCACCGATCAAGCGCCGCATGTTCCACTACTTCATGGAGCACGCGCGCCGGGTGGGTGTGCGCATTCTGAACCGCGAAACGGTCTCGCTCAAGGACTCGCTGATATACCAGCTGGGCAACATTCTCGTCTACGGACCCCTCAAGGACGTGCTCGGCCTGCGCCGCACGCACCTGGCCTACACCGCCGGCGAAGCCATCGGCCCGGATATCTTCGATTTCTATCGCTCGCTCGGCATCAACATCAAGCAACTCTACGGCCAGACCGAATGCATGGTGTTTATCTGCGTGCAACCGGACGGTGAGGTCTACGCCGATACCGTGGGCACGCCGGCCATCGATGTCGAAATCAGGATCGACGACAACGGCGAAATCATGTATCGCAGCCCCGGTGTGTTTCAGTCTTATTACAAGAACCCCGAATCCACCGCCAGCACCAAGACCGAAGACGGCTGGGTGCATACCGGCGATGCCGGTTTTTTCGACGACAGCAACGGCCATCTGAAGATCATCGATCGCGCCAAGGACGTCGGCAAACTGAACGACGGCACCCTGTTTGCGCCCAAGTACATCGAAAACAAGCTCAAGTTTTTCTCCTTCATCAAGGAAGCCGTGGTGTTCGGCAACGAGCGCGATTTCAGCACCGCGTTCATCAACATCGATCTCGACGCGGTCGGCAACTGGGCCGAACGCCGCAACCTCGCCTACTCCGGCTACATCGATCTCGCCGGTCAGGCGGCGGTCTACGACTTGATCAAGGACTGCGTCGACAAGGTCAACCAGGATCTTTCGCAGGATTCGCGCCTCGCCAATTCGCAGATTCGACGCTTTCTGATCCTGCACAAGGAGCTCGACGCCGACGACGGCGAGCTGACCCGTACGCGCAAGGTACGCCGCAGTTTTGTCGGTGAACGCTTCGCCAAACTGGTCGACGCGCTCTACTCCGAGCAGCGCGAGTGTCACATTGAAACCGAGGTGACCTTCGAGGACGGGCGCACCGGGAAGCTTGCGGCCAACGTGCGCATCTGCGATGCCGAGGTGTATGCGCCAGACGCGCAACAATCCGCGCAACCGAGGGATGCCGCCGCATGAGCGAACGCAACATCGGCGACGTCATTCTCAAGGTGGACAACATCAGCCTGTCGTTTGGCGTGATGAAAGTGCTCGACGACATCAGCTTCGACGTACGCCAGGGTGAAATTCGCTCGATCATCGGACCCAACGGCGCCGGCAAGAGCTCGATGCTGAACGTGCATCAACGGCTTTTATCATCCGCAGCAGGGCATCGATTACCTTCAAGGGCGAGACCCGCAAGCAGATGGCGCCGCACGCGCCGCAAGCCAGGGCATCGCGCGCACCTTCCAGAACATCGCGCTGTTCAAGGGCATGAGCACGCTCGACAACATCATGACCGGGCGCAACCTGAAGATGAAGACCAACCTGTTCTGGCAGGCCCTGCACATCGGTCCGGCGCGCGCGCGAGGAACTGGAAAATCGCGAGGCGGCGGAACGATCATCGACTTTCTCGAGATCCAGGCGATCCGCAAAAAACCGGTCGGGCAAACTGCCCTACGGCCTGCAAAAACGCGTCGAACTCGGCCGCGCACTCGCCGCCGAGCCGGAACTGCTGTTGCTCGACGAGCCCATGGCGGGGATGAACTCGGAGGAAAAGGAGGACATGTGCCGCTTCATCCTCGACGTCAACGACGAGTTCGGCACCACCATCGCGCTGATCGAGCACGACATGGGCGTGGTGATGGACCTGTCCGACCGGGTGCTGGTGCTCGACTACGGCAAGCAACTGGCCGACGACTACCCGGACGAGGTGCGCAGCAACCAGACGTCATCGACGCCTATCTCGGAGTCCCGCATGAAGAGGTGACCGGCTAATGCTGTTCTTTATCGAAGTCGTGCTGAGCGGCCTGATGGCCGGCGTCATGTATTCGCTGGTCGCGCTCGGCTTCGTGCTGATCTTCAAGGCCTCGGGCATCTTCAATTTCGCCCAGGGCGTGATGGCGCTGTTCGCCGCGCTGACCCTGGTCGGCCTGATGGAAAAGTTCGACTTCCCGGTATGGCTGGCCATCATCGGCACCATCGCGGTGATGATTGCACTCGCCTGGCTGATCGAACGCCTGATGCTGCGCCACCTGGTCAACCAGGAACCGATCATCCTGTTCATGGCCACCATCGGCCTCGCCTACGTGCTCGAAGGCATCGGCGACATCCTGTGGGGTTCGGACGTCAAACTGCTCGACATCGGCATTCCCCAGGGCGCCTGGGACTGGCTGTGGGATCAGGGCATCTACGTCGAGAAACTGGAGCTGTTCGCCGCTGGCACCGCCGCCATCCTGGTCACCGTTCTCGCCATTTTCTTCCAGAAAACGCGCATCGGTCGCGCGCTGCGCGCGGTGGCCGACGATCACCAGGCGGCGCTGTCGGTGGGCATCTCGCTGAACACCATCTGGGTCATCGTCTGGTCGGTGTCCGGTATCGTCGCGCTGGTCGCCGGCATCATGTGGGGCAGCAAGTCCGGGGTGCAGTTCTCGCTGTCGCTGATCGCGCTGAAGGCCCTGCCGGTGCTGATCCTCGGCGGCTTCACCTCGGTGCCGGGGGCGATCATCGGCGGCATCATCATCGGCGTCGGCGAAAAACTGGCCGAGGTCTACCTCGGGCCGCTGGTCGGCGGCGCGATCGAGAACTGGTTTGCCTACATGCTGGCGCTCGCCTTCCTGCTGTTCCGACCGCAGGGTTTGTTCGGCGAAAAGATCATCGAACGAGTATGAGCCTGAACTAAGCCATGATTTATCGCGAAACCGGACAATTCAAGACCAGCTACCAGGCCGACCAGGCGCTGTTTCCGATCGCCCAGGATCGTATCGTTATCCTCGGCGTGCTGATTGTCACCTTTGTCGTCATCCCCTCGTTGTTAAACGAGTACTGGCTGAACGCCATCCTGCTGCCCTTCCTGATCTACTCGCTGGCGGCACTCGGACTGAACATTCTGACCGGCTACTGCGGCCAGGTGTCGCTCGGCACCGGCGGCTTCATGGCCGTCGGCGCCTACTCGGCATACAAGTTGATGATCGCCTTTCCCGAACTGGGCATTCATTCCACTGGTGCTTGATTTCCGGGGTGATCACCGCCGCCGTCGGCATCCTGTTCGGTTTGCCGTCGCTGCGCATCAAGGGCTTTTACCTCGCGGTCGCCACCCTGGCGGCGCAGTTCTTCCTGATCTGGTTGTTCAACAAGGTCGGCTGGTTTTACAACTACAACGCGTCCGGCATGATCAACTCGCCGCCGCTGACCCTGTTCGGCGTGATCGTCACCGGCCCCGAAGGCGACATGACCGCCAAGTACTACATGGTCGCGGCCTTCGTGGCGGTGTTTGCGCTGCGCCGCGAAAAACATTGTGCGCGGGCGCATCGGCCGCAACTGGATGGCGATTCGCGACATGGACATCGCCGCCGAATTGATCGGCGTGCGCCCACTGATCGCCAAGCTGTCGGCGTTCGCGGTGTCGTCGTTTTACATCGGCATGGCCGGCGCGCTGTATTTCGCCGTCTGGCTGGGTTCCGCCGAACCCACCGAGGCCTTCGACATCAACCAGTCGTTCCTGGTGCTGTTCATGATCATCATCGGCGGCCTCGGCTCGGTGCTGGGTTCTTTCCTCGGCGCGGCATTTCTGGTGTTGATGCCGATCCTGTTGAAGAATATCATGGTCGACGGCTTCGGCACCGATGCCGCGCTCGCCACGCACATCGAAATCATCATCATTGGTGTGTTGATCATCTGTTTTCTGATCGTCGAACCGCACGGGCTTGCGCGCCTGTGGCGGATCGCCAAGGAGAAACTGCGCCTGTGGCCATTCCCGCACTAGGGCATATACGCCTGCAGACGCTAATTGCGAATGTTAAAACAGTCACTATAACTGGAGGAAGAAGAGAAATGAATATTAAAAAACTGACAAGAACCGCTCGCGGCGGCGCTGCTGGCGCTGCCGCTGCTCAGCGGCGTGGCCAGCGCTTACGAACTGGTCATTCCGTCGTTCGACTACCGGACCGGGCCCTACGCACCGAACGGCATCCCCTTCGCCAATGGCTTCGGCGATTACATGCAGATGCTCAACGAGCGCGACGGCGGCATCAACGGTGCCAGAATCAGCCTGGTGCCCTGCGAAACGGCCTACAACACCAAGCATGGCGTCGAGTGCTACGAAAACACCAAGAACGAAGGTCGAATCCGGCGCGCTGGTTTTCCAGCCGCTGTCCACCGGTATCACCTACCAGCTGATTCCGAAGGCCAGCGTCGACGAGATCCCGATCTTCTCGATGGGCTACGGCCGCACCTCGGCCGCCAACGGCAAGGTTTTCCCGTGGGTGTTCAACTTCCCGACCACCTACTGGAGCCAGGCCACCGTGTTCGTCAAGTACATCGGCGAGCAGGAAGGCGGTATGGACAAGCTCAAGGGCAAGAAAATCGCGCTGGTTTACCACAACTCGGCCTACGGCAAGGAACCGATCCGCACGCTGGAAAAGGCCGCGGAAAAGTTTGGCTTCGAATTCCTGCGCTGCCGGTCGACCACCCGGGCCAGGAACAGAAATCGACCTGGCTGCAGAGTCCGCAAGGAACGTCCCGACTGGGTGCTGATGTGGGGCTGGGGTGTCATGAACCAGGTCGCCATCAAGGAAGCCGCTTCGATTCGCTTCCCGATGGATCATTTCATCGGTGTCTGGTGGTCGGGCTCTGAAAACGACGTGCTGCCTGCCGGCGATGCGGCACATGGCTACCTGTCCGGCGCTTTCCACCAGCCCGGCAGCAATTTCCCGGCACACGCCGACATCCGCAAGCACGTCTACGACAAGGGCATGGGGCTTGGCGATCGCGATCGCATCGGTGAGGTGCTCTACAATCGCGGGCTGGTCGCGGCGATGTGGACCAGCGAAGCGATTCGCAAGGCGATGGAAATCCACGGCACCAATGAAGTCAACGGCAAAATGGTGCGCGATGGCTTCGAAGCGCTCGATGTCGACGAAGCGCGCCTGAAAGAGCTGGGTCTGCCGAACTTTACCATTCCGGTCAAGATCACCTGTGAAAATCACGAGGGCCCTGGCCAGGTAGCGCTGCAACAGTGGGACGCCAAGGCGAAGAAGTGGACCCTGGTGAGCGATTTCTACGAGCCGATGCGCGATATTACCGGACCGCTGATCGAGGAAGACTCGGCGCAGTACGCCAAGGAAAACAACATCACGCCGCGCGATCTGCTAGGTATTGGCACTGACACCTGATAGCAGCCTGGAACGTGAGCGACGCAGACCACGATCGGACTGAGCAGCCGAAGCAACGCTGCTGTCGGTCAACAATATCGAGGTTATTTACGATCACGTCATCCTGGTGTTGAAGGGCGTGTCGTTTGAAGTACCCGAGCAGGGCATTGTTGCCCTGCTCGGTGCCAACGGCGCGGGTAAGACCACCACGCTGAAGGCGATTTCCAACCTGCTGCGCGCCGAGCGCGGCGACATCACCAAGGGCAGCATCGAATTCGAGGGCAAGCGCATCGACCGCATGACCCCGGCACATCTGGTGCAACAGGGCGTCATCCAGGTCATGGAAGGCCGCCATTGCTTCGAACATCTCACGGTCGAGGAAAACCTGCTTACCGGCGCCTATACCCGGCGCGATGGCGGCGCCGCAATTCAGCGTGACCTGGAACTGGTGTATGGCTATTTCCCACGCCTGAAAAGCCGTAGCCGCGCACAGGCGGGGTACACCTCGGGCGGCGAACAGCAAATGATCGCCATCGGCCGCGCGCTGATGTCGAAACCGAAAATGATCTTGCTCGACGAACCGTCGATGGGACTCGCGCCGCAGCTGGTGGAAGAAATATTCGAAATCGTCGCGCGCCTGAACCAGGACCAGGGCGTCACGTTCCTGCTCGCCGAGCAGAACACCAACATCGCGCTGCGCTATGCCAATCACGGTTACATCCTCGAAAATGGCCGCGTGGTGCTCGACGGCAGCGCCGCCGAACTGCGCGAAAATACCGACGTCAAGGAATTCTATCTCGGCATCAGCGAGGGCGAGCGCATCAACTTTCGCGACGTCAAACACTACCGCCGGCGCAAGCGCTGGCTCACCTGATACCGTTCGAAGGCGGTTTTTTCGCGATAGCGGCGTCAACCTGATCGGTCCTGATGTCGTCATTCCCGCGCATTTTATTTCGTCATTCCCGCGCACAGCGGAATCTTATAACATAGCGTGATCTCTCCCCTGGATCCCGTTCCGGCCAGAATCTGCTGAACTACCATGAGCGAATATTACGACGATCTCGAAACCCGCGGCAGCGATGAACGCGCAGCCGCGCAACTGCAGGCGCTGCGCGCGCAACTGCACCACGCCCGGCAAAACACCACGGCCTATGCCGGTTTGCTCAAGGACATCGATATCGACTCGATCACCGACTTCGACGCCTTCACCAGCGTGCCGATCACGCGCAAGTCCGAACTGATTACCTGCAGGGCGAGCAGCGCCCTTTCGGCGGCTACACGGCCCGCGACGGTGCGCAGTTGTCGCACGTCTTCGCGTCACCCGGCCCCATCTACGAGCCCGGTTTCGCGGTTGCCGATTTCTGGCGCTTTGCGCGTTCGCTCTACGCCAGCGGCTTTCGCCGGGGCGATCTGGTACACAATTGTTTCAGCTATCACTTCACGCCCGCCGGGCTGATGTTCGATGCGGCCGCACAGGCGCTCGGCTGTGCGATGATTCCGGCCGGCGTCGGCCAGACCGAATTGCAGGTGCAGACCATTGCCGATCTGTCGCCCAGCGCCTATGTCGGCACCCCGTCGTTTTTGAAAATCATCCTCGAACAGGCCGATGAACTCGGCAGCGACGTCAGCTCGATCGACAAGGCGATGGTCAGTGGCGAAGCCCTGCCGGCGCCATTGCGCGCGCAGCTTTGGCGAACGCGGCCTGCGCGTGCAACAGTGTTATGGCACCGCGGACCTCGGCCTGATCGCCTATGAATCCAGCGCGCTGGAAGGCTTGATCATCGACGAGGGCGTTTATGTCGAAATCGTGCGCCCCGGTACCGGCGAAACCGTTGGCGAGGGCGAAGTCGGCGAAGTGGTGGTCACCAACCTCGATGCCAATTACCCGTTGATTCGCTTTGCCACCGGTGACCTGTCGGCTTACCTGCCGGGCATCAGCCCCTGCGGACGCACTAACCTGCGCATTCGCGGCTGGATGGGGCGCGCCGATCAGACCGCCAAGGTGCGCGGCATGTTCATCCATCCCGAGCAGGTCGACAAGGTGGTCAAGCGCCACGCGCGAGATAGGGCGCGCGCGCCTGGTGATCGACTGGGTCGAGCAAACCGACCAGTTGACCTTGCAATGCGAGTGCGAAACAACCGATGCCGAACTGCAGGCGGCCATCGCCGACAGCATGCGGTCGATTTGCAAACTGCGCGCCGAAGTCGAAATCGTGACACCGGGGAGCCTGCCCAATGACGGCAAGGTAATCGACGACATTCGTCAATACGACACGAAATAACGGGGCGGCTGAAATATGAAGCCGCGAACCCTGCTTGCCGATGTCCGGGTCGTCGATCTGTCGCAGTACATACCGGGTCCTTTCGCCACCCGCCAGCTCGCCGATCTCGGCGCCGAGGTGATCAAGATCGAACCGCCCGGCGGCGATCCGATGCGTCATTTCATGCTCGGAGAAACGGCCACGCCCTCGGCGGTTTATCGCCACCTCAATCGTGGCAAGCGCATCGCCCGGCTCGACCTCAAAACCGAGGTGGATAGTGAGGCGCTGGCAACCTTGCTTGCCGATGCCGACATCCTGCTCGAGTCCTACCGGCCGGGGGTACTGGCGCGCCTGGGATTCGATCGTAAGCGCATCGATCGGCTCAATCCGCGGCTGATCCACTGCGCGTTATCCGGCTATGGCCAGACTGGACCCTATGCGCAGCGCGGTGGGCACGACATCAACTACTGCGCGCTGAGCGCGCAATCGATTGTCAGCGGCAATGCCGAGGGTCCGGTCATCGGTTACCCACCGATTGCCGATCACGCTTCGGCAATGCAGGCGGCGGTCAGCATGCTCGCCGCGCTGCACGCGCGTGACCAGGGCGGCAAGGGTTGCTTTCTCGACATCAGTATCAGCGAATCGATCCTCGCCTGGCAGTACCTGCCGATATTGGCCGACGCAGACGAGCGCGAGGCAAACATCCTCAATGGCGGGGCCGCCTGCTACAACATTTACCAGTGCGCCGATGGGGAGTTCGTCAGCCTCGGAGCCATCGAAAGTGGTTTCTGGGAAAGTTTTTGCCGGGCACTCGACCAGTCGCAGTGGATCGAAAGACAGTACGAAGACCTGCCGCAACAGGCGTTGATTGCCGAGGTCGGGCAGTTGCTGGCGCAATACCCGCGCGATCACTGGAGCGCGCTACTGCAACGCGTCGACTGCTGCTTCGAAGCCCTGCTCGGCACCGAAGACCTGGCCCGACAAGCACAATTCAAAGCGCGCCAGGCGCTGACCCCGGCCGGCCCGACTTACCCGGCCTGGATCGATCATCAACCGCTTGATATCAACACCGAACTGGAATCCATCGAAACCGGCGACGACCTCACCTGGCGCACCCCCCGAACCTCCAGTCGCTGATTACTTGCCCTGGTTTTTCAGTTCGTTCCTCAGAATCAAGTGGTAATCGCGGATGCGTTGTACATAGCGAACCGGCTCGTTGCCCCGCGCATATCCATACTTGAGCTTACGGTAGTAGCGCTTATCGGAGAGCAATGGCAGGACTTGCTGCACATCGCTCCACAGGTGGGGGTTCAAACCCTGCTGACGCGCCAGTGTCTGCGCATCGTGTACATGCCCGCGACCCACGTTATAGGCGGCCAGCGCCAACCAGGTGCGGTCGGGTTCCTGCACCTGGTCTTCGAAACGATCCTTGAGCAATTTCGCCATGTAACGCGCGCCGCCAAAAATACTTTGTCTGGGATCGAGTCGGCTCTTGACCCCCATCGCCCGCGCCGTATCCAGCGTCAGCATCATGATTCCGCGCACGCCGGTCGGACTGCGCGCATTGGCGCGCCAGTGCGACTCCTGGTAACCCTGCGCCGCCAGCAATAACGGCGACAGTCCGTATTTCTTCGCCGCTTCGTTAAAATGCTTTTCGTATTTTGGATAGCGCGTCCTGATGCGTTCAATAAACCGGCGCGTATCGACGTAATCGAACAGTTCGACAAAGCCGTAGTAACGCTCCTGCAACACCGCCAGTTCGCCACTGTTGGCGTAAGGTTCGAACCAGGATTCGATTGCCGAGCGCAAATCGCCGCGCTCGGCCGACATCATCCAGCCGAGCGTCTCGGATTCGTGCAGATTGATCGGCGCAATCAACTCGGGGAAATAGCGACGGTTGATATCGACGATGTTCGAATCGGCCACGGTGCAGTCAATCTCGCGCTGCCAGACGGCGCGCAGCAATTGCTCGGTGTCTTCGCTGTCAGTCTCTTCCCAGGCGAGTTCGGGATACTGCGCGCGCAACACCAGCAGGCGTTCAACGTAGCTGCTGCCGGCAATCACCTTGATTTTCAGTCCCACCAGCTCCTCGATGTTGTCGGGCTGTACATTGTCGCGTCGACAAACGACTTGCTGAGTCACGTCCTGGTAGGCGGGGCCAAAGATAAACTTTTGCTGACGTCGCGCGGTGATGGTGAGCCCAGCTGCCGCCAGATCACCCTCGGCGTTTTCCACCGCGGCGATGATTTCCCGGATCGAATTCTTGATCTTGAACTCAACCTTTACACCGATCGATTCGGCAAAAGATTTCACCAGGTCATACTCCGGGCCAGTCTGCTTCTCTTCGCGATCCGTGTACAGGGTGGTCGGGGCATTGCGCGTGAGCACTACCAGTATTCCAGACTCCTGGATTTCAGCGAGGCTGCGCGTATTCTTTTGCGCTTCGTTGAGCTTCGAATCACAGGCCACCAGCGCCAACACCGCACAGGTTAGCCAAAACCGCTGGTAGCAACGCAAGGATGAAAACATCAGATCATAGTCCTGGATACAGGTGACCATACGAATAATCGATTGTTACAGACTTGCCAACGAATGTCGCCATCTCGTGGGCATCATTCGATGTTCGTTGATACCCATCCCTGACTTTTCTCACGGACTGGTGAAGTACTTGATGGACCCGTCGTAATGACGCGTAGCCACGTAGACGACCCCGTCGTATGACGTCGACAGAGCGGTCGTCGTGCGCGCAGCGAGTTCCTTGCGAAATGCTTTTTCCAGGGAACTGCCGGCGCTGTCAGCGTAACTGATCGGCGTACTGTGCAACAGGCCCCAGCCATCCAGCGCACCGACGCGACGCACGGTATTGTCGAGCACTTTCAGCATGATTTGCTTGCGTCCGTCGGCCTCCAGGTCGACAAAGTCATCCATGGGTTCGGCGCCCGGGTAGATGCGGAAAAAAGTCGACAATACGTTGGAATCGGCATCGTAGGTGATGGACGTCAGGCACAGATCGGCCTCCTCGGCATTGCTGTTTTTCACCAGCTTGTTGCACTTGGCATCCTCGTAAACGCGAAACAGGAACAGGTCGAAGGCACTCGGTGGGGTTTGCATCATGCGCTCGATCTGCGGGCCCGGGCCGGCCAACCCCTGCGTAGCGGTTAACAAGCCCAGAATCAATAATGTACAACGCAACATGTCGCTCCCCTTTACCGATTGATCGAGACCCCAGTATACGCGAATCAAATCCAGTCCCCGCTGCACAGGACCGTCATGAAATCGTCACAACAAGGTCAGACGGTCATCAAGCTTGCTGCGCCGCCGTGGTGCAAACTTTATCCAACATCAATGAACCCACCACGAGGCAAATGAAATGAACAGCAAAAGCATGCACATCGACCACAGCACCGACCCCGGTGGTACTGAAAGCTCGGCTTCGATCTTCGCCATACTCGCCAACCTGGTCAATGCAAGGTTTGGCCGTAGCGGGCTTGAAAAAGCGCAGGATTACTACCGTTGCAAGCAACAACGCCAGCAACCCCGGCACGACATTCTCGATAGCCTGCCGCTGGAAGCGAAACTGCGCCTCGGCATGCATCGCTGGATCGATTGAAGCGACTGCGATATACCGTACACGATCGCAGTCACCCCGGCCCGGTTGCCGGGGTCTTTAATTTCGTACTGGTGAAGAGAGGCCAACCGCAGCCGCTGTCGAGACCGGTAACTAACTCGCCTATCTCACTGATTTACCTGGCGAGTGGGTCGGAAAGACACCGGGGTTGCGGGGTATATATAAAATGGTATTACTTACCGCAGTCGTTGCAAACCCAGCGCTCCCCGTGCCTGTGCAAGAAAGCGGCCGCATATACATTTAGTCAGCGGCATTGTTGCCTTGAATCGCTGCGCCGAGCGCCGACTCCGTGCCGAAACCGTTTTTAAGGCCGGAAAGCCCGTAAAACCGCAGTATAGACCAGTAAATTACCCTATATGGGGGATTCGAAAGTTTAGGGAATACCACAGAATAGTGCCTAATTATTGCCAGCAATGTGTACTCATCAAATGAATATCAAGCGCTACCCCTCTCTATTTCGCATCGTGTTACCGATCGCCGCTTTCATGCTTACCGGCGCCACGCAGGCATCCACCATGATTGGCGGCGTAGCAGTCGACTCCGCAGGCAGCAGTACCATGGTTGGGTCCACGCAGTCCGTTACCCATATTCCCGATGCGATCAAATACTACATTCCCCTGAGCGCCACCCAACAAGGCACTTACGGCGTTGCCGGCACACCAGCACCCTGTGGTAACGGGTTCCCCGGCACTTTCGGCGGGGCTGGCACCTGTGCCGACAGTGGATCCGGGTTTGGCTACCTGGATTCCAGTGCCCTGGCGATGAACATCTACTTTGACTTGAGCGGACAGCCAGCCAGTCAGTCGGCCGAGCTGTCGTTCCTCTTCGACGATCTTGACCTGATCGACAAGAACGATCCGGTCGGCTTTTTCGAGTCGATTTCGCTGTCCTTCTGGAACTGGGATACCAACACCAATTCTTTCGACGGCACTCCCGTGAACGTGGCCGGAACGATCACAACCGCAGGCGCATCGCCCGATCCCGTAATCGACGCGGTGGACGACAACCTGATCACCTGGGACCTGGATCTGCTGGCGCTCGGCGCATTGAACGCGAGTGCACAGGCTCAGAACGGCTTCTGGATTCAGCTCGGCTTCGGTTCCAGATACGTACAAACGATGACGGGCAATTAAACTCGACAATCACGGAAACCCGAACCCAACACGGCACAAACACGCCCTGAGTATTTAGCCGCCAAATTGACCGTTTCGCCGGTACCCGTGCCCGCCGCCGTCTGGCTGTTCGGCACCGCCCTGATCGGCTTTGTCGGCATGTCGCGCAGAACAAAAATTTCCTGACCCTTAACCAGGCAGACAAAAAAAACCTCGCCAATCGGCGAGGTTTTTTTTGCCTGCCAGTTTGCATCCACGATTGCCAGCCCAGTATCCGGTGGTGTTTGCTTCGATCTAACCGCGGCCGATGTAGGGCATGCGCGTCGCCATGATGGTCATGAACTGCACGTTGGTATCGAGCGGCAGCGAAGCCATTTGCAACACCGCCTGGGCAACGTGCTCGACGTCCATGACCGGCTCAGGCTTGCGCTCGCCGTTCGCCTGCGGCACACCCTTCGGCATCGCCTGCGTCATCGGCGTCGCGGCGTTGCCGATATCGATCTGGCCACAGGCGATGTTGTCGTGGCGACAGTCCAGCGAAATCGACTTGGTCAGGCCGGTAATCGCATGCTTGGTCGAGGTATAGGGCGCCGAAAACGGGCGCGGCACGTGCGCCGATATCGAACCGTTATTGATGATGCGCCCGCCCTTCGGCGTCTGCGCCTTCATGATGCGAATCGCCTGTTGCGCGCACAGAAACGGGCCGGTGAGATTGACATCGACGGTCTGTTGCCACTGCTCGTAGCTCAATTCTTCGAGCGGTACCCCCGGGGTAAAACTGCCGGCATTGTTAAACAGCAGATCGAGCCGCCCGAAACGCGCTTCGACCTGGGCAAACAATGCCTTGACTGAATCGGGCTTGCCGACATCGGTGGGCACACACAGCGTCCGCTCGGCATCGACCTCGGCGAGGGCCACGGTCTCCTGCAAGGGCTCGAGCCGGCGCCCAACGAGCACCAGCCGGTAATCGGCGGCCAGCAACGCGAGACTGACCGCGCGACCGATGCCGGTGCCCGCACCGGTGACCAGCGCAACCGGGGAATCATTGTCCATGTCTTATCTCCTCGGTAAACCCACGTATCAAAAACAGGCCGCCGGAAAAGGCAGCCCGATCATTCGAATTCGGGCTTGCGCTTGTCGAAGAATGCCTGGATTCCTTCGCGCCCGTCGGGCGAGGCCGCGCAGCGTGACAACAGCTGCCCTTCGAGTTCCATCTGCGCCTCGAGATCGTTGCCGGCGCTCGCCAGCAACAGCTTGCGCACGTAGGCGTGCGACAGCCGCGCACCGTCGGCGAGTTCTGCCGCCAGGCGATCGGTTTCCGCCTGCAGCTCGGCATCCGCCACCACCCGGGTAACAATGCCGATTTCACAGGCCTCGGCGGCACTCAGCGTTCGGTTGCTCAACATCAGTTCCTGCGCCCGACGCAGACCAACCAGCCGCGGCAGGTAATAGCTGGAGGCGCCATCCGGGCACAGACCGGCGCGGGTATAGGCCATGGTGAAGCTGGCCGACTCGGCGGCGAGCACGATATCGCCGATCAGCGAGAAACTGAAACCACCACCTGCGGCGACCCCGTTTACCGCGACAATCAATAGCGCCTGCATGCGCGACAGGCTCGTGATCGCGGCGTGAAAGTCGTCGGCGAGCGCCTGCGCCGCGTCACCGATGGCATCGCCGTGTGCCAGCATTTCCCGGAGATCGCCACCGGCGCAGAAGAATCGGCCCTCGGGCGCTGAGCACCACTACCTTGATCTGCGGGTCGTCATCGCATTGCCGCGCCGCCCGTTTCAACTCGCTGGCCGTTTGGCTGTTCAGGCCATTGGCCGCCTCGGGCCGGTGCAGGGTAATGCGCGCGATCGCGCCCTGCTGTTCAAAAATAATGCATTCGAATTCGTTCATGGCTGTGGCACGCTTACCGCATCGTTGAATTTTGAATAGTGCATAATACACAACCCCTCACGCCTGTTACAGGAGCGAATCATGGCTGCATTTCTAATCGTCGATACGGTGATCGAAAACGCCGAAGAATACGAAAAGTACAAGGCGCTGGCCAAACCCATCGCGGAGAAATACGGCGGTGTGTACCGCGTGCGCGGCGGTGACATGGATGTGCGCGAAACCGACCTGTGGTCACCAACGCGCATGGTGATCATCGAGTTCCCCGACATGAAGTCCGCTCGCGCCTTCGCCGATTCAGAAGAATATGCCCCGGTGAAACCGTTGCGCCGTGACAATGCGCGCTGCACGCTGGTGATCCTCGAGGGCGTGTAAGCGCAGGTAGTTCACCGTAACCGACTTCAGCTCAACTCCATGCGCCGAATTGCTGCCGGGTGCAAATGTTCTAACTGTCAATGTTCGCAGGCGTCGCGGCGCGCGAACGCGGTTTGCAGGATTTGCAGCGCATCGCCGTGCGACACCAGCAACAGGCAGCTACCGGAATAGCGCTGTTCGAGGTCGATAATCAATTCGGTGACCCCTGCCATCACCTGGTTGGGGCTTTCCGTCTGCCGATAATCACTGTCGGCATTGGGGAGTTCCCCGGGACACAAACCCTCCTAGTTCCCCGGGACACACACCCTCCTGGACACGGATTCCAAAGGTTCTGAAATACGAAAATTAACTTAGGAATAACATTTGAGTGTGTGTCTCATGCCTGGCAAGCGCCACGGGCCGAATGCCATTCCACGGGGTGCTTGGCGCGTTATGCCTTTCCGCTTACGCCCGCGCTGCGCAATATTCCGGCACAGGGGCGATTTCATCTGAGCGTATTTCTCGATGCCCGTAAGCGATCGAATTAATTGCTATACGAGCCAGTCGGGCAACACGCGCCGGGGGTAAAATACCGTCCGTGACAGAAACATCCCGGGCCGAAATGAAATTTAAATAAACGGTTTATTGCGCATGTCGCTTGTGAATACTGCTCTATACTCAATTGATTATCATAACTATTTCAGCGAAAACGGTATCGACTGATTCTCGCATAGAGCATTTCCACCTTTATATGGCAAAACTGGGTAATATTTTTTTTGGTAGAACACTAAATCAGTTTCTCGAGTGTCAGGACCCGGGAAGCCGTAAGGGCATGGCTCTGGCTAATAAAATCAGGGAGGCGGCCGGCGATAACCTGGAAAAGATACTGGAATCGATTACCCAGGCAGGCGACCCGCATAGCGAGGTGCTGAAAAACATCTGTCGCGAGTCGGTCGAGGGTTTTTCGGAAGAATATTTTCTGGATGTGCTGTCACACGAAGAGACCGTATTTCGTGCCGCCGCCAGTGACATTCTGTCGCATAAAGCCACGGTTGATCCTTCCAAACTGTTCAAGCGTCTACACGATCGCAAAGTTTCCCCGGCCGAGGTTATCGCAGTACTCGATGCACAAAAGCATCTGTTAAAGCCGGAAGACATTATCAACCACTCGTTAAAACTGGAAGCGGATTACGCGATAGACCTGTTAAAACTGGTCGAAGGTAGCGAGCAGCCTGTCGATTTATCGAAATTGAGCTTTCAGCTCGACAAGGCCCAAAGCCCGGCTTACAAGATTAACCTGTTGAGTTATTTCGGTAGTGTTAACCAGCCCGGGATCCCGTTGATAGTAGTTCGCTTTTTAGATGATTCCAACAAGGTCGTCGTTCTCGAAGCGCTCAAGACCCTGGATCGAATGAAAATCGATTTCGATGTGTCGGTGCTGCTTCCCTATACCGAATCGATGTCAGGTGTTGAGCTACAGCTGGTGCTCAAGATTATCGCCAAGCAGGCCGACGCCAGCCTGGTACCCCATCTTTCGGGTTACCTGACTTCGAAGTCGAGCGAACTGAACGATTTTTTTGCACGCATTATCGTTGCCAACGCAGACCGGGATACCCTTGAAGAATTTCTCAAGCGCCTGAGTATCGAAGACGACTGGACCCTGCAGCAAGTGATCGCTTGCTTACAAAAATTTTCCAGTGAAACCCTGTCCGAAGTCGCGCGTGAACTGACCGACCATGAAGAGGAAGTCGTGCGTAACGCCGCGCAGATGCTGGTAGTCAATCTGATTGGTAAAGAAGATCTCGATAAAATAGAGGAATTTGCGCTCAATGAAAATTGGCAGGTCCGCGAACGTGCGATCCAGTCACTGTCCAAGTCGACGAACCGAAGTGCACTGACCATCATCAAGAAAATGGTCGAGACCTACCCCGATGATTACTTGCTGGCTTTGCGCGCGGTCAAGCGGCTTGGCTTTGGCAAAGGCCTCGAAATCGCTTTCCAGGGTCTAAAAAATTCAGAGGCCAACGTACAACGCGCCTCGCTGGAGACGATCGAGGCGATCACCACCGAAAAGCACGCCACCAACGTACGCGACAATTTACTGTGGAGCCTGCCGATGCTGACCACGGAAATGCGGGAATTCGCGAAGATGGTGATGTCACAGATCACCAAGGATTTCAATTTGCCCGATATTGAGATTTACGCAGATTCAAACACCGGTTCCGGCGTGGTTGATGTTTCTCTGTTTACTGGCGGAACCGGCACGATTGTCAGGCCGGATGAGAGCATGTCACCGCTGGACAGGCTCAGCCCCGGCGAGGTTTGGATGAACCGTTATCACATCAAGGAAGAGATTGGCCGGGGTGCAATGGGGCGCGTCATGCTGGTCGAAGACGACATGGTCGATGAGTTATTAATATTAAAATTCATGCTGCCCGCGCTTACCCTGGACCAGCAGTCGACCGAACGCTTCAAGCGTGAAGTCAAGTACGCCCGCAAGATCAGCCATCGCAACGTGATTCGTGTGCACGATATTCTGTTAATGGACGATGTCTGCGCGATTTCGATGGAGTATTTCAGGAGCCGCGGACTTGAGACGGTTCTGGCAAAGTTCAAGAGTTTCGAGACCCTCGAAGGACTCAAGATCATGTACCAGATCGCCAGTGGCATGGCGGCGGCGCACGAACAGGAAGTCATACATCGTGACCTGAAACCCAGCAACATCCTGATCGATGACAACTGGCTGGTGAAGATCGTGGACTTTGGTATTGCCTCGGCCGGCACCGCTTCGGAAGCGACCCTGACCCAAACGGGTTCGATAATTGGCAGCCCGGCCTACCTGGCACCCGAGCGTGCCGAGGGCAAAGATGCCGACGAGCGCAGCGATATCTACTCGTTGGGGGTTATCGCGTATTACATTTTCAGCGGTCAGTTGCCGTACAGCGGCAAGCCGATGGAAGTGCTGTCGAAACATCGCGAGGGGAACGCGCCTCCGATTGTCAAGATAAAGGATGGCGCCTCGCCCGAGGTTTCCCGCCTGATTGTAAAAATGATGGCAGTTGATCCGACCGCACGCCCGCAGACGATGGTAGCGGTACGCGACGAAGTGGCGGAACTCGTCAAGTTGTTCACACTGCCCGATACAATCTCGTAAGGCCTCCTCGAACAGAGGTTGTGCGACGATTTCAGCCCAGCGATTGCAGCGCAGTCAGTGCGATCAGGTTATAGACATCTTCCGTGTTACAGCCGCGTGACAGGTCGTTGGCAGGGCGATGGCTAACTCCGTCACCAGTGTGGGGTCGCAGCTCGTCACGCCCTTACCGGCACTATCCAACCAAAAAATAAGGGGATTAAATTTTAATCCGCCCCTTTTTCGTCCCCTTTTTCTTGCGCGGAATAAATTCACCAGATTCAATTACTCATTTAGCAGTTACTCCGGATCATCTAACTGAGTGCTTGTGTGAAGAGGACAACCCGGGCCTGAGAGCGATCGTTTTCAAATATAGAAACGATCGCTCTACGGCCCGGGTAGCTTACGGTTCAAGTTGCACCGTTTCACCGAAATTCAGGCGTACCAGCCCGATTTAATCGAATAAGGATTCCTCCCACGGATATTGCACGCTGCACGCTGGTGATCCTCGACGGTGGATAAGCGCAGGTAGTTCACCGTAACCGACTTCAGCTCAAATCCATGCGCCGAATTTCTGCCGTGTGCAAATGTTCTATCTGTCGATGTTCGCGAACGTCGCGGCGCGCGAACGCGGTTTGCAGGATTTGCAGCGCATCGCCGTGCGAGATCAGCAACAGGCAAGTAGCGGAATAGCGCTGTTCGAGCTCGATAATCAATTCGGTGACCCGCGCCATCACCTGGTTGGGGCTTTCCGTCTGCCGATAATCACTGTCGGCATTGACCGCATCCTGTTCCCAGACCGCTGCGTAGCCACTGTCGGCGCCGAGTTCAAGATCACCGAAGTAGCGCTCGCGCAGGCGAACATCGGTTTCGATCGCAGGCCCTGCACCCAACCACTGGCGCGCAATGGCCGCGGTTTCGACGGCGCGGCTGAAATCGGAACAGACGATAATCGTCGTGGCATCGAGACCCGTGTCCTGGTGCAAACTGGCCTGTACCTGCCCCCGCCCCTCGTCGCTCAGACCATATCCCGAGCAGCCATTATCGGGGTGGCTGACAATTATTCCCTGTTGATTGGCCAGACTGTGGCCGTGGCGCATCGCAAAATAACGGTTCCCAAGATGATTTAGAGCAGAAAGATGATTCAAAGAATTCCCTCTATATAGTAAGGTATATGCCCGCGAGTGCTCGCCAGCGGAAAACAGATGGCAGATGCAGGCAAGGTTGCATCGTCCTTTTTTAACGTCGATAATGCAGCGTCAACGGTGACCGCAGCCAATAAACTAATAAGCGCCGTCAAACAAACCACAGAGGGGAAAATTATAATGTCTAAATCCGTATCTATATATAGCCAGCTGATCGGGCTGATACTTTTACTGGGCTTTTCTTTTAGCGCTTCCGCGGAAGAATGTTATCGCGGTACGCTCGACAAGCAGTACTGCGACCGTGATCGCGACCAGATCGCCGATTTGCCGCTCGATCCGGCCGAATGGGCTAACCCCGACACCATCATCTTTTCCTACACCCCGGTAGAAGATCCGGCGGTTTACGCCAAGGTCTGGGATGGCTTCATCAAGCACATGTCCGAGGTCACCGGCAAGAAGGTCGTTTTCTTCCCGGTACAGTCCTACGCGGCCCAGTACGAAGCCATGCGTTCCGGCCGCCTGCACATTGCCGGCGTCAATACCGGGGGTAATCCGGTAGCCGTTTCCTGCGCCGGACTGGTGCCGTTCGCGATGATGGCGTCGAAAGACGGCTCATTTGGCTACGAAATGGAAATCATCGTGCCCAAAGACAGCGATATCAAATCACCTGCCGACATCAAGGGGCGTTCACTGGCCTTCACTTCACCGACCTCCAATTCGGGCTTCAAGGCGCCTTCGGCACTGCTCAAGTCAGAGTACGGCCTGGTCGCCGAGAATGATTACGAGACGGCATTTTCCGGCAAGCACGACAACTCGGTACTCGGCGTCGCCAACAAGGACTACGAGGCCGCGGCCATCGCCAACTCGGTCATGAACCGCATGTTCGACCGCAAGGTCGTCGATCCGGCCAGCATTACTTCGATCTACAAGTCGGCCACCTTCCCGACCACCGGTTACGGTCACGCCCACAACCTGCATCCGGAAGTCGCGGCGAAGATCAAGCAGGCCTTTTTCACTTTCAAATGGGAAGGTTCGGAGCTGCAAAACGAGTTCAAGAAGGAAGGTCGCTTCGTCGGCATACATCATAAATCCGACTGGGCCGTTATTCGCAAGATCGATGCCGCCAACGGCGTCAGCTACGACTGCAAGTAAACCGCAGGCCCACCCCATAACAGTAGCCACGATCCCCGGATCGTGGCTACTGGTTCCTCACGGGCCAGGTTTGCACGACCCTGATCACTAGTACCTCGGAAATTATCCATGCTGCGTATCGAAAACCTCGAAAAAAGGTATCAGACCGGAGACCTGGCGCTCAACAGCGTCAACCTGGAAGTCCCCAGGGGCCAGGTCATGGCGCTGATCGGTCCTTCGGGTGCGGGCAAGAGCACGTTGATTCGCTGCGTCAATCGACTCGTCGAGCCCACCGGCGGCAAGATTTTTCTCGGCGATCTGGAACTGGCCCACCTCGGTTCAGGCGAATTGCGCCGTGCACGGCGGCGTATGGGCATGATCTTTCAGGAATACGCCCTGGTGGAACGCCTGAGCGTAATGGAAAACGTGCTGTCCGGAAGGTTGGGTTACGTCGGCTTCTGGCGCAGTTACTTTCGCAAGTTTCCACAATCCGATATCGACGAGGCATTCAACCTGTTGCAACGCGTCGGTCTCGACCACATGGTCGACAAGCGCGCCGATGAACTGTCGGGCGGTCAGCGACAACGCGTGGGTATCTGCCGCGCGCTGATCCAGAACCCGGACTTGCTATTGGTCGACGAGCCTACCGCGAGCCTCGATCCGAAGACCTCGCGGCAGATCATGCGTCTGATCTGTGAACTCTGCGAAGAACGGCAACTCGCCGCAATCATCAACATCCACGACGTACTGCTGGCACAGATGTTCGCGCGCCGCATCGTCGGACTGCAGCTCGGCGAGATCGTCTACGATGGCCCGCCCGACCAGCTCACGGCGGATGTGCTGACCCAGATCTACGGTGAAGAAGACTGGGAAGCCACCATCGAGGCAAGCAAAGATCTCGATGAAGACGAAGCCGACGTGATCGCGGTAGTGGAAAAAGTGATTCACAAAACGGGGGCGAAGGATTGAATCAAACCACTAAACCCCGTACCTGGAAACGGCCCCCCTTCATTACTAACCCGACGCTGCGCTGGGGTTTGTGGCTGGGTCTCGCGATATACCTGGCGCTGGCTTTCGGAACCCTGGAAATCAACTGGGGTCGGGTCGGGGAAGGCATTCTGCGCAGCGAGCGCTTTATCGCCGCCTTCTTCCCGCCGGATTTCACCTCGCGCTGGGAATCGATCGAAGACGGCATCCTGGAAAGCCTGTGGATGACGGTTACCTCCACGGTGGTCGGCATCCTGCTGTCGATTCCGGTTGGCCTCGGCGCCGCACGCAATCTGGCGCTGGCGCCCGGTTTACCTGTTCTGCCGCGGCATCGTCGCGGTGTCGCGCACCTTTCCCGAAATCATCCTGGCGATCTTTTTCGTCAAGCTGTTCGGCTTCGGCCCGTTTGCGGGTTTTCTCGCACTCTCCGTCGGCACCGTCGGCTTTTACGGCAAGCTGCTGGCCGAAGACATCGAGGACATGGACCCGGTGCAGGCCGAGGCGGTCAAGTCGGTCGGCGCCAGCTGGTTCCAGTGGCTGAACTACGCGGTGCAGCCGCAGGTCATGCCGCGCATGATCGGGCTGGGCCTGTATCGGTTCGACATCAACTTTCGCGAATCGGCGGTGGTCGGCATCGTCGGCGGCGGCGGCATCGGCGCTACCCTGCTGACTTCGTTCGATCGCTACGAGTTCGATTCGGCCGCGGCTATCCTGCTGGTCATCATCGGCATCGTCATGGCGGTGGAATACAGCTCCGGTTACATCCGCCGGTGGGTGCAGTAATGCCGGTAGTCGAGACCAATGGCCAGAAAATCTGGCACCGGCGCACCACCACGAAACAGTGGCCGTGTGGTTCGGCTGGCTGATCGGGGTAGCGATATTCGTTTATTGCTGGCGTCTCATTTCCGATAAGACCATCTGGATGTTCGTCACCGATGCGCCCAAGCAGGCTGCCGATATGGCGAGCCGCATGGTGCCGCCCAAGTGGTCTTACATGGACACCCTGTGGGCACCGGTGTGGGACACCATCAACATCGCCACGCTGGGCACCATGATCGCCCTCGTGATTGCCGTGCCGGTCGCCTTTTGCGCCGCGCACAACACCACGCCCAGCGTCAAGTTCGTGCGCCCGGTGGCACTGTTCATCATCGTCTCGTCGCGCTCCATCAACTCGCTGATCTGGGCGCTGATGCTGGTGACGATCATCGGCCCCGGGGTGTTCGCCGGCGTGATCGCCATCGGTTTGCGCTCGATCGGTTTTTGCGCCAAGTTGCTCTACGAGGCGATCGAGGAAATCGACCACAGCCAGGTGGAGGCGGTGACCGCCACCGGCTCGTCGCGTGCGCAGCAGTTGAGCTTCGGCATCGTGCCGCAGATCATGCCCGCCTTCGCCGGCATCTCGGTGTTTCGCTGGGACATCAACATTCGCGAATCGACGGTGCTCGGGCTGGTCGGCGCCGGCGGTATCGGTCTGCAACTGGACTCGTCGATCTCGACGCTGGCCTGGACCCAGGTTTCGCTGATCCTGCTGGTCATCCTCGCCACCGTCATCGTCAGCGAATGGGTATCGGCAAAGATTCGCCACGCGATCATCTGAGCCGCCGTAGTCTCGTGGCAATCGACCCACAGCTCGAAGCCAACTACAACATCGTAGCCTCGCGTGACGGCGTCGATGAATTGATGCAACGCTGGTCTGCGCAAAGTGCGGAGCAACGTGCCGCAGCCGATGTCAGCCTGGACTGTATATACGGCGTCGGAGCGCGCGAGCGCATCGACGTGTTTCGTTGCGGCGTAACCGACGCGCCCTTGTACGCCTACATTCATGGTGGCTACTGGCAACGCGGTGACAAATCGCTGTACAGTTTCATCACGGCGCCTTTTCTCGCCGCAGGAATCGACGTCGCCATCATCGGCTACCCGTTGTGTCCGCAGGTGTCGATGAGCGAACTGTTGAACTCGATGCGCCAGGCCATCGTCTGTTTGTACCTGAACGCCGATCACCTCGGCGTAAACCGCGAGCGCATCAACCTGTCCGGGCATTCCGCGGGTGGACACCTGACGGCGATGGCCGCTTGCACTGACTGGCCAGGCTTCGGCGGCAGGGCTGCCCGCAGACCTGCTAAAAACGGCAATCCCGTTCAGCGGCCTGTATGACCTGGAACCCTGCTGCACACCAGTATCAGCGAGGCGCTGCGGTTAACCGCTGACGAAATCCTGCAGCTGAGCCCGATTCACTTGCAACCGACGAGCCAGATGCCGCTGCTCACCATCATCGGAGGTGGCGAAACTCGCGGAGTTTTTTCGCCAGACCGACGCCTTGCACGCGGCCTGGAGCCAGCATCTGCCAGCCCTCGACCGGCATGTCGAAGCCGATGTCGATCACCTCGACCTGATCGACCGGCTGGCCACTGCCGACAGCGCGATTTTCCAACGCATCGCCGGCTGGTTGCGCTAGCCTGCATTTCTCTTACTGGTTTTGACACATCCGCGTCACTTATAGAGCGTTCTGGTGGCGCTCGTAGCGATCCATGAATTCCGGCGCCAGCGCGCGTAATCGCTGCTGATCGATCCGCCCCGACCGGGTCAGGTAGTCGTAGGCAAATTCGATAGCAGGCTTGTTCATGCGCTCGGCGAAGCCGTCGTACCAGCGCGCGGACTGGTTGGCGGCATCGACGATCTTGCGCACGATGGGCTGGCGCTGTTGCTGAAACGACTGCAGCGCATCGTCCAGGCGATTTGACGCGCACAGGGCTTTTACCAGCGCGATCGAATCCTCGAAAGCGAGACGCGTACCCGAACCGATCGAGAAGTGCGCGGTATGCGCGGCATCGCCGAGCAGGACACGATTGCCAGACACCCAGTTGTCGCACCACAGGCGTGGAAAACGGCGCCAGATGGAATGATTGGTGAGCAGTGTCGCGCCATCGAGGGTATCCGCAAACAACAGGGAACAACGCGCTGCACTCTGGCGCTCACTCATTTCCGCAAAGCCCTGTGCAGCAAAACTGACCGGATCGCATTCGACGATAAAGGTGCTCATTTGCGGCGTATAACGATAGTGATGGGCATTCAATACGCTTCGCTCATTGCGAATAAAGGTTTGCGTCAGCGTAGCGAAGGAGCGCGTTGCACCAAACCAGGCAAAGTGATTATCAAAATAGTCGAGCGAGGGCTGGAACGCGGCCTCGTCGCTGCGCCGCACCAGCGAATGCAATCCATCCGCGCCGATGATCAGGTCGGCCTGGTTGGCATCGAGCGATTCGAGCGCCTGCTGGAAACGCAGCTCAACACCGAGCCCGCGCGCCCGCTGTTGCAGGAGTTGCAACATTTGCAGGCGCCCAATGGCGGCAAAGCCGATGCCGTCGAGGGTGATTTCTGCACCCGCGAGCGCCAGGGTCATGTTGCGCCAACGCTCCATCAGCGGCGTGATCAGGGCGTGGGTATCGGGGTCGTCGGCCTGCAGAAAATCGAGCGCCTGGTCGGAAAACACCACGCCAAAGCCGAAGGTGGCATCGGCCGCATTTTGCTCGGTTACGCGCACCTGGGTTGCCGGTAAGTGCGTTTTCAACAAGATCGCCGTATACAGCCCGGCCGGGCCACCCCCGACAATATCGACCCGCTTCAACGGCAGCATGACAAGGCAGCGAGCCAAAGCACCGGCATTATTGGATTGTGTTTGCGCAAAATCGGGTGCCACCGCCTCAGATACCGAGGAAACGGGCCTTGAGCTCAGCATCCGCGGTCAGTGCCGCCGAATCGCCCTGCCACACCACCCGGCCTTTTTCGATGATGAAATGATGATCGGCAATCTGCGCCATCTCGTCGATGTTTTTGTCGATCAGCAATATGGTCAGACCGAGTTGTTTCAACTGTTGCAGGCGACGCCAGATTTCCTGGCGGATCAGCGGTGCCAGGCCCTCGGTCGCCTCGTCGAGGATTAACAGGCGCGGATTCAGCATCAACGCGCGCCCGATCGCCAGCATCTGCTGTTCGCCACCGGAGAGCTGGCCACCCTGGTTGTCCAGGCGCTCGCGCAAACCCGGGAAGAATTCGAGCACCCGCTCGAGCGTCCAGGGATCATCGCTGCGGCTGTAGTTGGCGGCGGTAGCCACCAGATTCTCGCGCACGCTGAGATTGGGGAAGATCTGCCGTCCTTCGGGCACCAGCCCAATTCCGAGTTGCGCGATGCGGTAGGCCGGCCAACCGTTGATCGCCTGGCCATCGAAACGGATGTCACCAGCCCGATTCGCCAACAGGCCGATGATCGTGCTGACCGTGGTGGTCTTACCCATACCGTTGCGCCCTAGCAGTGTCGTCACCTGGCCCTCGCGACAGCTGAGGCTCATGCCGAACAACGCCTGGATGCTGCCATAACAGGTTTCCACACCCTCCAGTTCAAGCATGGCCGTCCCCGAGATAAGCTTTTTGCACCTCAGTATTGGCGCGAATGTTTTCCACGCTGTCGGTGGCAATAATGTGACCATTGACCAGCACCGACAACCGATCGGCGAGGCTGAACACCGCATCCATATCGTGTTCCACCAGCAAGATAGTCATTTCACCACGCAACCGCTTGAGAATATCGACCATTTTCGCGCCCTCTTCCTTACCCATGCCCGCCATCGGCTCATCCAGCAACAGCATGCGCGGTTTCATTGCCAGCGCCATCGCTACCTCGAGCTGGCGTTGTTCGCCATGCGATACCGTGGCGGCGAGGTGATGCGCGCGCGCCTCCAGTCCCACTTCGGCCAGGCTGGCCAGCGCCGCAGCGCGCATCTCTCGATCTTCGCTCACCGGCGCCCAGAAGCGAAACGAATGCCCGCTGTTGCCCTGCACCGCGAGCATCACGTTTTCCAGCAGGGTCATCGGCATCACCACGCTGGTGATCTGGAACGAGCGCGCCAGGCCCCGGCGCGCGCGTTCGGCGATGCTGTCGCCGACGATACTGCGCCCGGCGAACTCGATGTCACCGGCATCGGGTTTGATCTGACCCGACAACTGTGCGATCAGGGTGGTCTTGCCGGCGCCATTGGGGCCAATGACGGCATGAATCTTGCCGGTCTCGACGGCGAGGTTGACGTTGTCGGTGGCGACCACGCCGCCAAAGTGCTTGTGCAAACCGTGGATCGAGAGCAGTGGTTCAGTCATTGCCAGCACCGCTTCGCATCGAGCCGGCTTAACCAGCCGTGAATCCCGCCCTTGCCAAACAACACCAGCGCCACCAGCAGGACGCCAAAAATCAGGTGCCAGTAGATGGTGATCGCCGACAGGAATTCTTCCAGCAACACATAGGCAATGGTCCCCACCAGTGGCCCGAACAGCGTTGCGGTGCCGCCGATAATGACCATGAATATCAGTTCACCGGAGCGCGACCAACCGATCATGTCCGGGCTGATAAAACCGGTGAAGTTACCCAGTAACACCCCGGCGACACTGCACAGCATCGCCGACAGCACGTAGCACACGAGCCGATAACGATAGGTATCGAAGCCGAGCGCCTGCATGCGTTGCTCGTTGAAGCGCGCACCGACGATGACGCGGCCAAAACGCGAATTGACCAGCCGGTGGGTGAAGTAAAGCGCCAGCAGCAACAGCGCAAAGATCCAGTAGTACAGGCCGTAGCTGCTATCCATGCTGATCCAGGCTGGAAATTCACTGCGCGAGTAAATCACCAGGCCATCGTCGGCGCCGTATTCCTCGAGGCTCAGGAAGGTGAAGTACACCATTTGACTGAAGGCCATGGTGATCATGATGAAATACACACCCCTGGTGCGCAGGCTGATGGCGCCGGTCAGCAGTGCGAAGGCTGCGCTGACCGCCAGCGCCAGCGCCAGGTGCAGCCAGCCATTGTAGTAGTCATAGTAAGACGGAATGCCGACACAATAGGCGCCGATGCCGATGTAGGCGGCGTGGCCCAGGCTGACCATTCCGCCGAAGCCAAGAATCAGGTTGAGGCTGATCGCGGCGATGGCGATGATCAGTGCGCGACTCAGCAGGTCGAGATAAAACGGCTCGCCAATCCAGTCGAAAATAAACGGCGCGGGCGCGAGCACCAGCAATAACAGCGCATAAAAACGGCCGGAGACATTCGTTGGCAGCCAGTTCACGGCTTCGCCCCGGCCGGCGGAAATAGCCCTTGCGGGCGAAACGCGAGCACCGCGGCCATGAGGATATAGATCAACATCGCCGACAACGCGGGCGCGGCGGTTTCGGCATAGTTGTTGGGCATTGCCAGTTTAAGCAACAGGTCAAGATAAGAGCGGCTCAGGGTATCGATCAGACCGAGCATCATGGCCGCGTAAAAAGCACCCTTGACCGAGCCGATCCCACCGACGATGACGACCACGAAAGCGACGATGATGATGTCGTTACCCATGCCGATGCTGGCCTCGGTGATCGGCGCAATCAGCATGCCGGCAAGCCCCGCCATCGCCGCACCGAGCGCGAACACGAACAGGAACAGACGATTGATGTCGACGCCGAGCGCCTCGACCATGTTGCGATTCGACGCGCCGGCGCGGATCAACATGCCGAGCCGGGTTTTGCTGACCAGGAAGTACAACACCGCCGCCACCAGCAGGCCGGCGACGATGATCAGCAGGCGATAAGTGGGTAACACCAGGTTGCCGAAGGTCAACTGACCGTTGAGCACTGCGGGCAGCGGGATCGCGATACCCGAGGCGCCCCAGAACAGGTGCACCAGGGTATCGAAAATCAGGATCAGACCAAAAGTCACCAGCACGTGATCGAGATGATCCTGGCGGTACAACTTGCGCGCAATGAACCATTCGACCAGCGCACCAACCACGAATACGCCAACCAGCCCAAGCAATACGCCAAGCACGAAGGATCCGGTTTTGGCGACGATGGTGCCGCAGAAATAGGCCCCGATCATGTAAAACGAGCCGTGCGACAGGTTGATGAAATCCATGATGCCGAAGATCAGCGTGAGCCCGGAGGCCAGCAAAAAAAGCAACAGGCCCAACTGCAGCCCGTTCATCAATTGAGTGATGAGCAGATTCCAGTCCATTGCCTTACCGAGTCAGCGGCGTGTGGTCGAACCCGGTTCCCCTGCCAGGGAACCGGGTGACCGGGAGAGACCGCTTACATCTTGCACTTGGATGCGTGCGGATCCTGATGATTTTCGAACACGGTCTTGACGATTTTCGTGGTCCAACGTCCTTCCGCATCCTCGACCACTTCGCGCAGGTAGAAGTTCTGGATCGGCATGTGGTTGTTGCCATAGGTATAAGGACCGCGTACCGAATCGTAATTGGCGGCTTTGAGTGCCGCGCGAATGGCATCCTTGTCCTTCAGGTTGCCGCCGGTAGCTTCGACCGCACTCTTGATCAACATGATCGAGTCATAGGCCTGCGCACCGTAGAAGGACGGGTACTTGCCGTACAACTTCAGGTAATCGGTGACGAAACGCTGGTTGGCGGCGTTATCCATGTCGGGCGACCACTCCTGTGTGTTCTTCGATCCGAGCACACCGGTCAGCCCGGCCGCCTGCAGCTTCGGCAGCGCAATTGAATCGACGGTAAATACGGTGTAAAGCGGCATCAGGCTCTGCAATCCAGCCTGCTGGTACTGCTTGATGAAGGCGCCACCGGCCTTGCCCGGGTAGAACACGAAGATTGCCTCGGCGCCCGAAGCTTTCGCCTTGGCGAGCTCCGCGGAAAAGTCGAGCTGCGCATCGGCGCCCCACTTGGTCAGATCCTTGCCCTTGACTTCACCCTTGAAGGTGGTCTCGACGCCGTTCGCCATGTCTTTGCCAGCGGCATAGTTAGGCGCCATGATGTAAATCGACTTGACGCCTACCTGGTTCAGGTATTCGCCCATCGCCATCGGCGTCTGATCATTCTGCCAGGAAGTGGAAAAGAAATTCGGATGGCAGCGTGCACCGGCCATCTGCGACGGTCCTGCATTCGCGCTGATGAGGAACTTGTCGGCATCCAGTACCGATTTGGCCGACGCCAGTAAAACGTGCGACCAGATGTAACCGGCGACGAAATCGACATCATCCTGCTTGACCAGCTTATCGGTCTTTTGCTTGCCGACATCGGGTTTAAAGCCATCGTCTTCCATGATCAGGTGCACGTCGAGGTTTCCCATCTTGCTACCGATATGCTGCAGCGCGAGTTCGACCGAGTTTTTCATGTCCTCGCCGATAACGCCCGCGGGTGTGGTCAGCGTGGTGACAAAACCGATCTTGACCTCGGCGGCCTGGGCGGCCCCGGTCAACGCAATCGCGCTCGCGATCAGCAGCATTCGTATTGTTTTCACTAACATTGTTGGTCTCCTCTGGAGTTCATTATTCGATCGATGGCTCGCGCCATCGGGTTGTCTCACCGGCATCGCTGCTGCGGAATCCTGCGTCAGCAATCGATGCCTGCAGCCCGTAAAACCTGCCGGTAGCCCGCTATTGTCACCCACCGTCCCTGTCGGCCAGCTGAACCACGGCGCACTTGCTGCTGCGCATTATATTGGATATTCGCCATATGTTATCACTCAATATCACCTAATTTGGCATCAGCACGGTGCTGCAGGCTAGTTTCGGCGAAGCCTTTGACGATTTCGATCACCTGCGCGGGCTGGTCGCGATGCGGCGAATGGCGACAATCCGCCAGTTCGACGACTTGCGCCTGCGCTACCCGCCGCGCGATGCCGCGCACCTGTTCGAGCGTGCCGTACTCGTCATCGACACCCTGCAGCGCCAGCAGTGGACAACGGATGCCGGATATTTCATCCTCGATCGACCAATGGCGAAACGCCGCGCGCAGCCAGATATCGTTCCAGCCCCGGAAGGCCGAGTCGGGATCGGCGTGATAGCGCGCCAGTTTCTGCTTCAGGTCGGTTTCGAGATAGGCGCGGCGCGCGCGCTCAATGTTTGCGATCGAAATGTCTTCGACCAGGATGTGCGGCGCCAACAGCACCAGCGCGGCGACCCGTTGCGGAAAACGCGCGGCGAACAACAGTGCGATCGAAGCGCCATCGCTATGCCCGAACAGGCACGGTGGATCCTGCCATGTATCGACACCCAGTTGCTGCAACAGCAGCGGTAACAGGCCATGCGCCTGGCGATGCATGAAGTCGACATCCCAGGATTCATCCGCGGCGCGGGCAGTCGAACGACCATAACCCGGGCGCGAATACACCAGGCCACGAAAGCCCAGCGCGGTGCACAGGGATTGCGGGAAATCTTTCCACATGGCGAGTGAACCCAGCCCTTCGTGTAAAAACACCATCAGCGGGCCAGGGCCGGTTTTCGATCCGATCCACTGGTACTCGATTTGCAGCCTGCGGCCTTCCCAGTCGAGGGCGATAAACTCGACCGCCGGGGTCATTCGCCGGCTTCGCGGGCGCGCAGTCGAAAACGCTGGATTTTGCCGGTGGCGGTCTTCGGCAGCTCGTCGACGAATTCGATGAAGCGCGGATACTTGTACGCCGCGAGACGCTCCTTGACGAAGGCCTTGAGTTCATCCGCGCTCGCTTGCTGCCCGTCGCCAAGCACGACAAAAGCCTTGCTCTTGACCAGGCCCTCGTCGTCGATCTTGCCGATCACCGCCGATTCCAGTACCGCGGGATGCTGCGCCAGCGTGGCTTCCACTTCAAACGGTGATACGTACATGCCACTCACTCTCAACATGTCGTCGGTGCGTCCCGAACAGGTGTAACTGCCGTCCTCGTTGCGCACATACTTGTCGCCACTGCGAGTCCACTCGCCCTGAAAGGTATCCAGCGTCTTGGCGCGATTGTTCCAGTACATCAGCGCGGCACTCGGGCCGCGCACGTAGAGATCGCCGATTTCACCATCGGCGACCGCAGCACCGTCATCGCCGCGCAACTCGATATCGTAGCCCGGCACCGGGCTGCCGCTCGAGCCATAGCGCACGGCGCCCGCGCGGTTGGAAATGTAGATGTGCAGCATTTCGGTGGAACCGATGCCGTCGATGACATCGATGCCAAATTGCCGCGTAAAGCGCTGCGCGAGATCGGCCGGCAAGGCTTCACCCGCCGACACCGCGAGGCGCAAGGCGAGTTCGTCGGCGGGCGGAATTTCGGCGGCAGCCAGCATCGCCACGTAACCGGTCGGCGCGCCGAAAAACAGCGTCGGCTGGTGCGCCAGCAGGCGCTGGTAGATCGCCTCCGGCGTCGGCCGGCCGGCAAACAGCACGCTGGTCGCGCCGACGCTGAGCGGAAAGGTCAGCGCATTACCGAGACCGTAGGCGAAAAACAGCTTGGCAGCGGAAAAACAGATGTCCTGCTCGCTGATTGCGAGCACGCCTTCGCCGTACAACTTGCTGGTCCAGTAAGGGTTGGCGTGGCTGTGCACGGTGCCCTTGGGCTTGCCGGTCGAGCCCGAGGAATACAGCCAGAAAGCGATGTCATCGGCACAGGTAGGCGCCGCTTGCGGCAGCGCATCGGCCGCTTGCACGAAGGACTGGAAGTCTTGCTCAGCCGCCTGCAA
Organism: uncultured Gammaproteobacteria bacterium; assembly: GCA_963835795.1. GTDB lineage: Bacteria > Pseudomonadota > Gammaproteobacteria. The sequence goes on from CAWIHJ010000015.1 coordinate 44,489, forward strand.
TGCATCGTCACCCGCGGCGACCAGCACGGTTTCGATTTCCAGCCCCCCGGCCTGAATGGCAGCGCGCAACGGCGCCAGCAGCGCATTGGACACCAGCACGCTGCGCGCGCGACTGTGTCGCAGCATGTAGTGGTAATCGTCGGCGGTGAGCAGGGTATTGACCGCCACCGGCACGATGCCGGCATAGATGGCGCCGAGAAACGCCACCGGCCAGTCGTTGCAGTCGTGCATCAGCAGCAACACCCGCTCTTCGCGGCGCATGCCGCTGTCGAGCAGCGCCTGGGCCAGTTTGCGCGATTGCTGCTCGAGGTCGCCGAAACTGAGCGTTCCCTGGTCGTCGATGTAAGCGGTTTTCTGTGCGCGCCCGCGATTCAGCTCGAACAGGTATTCGGCGTAATTAAAATCGTCGCCCGGAGGCGCTACGTCTTCAATATTCATCTTCTCCCCCGGCACCGGCTGGCCCGATGCCCTGCCCACTCAACGAGTGAATTCTATACTGCCACCGGGCAATAAATACAGGATCAACGCGCGTCCTCCGCTCACCGTCGGATGGTGCGCACTGCCCGCCGCGTACACCACCCAGCCGGCGGGGTGATCGTCAAATCGCGCATCGCCGTCGAGCGGCATCACCAGGTCGATCTCGCCGGCGGGGTGGCGATGGTGCGGTCCAGCCAGGTCATCCATGTCCACCACGTCGACCGAAAAACCGTGCAAATCGTCGGCGGGCTTGAACACCCGCCCATAGCGGATGCCCCCGGCTTCGTGCTGGCACAACCATCCCTCGGCGACGCCGCGCTGGCAGCTTTGCAGCAGTTGCCGGTAACTCTCGCTGTCGGCGCCGTGCTCGCGGTTGAGCCAGTCCTGCATTTCCTGGTCCAGCGCCTTGCCGGCAAGTTGCGCGGTGAGCGTGGAAACCAGGTGGTGCAATTCGCTACTTGGCATGATCTACTCCTCGAAAAATCGCCCGGATATCGCTCGAAAATAAACAAGGTAATAACAATCTAACTGGCAAACTACCCGAATACACACCGAACTACAGTATAATTTTTTACCTGCGACGAATATTGCAATATATTGCCATACACGATTCCCGGAGTCCTGATTTGAACCATCCCGAGCGCGTCGACTACCAGACCAGCCCCGATCTCTACCGTCACTGGCAGCTTGAAGTGGACGGCCCGATCGCCACCCTGTGGCGCCGACTTTGACGAGGATGCCGGCCTGCGGCCGGGTTACAAGCTCAAGTTGAACAGCTACGACCTGGGCGTCGATATCGAACTCAACGACGCCATCAACCGCATTCGTTTCGAGCACCCGCAGGTGCGCTGTGTGGTCATCACCAGCCTCAAGGACAAGGTATTTTGCTCCGGCGCCAATATTTTCATGCTGGGCGTCAGCAGCCACGCCTGGAAGGTCAACTTCTGCAAGTTTACCAACGAGACGCGCAACGGGCTGGAAGATTCCTCGCGCCACGACGGCCTCAAGTTTGTCGCCGCGGTCAACGGCGCCTGCGCCGGCGGTGGCTACGAGCTGGCGCTGGCCTGCGACCGCATCATCCTGGTGGACGATCGCTCGAGCGCCGTGAGCCTGCCCGAAGTGCCCTTGCTCGGCGTCTTGCCCGGCACCGGCGGCCTGACGCGGGTAACCGACAAACGCCACGTGCGTCACGACCTCGCGGATATCTTCTGCACCACCAGCGAAGGCGTACGCGGGCAGAGAGCGAAGGACTGGCGCCTGGTCGACGACATCGCCAAACCGGCACAATTTAAAGACGCCGTGCAACAGTGCGCAGCGAGCCTCGCCGAGCACAGCGATCGCCCGCCAGGCGCCAGCGGCGTCAAGCTCACCCCGCTTGAGCGCAGCATCGAGGACGATGCCCTGCGCTACCGCCACGTCCGCGTCGAAATGGATCGCGCAAATCGCACCGCCAGCTTTATCGTCACCGCCCCCGGCGGCGAACAACCGCAGGACATCGACTCGATCGAGCAGGCCGGCGCGGACTGGTTTCCGCTCGCGCTCGCGCGCGAACTCGACGATGCGATCCTGTCGATGCGCACCAACGAACTCGAACTCGGCACCTGGATCATCCGCACCGAAGGTGATGCGGCGGCGGTTTTGCAGATGGACGACAGCCTGATCGCGCATCGCGAACACTGGCTGGTGCGCGCCACTATCGGTTATTTACGTCGCAGCCTGGCTCGGCTCGACGTCTCGGCGCGCAGCCTGTTCGCGCTGATCGACGAGGGCTCGTGTTTTGCCGGCAGCTTCCTGGAACTGGCGCTGGCCTGCGATCGCAGCTACCAGCTCGCGCTACCTGACGATCCTGACGCGGCGCCGCACATCACGCTGGGCGAGGCCAATTTCGGCCTGCTGCCGATGGTCACCGACGAGAGCCGCCTGGAACGACGCTTCTATCACGAAACCAGACCGACTGCATGCCGCACGCGATCACCTGTTGCAGGCGCTGGACGCCGATGCCGCCTTTGAACTCGGCCTGGTGACCAGTAATCCGGACGATCTCGACTGGGATGACGAGGTGCGCATCGCCATCGAGGAACGCGCTGCGATGTCACCCGACGCGCTCACCGGCATGGAGGCCAACCTGCGTTTCAACGGCCGCGAAAACATGGTGACGCGTATCTTCGGGCGCCTCACCGCCTGGCAAAACTGGATATTCCAGCGACCCAACGCGGTGGGCGAGCACGGCGCATTAAAAGTCTATGGCAGCGGCGAGAAATCACGTTTCGACTGGGACCGGGTTTAATCCCGGGGAGGACATCATGACGGCAATCGATTACAACGAAAAGATCCCGAACAACGTCAACCTGGCCGAGGACCGCGCGCTGAAACGCGCGCTCGAACACTGGCAACCCAATTACCTGAGCTGGTGGCAGGACATGGGGCCCGATGGCTCACAGGATTTCGATGTCTACCTGCGCACGGCGACCAGCGTCGACCAGGAAGGCTGGGCGCAGTTCGGCTTCGTCAAGATGCCCGACTACCGCTGGGGAATATTTCTCAACCCGGCGGAAGCGGACCGCAAGATTCACTTCGGCGATCACAAGGGTGAAGACGCCTGGCAATCGGTGCCCGGCGAATACCGCGCCAACCTGCGCCGCATCATCGTCACCCAGGGCGACACCGAACCGGCTTCGGTCGAACAGCAGCGTCACCTCGGCCTGACCGCGCCGAGCCTGTACGACCTGCGCAACCTGTTCCAGGTCAACGTCGAGGAAGGCCGCCACCTGTGGGCCATGGTTTACCTGTTGCACAAGCACTTCGGCCGCGATGGCCGCGAGGAAGCCGAGGCGCTGCTCGAACGCCGCAGCGGCGAGGAAGACAACCCGCGCATCCTGCAGGCATTCAATGAACAAACGCCCGACTGGCTGTCGTTTTTCATGTTTACCTACTTCACCGACCGCGACGGCAAGTACCAGTTGCACGCGCTCTCCGAATCCAGTTTCGATCCGCTGGCGCGCACCACGCGCTTCATGCTGACCGAGGAAGCGCACCACATGTTCGTCGGCGAATCGGGCGTGGCGCGCATCATCCAGCGTACCTGCGACATCATGAATGAACTGAAAACCGACGACCCGGCTGAATTGCGCGCCGCCGGTGTGATCGATTTGCCGACCCTGCAGCGTTACATCAATTTCCACTTCAGCGTCACCATCGACCTGTTCGGCGCCGACGAATCGAGCAACGCCGCCACTTTCTACACCACCGGGCTCAAGGGACGCTACACCGAACGCAAGCGTAACGATGACCACGTGTTGAAGAATGACGCCTACCCGGTACTGCAACTGCGCGACGGCAAGCTGGTGGAAAAAGAAGTGCCCATGCTGAACGCCTTGAACGAGGTGCTGCGCGATGATTACATCCGCGATACCGTGTCCGGCGTCAAGCGCTGGAACCGGATCATCAACAAGGCCGGCGTCGACTTCCAGCTTGAAGTTCCGCACAAGGGCTTCAATCGCAAGATCGGTGCGCTCGCAGGGGTGCTGGTCAGCCCGCAGGGCGACGTACTCACGGCCGAGCAATGGCAACAACACCAGGACCAATGGCTGCCATCACAACGCGATCGCGAGTACATCGCCAGTTTGATGGGGCGCGTGGTAGAGATTGGCAAATTTGCCAACTGGATCGCACCGCCGCCGATCGGCATCAATCGACAGCCGATCGAATTCGAATACATCCGCTTCAATTGACCGCCAAGCATCCAAGCCCGCACCTGGAGATCACGCGATGACCCATCCCGCCCGGCTCACACTGACACAACGCGGCAGCGGTGTGACGCAGATCACCATGTCGCGGCCGGAGGTATTCAATGCCTTCGACGAGGCGATGATTGCCGAACTGGACACAACATTCGACCAATTGACGGCCGACGACAGCGTACGCGTGATCGTGCTCGCCGGTGACGGCAAACACTTCAGCGCCGGCGCCGACCTGAAATGGATGCAACGCGCCAGCCTCGAATCGCGCGAATGGAACCTCGCCGATGCGCGCCGTTTCGCGGCCATGCTGGGCAAAATTGATGCCTGTCCCAAACCGACGCTGGCGCGCATCCAGGGCGCAGCGCTTGGCGGTGGCGTTGGCCTCGCCTGCGCCTGCGACGTCGCGATTGCCGCCGACAACGCCAGCTTCGCCATCAGCGAGGCCAAGTTCGGCATCTTGCCGGCGGTGATCGGCCCCTACCTGACCAACGCGGTCGGCAAGCGTCACGCGCGGCGCCTGGCGCTGACAATGACGCGCATTCGCGCCGCTGAAGCCCTGGCGCTCGGCCTGGTGCACCAGGTCGCTGCGCTGGACGAACTCGATGCCGCGGTCGATGCCTGTTTGCAGGAGTTGCTCGCCGGAGGGCCAGGGGCGCAGCGCGAGATCAAGGCGTTGTTCGCCGAGCTCGAAGTCGGACCGGTCACCGAGGCGGTACGCGAACTCACCGCGCAAACCATCAGCCGGGTGCGCGGCAGCGACGAGGCACGCGAAGGCTTTAACGCATTTCTCGACAAGCGCCCGCCGAACTGGATTGCTGAATGACAGCAAAGCTTGAGCAATGCCAGGTACTGGTGGCTGGCGCCGGAATCATGGGCAGTGGCATCGCGCAGGTCGCGGCGCTGGCTGGACATTCCGTGTTGCTGTTCGACAACCGCAAGGAAGCCGCGGTATCCGCCAGGGCCGAGCTCGCCAAGCGTTTCGACAAACTGGTCGGCAAGGGCAAAATCAGCGCGGCCAACGCCGCACAGACACTGGCGCGCATCGAACCGGTTGAGCGCCTGGACGCGGCGGCGCGTTGCGCACTGGTGATCGAAGCAATCGTCGAGGACATCGATGTAAAGCGGCAATTGATGCAGGATTTCGAAACAGTCGTCAGCGCTGATTGCATACTCGCCAGCAACACTTCGTCAATCTCGATAAGCGCATTGGCCAACGGTCTGCAGCACCCCAAACGACTGGTCGGCATGCATTTTTTCAACCCGGCCGCAATCATGAAGCTGGTCGAGGTGGTCTCCGGAATCCACACTGACTGCCGCGTCGCCGAAGCCGTTTTCAAACTCGCCGAGGCCTGGGGCAAGGTCGCCGTGCACGCACGCTCCACGCCCGGCTTTATCGTCAACCGCATCGCCCGCCCGTTCTATGCCGAAAGCCTCGCACTGTTGCAGGAGCAGGCCACGACCGTGGCGACGCTCGATGCCTGTATGCGCGGCGCGGGGTTTCGCATGGGTCCCTGCGAACTGATGGACCTGATCGGCCAGGACACCAACCTGGCGGTCACCCGCTCGGTCTACGAGGCCAATTTTTACGACAAGCGTTACCAGCCTTCGACCTTGCAGCAGGCGTTGGTGGACGCCGGCATGCTGGGCATCAAGACCGGCCAGGGGTTCTACCAGTACCCGCGGCCCGATGGCGAAGCTGAAGCAGATCTCGGCGTGCGAAAATCGCCACCATCGTCAGCAAATTTGCAGCTGCATGGCTCCTCTGCACTGGTGGAAAGGTGGATGCAGCGTCTAGACCAACAGGCCGTGGCCTACAAGTCTCTGCCCGACAGCGACTGGAACGGATTGCAGGTGGGCGCTGCGCAGTTACGCGAAACCGACGGTCGTCCGGCCAGTCAATTAGGCGATGAAATCGCCGTATTCGACCGGGTTATCGATGGCTCGATGGGCGCGGCGCTTGCCTGGAGCCATTCGTCACGCGCGTCAAGGGAGTGGATAGAACAGGTGGCAAAATGGTTAAAATTCTGCGGAATCAGCGCTCGTTGCATTGCCGATACCCCGGGCCTCATCGTGGCCCGCACGCTCGCCATGCTGATCAACGAGGCGGCCGATGCCGTGCAACAGGGCGTTTGCACCGAAGCTGACGCCGACCGGGCGATGAAACTGGGTGTCAACTATCCGGCCGGACCTTTCGAATGGTTGGCCGGCTGGAATCCGCAGGCGGTCATCGAGCTGCTCGATCGGCTGGATGAATACTATCGCGGCGAGCGTTACCGGGTAAGCCCGTGGCTGCACCAGCGCGCCTGGCAACAGGGAGAATAGTGCCCGTGAAATCTAGCCCATGAAATTCAAAGATTTCCACGACGGGCAAATCATCGAACTCGGACCGTACCGCGTCGACCAGGACGAAATGATCGAGTTCGCCAGGGACTGGGATCCGCAATGGTTTCACACCGATCCGCAAGCCGCCGAGCAGGGACCTTTTGAGGGCCTGATCGGCAGTGGCTGGCTACAGTTGCGGAATCGCCATGCGCCTGGTCGCCGATCATATACTGGCCGGCTCGGAATCGTTCGCCTCACCCGGTCTCAAGTATCTGAAATGGCTGCATCCGGTGCGTCCCGGCGATAGCCTGTCGCTGCGCCTGACGGTGCTCGAAGTGCGCCGCTCGAGCAAGCGCCCGCAGCTTGGCATTATCGAATGGCGCTGGCAGTTGCATAATCAGCAGGACATCGACGTGCTCGAACTCGAAGTCACCAGCATGTTTAATCTTCAGGCGGAACACTGAAATGAACCAGGCCTTTATCTGCGATGCGATTCGCACGCCCTTCGGACGTTACGGCGGCGCACTGGCAACGGTGCGCACCGACGATCTCGGCGCCATTCCCATCCAGGCGATGATGACACGTAACCCGCAGGTGGACTGGGAAGCCATCGCCGATGTGATTTACGGCTGCGCCAACCAGGCAGGCGAGGACAATCGCAACGTGGCGCGCATGTGTGGCCTGCTCGCGGGCCTGCCGGAATCGGTGCCCGGATCGACCGTCAACCGGCTGTGCGGCTCGGGGATGGACGCGGTCGGCAGCGCCGCGCGTGCGCTCAAATGCGGCGAGGCGCAGTTGATGATCGCCGGTGGCGTCGAAAGCATGAGCCGCGCGCCGTTCGTGATGCCGAAGGCTGAAACCGCCTTCAGCCGCGACAACGTGATCTACGACACCACGCTCGGCTGGCGATTCGTCAACCCGTTGATGCAGCAACAATACGGCATCGATTCGATGCCGGAAACCGCGGAAAACGTCGCCGCCGAATTTGGCATCGATCGCGAGGATCAGGATCGTATGGCGTTGCGTTCGCAACAAAACACGGCGCGCGCACAGCGCGACGGTTTCTTCGAGGCCGAGATCGCACCGGTCTTCGTGGCGCAACGCAAGGGTGATCCGCTAGTCGTCGAGCAAGATGAACATCCGCGCGAGACCTCGCTGGAAAAGCTCGCCAGGTTACGCCCGATCGTTCGCGACAATGGTACGGTGACTGCCGGCAATGCCTCCGGCATCAATGACGGCGCCTGCGCGCTGTTGCTCGCCGATGAAAGCGCCGCGCAAAAATACGGCTTGACGCCGCGCGCGCGCGTACTGGGCATGGCCAGCAGCGGGGTCGCGCCGCGCATCATGGGCATTGGGCCGGCACCAGCGACGCGCCGATTGCTGGCGCAGACCGGCCTGCGCCTCGATCAGATCGATGTCATCGAACTGAACGAGGCTTTCGCAGCACAAGGCCTCGCCGTGCTGCGCGACCTCGGCCTGCAGGACGACGACCCGCGCGTGAACGCCAACGGCGGCGCGATTGCCCTCGGCCATCCACTCGGCGCCAGCGGTGCCCGCCTGGTTACCACCGCCGTCAACCAGTTGCACAGGGGCAGCGGCCATTACGCGCTGTGCACCATGTGCGTCGGCGTCGGCCAGGGCATCGCCATCCTGCTCGAGAAAGTATGATGCGCATACTGCCTGTACAGCACTGCAACACTTTTTAATTCCGGGGAATCGAGCAGCTTGATCGCACCGATGGAAAAACCGCCTGGCAAACCGCCCGGGGCACGACGCGTGTGGGCCGATTTCGGCCTCACCTATGCCGCCAACGGATTCGTCGGCTGGCTGTTCGCGGTGACCGCCCCGGTTGCGATCATCCTTGCCGTCGGCAGTCGCGGCGGACTCAGCGAAGCCGAAATAGCCTCCTGGGTTTTTGGCGTATTTTTCTTCAACGGCCTGATCACCATCGGATACTGTTGGTTCTATCGGCAACCGTTAGTGTTTTTCTGGACCATACCCGGCGCCGTGCTGGTCGGACCCGCGCTCGAACACCTGTCCTTCGCCGAGGTCGTCGGCGCCTTTTACCTGACCGGCGTACTGATGTTCCTGCTCAGCATTACCGGATGGGTCAAACGCGCGATGGCGGCCGTGCCGATGCCCATCGTCATGGGTATGGTGGCCGGCGTGTTCCTGCGCTTCGGCCTCGACCTGGTGCGTGCGCTGCACGCCGATCTCGGCATCGCGGGTCCGATGGTCATGACCTGGCTGGTATTGAGTGCGATGCCGGCCCTTGGCCGACGCCTGCCGCCGCTGATCGGCGCCTTGCTGGCTGGCATCGCTGCGGCTTTGCTGGACGGACGCCTGGCGAGCGGGACCTTCGCCACGCTCGATATCATCGAGCCGGTGCTGCAGGCGCCGGCCTGGTCAATCGCCGCGATGATCGAACTCGTGGTGCCGCTCGCAATTACCGTGCTGGTGGTGCAAAACGGCCAGGGCATTGCCGTGTTACGCGCGGTTGGCCATCAGCCCCCGGTCAACGCGATCACCGCGGCCTGCGGCATCGGCAGCGTGATCAGTGCTGTCTTCGGCGGGGTCAGTAGCTGCCTGACAGGCCCGACCAACGCGATTGTCAGCAGTTCCGGCGAGCCAGCGCGCCACTACACGGCCGGCATCTTCGTCGGCGTTCTCGCGCTCGCTTTTGGCCTGCTCGCGCCGACCTTTACCCGTTTCTTGCTCGAAGCACCCGAGGCGTTCGTGATGACACTCGCAGGCCTGGCGATGCTGAAAATCCTGCAGGCCGCCTTCGTCACCTGCTTCAAGGACCGCTTCACGCTGGGCGCGCTGGTCGCGTTTCTGGTGACCGTGGCTGACCTGCCGCTGTTTAACATCGGTGCCGCGTTCTGGGGCCTGATCGCAGGCATGCTGATTTCGAGGCTGCTCGAACGCCAGGATTTCATCGACGCCGGCCGCGCCGGTTGAACCGGGAAATGACGTTACAAGTGACCCATTGGTGGAAAGTCTGGATTGCCTTTCTCGCGGGCTGTGTGGCCGCCTTCCAGATCGGCAAGACCTTCGCATCGCTGTCGCTGATCATCGATGAACTGAGTTTGAGCCTGGTACAGGCCGGGCTGATCCTGTCGTTGTTCAGCCTGATCGCGGCCATTGCAGGTGCCGGATTCGGGCTGTTGTCGGACCGTGTCGGTCACTTGCGAATGGCCATGACTGGCTTGACCCTCTCCGCGCTTGGGTCGTTTGCCGGCGCCCAGGTATCGACCATCGAGTTGCTGTTGCTGTCGCGCCTGTTCGAAGGCTTCGGCTTCATACTCACCATCGTCGCGCTGCCGTCGTTGATCGGTCGTTCCGCCAGCGACCGCGACCGGCCGTTGGCGATGGGACTGTGGGGTGCTTTCATGCCCGCCGGAATTGGCCTGTCGATGATCATCACACCACCGCTGGTGGCATGGCACGGCTGGCGGGGACTGTGGATCGACGTCGGTATCCTGTCATTGCTTTGGGCGGCAGTGCTATACCTCGGCTTCCGTCGATCGGCATCGCCACCCGGAGTGTCGCTCAGCAGTGTTGATATTGTTGGCAGTATTTTGCGCCTCGGCCCGCTGATGGTAGTCGCCGGCTTCATCTGTTATTCCAGCCTGTACCAGTCGCTGACGGCGTTTTTACCGACCATGCTGGTTACCGAATACGACCTCTCGCTAGCCAATGCAGCACGCTTTGGTGCGCTGGTGGTAGTCGGTAACATCATCGGCAACGTCGGTGCTGGCTGGTTGATCGGCCGCGGATTCAGCGCGTGGAAACTGCTCACGGTTTCATTCGTAGTGATGGGATTGTGCGCGATGCTGGTATTTGCGACCTTCACCGATCCACCGGTCAAGGTGCTCGCCGGTTTTCTTTTTTCCGCGTTTGGCGGCATGTTCCCGGGCACTGCCTTCGTGCTGGCCGCACGCTTTTCCCCGAGCCCGTCGCAAATGGCGCTGATGGCGGGCTTCATGTTGCAGGGCGCGGGGATCGGTCAAACCATCGGTCCATTGATGGTCAGTTCGATTGTCGAGTATGCCGCCAGTTGGAACGCCGCCAACCTGGTAGTCGTCGCCCTGGCGGGCATCGGTCTCGCCTGTGCACTGGTGCTGCGCCAGCGCAGTTGACCATTACTCGCCTGCTACCAACGGCATCAGCGCAAGTCATCGGCCGCACGCGGCGTCTTGCCACAGCCACCTTCCCGGTCGTTGCGGTGCACGAAGGCCGGCAGCGAAAGATGGTAGATCATTGCCAGGCCACGCACCGCAAAGGTAGCAACACTGCCCGCGATCAGGGCGATGACGGGTGCAACCGCCAATTCGATCAGGCAAACGTACAGCGAGGCCCCGACCAGTGCTGCGGTGACGTAGATTTCACGCAACAGGATCAACGGCGTTTCATTGCAGAGGATGTCGCGGATCAGCCCGCCGAAAGTCGCACTGACCACGCCCAGCAGTGCCGCGATGATCAATGGCGCATCGTTGTCGAGCGCCGTCTGCGCACCCAGCACCGCAAATACGGCGAGACCGACCGCATCGGCCCACAGCAGTAGTTTGAGCCGCGAAGCGATGATTGGCACGGCGACGAAGGTGACCAGCGCCGCGACCACGCACAGCACGATGTATTGTGGCTGCTCGATCCAGAAAACCGGCAGGCGGCCGAGCAACATGTCGCGTATGCTGCCACCGCCGATTCCGGTGACGATCCCGAGGAGCGCAAAGCCCACCACGTCCATGCGCGCACGCGCCGCGGCCAGTGCCCCCGATACCGCAAACACGACAATTCCGAAATAATCCAGAAATTCGATCACCAGATTCACGTTTACATTCCTTAAGCCAGATAATCGGCGCACGATACCTACTTCAACGGAAAATAGGTATCGTCCGCAGCGACTATTTTCGTCCGGCGCGCGAATTTCTCGGGGAACGGCCTTCCCTGGCCATGGTGTCGAGGATTATTGCAGCAGCTTGGCCTTGAAGCGACGCGTCAGCGGGCTGAAGGGTTTGTGCACTTCGCGTTCGTTGAGCAGATTGGTGGCCAGGCCCGCCTGGCCGCCGCGAATGGCCGCTTCGATCAGGGTCTGGCTGAGGATATCGCGTTGCGCATTGCTGCCGCCGAAACGGTTGGCGATGCCGCGGATCGGATACAGGGCGGCGATCGCATCCGCGTATCGCTGTTCAGCAAAGGCGATCATTCCCGTGGCCGCCGGCACGCCGACATCGCGCGCCATCATGGCGGTCAATGGCGGGTTGGTGGCGACGGCCGCTTGCAGATCGTCGAGGATCGCGCGGGCCTCGGGCAGGCGTCCCGCACCGAGCAGGGCGATGACGGCGTGCAGGTCATTGAAGGCGTAGTAGCCGTTTTCATCCGGCGTCTTGCGTGCCCACAGTTCGGCGATCAGCTTCCAGCGATCACCCAGGTCGACATCCTGCAGATACAGACGCCACAAAAGTGCAGATGCGTCCAGCATTTGCAATGACACTTCCGATTCTTCCGGCAATATCTGCTCATCGTATAGATCGATCGCGCTGGCAAAATCTTCCTGCTCCATGTGGAACAACGCCAGGTGCCACCAGTTGTGGAAGGCGAAACCATTGCCCGGCGCCCAGTCGTCGACGCGGCTGCGCATGAATTGCTGGCCTTCTTCGTAGCGATTCTGCATTTCCAGCACATGCGCCATGGCGTGCACACTCCAGCCGTCGCGCGCTTCAATGGAAAGCGCCTGCATCGCCGTTTCCTCGGCACGCTCAAACTGGTTGCACTCTTCAAGGCCAAAGGCTTGCATCCCGAGTATGTACGAATAGCCTGGCGTCGATTCATCCCAGTTGGCAATTACCCGGCCAATGCGATCGCGCAGATTGACCGCGTCGCCGGTATAAAAATCGGTCAAATGCGCCAATTGGATTGCCAGGGCATCGCGCGGATACTCCGCCAGTACCTGGTCCCAGGCGACGCAGGCCGTGTCCCAGCGGCCTTCCATCCAGTGGCGCGTCGCTCCGATCATGGCCTTTTCACGATCATTCGATTTGTGTGCCAAGGCCTCGGCAGCCTCGATGCTGGCGCGCACCATCGGCAAATACTGGCGCTCGGACATCATCATCATGGCACTGGCATTAAATACGTGCCCCATGACAAATTCGGGATCACTTTCCAGCGTGGTGGCCAGGGTCTCGGTCGGATCGCCAAAATAGCTCTGAAACTGGTAGATGGCACGCTCGTAGTCTTCGAGTGATTCGGGTAGGCAGGCTGACACCGGCGTGTCACGGGCATCAACTTGGACAGGGTTGGTGGGTATCATCATCGCTCTCCTGGAATTTAGTGACTGAATCGGCTCGTTTGCACAGACGCTCGGCGGTAGATGCGGATATTCTGACACACCACTCGCGCAAATACAGTGCACTTCAGGTTAACAATTTATTCGCTTTACAGGGCCAGCCAATAGTATCCTGAATCGTTCTCGAGGCATTTTGCTGACTCTGAAAGCTGATATAGGTCAAGGGCAGATACCGCGCCGAAGCCTATTATTGGTATCTAACCCGGTTGAGGCAGAGTATCGATGTCCGCAATCACGATCATCAAAAATGAACACCAGAACCTTGCTGCTGTGCTCTTCAGCCTGGAGCATTTGCTAGCCGAGATCGATAGCGGCAAGCAGGCGGACTTTGCCGTGTTTCACGGGCTGTTTACCTACATCGACCGCTTTCTCGATCGTTACCATCACCCCAAGGAAAACGAATTTCTGTTTCCCGCGCTGTTGGCACGCGCGCCGGATTGCGCGGCACTGGTGCAGCAACTGGGCGAGCAACATCGCGACGGCGCAAGGATGTTCGTCGACATGCTGAAAGCCCTGTCGGCCTATGAATTCTGTGGTGCCAGCGAATACGCGAATTTTCGCGATTGCGTACTGGCCTATTGCCACTTCGAGCGCGAGCACGCGGCGCTCGAAGAGCGCGAGGTACTGCCGCGCGCCATCGAAGTATTTACCGACTCGGATTGGGCTCGGATCAATACGGCCTTTGGTGAAAATCAGGATCCCATGTTCGGCGATCGGTGGAACGACGAATTCTCCGTGCTGTTCAGTAAGCTGGTCAATTCGCTGCCCAGCCCACTCGGCCTCGGTGACGCCTGGAAATAAGCCATCGCCAGCAATGGCACCAGTGGATACGGGAATTGACTCGCATTGTTTACCCGGTAAACTAATCAGCTTACTGATTAGTTTGTCATCGAGCAGCCATGTTGCCACCTTCCTCGCGTCGTGCTCGGGCCGCCCTGTTAACAGCGGCGCTGGTTGCGCTGCGTGAAAACTTTCAATCGTGACCCGCCTGCCCGTCATTGTTGCCGGCGCAGGTATCGGCGGCCTGGCCGCAGCACTCGGACTGGCGCGCAAGGGCTTTGCGGTCATCGTGCTCGAGCGTGCTGCCGTCATCGCCGAGATCGGCGCCGGCATCCAGATCGCGCCGAATGCCTTCCACTGCTTCGATTACCTCGGGGTTGGCGCCGAAGCCCGGGCTTCGGCGGTGTACATCGACAGCCTGCGCCTGATGAACGCCGTCGACGGCAGTGCGATCGCGACCATTCCTTTAGAAGACGAGTTTCGCCAGCATTTCGGTAACCCCTATGCCGTGGTACACCGGGCCGACTTGCACGGCGTGCTGCTCGATGCCTGTCGCCACAGTGAACTGATTGAATTACGCAGCCAGCACCGGGTCCGCGGCTATCGCCAGGACGGTGAGACGGTGCTGGTCGACTGCGAGGGCAAGACTGCCCTGCAGGGCCTGGCCCTGATTGGCGCCGATGGCTTGCGTTCGGATGTACGCCAACAGCTGGTCGGTGACGGCGAGCCACGCGTTTCCGGGCACAGCACCTATCGTTCGGTGATCCCGACCGACCGCATGCCCGAGGATTTGCGCTGGAATGCTGCCACGCTATGGGCGGGGCCGAAGTGTCACATCGTGCATTACCCGTTGAAAGGCTGGAAGCTTTTCAACCTGGTGGTGACCTACCACAACGACGTGGACGAAGCCGTGGCCGGTCAACCGGTCAGCAAGGACGAGGTGCGCCAGGGTTTTGCACACATTTGCCCGCGCGCGCAGCAAATCATCGAACACGGCGATGACTGGAAACTGTGGGTATTGTGCGATCGCGATCCAATTTTGAACTGGGTGGACGGGCGCGTGGCCTTGCTCGGTGACGCCGCGCACCCGATGCTGCAGTATTTCGCGCAGGGCGCCTGCATGGCGCTCGAAGACGCCGTTTGTCTCGCGCAGCAGTTTGCGGCGCACGGCGATGACGTGGCGACCGCCCTCGATCACTACCAGCGCACACGGCGCGTGCGCACGGCCCGTGTGCAACTCGATTCACGCCTGATTGGCGATTACATTTACCACCCCGACGGCGCTACCGCCGAGGTCCGCAATCACCTGATGTCGCAGTTAAGCGCACAGCAATGGTACGACAAGCTCGACTGGCTGTATGGCGGCACCGGGCTGGAGACTAATTAACCCGGCGACTAAGTATGTCGTCTTCAGCCAACGCGTGTTTGTTCGCAGCAAGGCATCGGAACGCCGCTTTAGTACTTCTAAAGCAAGTTCCGATAACGCAGGCTGCGGGCAAACACGCGTTGGCCTAACTGATTGAATATTAAATGATAGGGGCTTCTGATAAGCGCCATCTCGGCGTTGTCAGCTCTTGTCAATGGAACAACCATTACCTGCGAGCTGCGCCTTGATCTGGCGCTTATCAGAAGCCCTGAAGACGATATACTTAGTCGCCGGGTTAATTAAGGAGCCTTCTATGTCACTGACCGAAAAGCCTGTTGAAACGCCCGAACGCCTGGCCTTCTATGAAAAGATCGATCGGCTAGCCTATACCCCGCTGTGGACAGTGTTCGCCGACATCGTCACCCCGCAACCGCAAAGCCGTTGCCGTGCTCACCTGTGGCATTTCGACCAGGCGCGTGAATGGTTGCTGGAAGCGGGCGAGCTGATTACCGCCGCGGAAGCCGAACGGCGCGTGCTGATCCTGGAAAATCCCGGCATGCGCGGTGAATCGAAGATTACCACTTCGTTGTACGCGGGGCTGCAACTGGTGATGCCGGGCGAAGTGGCGCCGGCTCACCGGCATAGCCAGAGCGCGTTGCGTTTCGTCCTCGATGGCGCAGGTGCGCACACCAGCGTCGACGGTGAACGCACGCGCATGGAATTTGGCGATTTCGTGATTACGCCGCCCTGGGCCTGGCACGACCACGGTAACGACAGCGAACAACCGATGATCTGGCTGGACGGACTCGATATTCCCATGGCCAGTTTCTACGATGCTTCGTTTGCCGAAGGTTACGAAGCCGCTGAATATCCACTATCGCGACCCGCAGGCGACAGCCTCGCGCGCTACGGCGCCAACATGCTACCGGTCGACTACCAACCGCAGAACCAGGCTTCACCGATTTTCAATTACCCCTACGCGCGTGCACGCGAAGCGCTCGATGCGATGCAGGCCGGACAGGACTGGGATGCCTGCCACGGCCTCAAGATGCGCTATACCAATCCGCTCGACGGCAGTTCGGCGATGCCAACCATCTCGGCCTTTCTGCAACTACTGCCGGCCGGCTTCGAGACACTCCCCTATCGCAGTTCCGACGCCACCGTGTTCGTCGCCACCGAGGGTAATGGCCGCAGCACCATCGACGGCGAGGTTTTCGAATGGGGGCCACGCGATATCCTGGTGGCGCCGAGCTGGAAGTGGATACGGCACGAAACCAGCAGTGATGCCGTGCTATTCAGCTATTCCGATCGCATTGCGCAACAGAAGCTGGGATTCTGGCGCGAGCAGCGCAGCAATACCTGATTCAACTACGGAGATTGGCCATGACCGAGTACGTTCTCGAACCCCCCACCACCGCCTCGATTGCCGTCACGAATTCCGCCGCGCGTTTCCCGGTGCGCCGGATTTTTTGCGTGGGACGCAACTACGCCGCACACGCGCGTGAAATGGGCAAGGATCCGGACCGCGAACCACCGTTTTTCTTCACCAAACCGGCCGATGCCGTGGTCGACGATAACGCCGTGGTGGCTTATCCGCCGCTCACCAATAATTTACACTACGAGGCCGAGCTGGTGGTGGCGATGGGCAGCGGTGGTGTCAATATCGACGAGCAGGACGCACTCGATCACGTCTTTGGATATGCCATCGGCAATGAATTGACGCGCCGCGACCTGCAACTCGCCGCGCGCGATCATCGGGCGGCCCTGGGACTGGGGCAAGGCTTTCGACCATTCGGCGGTGTGCGGGCCGGTGCATCCGCTTTCCGAGGTTGGGCACCTGCAGCGGGGATTGATCCGGCTGAGCGGTCAACGGCGAGACCCGCCAGCAGGCCGACCTGCAGGATATGATCTGGAGCATCCCGGAGCAGATCGCCATCCTTTCACGCAGCATGACGATCAAACCCGGCGATCTGATTTACAGCGGCACGCCGGCCGGAGTTGGGCCGCTGTTGCCGGGTGACGTTTGCGTGGTAGAGATCGCGGGTCTCGGGCAACTCACCACGCGCATCGGTGAGCGCGCACCGCTATGAGTGTTGCGCTGACCGCCATGCCAGGACATCTGTTACGCCGCTGTCAGCAGATCGGCGTCGCCATCTTTCTCGACGAATGCAACGGGCTCGAGCTGACGCCGCTGCAGTTCGCGGTGTTACAGACGCTAGCGAGCCGTGGGGCGTTGGACCAGGTATCGCTCGGTGGCCTGACGGCGATGGATCGCAGTTCGACCGCGCAGGTGGTGGGCAAGCTGGAACAGCGCAAACTGATAGCGCGCAAGCGTTCGCTTGCGGATCAACGCGCCAAGATCGTCAGCATCACTACCCAGGGGAAATCTGTGCTGGCTGCCGCCCAGCCGCGTGTCGAAGCCGCCCAGCGGCGCATCGTTGCCCCGCTTGACGCACAGGAGCGGAGGCAGTTGATGGTATTGTTGAAAAAACTCGCCGAAGGTAATAACGCGTCCAGCCGGGCACCCGAGAAAACACCCCGACCGTAGCGACCGGTCAGATCAGATCGAGAACATCGACTCCAGGTCGTGCCTGGAAAAGGCCTTGAAGGCGAGCATGGTATCGGTTTTCTCGATGCCCTCGATCATGCCGATGTGATTGGTCACCAGCTCGGCGACGTCGTCGTTGGTTTTACTGCGCACTATGACCACCAGGTCGTACAGGCCGGTCACCGAGTAGACTTCAGAAATCTCTTTCATGTCCGCCAGCTGCTCGGCAATCTCGGTGATCCTGTTGCTTCTGACATTGAGTAGAATGATGAAGGTAACCATGTTTTTTCTCTGCTATCGGTTTGAATGGGTCGTTGACTCGCTATGTTAAACCGGATGCCCCACTAAACGCTAACATCCACGGTGCGCTCGACTGACAACATCGCCCTGACATCCTGCGGGATCGGGCGCGCTACCAGCCGGGATGGATCCTCGGCATCGGAGTAACCCCATACCCGGGTTTCACTACCAGTCGCTACCGGTTCATCGTGATCGTTGCGCCAGAACTCGTGAGCAACTACGAATGAACTGTTACCCAGGCGCTCGACCCTTGAGCGGCATTCGGTGACATCACCGAAATACAGCGGCTTGCGAAATGACATGTTGCTCGCCACCAGTGGACAACCACGAAAGAGCCTGTCGCTGTGGGTCTGTCCGATCAGGTCGAAGCCGGCCGCCTGCAACAGCGCATGCGTGCCGGAATCCATCCAGATGTAGTAGTGTGGATTGAAGATGATACCGGCGGGATCGCAATGCGCCCATTCGACGCGAATTCGTTGCGTGGCTGTAAACATGTCAGGTCTCGTCAAATGGTTCGAAGTGGCCTATTGCCGCGATCAAGTGACTTTAGTCAGCACGGCTTTCCGCGCTACACTGGCGTCAAAACAGGTATCAGTATATCGGATAGCGGTCGACACGCGTCAAGCGATGCCAGGCCGCGCCAACCACAGGAAATGCAGATGTTCCCGAAAGACTTCAAACAACAAATGATCACGGTCAATGGCATCGAACTGCAGGTGACCACGGGTGGCGCGGGCCCGGCGCTGGTTTTGTTGCACGGTTTTCCACAAACGCATCTTATCTGGCACCGCGTAGCACCGCTGCTGGCGCAGCATTTCACGTTGGTGATGCCTGATCTACGCGGCTACGGTCACAGTGCGGCTCCGCCAGGCGATGTAAAACATCAGTGCTACAGTAAACGCGAAATGGCCCGTGACGTCATCGCCCTTGCCGATCACCTCGGGATCGAACGTTTTGCGCTCGCAGGCCACGACCGCGGCGGGCGCGTGGCCTATCGACTGGTGCTCGATAACCCGGGCCGGGTGACGCGCTTTTGCGCCATCGATATCATTCCCACCCTCGATGTCTGGGACGAGATGGACACCGCGGCCACGGTGGCTGCCTTCCACTGGTCGCTGCTGGCGGCAAGCGCGCCGTTACCGGAACGGCTCATCGGGCAAAATCCGGCGCTGTTCTACCGGGCACTGCTGGAGCGCTGGAGCGGTGACATCGAGCGGCTCGACGCGCAAGCCGTTACGGCTTACCTCGAGCAATATAGCGATGCGGCCAGGATCCATGCGCAGTGCGAAGACTATCGGGCGGGTGCGACCATCGATCGCGAACTCGACCAGATTGATCGTGACGCCGGACGGCGGCTGGATTGCCCGGTTTTGGTGTTGTGGAGCACCGGTTACCTGGCCGACAAGGCGAATTCGCCGCTGGCAAGCTGGCGCAAATGGGCGGACGACGTATCCGAGGTGGCAATCGATTGCGGGCATTTCATCGTCGAGGAAGAACCGCAAGTGGCGGCGCAGGCGATGCTGGAGTTTTTCAACGAAAACGCAGGCTAATCGATCAGCGCGACTGCATCCCGTGCAAGAATGGGCGCCAACGCGCCATACTCAAAGGCCTTGCTGCTCGAGGCGTTACCATCCACAGCGCGGCGTAACACGCCCTGCAGAATTGCGGCAAAACGAAAGTAGCTGAACACCAGGTAAAAGGTCCAGTGCGGAATCGCCGGCAGGCCGCGGCGTTCACAATACTGCGCTACATAGCGATCTTCGGTCGGAATACCCAGCGCCTCCCGATCGACATCGCCGAGCCCGGGGACAACGCCATCGCAGGCCATGCGCCATTGCATGCACTGGTAGGCGAGGTCCGCATAGGGGTGCCCAAGCGTCGATAGTTCCCAGTCCAGAACCGCTTGCGCACGATTCTCGCGCGCGTCAAAAATGATGTTGTCGATGCGAAAATCGCCATGAATCAGGCTCACCAGGCCGTCATCGGGCGGCATGTTTTGCGGCAGCCAGTCGATCAGGCGATCCATTGCGGCAATGGGTTCCACCTCGCTCGAGCGATACTGCCGGCTCCAGCGGCTGACCTGGCGCTCGAAGTAATTACCCGGTCGGCCGAAATCATCCAGCCCCGCTGCGCTGATGTCGACGTCGTGCAGGGCGGCCAGTACCCGATTCATTTCGGCGTAAATGGCGCTGCGCTGTTCCACTTCGAGGTCGGGGAGTGTCGGATCCCAGAAGATACGCCCCGGCTGGTAACTCATCAGGTAAAACAGGCTACCGATGACGCTGCGGTCTTCGCACAGGTGAATGGCGCGCGCCACCGGTACCGCGCTGCCTTGCAGCGCATCGATCACACGGTACTCGCGATCGACGGCGTGCGCTGACTTCAGCAATTCGCCCGCCGGTTGACGGCGCAACACGTATTGTCCGCTATGGGTACTCAGCAAAAAGGTCGGGTTGGATTGCCCATCGCTGAACTTGCTGGCCTGCTGTAGACCCCCCAGCCACGGCAACTTCGTGGATAGATAGCGCTCAAGCGATTCGAGATCGAGCTGGTCGCTGGACATATCGATCGCGCAGCAGTCAGCGCGGTAATGCTCTTGTGTGATGCAAGCGTGTTTAGTCGATTCAGGCTAGGTCTTTTTAGCAGCATCCGCATCGATTTTAGCGGCAGTGTCGGTATCCGCTTCGGGTTTGATCGCTGTATCCGCGTCGGCCTGCTTCGGGATATCATCGACAACCGGGTCGCGGCGACCAGCATCCGTGGCGCTGTCATTTGTGGCTGTTTCTGTCGATTTTTTCTCGGCTTCCACTGCATTCGCGCTATCGACCACCTCGACGTTGTCTGCCGCGACCCTGGCCGCCTCTGCCCTCTCAGCAGCCGCTGCCTTCGATGACCCATCGATAGATTCTACAACAGGATCGGCAACCACTGCGGCTTTCGCCTCGGTATCCACGCTGTCGTCTTCCACCGAAATCAACACCCTGCCCTGCGATTGTTCCAGCATCTGGGCGAATACAGGTGTATCGCTCAAGCTTTGCGCACCTTCGGCCAGGTGCTGGTAGACCTTGACATAGTCCTGGGTCAACTCATTCACCAGGTCCGAGGTCTTGTTGAAGTGCTGGTTTACACTGGCTTTGTACTGCTCCATCTCGGAGCGGGTCTTTTCCATTTCCGCCTTCAGCTTGTCGATATCACCGGAATTTCTTTTCAGCAACATCTGGATCACGGTGCCAAGTAAAAAACCAATAATCAGCGCTATTCCGCTTAACTGCCAGACCGGATCGATTGATTCCACGGGAACTCCAGATGATTTTTAATAAGGGTCGGTATTCTAATCGAATCGTACCCGCAATCCTACCCGTACAGCGCCCTTTCCGCGGTCATCCGGATCAATCAATTTGACGTTTCGGGCCGGGCGCGGCAAGATACGGCTGGTGCACGGCGACGGTGGCGCGCAAAGCGATTTGGGTTTTGCAGCTTTATCCGGGTAGACCTTACCACCAGCGTGGTATGCGCAGGATCAAGCCACCTATTGCCCGCCAACCAGCTTGCGAACAGGACGTAACTGCCAGGGGTCGGTATCGACTGGCAACGGCGCAGGTCAGCGACGACACTCGGTTTAATAACAAAAATATCGGAGGAGAATCCGCGCAGTGCCCAAGTTTATCGTGACTTATGTCAAGGTGGTCGACTACCTGTCGACGAAATTTGGTCGCCTGGCCATGTACCTGATTTTCGTCATGATTGGTGTCCTGCTGCTGGACGCCGTCACCCGTAATATCATCAATATCCCGCTCTCCTGGTGCATCGAGATGGCGCAGTTCACGATGGCCGCCTACTACATCGTCGGCGGCCCTTACTCGATGCAACTCGACAGCCACGTGCGCATGGACTTGCTCTACTCCATGTTCTCGCGGAAAAACCAGGCCCGTCTCGACTGCTTTACCGCCATCTTCCTGGTGGTCTACCTGGTGTGCCTGCTGATCGGCGCAATTTCCAGCACGACCTACGCGATCGAGTACGACCAGCGCAAGTTCTCCATGTGGAACCCATCGATGATCCCGATCAAGCTCATCATGGTGTTCGGCATCGCGCTGATGCTGCTGCAGTCCATTTCCACCTTTTTCAAGGACCTGGCCAAGGCCAGGGGGATCGAGCTGTCATGAGCTACGAAGCCATCGCCATCTTCATGTTCATCTCGATGATGCTGATGCTGCTCACCGGCCAGCGCGTGTTCGCGCGCGATCGGCATCGTCGCCGCGCTCGCGGCGCTGTTGCTGTGGGGCGAGGGCGCGATCGAGATGCCGTTCAACGCCGCCTTCAAGCTGTTCAACTGGTACCCGCTGCTGACCCTGCCGCTGTTCATCTACATGGGCTACATGCTGTCCGAATCGGGCATCGCCGACGACCTCTACGCGCATGTTTCACGTCTGGTTCGGGCGGCGCTCAAGGGCGGCCTGGCGATCGGCACCATCGGGCTGATGGTGGTGATCTCGGCGATGAACGGCCTGAGCGTCGCCGGCATGGCGATCGGCGCGACCATCGCGCTGCCGGAAATGCTGCGCCGGGGCTACGACAAGATCATGATCACCGGCGTGATCCAGGCCGGCAGTTCGCTCGGCATCCTGGTGCCGCCGAGCGTGGTGCTGGTGCTCTACGGCATGATCGCGCGCCAGCCGGTCGGCCAGCTCTGGCTGGCCGGCGCGATTCCCGGGCCTGATGATGGCGGCGCTGTTCATCATCTACATCGTCGTGCGCTGCCAGCATTCAGCCGCACCTCGGGCCGACGCGTGCCGAAGGAAGAGCGCGATATGCCGATGCGCGAGAAGCTCAAGCTGCTGCGCGCCGGCATCATCCCGTTCCTGATCTTCTTCTGCATGACCGGTCTGTTCGTCATGGGCATCACCAGCCTGGTGGAGAGCTCGGCGGTCGGCGCGACCGCGGCCACCCTGGCGGCGCTGGTGAAAGGACGCCTGAACCGCAAGGTGATGGAGGAGACCATGCGCAAGACGCTCGGCATCTCCTGCATGTTCATGTGGATCATCCTGGCCGCGCTCTGCTTCGGCGCGGTGTTCGACGGCCTCGGCGCGGCGCGTGCGATCGAGTCGCTGTTCATCACCAACTGGAACCTGACGCCCTGGGAGGTGCTGATCATGATGCAGCTGTCCTACCTGGTGATGGGCATGTTCCTCGACGACACCGCGATGCTGGTCATCGTCGCGCCGCTCTACGTGCCGCTGGTCAAGCTGCTCGGCTTCGACCCGATCTGGTACGGCGTGCTCTACACCATCACCTGCCAGATCGCCTACATGACGCCGCCGTTCGGCTACAACCTGTTCCTGATGCGCGCGATGGCGCCGCCGGAGATCACGCTGATGGATATCTATCGGTCGATCATTCCTTTTGTCTGGTCATGACGCTCGCACTGGTCCTGGTCATGGTTTTTCCACAGATTGCCCTGTGGTTGCCGCAGTATGTTACGTCCAGGTAACGACAAGGATCGACCGCAAGGCGTCTCGCGAAAATATAACCGAAGCCTAACCCTAGGAGCATGTAAAAATGAAAGACGATAAAAAAATAGTGACACCGAAGGACGACAGCCGACGCGAAGTTTCGTCAAGAAAGTGGGCGCCGGTACCGCCGGCATACTGGCCGCAGGCACCGCACCCTACGCCTACTCCGCGACCAACCCGATCAAGTGGCGCCTGCAGACCTACTCCGGCGCCCCGCTCGGCGCGCACGTCATCCAGCCGCAGATCGAAGCCTTCAACAAGGCGGCGCACGGCCAGATGGAGATCGAGCTCTACTACGCCGACCAGCTGGTGGCCACCGACGAACTGTTCCGCGCCATGCAGAACGGCACCATCGACGCGGTGCAAAGCGACGACGCCACCATGGCCTCGCCGGTCGACATCAGCGTGTTCGGCGGCTACTTCCCGTTCTCCACCCGCTACAGCCTCGACCTGCCGGTGCTGTTCAAGTATTACGGCCTGAACGAGATCTGGGCCGAAGCCTATGGCGAGGTCAAGAACGTCGAGTGGATCAGCGCCGGCGCCTGGGATCCGCTGCACATCTTCACCAAGGAGCCGATCCGCTCGCTCGCCGACATGAAGGGCAAGCGCGTGTTCGGCGTACCGACCGCCGGCAAGTTCCTGTCGCGTTACGGCCTGATACCGGTCACCCTGCCCTGGGACGATATCGAAGTCGCGATTCAGACCGGTGAACTCGACGGCGTGGCCTGGTGCGGATTTACCGAGGCCTACGAGGTCGGCTGGGCCGACGTCTGCAACTACGCGCTGCTGAACAACGTCACCGGCGCCTGGTGCGGTTCCTACTTCGCCAACACCAAGAGCTGGAACAAGGTATCGCCGCAGTTGCAGGAACTGTTCCGCATGTCATGCAACGATTCGCACTACTACCGCCAGGTCTGGTACTGGGGTGGCGAGGCCAATCTGCGCGTCAACGGCAAGAAGATGGAGCTGACCACGATTCCCGCCAAGGAATGGGACCAGGTAGTCCGCGATTCCGCCGAGTTCTGGGACGAACTGGCCTCCATCAGCCCGCGCACGCGCAAGGTAGTGGATGCCTACAAGAAATACGCCGCCGTCATGGAGAAAGCCGGCGTACCCTATCGGTACAGCTAGGATTTAAGCCGGAAAGAAAAAAGGCGCTGCCGGATGCAGCGCCTTTTTTTTGTTCGAACTGATTTTTGTAAGCTAGTTGTAGGCGCGTACAAGGTATTCGACCAGGGTCTGGTTGAGATCGTTGCCTTGTTGTTCACCGGCATACAGCACGATGGAAAATGCCGGGAGTTCGGGTAACTGCCCGCCGTGGTCGATGACTTGCCGCCCTGCGTGAATCACACATTCCATCTCCGCACGAATGCCGAGATCGGCCGAGGCCATCGCATCGCTGGCAAGATCGTCATTGGTGGCGGCCACATCGACCCAACTGATGCCGGCAGCATCCAGCGCCGCCGTCGCGAATGGCCGAAAACTGCAGTTTTTGCAAAAACAGATTGGCAATGGCCGCTTCTTCCAGGCAATCCCTTCCTCGGCACCGGTCCACCGCAAGGGCTGAGTATTGATAATCTTGCCGCCCGGTCCAGGCTCATGTTCGGTGGTCAGGATAATATCCTGCTTGCCCAGCTCGAACTGCTCGAGCAAAGGTTTGGTACTCGACGCCGAAAATTGGACCTGGACGCGCGGAAAATCGCGACTGTATTCGCGGATGGCGCTTGGCACGTGCGGATAAATGACATCGCTGGGCACACCGAGGCGGACCACACCCTCGTAATCGGGTGACGTCAGACGACCCATGGCTTCATCGTTCAGGGCCAGCATCTGGGTGGCGTACTGCAACAACTGCTCACCCTCGGTGGTGGGCTTCATACCTTGCGACGAGCGATCAAAAACGCGGAGTCCGAGGCTGGATTCGAGGCGCTTGATCTGCATGCTGATGGCGGACTGCGTCATGAACAGGCGGCCCGCGGCGCGGGTCATACTGCCGGAATCGGCAATC
>CAWIHJ010000016.1:0-7719 GCA_963835795.1 uncultured Gammaproteobacteria bacterium
TTGTGAAGATCGTAACCAGGCCGAGGCCCTGACGGGCTGCAGGATCCTGATCGATCCGGCCCATTTACCAGGTCTGCAGGAAGGTGATTATTACTGGTCCGAGTTGATCGGTCTGCAGGTCGAGTCACTGCAGGGGGAACCGCTGGGAGTGGTTGCCTCGATGCTGGAGACCGGGGCGCACGATGTGCTGGTGTTAAGCGGTGATCGTGAACGCCTGATACCATTCGTAATCGGTGAGATCGTGCACGAAGTGGATATTGACCGCCAACGCATGGTGGTCGACTGGCAGCTCGATTATTAAAATCGGGATTATTAAATATAGGGATTATTGAGATGCGGGTCGACGTCATCACACTGTTTCCCGAACTGGTACAGCAGGTGATTGACTGCGGTGTTGTCGGACGTGCGGCCGAACAGGGATTGCTGGAGTTACATTGCTGGAACCCGCGTGAGTATACCGTGGACCGGCATCGTACCGTCGATGACCGGCCCTATGGCGGTGGCCCCGGTATGTTGATGAAGGTGCAGCCACTGCAGGATACGATCCAGGCAGTGCGCGAGCAAAATCCGCATGCGCGGCTGGTGTACCTCAGCCCGCAGGGTAGTTTGCTCAAGCAGGGC
This sequence comes from uncultured Gammaproteobacteria bacterium, assembly GCA_963835795.1. Classification (GTDB taxonomy): domain Bacteria; phylum Pseudomonadota; class Gammaproteobacteria. The sequence goes on from CAWIHJ010000016.1 coordinate 622, forward strand.
AAGCTGGCAGAGCAGGTTGAGCTGGGTTCGGTGATCCTGTTGTGTGGTCGCTACGAAGGCATCGATGAACGCTTGATTGAGCAGGAAGTCGATGAAGAATGGTCACTGGGTGATTACGTCATCAGTGGCGGTGAGTTGGCGGCGATGGTTTGCATCGACGCCATGACCCGTTTGCTACCGGGTGCGCTGGGGCACGACGAGTCAGCGCAACAGGATTCGTTTAGTGTGGGCTTGCTGGACTGCCCGCACTACACCCGTCCCGAGGATTATCGGGGCGAGCGCGTACCGCAGGTGTTGATGAACGGTAATCACCGTGACATCGATGCCTGGCGTGAACAACAGGCGCTGGGACGCACCTGGCAACGACGCCCTGATTTGCTGGAAGCAATCAGCCTGGACAGCAGGCAGCAGGGATTGCTGGATGAATACATTGCCGAGTTCGAACGAACCCGGGAGCGGTAACTGATACCGCTATGAACATGATTTTTTGAGGATTTGAAATGAGCAACATAATCGCACAACTCGATGCGGAGAACATGAAAACCGATGTTCCCGTCTTTTCTCCCGGGGATACCGTGGTCGTTCAGGTGCGCATTCGCGAAGGTGAACGTGAGCGTCTGCAGGCTTACGAAGGTGTCGTCATCGCCAAGCGTAACCGCGGCATCAACTCTGCATTTACCGTACGCAAGCTTTCGCACGGCGAAGGCGTCGAGCGTGTGTTCCAGACCCACAGCCCGCTGATCGCCGAAATCAAGGTGAAGCGCCGCGGTCGCGTGCGTCGGGCCAAGCTTTACTTCCTGCGTGGGCGCACGGGCAAGGCAGCGCGTATCCGCGAAAAGCTCTAAACGGAATCGTTGCGCAAGCAACCCTGTGAAAAGCGTGCGAGCGGTTGCTGCACGCTTTTTTTTTGAGACGAAATCTATGTTGCCAGGTCGTGCAAAACTAATTGTTTTGATCATCCTTGCGCTGGGGTTGAATCCAGTGTCAGCCAACGAGCGTCTCGACCTGTTAAAAAGTATCTCGGCGGCGGGCGCACCGCTGCTGACGCTTAAAATGCTCGACCAGGCACAGCCCGGAATCGACGAGGATCTCTACGAATGGATTCTTTGGGAGCAGGAGCGCCTGTCGATACTGGCCGAGTGGCAACAATGGGATCAATTGCTGATTCGCGTCGAAACTTTACCCGTTGATATTCCTGAGCAGTTCCGCCAGCAGGCCGCCACTTTCAAGGCCAGGGCATTTCTCGAACTGGGACAACGCGCCAGCGCGCGCCAGGTCCTGCGCGAACAGCTTTGGCATGAACGGGCCGGGGAATCAACGGAGTATGAATCCTGGCGACGCCTGGTTATCGAATCTTACATCGACGATGCCCGTACCGAAGACGCGCGTGTGGCGATGCTGCGTTTTGATCAGGATTTCGACAGCACGGATTTGAGCTGGTTACTTTTGCGTGCGCGCGTGTTGATCGAATCAGGTCGTTACGAACAGGCGATTCGCATTTTGCAGGGGCGAGACGAATGGCAGGCCCGTCTGACGGCTGTGCTGGCTAACTTCCGACTGGGCCGCGTCGACAGGGTTGAGCTCTGGAACCAGGTGAATAAGCGCAACGAGGTAACGACGCTGGACGCTGACGAGCGCAGCAGTCTGTGGGCGCTGGGGTATTTCGCTGCCCGGCAAATGTCCCCGGTCGATCGCGTGGTTGCGCTTGAATCGCTGTTTCGCAGCGCGCATCGCTCATCGCTGAAATTGTTTCAGTTGCCGGTGGATTCACTGTGGGATGCCTACGTGGAATACGCCGAACTGGTCGGTAATCGCGCCGAACTGTTGCTGGGTGCCGACGAAAAATGGCTGGAACTGGCCGCTACCAACAGCAAGGCCACCCCGGTCAAGTCACGTGCGCTATACGCACTGTTGATGTTGCGTTCGCCCAGCAGCGACATCAGCAATCGGGCGGGTAGCGGCTACATGCAAACCTTCGCCGAAGTAGACGACGACGAACGCCATCTGCTGGAAAACCTGTTTAACCGCAGCGAAACATTTTCCAACGCACTCAATATACCCGCAGGTATTCGCTTTCAACTGGTGGATCTCGCCCTCAAGTCGGCCAATATCGAGGAGGCGACGCGATTGATGTCCGGGCTGAATTCGGTACCGCCGGGCATCAGTCGACTCGACTGGCAATTGCGTCGATCGCGAGTGTTGATACTCGGTGGCCGCTACGAGGAGGGCAACCAGGTGTTACAGACCTTGTTGAGCGAGTACCTGGAGCCGAATCCCGAAGCCACCGATCGCATTCTGCAGGTGCTATTCGATTTGCAAACCGTGGGCCTGCATACCGAGGCGATTGAACATTTGAATCGATTGTTGCAACTTGACATCGAAGCGCGCCGTCGGCGCGAGATTCTCTACTGGATCGCCGATTCCTATCGCGGGCTGGAAAAGTATCACCAGGCCGCATTGTTATATTTGCAATCCGCCATGTTACCGGCGCCGACGTCGATGGATCCCTGGGCACAGACCGCCCGCTTCAACGCTGCCGAAAGCCTGCAACTGGCTGGTCTGGTCGATGATGCGCGCCGAATTTACCAGGATTTACTGAAAGTTACCCAGGATGCGGCGCGGCGCTCGGTGCTGAGTCACAAGATTCAGCAACTGTGGCTGAACCAGGCGGCGCAGTAGGGGGACAGCTTCGAAGCTGCCCTCCGTAACCGCTTTTCAGGCTTGAAATACGCTTTACCATCCGCATATACCACCGATAAATTACCTTTTGTTTAGTGGAGAAAACAATCGATGACTACTGCTACCAATAGCGAAACCCGCGGCTTCGAAGCCGAGGTCAACCAGTTGATGGATCTGATGATTCATTCGCTTTACTCAAACAAGGACATCTTCCTGCGCGAGTTGATTTCAAATGCTTCCGATGCCTGTGACCGACTGCGTTTCAGCGCACTTTCGAATGCTGATCTCTACGAGAAGGACATCGAACTCAGGATCAAGGTTGCTTACGACAAGGATCAACGCACGATTACCATCAGCGACAATGGCATCGGCATGACGCGCGACGAAGTGATCGAACACATCGGCACCATCGCCAAGTCCGGCACCCGATCCTTCCTCGATTCGATTACCGGCGACGAAAAGAAAGACGCCCGCCTGATTGGTCAGTTCGGCGTGGGCTTTTACTCGTCGTTTATCGTCGCCGAAGAAGTTACCTTGCGCACCCGCAAGGCAGGCGAAGCGGCCGACCAGGGCGTCGAATGGGTATCGCAGGGTAAAGGTGAGTACAGTATTTCATCGCTCGACAAGGCAACGCGTGGCACCGAGATCACGCTCAAGCTGCGCGAAGGCGAAGACGAGTACCTGAATGACTGGAAATTACGTTCGATCATTACCGAGTACTCCGACCACATCGATTTCCCGGTGCTGATGGACAAGCAGGTCGAGCCCGATTCGGAAGAAGACGAAACGCTGATCGAAGAAGAGACGGTCAACCAGGCGTCCGCCTTGTGGACGCGGGACCGCGCAGAGATCAAGGATGAGGAATACATCGAGTTCTACAAGCACGTCGCGCATGATTTCGAGGACCCGCTGGCCTGGAGCCACAACCGCGTCGAAGGCACCAACGAATACAAGTCGCTGCTTTACATTCCATCGCGCGCACCATACGACCTCTACGACCGCGAATCGCGTCACGGCATCAAGCTCTACGTGCAGCGGGTTTTCATCATGGAAGACGCGGAAAAACTGATGCCGCGCTACCTGCGTTTCGTGCGCGGGTTGATCGATTCAAACGATCTGCCGCTGAACGTGTCGCGCGAGATCCTGCAGGGCAGCAAGATCATCGACAGCATTCGCAGCGGCTCGGTAAAGAAAGTGCTCGGCATGCTCGAGAAAATGGTCAAGAACGATCCCGAGAAATATCAGAAATTCTGGAAGGAATTCGGTCGCGTGTTGAAAGAAGGTCCCGCCGAGGATTTCGCCAATCGCGAAAAGATCGCCAAGTTGCTGCGTTTTGCGACCACCCATGACGACGTCGAGGAGCAGTTGATCTCGCTCGACGACTACGTCGGCCGTATGCAGGAAAGCCAGGACAAAATCTACTACGTTGCCGCAGATTCGCACGCGGCGGCCAAGAGTAGCCCACACCTCGAAATTTTCCGCAAAAAAGGCATCGAAGTGTTGTTGCTGTCGGATCGTGTCGACGAGTGGCTGACGGCGCACCTGATGGAATACGAAGGCAAGAAACTGCAGTCGATTGCCAAGGGGCAGCTCGACCTCGGTGATGACGAAGAATCCGAAAAGGAACTGGAGAAAAAATCCAAGTCCGCGGAGAAGTTGCTGAAACGCATGAAGAAGTCGCTCGATGATAAAGTCGAGGACGTGCGCGTCACCAATCGCCTCACCGATTCGCCGGCCTGCATCGTATTGAACGAACAGGATATGGCGATGCACATGCAACGCATCCTCAAGGAAGCGGGGCATGAAATGCCGAGCAGCAAGCCGATACTCGAAATCAACCCGGATCATCCGATCGTCAAGAAACTCGATGGTGAGAAGTCAAAGAAGAAGTTCGACGACTGGTCTGCTATATTATTTGACCAAGCCCTGCTGGCAGAAGGTGGTCAACTTGAAGATCCGGCAGGTTTTGTTGCCCGACTCAATAAATTGTTGGTAGCCATTGCCCGATAATACAACGATACGAAAATTCATCCGCCACCCGGTGGACGTGCCCATCAAGGTAACGACGAGCTGGGAGGAAGACGAAGACGACGATTGCTTCGATCAGACGATTACCAACGTCAGTCTTGGTGGTCTGGCTTTTTTGTCGGCTGCACCGATCGCGGTTTTGGCACGGGTACAGGTCAGCGTCCCCATCATCGATCGTCACAGCCGGCTGATCGGCAATGTCGTCTGGTGCGAAAAATCTGACGCAGGTTATGAAATAGGCGTCGAGTTCGAGCGGTCACGCGACGTGTTCCGCCTGCGCATGATCGAGCAAATTTGTCACATCGAGCACTATCGCAAGGAAGTTCTGCAAGCGGAAGGCCGCAAACTGAGCAGCAAGGAAGCGGCGAGCGAGTGGATCGCAAAATTTGCCGGCGATTTCCCACCACTCTAGATAGCCAGTGAACAGCAAACCCTCAGTCGCCATTATCGGTGCTGGCCTCGCAGGGCTTACCTGTGGCACGGCATTGCAGGGCCTGGTCGACAAGCTGTGTATTTTCGAAAAGAACGTGTTTCCGGGCGGGCGCATCAGTCGATTTCGCGCCGGTGAGTTCGAATTCAATCACGGCGCACAGTACTTCACCGTCAATAACCCGCTGTTCTGGAACATCGTATCCGCCTGGCAGACCGACGGCATAGTGCGGCCCTGGGATGGCTGGATTGTCGAACTGCAGAAAGGCCAGATCATCAACAGCGACATGTCGACGCAACGTTTCGTTGGCGTGCCGCGCATGCAGACGATCGTCGAGAACCTCGCGCGCCATTGTGACTTGCGCACCTCGGTCAACATCGCTGAACTTGAACACCAGGAATCCGGTGGCTGGCGCTTGTTCAACGAACGCGGCGATTACCAGGGGCTGTTCGACATCGTCATCATCGCGACCGCGGCCAACCAGGTCGCCGAGCTGTGCCGCAAGGTACCGAAGATCAGCAAGGTAGCAGACGGCATCGATATGACGGCCTGCTGGAGCGGAATGTTCGCCTTTGAGCGCAGGCTGAATCTGCCTTACGACGCCGCCTTTGTGCTGGATTCGCCGCTGTCCTGGATTTCACGATACCAGTATGCCGACCTGGAACACGATGCCGATTGCTGGGTGTTGCACGCATCACCCGAATGGTCGATGCAATACGTGGCCAGTTTTCGTGGGCGGGTGATGAATGCGCTGTTCGATGCCTTTTGGGAAGCGATCGATCTGCCGAAGCATAAGCCCCTGTCGGCGTCGGTGCATTGCTGGAAACACGCCGTGCCGATCAACCCGATCAACGAAGATTCGATCTTCGACGAAGCCCAGGCGCTGGGTGCCTGCGGCGACTGGTGTACCGGGCCACGCATCGAAGGCGCCGTGCTGAGCGGCTTTTCGATGGCGGATCGGGTGATGAAGCATGTACGCAAACAAAGTGCCTGAAGCGGCTGCGGGCTGGGTATGTCGGCTGACGATGTCCGTCTCGACAAGTGGCTGTGGGCGGCACGCTTTTTCAAAACCCGGGCGCTGGCAAGCTCTGCGGTTAGCGGCGGTAAAGTACGTAGCGGCGGCCAGTCGCTGAAATCCTCACGCAGCGTCAAGCTCGGCGATTGTTTCGAAATTCGCCGTGGTTACGAAATTTTTGAAGTCGTTGTGATCGGGCTCAGCGATAAACGCGGTTCGGCGATCATCGCGCAGGCACTCTATCGCGAGACCGAAGCCAGTGTGGTCAGGCGCGTAGCCGAGGCGGAAAAGCGCAAGCTGGCGCTGCTACAGCGTCCACAAAGCGAAGGCCGGCCGAACAAAAAACAACGCCGCCAGATACATCGCTTTATCGACAAGGTTTAAGTGTGGTGATAATTGACTCGTGGCACCGGGTTTTTGTCTACGGCACCCTGAAACGCGGCCAGCGTAACTTTCGTTATTTGCGCGATGCCGAATTCGTCGCCGAATTCGTAACCGAGGGCATCTTCTCGATGCACAGTTTCGACACCTATCCGGCGGTTTGCCTGCCGGGTCAGCATGCCATCCACGGCGAGATATACCACGTCAGTGACGAGCAGTTTCGGCAACTGGACGAACTGGAAAGATACCCGGAGTACTACCAGCGTATCGAAATCCCGACCCACCATGGTGACGCCTGGATATATATCGTCGAGTCCGAGCTGTGCCGTGGGCGACCGTTGCTAGCGGGCAACTGGCCACCCTCGACGGTCTAATTGCCTGGAGTAGTTTTGACGATGGTCAGGATGCTGCTGCGCACCTCGGTGCTGAGCAGGTGGCGTAAATCCAGCCTGACGAAGTCGAATCCCGGCGCAAACACCAGTTTTTCCTGCGCGTTACGCTGCAGGTATTGCTGCTCGAGCATGGTCTCGATAAAGTCGCGAAACAGCAGGCGATCAAAAAAGTC
>CAWIHJ010000017.1:0-12674 GCA_963835795.1 uncultured Gammaproteobacteria bacterium
AGGACCTGCCCTACTACTGCGTGGACGGCCGGCAAACCGCCAGCGTCTACGTGTCGCTGGACCAGGCCGACGCCGAGGTCGCCGTACAGTTCGTCAGGGGCTCGCATCGCTGGGGTAAGTTGTTCTACCCGCGCGTCTTCGAGGACGGCAGCGATTTCAACGACGATCTACCCGGCAACCCGCTCGAGCCGGTTCCCGATATCGATGCCGACCGTGACGCCTGGGACATCGCTACCTGGTCACTCGAACCCGGGGATACCATCGTCTTCGATTTTCGTACCTTGCACGGCACCGGGGATGCAACCGTGAAGCAACTGCGGCGCGCCTTCTCTACGCGCTGGCTCGGTGACGACGTCACCTATTGCGAACGCCCAGGGGAAACTTCACCGCCCTATAGTGACCACGAAATGCGCCACGGCGATGCGATGCGCGAAGACTGGTTCCCGGTGTTGTGGCGCCGGGATGGATAACCCGCATATTTCACCGATTTTTTGCTAGCGAAGGCGTCGCAGGAATCACAGAGATAGACGGGTTAAGCTTCTTTACGGCCTTTCCACAGTTCCCATGCAATGCGTGCGCGCACGCCCAGGTCGCAAAACGGTTGCGGCGGTAGCCGGTTCGGTTCGCCGAGACTTTGCATGAAACCGATCAGTTCATTGTCGACATCGCAGGCCATGTCGGCCACCAGCAGGCCACCGATGGTACCCTTGGTCACACCGATGGCGTTCTGGCACACCGATGAATACACGTTGTCGGCAAGTTGGCCAAAGCCCGGCGCGCCATTTTGCGAAAAGCACACGTAGCCGGTCCAGGTGTATGGCAGGTTAACCTCTGGCAACATCGGGAAGCGCGCGTCAAACAACGCTTTGTGGCGGCGCGCCATGTTGGCGAGGAAAGCATCGCTCTCGCGCATGGCGGGGTTGTAGTAGATGTTGTTGCGTATCAGGATGCGGTGATCGTTGGTGTAACGCATGGTAATGGCGGCAAAGGCATTGGCCGGGGTGACGCCCCAGTTTTTCTCGCATCCCAGTGCGGCCTGTTCGGCCTCGGTCAGCGGTCGACTGAGACTGGCATTGGCCGCGAAGGGCAATAGCTTACGCTGGTAATAACCGAACTTCTCCGCGAAAGCATTGACACCGAGTATCAGTTTATCGGCGAGCACTTCACCCGCCGGGGTGGCGACAATGATCTGTGACCCCGCGTCCAGGCTGGTCACCGGTGTGTTTTCGCACAGCGTGACGTTTTCGGGAAGCGTGTCGGCGAGTCCACGCACCAGCGCCGCCGGGTTCAGCAGCCGGCAGCCCGGCGTGTACACCGCCGCCTCGAAATGCGTGGTGCCGAGGCGCTTCGCCAGCTCATCTTTGTCGATCCAGCTATAGGGTTCATTCAAGGCATCGAGCTCGCGCGTGAAAGGCTCGAGATACTCGCCAACGCCTTCCTGCGAACTCGCCGTCTGGTACTTCCCGGGCTGGCTCCAGTCGCATTCGATACCGTGCCGGGCAATCTGCGTTTCGTGATAGTCGATGGCCGCGCGCGCCAGCGCCATGTAGCGGTGTGACCCGTCGAGCTCGTCCTTGTTACTGCTGGTGGTGTGCGGCAGGTCGATAGCAAAGCCTGAATTTCGCCCCGAGGCGTTTTCGCCGACTTCGCCCGCTTCGAGTAAGAAGATACGGTCATCGGGTCGATTTTCGGCAAGCCTTCGGGCCGCCGCGAGTCCGACGTAACCACCGCCGATAACCACCCAGTTGGCACGATGTTGCCCGCGCAGGGGCGGCTTCGGTGTGCGCCCTGGCAGAATTTTACTCCAGCCGTTGCCGTTGTCGTTGAGCGGAAAGTGATGGATGGGACGAGCGCTCATAAGTGGTCCTGCCAGTTCGACGGATGAATGGCGAAATGTATCAGCGCCGAGTCTGCCTCGTAAACCAGTTCGGTGCCCGCCGGCAGCCAGATGCTGTCACGCGCGCCGAGAAGGTGAATTACGCCTGCGGCGTGCAGGCGCAGTTCGCCCTCGAATACGGTCAACACTTCATCGTAGTGCGTGGTCCATGGGATGCGCGCCTGCTGCAGACGACCCCAGCCGACACCGAGCTCACTGCCATCGTCGGCGCCGCAAACACCCGCCACCTGGGCCATTTCGCCGTATTCGAAGCGCGGTGAAAACTCCAGTTGAGCGAAACGCATAGCCCGCAGGGGCGCCTTGTCAGGGTTCATCGTAAACTACCGGTTGCATATAGGATACAGTGATGTATATTTAACCATACATATCTGTATGGTAGCAACAATGTCCGATACCAGCCTGCTCAGAGCGGTTGCCGAGCGCGGCACCACCACCCCGGAGCGCAACCAGCTGCAGCGCTTCGACTGGTTGCAAACGGCGCTCGACATCTTCGTCGCGGAAGGCATAGACGCGGTGCGCATCACCCGTCTCGCGAATGATCTTGGCGTCACCCGGGGCAGTTTTTACTGGCATTTCCAGAATCGCGAAGACTTGCTGCACAGCCTGGTGAGCTACTGGAAAGACAAGAATACCGCGGCGATCACCGATTCCATCGAGCAGGCGCCGAGCCTGGTCGGACGGCATACTGCGCTTCTTCGAAACCTGCGTCGACGCCGCCCTGTTCGACCCTCGCCTCGACCTCGCGCTGCGTGAATGGGCGCGCCGCTCGGAGTCGATCCACAGGCTGGTGGACAGCGAAGACGCAGCGCGCATCGAAGCCTTGCGCCAGTTTTACCAGCGCTTCGACTACCCGATGCCGCAGGCGCTGATACGCGCGCGCGTGCTTTACTATTCGCAAATCGGTTTCTACGCACTCGGCACGCGCGAATCACTGGACAAGCGCCTGGAATACACCGAGGCTTATTTCGAAGCCTTTACCGGACAGCAGCTCACCGCTGTCCGAGGCAGCGAAGTTTCGCCGCCACATCCTCGACAACTACGGAGATCAATAACGTGGCAAGACGCTCCCGACGCGGTCGCCATCACGGTGTCGCCGACACTTCGCATCAGCGCAAAATCAGCTACCGCAACCTGCGCAACACGCTAATCCTGCAGCCCGCGTTCAGTGAAGATCGGCTCGAAGCGATTCACGATACCGCGCTGCGCGTGCTCGAAAACCTCGGCATCAAGGTGCTGAACGAAGAAGCGCGGCAGATCTTCCGCGATGCAGGCGCCGAGGTCGACAGCGATACGCTGATGGTAAAATTCGATCGCGCGCTGATCGCCGCGGCAATCGAATCCGCGCCCAGCGAGTTCGTCCTGCATGGTCGCACGCCCGACTGCGACGTCACGCTGGGCGGCAATCACATCAACTTCGTCGTCGGTCGGCGGCGCACCTCACATCTCCGACCTCGACCGCGGTAAACGCCCGGCGACACTTGAAGATACGCGCAACATCATCCGCCTGTGCGAACACTTCGATGTCATTCACCTGCAATCGCCCAACGTCGAATCGCAGGATATTCCCGTGCACCTGCGCCATTACCGGGTGACCGAAAGCCAGCTCGAGCTCGAGCCGCAAGCCGTTTTTCATCTTTTCGCGCGGCTCGGCGCAGGTCGAGGATGCTTTGCGATGACGCGCATCGCCTACGGCCTCGAGCCAGCACGAATTCGTCGCCAAACCCTGGTGCTATACCATCATCAACACCAATTCGCCGCGCCAGCTCGACATCCCCATGTGCCAGGGCATCATCGATTTCGCGCGCGCCGGCCAGGTCTCGGTGATCACGCCGTTCACGCTGGCCGGGGCGATGGCGCCGGTCACCATGCCAGGCGCGCTGGTGCTGCAACACGCCGAGGCGCTGGCCGGAATTACCCTGGCGCAATCGGTACGCACGCGGGTGCGCCGGTGGTCTACGGTTCGTTTACCTCCAACGTCGACATGAAATCCGGTTCGCCCGCCTTCGGCACACCCGAGTTCGTGCAGGCCGCGTTCGGCGCCGGTCAACTGGCGCGTCACATCCAGTTGCCCTGGCGCGGTTCGGCGGCGACCGCGTCCAACGCGCCCGACGAACAGTCGGTGTACGAATTCCTGATGTCGGCCTGGGGCAGCGTACTCGGCGGCGTCAACATGATGGTGCACGCCGCCGGCTGGCTCGAGGGCGGCCTTACCGGATCGATGGAAAAGTTCATTCTCGACATCGAGATGCTGCAAACCTTCGCCGAAATTTTCGAACCGCTGAAGAGCGACGATGCTGAACTCGCCTACGACGCCATCGCCGCGGTCGAACCGGGCAGCCACTTCTTCGGTTGCGAGCACACCATGGAACGTTACCAGACGGCCTTTTACGAACCGCTGGTATCGGACTGGAGCAATTACGGCCAGTGGACTGAAAGCGGTAGCCTGACCGCGACGCAACGCGCCAACGGCATCTGGAAACAGGTCTTGCAGGATTTCGAAGCGCCGGCGCTGGACAGCGCGCGCAGCGAGGAGTTACAGGACTTCATCGAGCGCCGCAGCGCCGAGGGCGGCGCGCCGATCGTCTAGTGCCACCGTCGGTCTCGATCAGGCGGCGCGTTTGAACCAGGAATTGCAGGCGCCGTTGGCGTTCATCACCTTGTCCGAAAATATCACGCAGGGCCCCCACTCGGCTGCCGACGGGTCACTGTAAAACTGGCAACCCGAATACAGCTTGTTGGCATCGGCCGATTGATGGGTGTAATTCAGCGACTTTACCGTGGGATCGTCAGGATTCACTTTTGCCATTTCTGCCGCGCGCAGGGTTTGTAACAGGCTGGCGAAACGTCATGATCGCAAGGTTCCTGCCTACGCAGGAACGACGGTTAAACCGTCATTCTTCGATTCGATACCTGACGATGCGATCATTGCCGGAGTCCGATAGCCACAGCGTTGAACCGCGTAATTCGACCCCTTCGGGCGTGGAGAAACGATTCGGCCCTTTACCCGCCCTGCCATCGCCGAGCACCTTTAGCAGGCGACCCTCGGCATCGATAAACTTGACGCTGTGGGAATTCTTGTCGGCCGCAATAATCGTGCCCTGCGGCGTCAGGTCGAGGTAGCGCACGCCGTTGAAGTCGTACGGGCTACCGCTGAGTTCGCGTTTGATTTCAAGCTCCGGAGAAAGCAGCAGCAGGCGATTGTTGCCGGCATCGGCCAGCCAGATATCGCCATTACCGGCCAGTTCGAGATCGTGCGGGGAAGACAGTCCGCGCAGTTCGCCGACGATGCGCCCGTCTTCATAGGCCACCACGTTGCCGGACCAGGCGCCGGCGACGTAGATACGACCATTGGGATGCGCCAGCACACCCTCGGGGCCGCGGATTCGCTCGCCGAGTTCACCGACGCGCTGCGCCTCGAGGCCGTCGATGCGGTAGATCAACACCCGGTTGTTGTGCGTGTCGGCGACGTAGGCCCTGCCCTCGGCATCGAAATCGACGTCGTGGGTGCCCGACTGGTGATCGGCGCCGAATTCGCCGCGCAGTTCGAGCGTCTGTGGATCGAGAATGGCGACGCGATTGTTACCGACGTCGGCGACATACAGGTAACGCCCGTCCGGCGACAGCTTGAGGTCGTGGGGATTTTCGAGGTTTACCTGGCTGGCGTCGAGATAAGTCAGCACCAGCCCGGCGGCGGCGCTAATCCCCGGCGCCAGGCAGCCGAGCGCCAGCAGCAGGCTGGAGATCGGGGCGGGTTTAAGCCAGTGGCAACTCATACAGCGATCCGAAGTGGCCGAGATTGTCGTCGATACCGGCAAGCCGCAACGCGTGCCAGCCCATCGCATGGTTCGACGAGGTGAGCGGGATACCGAGATTCTTTTCCAGTTCGGCACAGGCCTGCATCAGGCGCACCGAAGTACAGGAAACGAAAACCGCATCGACATCGGCATGCTTGATGATTTCACGCACCGCGTTCTCGATCGATTGCGGGGTGATGCGCGCAACCGTGGTATCGCGATCCGAGTTGAATGAGCCGAACACCGGCACTTCGTAGCCGCGCTCGGTGATGTAGGCCGAAACGATGCGGTTGACGGACTCCGGGTACGGGGTCAGCACACCGATGCGGCGCGCCTTGAACGCATCGAAGGCGGCAAATGCAGCGGTGATCGGCGTGGTGCAGCGCACGTCGGGTTTGGCTTCGCGAATCCGCGCAAACACGTTTTCTTCGCCGATGGCCATCGACGCCGAGGTGCAACCGTAGGCCATCACATCCACCGGCGTATCCGGGGTAATCACGCGGGTGCATTCGGTAATGCGCGGTTCCATTGCGCGCAGGGTTTCCGGCGTGATGTGGTTTTCGTTATGAATCCGGCTCTGGTACAGCGCGACCCCGTCGACGCTGGCAAAAAGCTGGCGCCACTCGTGTTCGATGGTGTAGTCGGTAGCGAGCACAATCAATCCGATCGAAGCGCGGCTGGCGATACCGCCATCGGTTTCAAACGGCAGGTGCTCGATCAGATGGGTCTTTGCCGGGGGCATTGCGGCGGTTGCTTTACTGGCTGGCTGGTTCATGTCACTCTCGGATACAGGCGAAGCGCGCCTACTTTAGCACTAATTTCTGCATCATCATATTCTCCCGGAGGCTCTCGGATTGTCTGCCAGTAACGATTGTGACTACCTGGTGATCGGTGGCGGTGCGGCCGGTTGCATCGTCGCGCGACGCCTGGCCGAGCAACCCGACAAGCGCGTCATTTTGCTCGAAGCCGGCAGGTCGGACGAAGGCGATCCGCTGGCCACCGATCTGTCGCGCCTTGAGGAGCAGGACGAAAGCTACGACTGGGGCTATCGTGCCCGCCCGCTAGTCACTTCGCAGCAAACTATTTTCTATAACCGCGCGAAGATGCTCGGCGGTTGCGCCAATCACAACGACTGCGCCTTTCTGGTACCGCCAGCGAGCGATTTCGATGAGTGGGTGGCGCAGGGCGCCGCAGGCTGGGACTACGCCAGCAACGCTTCGGCATTCGCGCGCATCGAGCAACGCCTGAACATCGAGGCTAGCCCGCCCGGTAATCTGCTCAGCCGTGCCTTTATCGATGCCTGCGTGCAACAGGGCCTGACGGAATTCAACCTGCGCGAGCGCGTCGATGCCGGAACCGGCTGGTTCCCGCTCAACGTCAAGGGTGCGCTGCGCCAGTCGTCGTCGATCGCTTACCTGCATCCACTGGCCAGCCTGCCGGGCAACCTGCAGGTGCGCACCGAGACCCTGGCGACGCGCCTGCTGTTCGACGGCGCCGACGTGATCGGCGTCGACACCGAACAGGGCCCGATTCACGCGGCGGCAGAAGTCATTCTCTGCGCGGGCAGCATCAACACGCCGCAGTTGCTGATGTTGTCGGGCATCGGCGCTGGCAAAGACCTGCAGGACCTCGGCATCGAAGTGCGCCACGACTTACCCGGCGTCGGTAAAAACCTGCTCGATCACGCGGCCGCGAACGTCGCCTGCGAGTTGCACGAACCCCCGCCGGCGTGGCAACTCACGCCCTGCGAATCGACCGCGTTAATCCGCATCGATGCCGATGCACCCGCACCGGATGTGCTGTTCCATTACGTGCTGATGCTGCGTGACAAGTACAGCAACGTCGATCACTACGGCGCCATCGAACACGGTGTCAAACTGTCGCCCAACGTGGCGCGCCCGCGCAGCCGCGGCCACCTGCAACTGGCAAGCGCCGACTACCGCGATGCCCCGGTCATCGACCTGAACTACCTGTCAGATGCCGACGGCTACGACCAGCGCATCCTCATTGCCGGCCTGCGCTATGCGCGTGCGCTGGTGGCGACGCCAGCGCTAAAGGCCTTCATAAAACGCGAGGTACTGCCCGGGCCCGGGGTCGAAAGCGACGACGAATGGCTGGCCTATATTCGTGAAACCGTGGAAACCGTGTACCACCCGAGCGGCACTTGCCGCATGGGCCGTGCCGACGATCCACTTTCGGTGGTTACGCCCGACCTGCGCGTCAAGGGCGTGGGTGGATTGCGCGTGGCCGACGCCTCGGTGTTTCCGAGCATGGTCAGCGTCAATATCTGCAACACGGTGATGATGGTCGCCGAGCGCGCGGCGCAAATCATTCTGCGAGGTTGAGGTGAATTCGATGGAGCACGATCTGTACATCATTGCGCGTCAACCCGGCGCGGAAAACCCCGCGATCCCGACCTGGGCCAGCCACGGCACCAACCCGGCCGGGCTGTCCGACGCGACGCCGAGCGCCGTCGAACGACGCGAAGTCGCCGGGGTGCCCGGGGCCTTTCAACTGTTGAACCTGTTATCGTCGGAGGAATGTGCCCGCCTGGTGGCGATGACCGAACGGCTGGGCTACCTGGAGGATGCCGCGGTATCGCTGCCGCGTTCGATTCGCCACAACCACAGCGCTACCTGGATTGCCGACGACGTCACCATCGAACGCCTGTGGCTGGGTTGCCGCGAGCCCGTCTGCAAAAGCGACGATTTCGCTGGTAAACAGCCGCTCGGCCTGAATGCGCGCCTGCGCTTTTATCGATATGACAAAGGCGACTACTTCGCAGCCCACACCGATGGCGCCTGGCCGGGTTCGCGCGTGGTCGATGGCAAACTGCTCGACAACGCCTTCGACGACCGCTGGAGCCAGCTCAGCTTCTTGCTGTTTCTGAGCGACGATTTCGACGGCGGCGCGACCCGCTTCTACCTGGATAGCCGTGACGATTCGAACTGTGTAGACGTGCGTACCCCTCTCGGCGGGGCGCTGTGTTTTCCACACGGCTCGCATCCGTTGCACTGCGTACACGGCTCGCAGCCGATCATCTCGGGGGTGAAATACATCATTCGCTCGGACGTGCTGTTCGAGCTTTGAATGCTAATCAGGTCGGGCTCGAACCCAGGCGCATGAACTGAATCGCGCTGCTGAGATCGGTGGCGTCGATTAGGCAGGGGCTCGCCACCCGCAGTACCGGCTTGCCGCGATAGGCAATGCCGAGGCCGGCAGCGCGAATCATCGGCAAATCGTTGGCGCCATCGCCAATCGCGCAACACTCGTCCAGGTTGAATCCCTGCGCCTGCGCCACGCGTTGCAAAACGCTGCACTTGTAATCGGCGTTGACGATGGGCGCCTGCACTGCACCGCTTAAGCGGCCATCGATGACGTCGAGGTGATTGCAGTAGACTTCGTCAAAGCCGAGCTGGTGCGCGATCGACTCGGCCACCTGCGCAAACCCGCCGCTGATCAGCACGCAATACACGCCGGCTGCCTTTGCGGCGACCAGCAACTCGCGGGCGCCTGGGTTCAGCTCGAGCTGGTAGACGATGTCGTGAAACACTTGCACGGGTTGCCCCTTGAGCATCGCAATGCGCTCGCGCAGGGCGTCGTCAAAGTCAATTTCGCCATTCATTGCACGCGTGGTAATCGCGGCGATGCGATCACCGAGCCCCAGCTGTGCGGCGACTTCATCGAGCGTTTCGGCGGCGACGATGGTCATGTCCATGTCACAGATCAACAGGCGAATCGCTGCGCTATTTTGTGGTTGCAGGTAGACGTCCGCCCTGCTCAGGCGTTCGCGCAAGCTGCGCAACAGCGCCCAGGCTTCGAGTGGCAAGCACTTGATGGAAATGTTGCAGCTGTTGGCGCTGTAAACGTCGGCGCCGAGGATGGGCAGGCTACCCACTTCATCGTAGAAAACCGACACCGAATCATCGAGGTTGACCGCGCTGCACAGGGTCGCCACGAACGCCTGGCGCGCCTCGCTGAGTTGCAACCAGCGCGGTGCCTGTTGTTGATCTTGCGGGTTCACTGCATCGCCGGAAAATGCAGGTACTGCACGTTGGTGATGTTGGGTAACGAGCGCAGGTGCTGAAGATCGTCATTGTCCAGCCGTTCGTCCACCTCGAGCAGCACCATCGCATTGCCATTTTGCTGGTCACGCCCGAGGTGCATGTTGGCGATGTTGATGCCGCGCTCAGCGGTGGAACTGCCGATTGCGCCGATGACACCCGGCTTGTCGTTATTGGTGATGTAGAGCATGTGCTCGCCGAGCTTGGATTCGAGTGGAATACCGCGCACGTCGATCACCCGTGGTCGATTCTGGATCAGCGTGCCGCAGATACTGCGCGACTTCGACTCGGTTTCGACGGCCACGGTGATGCGGCAAGGGTATTCGTCACGGCCCTCGTTGTGCGCCTCGATCACGTCGATGTTGCGTTCGCGCGCCAGTTCCCGGGCGTTTACCGAGTTGACGTAACTGCTGTGCTGTTCGAGCACCGACTGCACCACCTGGATGGTGAGCGGTGACACGTTGAGGTCGTTGGCTTCGCCGCCATAAGTGATCGTCAGCGTCTTGATCGGATCATGGGTAAGCTGGCCGACGAAAGAACCGAGGCACTGCGCCAGCTGCAGGTAGGGGCGCAACAGCTGCGCTTCCTCGGCGCTGATGCTGGGTGCATTGATGGCGTTATTGACCGCACCGGTATTGAGAAAATCACTGATCTGTTCGGCGATCTGGATGGCAACCTTTTCCTGCGCCTCGATGGTGGATGCGCCGAGGTGCGGCGTGCAGATGACGTTGTCGAGTTCGAACAGCGGGTTGTCACGCGCCGGCTCCACCTCGAAGACATCGAGCGCTGCACCCCACAGGTGGCCGCTTTGCAGGGCCGCCATCAGGGCCAGCTCGTCCACCAGGCCACCGCGCGCGCAATTGATCAACAGGCTGCCGGGTTTCATCTGGTTCATCGCGCTGGCGCTGATGATGTTGGTGGTTTCGGGGGTCTTGGGAACGTGTAGCGAAACGATGTCCGAGGTCGCCAGCAGGGTATCGAGGTCGACCTTCCTGACGCCCAGCCTGGCGGCACGTTCGTCGGTGAGGAAGGGATCGTAGGCCTGCACCTTGAGGCCGTAGCCGAGCGCCTTGCCGGCGACGATCGAGCCGATGTTGCCGGCGCCGATCAGGCCGAGCATTTTGCCGGTCAGTTCAACGCCCATGAAGCGCGTTTTCTCCCACTTGCCGGCACGCGTCGAACTGGTAGCCTGCGGGATGTGGCGCGCCAGCGATAGCATCATCGCCATCGCGTGTTCGGCGGTGGTGATGGCGTTGCCGAGCGGAGTATTCATCACCACGATGCCGCGCCGCGTACAGGCCGGCACATCGACGTTATCGACGCCGATACCGGCGCGACCGACCACCTTCAGCCGTTTGGCGTGTTCCAGTAAGGCTTCATTCACTTTGGTTGACGAACGAATCGCCAGGCCATCGAAATCACCGATCGTGTCGCACAGCTCGGCTTCGCTGAGCTTGCTGGATTGCACCACTTCGATACCGCGTTCTTCGAAAATGGTCACAGCCTGGCTGGACATGGAGTCCGATATCAATACCCGGGGTTTTGTCATGTTACTGCTCCTTCTGAGATAACTTGAATTCGGCAAATACGTAGTCGAGCCAGGGCGTCAACGCCTGCAGATCACTGCTGTCGATGGTGGCCCCGCCCCAGATGCGAAATCCGGGAGGCGCGCTGCGGTAATTGCCGATGTCGTAGGCGACCTGCTCCTGCTCGAGCAGCGCCAGCATGGTGTTGATCGCTGATTGTTGCGCATCGCCCGGCAGTCGCGTGAAAACGGCATCGACGATCTGCAGGCACATCGATGTCGGCGAGCGCGTCGCCGGATCACGCGCCAGCCAGTCGATCCAGTCGGCGCCGGCGACCCAGGCGTCGATGCACTCGAAGTTGGCGCGGGTTCGCTGCCACAATGCCTCGACGCCACCGAGCGATTCCGCCCAGTCGAGCGCGGCATGCAAGTCTTCGAGCGCGAGCATGCTGGGCGTGTTGATGGTGGCGCCGCTGAAGATGCCGTCGATCAACTTGCCGTCTTTAGTCAGCCGGAACAGCTTCGGTAACGGAAAGCGTGGCGTGGTCGATTCGAGTCGCGCGACGGCGCGCGGACTGAGCGCCAGCATGCCGTGCGCACCTTCGCTGCCGAGCACTTTCTGCCAGCTCCAGGTGACCACGTCGAGCTTGCCAAAATCCATCGGCATCGCGTAGGCGGCCGAGGTCGAATCGCACAGCACCAGCCCCTCGCGATCGGCGTCGATCCAGTCGAGATCGGGCAGACACACACCGCTGGTGGTGCCGTTGTAGACCATCACCAGGTCGTGCGCGGAATTCACTTTTTGCAGATCCGGAAGTTCGCCGTATTCGGCCTGGTGCAGGTTCAGGGATTCGATACCGAGCGCCTGCAGGTCCTTCGCCCAATCGCTGGAAAAACTCTCCCAAACCAGCGCGTCGACCGGGCGCGAGCCGAGCAGCGACCACATGGCCATCTCGAAGGCGCCGGTATCGGAGCCCGGCACGATGCCAAGCTTCCAGTCGGCGGGCAAGCCGAGCAGCCGATGGGATCGATCGATCGCATCGCGCAAACGTTGTTTGGGGAGTTTGGCGCGGTGACTACGCCCGAGAAACTCGGTGTTCAGATGGCTGATGTCCCAGCCGGGATATTTCTTGCAGGGTCCCGAAGAAAAACGCGGATCCGCCGGTCGCACGGACGGATGCACGGGAAGGCCGTTGGCTTCCTCGTTCATGTTATAACCTCTAGTTATGGGTGGTTTGCTCCACCAGGCCCGCGCAGAATACCACAGACTGCGGGTTTGACAATAATGAGGAAAAACTAATGCAGATTATTATGCAGACTGATATTAAATTATCGGCAGAATGCCAATTTCTTACCTAGCAACTCCCGTTAACGGACACTCAAAATTCTGTTCC
>CAWIHJ010000018.1:0-23889 GCA_963835795.1 uncultured Gammaproteobacteria bacterium
GCACGCCGTTGTTCGTGTACTCGCGCGCCACGCTGGAACGCCACTGGCACGCGTTTGATTCCGCGCTCGCCGATTTCGATCACCTGGTGTGTTACGCGGTTAAGGCCAACTCCACGCTCGCGGTACTCAACCTGTTAGCGCGGCTCGGCTCGGGTTTCGACATCGTCTCCGGCGGTGAATTGCAACGCGTGTTGCAGGCCGGTGGCGATGCAAAGCGCATCGTGTTCTCCGGTGTTGGCAAGCAGGCCGACGAAATCGAGGCCGCGCTCGACGCCGATATCCTCTGTTTCAACGTCGAATCCACGCAGGAACTCGATCGCATCAACGACATCGCCACGCGCCGGGGACAGATCGCGCGCGTGTCGTTTCGCGTCAACCCCGATGTCGACGCCATGACCCACCCTTACATTTCCACCGGGCTCAAGGACAACAAGTTCGGCATTGCCTTCACCGAGGCGGAAGCGGTGTACCAAAAGGCGGCGGCGCTCGCCAGCATCGAGGTGATCGGCATGGATTGCCACATCGGTTCGCAGCTGACCGAGATGTCGCCCTACGTCGACGCCTTCGACCGCCTGCTGGAACTGATCGACAAGCTGCGCGCGCAGGGCATCAACATCCACCACCTCGACCTCGGCGGCGGCCTCGGTATCCGTTATCGCGACGAGGCGCCGCCGTTACCGGCCGAATGGGCCAGTGCGCTGCACGATCGCCTGAAGAAGTTTGCTGGCACCATCGTCATCGAGCCGGGCCGCGCGATCGCCGGCAATGCCGGTATCTTGCTGAGTCGCGTCAACTACTTGAAGCACGGTAGCGACAAAAACTTTGCGGTGATCGATGCGGCGATGAACGATTTGATTCGGCCTTCGCTGTACGGCGCCTGGCAGGAAATCATCCGTGTCGAGGCCGCAAGCCCGGCCGACGAAAAAATCTACGACGTGGTCGGCGCGATCTGCGAATCCAGCGATTTTCTCGGCAAGGACCGGGCGCTGCGGCTCAACCAGGGCGATTTGCTGGCGATCCGTTCCTGCGGCGCCTATGCCTTTGGCATGGCGTCGAACTACAATTCGCGCGCACGCGCGGCCGAAGTCATGGTCGATGGCGATCGGCACTACTGCGTGCGCGAGCGCGAACAGTTCATCGACCTGGTGCGCGGTGAGACGCTGCTGCCATGAAACTGAAGTTCAGCAAGATGCACGGCCTCGGCAACGATTTCATGGTGATCGACGCGATCAACCAGGCGTTCAGCCCGCGCCCGCAGCAGGTGCAGCAATGGGCCGATCGCTACCACGGCATCGGCTTCGACCAGATGCTGGTGGTGGAGAAGCCACAGTCTACCGACGCCGCGTTTCGCTACCGCATCTACAACGCCGACGGCGGCGAAGTCGCGCAATGCGGTAACGGTGCACGCTGCTTCGCGCGTTTCGTGCGCGAACAGGGGCTGACCGACCTCGACATCATTGCCGTCGAAACCAATACCGGGCTACTGCAACTGGAAGCGCTCGATGCCACCCGCTATCGCGTCAATATGGGAATACCCCGATTCGAGCCGGAAGCCATCCCGCTGCGCGTCGACAGCGAACAGGAACTGTACAGCACCGAATTCGAAGGTGAGGAAATCAGCTTCAGCGCGGTCAACGTCGGCAATCCACACATGGTGATCCCGGTGGTCGACGTCGACAGCGCCAAAGTCGAATCGCTCGGGCCCTATTTCGAAACCCACATGATGTTTCCCGAGCGCGCCAACATCGGCTTCATGCAAATCATCGATCGTAGCCATTTCAAGTTGCGCGTGTTCGAACGTGGCGTCGGTGAAACTCGCGCCTGCGGCAGCGGCGCCTGCGCCGCGATGGTGGCCGGTGTGCGGCTGGAACTGCTCGATGCCACTGCCACCGCTGAACTTCGCGGCGGTGAACTGAATCTGGAATGGCAAGGCGAAGCAAACCCCGTTATGATGACGGGCGAAACTGCAATGGTTTACCACGGCGAGATTGACTATGACTGAAGTGTCCGCAGAACAGCAACCCGAAGTACAATCCGATGAAGCCCGGCTGATCCGCTACCTGCAGGATAATCCCGCGGTATTGCTGGATTATCCCGACATCTTTTCATCGCTCGCCATCCCGCATCACACCGGCGGCGCCACCTCGCTGGTGGAACGTCAGCTCAAGGTTTTGCGCGAGGATAACCAGCAACTCAAATCCAAGATCGACGAACTGGTCAGTATTGCCCGTGACAACGAGGAATTGAACCAGCGCTTTCATCGGCTGGCGCTTGAATTGATGAATGCCGATCAACTGCACGACGTGTTGGCCATGGTGCAGGACCAGGTGCAAACCTTTTTTTACACCGATTTCGTCTGTTTCCGCTTTCTGCCGGGAATCGGTGAAGGCGCCAATATCCTCGAAGGCCTCTACCTCGATGCCGATAGCGATATCATTCGGCACATCACGCCCTGGATCGAGGGGCGCAAGCCGGTTTGTGGCCAGCAGGAGGCAAACATCAACCGCGAACTATTCGGCGCGGACATGCGCATTGCTTCCGGCGCCTTTATTCCGCTCTACCATACGCGTGATCTCGGCCTGTTATGCCTCGGCAGTGTCAGCGCGGAGCGCTTCAGCGAGAGCATGGGAACCATTTTTCTGCAGCAACTGGGCGAACTGGTGAGCAACCGCCTGAAACACCTGTTGCAGGCTGGATAACCGCTTGATCCAACATCTGGACAACTACATCCAGACGCTGCGCAGCGAAAAATACTATTCCCCCCATACCTGCAGCAACTACCGCCGTGATCTCGAGCGCTTCCGCGATTATCTCGCGCGAGCGTGGCCTCGAAGCCTGGCAACGAGTCACCTATAACGAGGTCAGCGGCTATGCCGCGCAGCGCCATCGCCAGGGTCGTAAAAGCCGCACCATCGCGCGTGAACTGTCCTCGATTCGCAGCTTTTACCAGTACCTGATTCGCCTCGGCGAAGTCGCCCGGAATCCGGCGCTCGACGTCAGCGCACCGAAAAGCGACAAGCCCCTGCCAAAGACCTGCGATCCCGAATCGCTCGAACAGTTGCTGCGGGTAACGGACAGTAGCGACGATCTGGTGGTGCGCGATGTCGCCATCTTCGAGCTGATCTACTCATCGGGCCTGCGCCTCGCCGAGCTGGTCGGTATCGACCTCGATGACCTCGACCTCGCCCAACGGCAACTGGTGGTGACCGGCAAGGGCAACAAGACGCGCTACCTGCCGGTGGGCAGCAAGGCAGTCGCCGCGGTCGAGCGCTGGTTGAAGCTGCGACCCCGCTACAGTCGCGATGCCTCGGTGCAAGCCCTGTTCCTGAGCAAGCCCGGAAGGCGCATTTCGGCGCGCAACGTGCAAAGCCGACTCAACCACCTGATTGAACGCCAGGCGCTGGGACAGCACATTTCACCGCACGTGCTGCGCCATTCCTTTGCCACCCACCTGCTCGAATCGAGCGCGGATTTACGCGCGGTGCAGGAATTGCTCGGGCACGCCAATATCGCCACCACGCAGATCTACACCCATCTCGATTTTCAGCACCTCGCCAAGGTCTACGACGCCGCGCACCCGCGAGCACGGCGCAAGGACTGACGTATTCTTAAGGCATCGCCGATATTATCTTGTATTTATTTCCGTACGCCCATATATCACAATGTCTGCCTCGTTAACTCCGGAATTCAAGCTTGGAACAATTTGACGGTACAACCATACTCTCGGTGCGCCGCGATAACTGCGTCGTCATCGGTGGCGATGGCCAGGTCAGCCTGGGCAACACCATCATGAAGGGTAATGCGCGCAAGGTGCGCCGCCTCTACAAGGATAGCGTGATCGCCGGTTTCGCCGGCGGCACCGCCGATGCATTCATGCTGTTCGAGCTGTTCGAAGGCAAACTCGAAAAGCACAACGGGCAAATGATCCGTTCCGCGGTCGAGTTGGCCAAGGAGTGGCGCTCCGATCGCGCGCTGCGCCGCCTCGAAGCGCTGCTCTGCGTCGCCAACGAAGAGGCGTCGCTGATCATTTCCGGTAACGGCGATGTGATCGAACCCGAAGACAGCCTGATGGCCATCGGCTCGGGTGGCGCTTACGCGCAGGCCGCCGCGCGCGCCATGCTCGACACCACCGAACTCAGCGCCGCTGAGATCGTCGAAAAGGCCCTGGGCATCGCCGGCGACATTTGCGTTTTCACCAATCATCACCATAGCTTCGAAGCTATCGAGTACGGTTAACCCATTGGATACCAAAATCACTACTGCAATCGCCGATGACTCCGCGCGAAATTTCCCAGGAACTCGACAATCACATCATTGGCCAGGACAAGGCCAAGCGCGCGGTGGCGATCGCCCTGCGTAACCGCTGGCGCCGCCAGCAGGTTAGCGAGGATCTGCGCAACGAAATTACCCCCAAGAACATCCTCATGATGGGGCCAACCGGGGTCGGCAAGACCGAGATCGCACGGCGCCTGGCGCGGCTCGCCCATGCACCCTTCATCAAGGTCGAAGCCACCAAGTTTACCGAGGTGGGCTACGTCGGTCGCGATGTTGAATCGATTATTCGCGACCTTGTCGACGTGTCGGTCAAGCAAATGCGCGAAGACGAGGTCGCGCGCGTACGCCATCGCGCCGAGGATGCCGCCGAGGAAAAGGTGCTCGATGCACTGCTGCCGCGACCGAAGAATTTCGATGCGGATGCCGACAACAGCGCAGGCGATAGCACCCGTCAGAAGTTTCGCAAGATGTTGCGCGAGGGCAAGATCAACGACAAGGAAATCGAAATCGATTTGCAGATGCCATCGATGGGCGTCGAAATCATGGCGCCGCCCGGCATGGAAGACATGACCAACCAGTTACAGGGACTGTTCCAGAACCTCGGCAATGCCAAGACGCGCACGCGCAAGTTGCGCGTCGAAGATGCGCTCAAGGTTTTGACCGACGAGGAAGCCGCCAAGCTGATCAACGAAGAGGAACTAAAGCTAAGCGCGCTGGAAAATGCCGAGCAAAACGGCATTGTTTTCATCGACGAGATCGACAAGGTAGCCAAGCGCGGCGAAACCAGCGGCACCGATGTTTCCCGCGAAGGCGTGCAGCGCGACCTGCTGCCGTTGGTCGAAGGCTGTACCGTGTCGACCAAGGCCGGCATGATCAAGACCGACCATATTCTGTTCATCGCTTCGGGCGCCTTTCACGTTTCCAAGCCCAGCGACCTGATTCCGGAATTGCAGGGCCGGCTGCCGATTCGGGTCGAATTGTCGGCGCTGACGGTCGAGGATTTCGTGCGCATCCTGCGCGAACCGCACGCCTCGCTGACCGAGCAGTACACGGCATTGATGGAAACCGAAGGCGTGCGCCTGACCTTTACCGACGATGCCCTAGCGCGCATAGCCGAGGTCGCCTTCCAGGTGAACGAGAAACAGGAAAACATCGGCGCGCGGCGCCTGCACACGGTGATGGAACGCTTGCTGGAAACCATCAGTTTCGAAGCCTCCGACATGGTCGACCAGGCAATCACCATCGACGCCGAATACGTCAATGAGCAACTCGGCGATTTGTCGCTCGACGAAGACCTGTCGCAATACATACTCTGATGAAACCGACCGAAATCAATTTACACCAACGCTCACGCGTCCTCGAAATTACCTTCGAGGACGGTTCGCATTTCAAAATGCCGGTGGAATACCTGCGCGTTTACTCGCCGTCGGCCGAAGTCCAGGGACACGCGCCCGGGCAGGAAGTGCTGCAGATCGGCAAGGAAGACGTCAACATCGAACGCATCGAACCGATCGGGCACTACGCGGTACGGCTGGCCTTCGACGACAATCACGACAGCGGGCTTTACAGCTGGGACTACCTCTACGAACTCGGCATCACCTACGACGAGCGCTGGCAGGAATACCTCGACCGGCTCGCCGCTGGCGGCCACAAGCGCCGACCCGACAGTCCCTGAAGTCGTTCCTGCGAAGGCAGGACGGTCCGACGCATCGGCCTTACAACCACGCCACCGTTACAAGGTTCCCGCCTTCGCGGGAACGACAATTGGTAGCGTCATTCCGAAACGTCGGACCGCCTGATGCGTCGGACCGGCGAAGGCAGGAATCTTATGAATGCGGCGTTGTTGTAAAGCTCCGATTACACCGGCCCAACACTCGGAAGAATGACGCAATCTGCGTCACGTGATAAGGTTCGCGCCATGCAGGATAAAACCACCACCGACTTTGGTTTCGAAGAAATACCGGCCGCCGAAAAGCAGGATCGTGTTGGCGCAGTATTTACCTCGGTCGCCGAAAAATACGACTTGATGAACGATGTCATGTCGCTGGGTGTTCATCACTTGTGGAAACGTTTTACGCTCGAAATGTGTGGGCTTCGGCCCGGGCATCGAGTGCTCGACCTGGCCGGTGGCACCGGCGACCTGGCACGCAAGCAGGCCGCACTGGTGGGTGCGTCCGGTAAGGTGGTGCTGGCCGATATCAACGCCGCGATGTTACAGCGCGGCCGTGACCGCATGATCGACTCCGGGCTGATCGAGCGCGTCGATACGGTCCAATGCAATGCCGAGACTCTGCCGTTTGCCGACAATTATTTCGATTGCATCACCATCGCTTTCGGTTTGCGCAACGTTACTGACAAGGGCCGCGCGCTGGCCTCGATGCAACGCGTGCTGAAACCCGGCGGACGTTTATGCGTGCTGGAATTTTCCAAACCAATCTATGCGCCGCTGGAAAAAGCCTACGACTTTTACTCGTTCCAGTTGTTGCCACGAATGGGTGAGTTCATTGCCCGTGATCGCGCCAGCTACCAGTACCTCGCCGAGTCGATTCGCAAGCACCCCGATCAACAGGCGCTGCGTCAGCTCATTCTCGACGCCGGGGGTTTCGACGAAGTCCAGGTGCACAACCTGAGCGGCGGCATCGTCGCCCTGCACCGCGCGTTCAAATACTAGACGGCATGGCACAACCTGGCACGATCCTGTTCGACTCGATCCAAAATTCGCTGGTCGCGGCCGCTGAAATCGGCAGCAATCGGCTGCTGGCACTGGACCCGGATGCCTTGCAACGCTGTGCACAATTGCAGGGCTACAGCATCGCCATCGATATCACCGACCTTGATTTCCAGCTGTATTGCCACCCCGGTGGCTGGGGACTGCGCTTCAGCCGCGAAGCGCCGCCGCGCGAGCTTGACGCCACCATTTCCGGGCGCCTGATGGCGCTGGTCAATCTCGCCACCCAGGATGACAAGCTATCGACCTCGATACGCGAACGCGTCAGTTTTCACGGGGATGTCGCGCTGGCGCAAAAACTACAGGCGATACTCGTCGAACTCGACATCGATTGGGAAGAGGCGCTGGCCGAGCACACTGGCGACGTGCTCGCTTTCCAGATTCACCAACGCGCCGGACAATTGCGGCAATGGCTGCAACAGGGCGCCGAGTCGATACTGCAGACCAGCAGTGAATACCTGCGTGAAGAAGCCCGGCTTAGCCCCACGCAGGTCGAGTTCGATCGATTCAGCTCGCAACTGACGACCTTGAAACACGACGTTGCGCGTGCCGAAGTTCAACTGCAACGCCTGCTGGAAAAAATAGAAACGCGCTGATGCAAAACCTGCTACGCCTGATCTCGATCAATTTTACGCTGGCCCGATTCGGCCTCGATGAAGTGATCCTGTCGCTGCATTTCTTTCGCCCGCTTTACCTGCTTGGTTTGATCAATCCATTCAACTGGTTCCGCAGCAAGGATTTGAGCCAGGCACAACGGTTGCGTCTGTGCATCGAAGAGCTGGGACCCATATTCATCAAGTTCGGCCAGATGATGGCGACGCGGCGCGACCTGTTTGGTGACGAGATCACCGACGAGCTGGAAAAACTGCTCGACCGGGTGCCGCCGTTTCCGCTTGCACAGGCGCGCGCCATCCTCGAACAGCAGCTGGGCATGACGGTTGATGAAGCCTTTCGTCATTTCGATGACAAGGAAATCGCCTCGGCTTCGATCGCGCAGGTGTATGCGGCCGAATTACACGATGGCCAGCAGGTCATCGTCAAAATAGTGCGCCCCGGCATCGAAGCGCAGATCCGCAAGGACATCGAGGTGATGGTGCTGCTGGCGAAGATGGCGGAGCGCTACTGGGGGGATGCTCCGCGAGTCAAACCGCTGCAGGTGGTGCGCGAGTTCGAAACCACCATCATCAACGAACTCGACCTGATGCGCGAAGCCGCCAATGCCAGCGAGTTACGCCGTCATTTCAACGGCTCGCCTGATCTCTACGTACCCTTCGTGCACTGGGATTTCTGCCGGCCCAGGGTGATGGTGATGGAACGCATCCACGGCATCCCGGTCTCCGACCTCAAAAGCCTGCAGGAAAACGCGACCAATCTCGAATCGCTGTCACGCAAGGGGGTCGAAATTTTCTTTACCCAGGTGTTTCGCCACAATTATTTTCACGCCGACATGCACCCGGGAAATATCTTTGTTTCCAGGGAAAATCCCGACGATCCCAAATACATCGCGGTCGACTTCGGCATCATGGGCTCGCTATCGATGAGCGATCAACGCTACCTGGCGGAAAATTTTGTCGCCTTTTTCAATCACGACTATCGCCGTGTCGCCGAATTGCATGTCGATTCCGGCTGGGTCGATCACGACACCCGCATCGATGAATTCGAGGCTGCGATCCGCAGTGTTTGCGAACCGATGTTTCAACGGCCACTGGCCGAGATCTCGTTCGGGCAGTTGCTGTTACGCCTGTTTCAAACCGCCCGCGCATTCAACATGGAGGTGCAGCCACAACTCTTGTTGTTGCAGAAAACCCTGTTACACATTGAGGGTATTGGGCGCCAGCTATACCCGCAACTCAACCTGTGGGATACCGCCAAGCCGTTTCTCGAGCGCTGGTTGTCGGAACAGCTCGGCGTGCGCGCGCTGATCAAGGGGATGAAAAAAAATCTGCCTTACATAGCCGAGCACCTGCCGGATTTACCCCAGCTTGCCTTCAAGGCGCTCGACCGCATTGCCAACAATGAATTGCGCGTGGAGTTACGCTCACGCCAAATTGATGAATTGAAGGAAGAAATCCGGCGCGCCAATCGACGCAGCATACGCACCATTGTCGGTGGCAGTTGTATCATCAGCGCCAGCATCGTCATCGGCCTGGATGGCCTAGCACCGTTCATGATCGGTCTGGACGGTCTGACCCCCATCATGATGGGTGGTGGACGGTTCGTGGTGCCGTTGGCAGGCACCGTGCTACTGGTTAGCGGACTTTACCTGGTGATCAGCAGTTTTTACGACGAATAGGGGCGCTGCGCGTTCAACACTGTGCCTGGGTCAAATTCTTGTTCAAGCGCTTGCCGTGCTTGTAGCCCTTCCAGTAAGCCGTCTTTACCTCTTCGCGATACTCACCGGGGACCGATTCGAGATACTCGTTATAGTCCCGGTTAAAGACTTTCTCATCCTGGCAAAAGCGGCGCTTGAATGCGAGTTGCCCGGATAGTTCAGCTACCCGCAGGTGGCGAAACCTGGGGTCTTCCGCGACTACCGGCTCCTCGACTACTTCCACCTTCGCCTTCTGCCTCTGGGCGTCTGCGGCGTTCGATTTTTCCTGGAGTACATTGGTGTCATCGATCTTTTCCGAGCGGATGCGCGAGCGCGTCAGGCGCTCACATTCGTCTTCGGAAAGCAAGGCCGTCTCTTCCTTGCTCTTGTCGAAACCTTCCTGGAAGGCATCGCGCATCGGGTTGCGGCTCTCCTCGGGCATCAACTGGACGCGCTGGGTAAATTCCGACAGGACTTCCGCCTGCCCGCACTGCAGGCGCGAGTAACTCAAGGTGCCGAGGGTTCGCGACAGGTTGACCACGGTGCTGGTGGCATTTTTCAGCGCAATTTCGAATTCCTCCGCATCGCTATCCGCAGCCGCTTCGCTGGTTTGCTTTCCGAGCTCATTGATGGCCTTGTCGATGATGTCCATGATCGACTTGAGTCCCTGGTCCTGCAGCTCCGCGCGCGCGCCGGAGACCAGGCTGGACAGAGCAAACACCACAAACAGCAATTTTATAAATTTCATGACCTTACCGTAATCTGTTGATGGACAGGATTAAATCATGTATCGGGGACATCATCCAGTAACCCCGTTGCATCGATTTTGCGCTGCCACGCAATTTCAACGATAATGCCGCCTCTTTTTTGCACGACACAGACGCCTTGAATCCCATCGGATCAAATAGTTTCACAGAGTATAGTTTAAGCTGCGCCGGGATACCGAATCCTTTGCGCGCGGATCACTAGCGGTGACACGGCAAGCTCCCAGGGTGGGATTTGTCAGTCTCGGCTGCCCCAAGGCGACGGTCGATTCGGAGCAGGTGATTACCCAGCTACGCGCCGAGGGCTACGCCATCGAGGCAGATTTCGAACAGGCCGATATGGTGATCGTCAATACCTGCGGATTCATCGATGCCGCGGTCGAAGAGTCGTTGCAAAGCATCGAGGACGCCTTGCAGCAAAATGGCCGGGTGATCGTCACCGGTTGCCTCGGTGCACGCGCCGAAGTGATCGAAGAGCGTTTCCCGTCACTGCTTGCGATCACCGGCCCGCATGCGCGCGATGAAGTGATGCAGGCCGTGCACCGGCACTTGCCGGCGCCACACGACCCGTTTCTCGATCTGATTCCGAAACAGGGCGTACGTCTGACACCGCGCCACTATGCCTATTTGAAAATTTCCGAGGGCTGTAATCACCGTTGCAGCTTTTGCATCATCCCATCGATGCGCGGCGACCTGGTGAGCCGCCCGATCGACTCGGTGATGGAGGAAGCGCAGATCCTGGCCGATGCCGGCACCCGCGAAATCCTGGTCATTTCCCAGGACACCAGCGCCTACGGTGTGGATTGCAAATACGCCACCCGTTTCTGGCGCGGCCAGCCGCTGCGCACCCGCTTTCTCGACCTGTGTCGCGCCCTGGCCCAGCTCGGCGTGTGGGTACGCCTGCACTACGTTTACCCCTATCCACACGTCGATGACGTGATTCCACTGATGGCGGACGGCGCGTTATTGCCTTACCTGGATATTCCGTTTCAACACGCCAGTCGGCGCATTCTGAAAGCGATGAAGCGCCCCGGCAACCAGGAAAAGGTGCTGGAGCGTATCGACAGCTGGCGTGAAATCTGCCCCGAGCTTGTGATCCGCAGCACCTTTATCGTCGGTTTTCCGGGCGAAACCGAGGCCGATTTCGACGAGTTGCTGGGGTTCCTCGAACGCGCACAACTCGACCGCGTGGGCTGCTTTACCTACTCGCCTGTCGATGGCGCTGCGGCCAACCAGCTACCCGATCACGTCCCCGAAGCGGTGAAACAGGAGCGTTACCATCGCTTCATGCAGAAGCAGCAGGAAATCAGCGCCAATAAACTGCAACAGCGTATCGGTCAGCAGATGAACGTGCTGGTCGAACAGCGCACCGATGGCGGTTATCTCGCCCGCAGCTATGCCGACGCGCCTGAAATCGATGGGCTGGTAAACATCGACACAGCGGCCGAGCTGGTGATGGGGGATTTTTGCCAGGTGCACATCGACGACGCCGACGAATACGACCTTTACGCTACACCCAGCAGGTAAATGTGGTCATCCTGCAGGCGAATCGGCAGCGCTTCAGGGCCTTAAAAACTCATTGATATGCGGGTTTCTAGCCCAGTTCGGCGGGTGTTTTGGCGATGATGGTGAGGGCATGCAGTTCGCCCGAGGCGATTTCATCGTTGACGCAGGCATAGACCAGCTTGTGGCGTTTGATCGGCAGTAATCCTTCGAAGGCTGTACTGGTTACGTTGGCGGTAAATTTGCCTTCGCCGCCGCTGACTTCGACACTGGCGTCGGGCATTTTCGCGGCAATGAGCTGTTGAATTTGTTGCGGGGTCATGGCATTCGAGTGGTTGGTAAAAATCGGGCCGACTATACCAGACTTCACCGCCCGCAGACCGCGTTTTTCGCACCGACGCTGGCGGTTTTCACAGTCATTCCCGCGCAAGCGGGAATCTTTCAATATCGCCACCAATGCCCAGTTACACGTCATTCCGAAACGTTGGACCGCCCGACGCGTCGGACCGGAGCAAGCTGGAATCGTGTAACAACGCCATCATTATAAGATTCCCGCTTGCGCGGGAATGACCGGTTCGCAGGGAGGGCTGATGCGTCGGGAAATACGGACTAGCGTTGATCGAGTCGCAGCTTGTCGTCGACGACGCTGAGGATCGACTGGCCATGAATGAATTCCAGCAGTTTCTCGCCGGCCATGGTGAAGCGCCATCCCTGGGTCAGGCGGCTACTCTTGGGGTTAAGGATCAGGTTATCGATGTCCTTGCGCAGCGCAAGCGTCGCCAGCGCGATGTCGTTTTCCTCGGCGATTACCCGGCACAATGCCATCAGGCAATCGCCCAGTGCCAGCTGCAGCTTGTTGAGATTGGCAATCTTGTCGGCTTGCGGCCACTCGGCCGGATCGACCCTGGCGGCCCCGGCTATGATCGCCAGCAATTCACTGCCGTGACGACGAACGGTCTTCTCAGGCAATTCGGGAATGCTTTTCAGGTCGTCCATGCTGGCCGGTTTCTGACGCGCTAGCTGAATTAGCGCATCATCCTTGGCAACCCAGCGCCGCGGCCGGTTCTGTTGTTGCGCCAGCCCTTCGCGCCATCGGCACAGATCGCTGGCGATCTGCAATCTTTCACCTTTCAGTTTTTGCACGCCTTTCAGCCGCTTCCATAACTGCGACAGGTCTACTTCGTACTTCGCCGGATCGGTCATGGCGCGCAAATCTCTGTCCATCCAGTTCGCCCGGCGGTTGCTCTGCAACTGCTCTTTCATCTGCTCGTAAATCTTGAGCAAATAACGCACATCGTCCATCGCATAGTCGAGTTCGTCAGCGGTGAGCGGTCGACGCATCCAGTTGGCGCGGGTATATTTTTTCTCCAGCGTGACACCGCAGATCTGCTGTACCAGGTCGGCATACGAAATCTGGTGGTTGTAACCCAATACCGAGGCAGCGAGTTGGGTATCGAATACCGGCGTGGGCACCGCGCCAAATTTCTGATAGAGAATTTCGAGGTCCTGCGTACAGGAATGGAAAACCTTGAGCAACTCCGGTTTCGCCAACAGTTCGACAAAAGGGGTAAAGTCCTCGATGGCGAGCGGGTCGATGCAGCCGAAGTGCCCGTCACAGCCCACCTGGATCAGCGCAAGCTCCGCATAGTAAGTGCTTTCGCGAATAAACTCGGTATCAATGGCGCAGAAGCTGGCCTCACCGAGCCGAGCACAAAACTCGGCGAGCGTAGCGTCATTATCGATATACAGGTAATCCATGTTCATCTCAACAGGTTCATCGCAACATGGCTTTGCGGCGGATATCGCGCAGTATCACGAATACCCAGGGCCAGATAACCATACCCACCAGCGGCGCACCGAAGTACGCCAGCAAAGGCGTCGGCCGACCCATGATGCCTTCCACCCACGCGACCACGACCTGGTTTATCAGCAACAACGCGAACACGTAGATCGCCTGCTGCGCCAGCGCCAGCACGCGAATGCGCTGGTAAAAATTGAGATTGAAAAACACCACAATCACCAGCGCAAGGGTGTGTTGGCCGAGCAAGGTACCGAGCGAAGTATCGAGCACGATGCCACTGAAGAAAGCGAACCACAGACCGACTCGCCTGGGCAGCGCCATGCTCCAGTAAATCAGTGCCAGCGCGATCCAGTTAGGCCGGTACATCTGCGCCCAGTCGGGCAGCGGCAAGATCATCAGGATCAGAGCCACCACCAGGCTCGCGTAAACAACCAGAAAGCGTAAGGGTGACATCTTATTGTCTGGGCTTGATGACCAGCACTTCGCGGCTGGAATCGAGGCGCGCCTTGGGTTCCGCAATCACCGACACGAAGCCACGGATGCGGTCTTCGCTGATCGAAGTCACCGTGGCCACCGGATAATTCGAAGGAAAGCGGCCGCCGAGGCCCGAAGTCACCAGTTCGTCGCCCACCATGATGTCGGCGGTGGCCGGCAGGTAACGCAATTCGAGCTGGCGCGTGGAGCCGCGACCGAAGGCGACGGAACGCGTGCCACTGCGGATGAACTGTACCGGAATCGCGTGTTCCGGATCGGAAATCAGAATGGTCGTTGCGGATTGCGGGTTGACGTGAATGACCTGACCCATCACGCCGAAATCATCGATCACCGCGTGGCCGATTTCGACGCCGTCGCTGCTGCCCTTGTTGATTTCGATGAGCTGACGATAAGGATTCTGATCGACTGACAGCAGCTCGGCAACGATCACATCGTCGGCTATCTTGCGCGACGAACCGAGCAGGTTGCGCAGGCGCGCGTTTTCCTCGGCGAGAATTTCGAGCTTTTGCTGACGCGCACTGAGGATGCGGTTCTCGTCCCTGAGCATTTCGTTCTCATCGAGCAATTCGGTATGCGAAGTGAACCAGTCGCCGACCCAGTTACCACCGGTGGCCGGCAGGCTGACCAGGAAGCGTAACGGCGAGATCGCCAGCGAGATGTTGGAGCGTACGATTTCGAGGTGATTGAAGCGATGATCAACCACCATGATGACGATACTCAAAACTACCAGGAACAGCGCCTGTAACGAAGCGCCACGAGCCTGGAATAGTATTTTCATGTGGGGGTAAGCCGCGCGGGCTTATTCTACTGCCAGGAAATCCAGCCCATGTTCATCGATCATCTCGAGCACCCGGCCACCGCCACGAGCAACACAGGTCAACGGATCTTCAGCGATGATGACCGGCAGGCCGGTTTCTTCCATGATCAAACGATCGAGGTCGCGCAGTAGCGCACCGCCGCCGGTGAGCACGATACCGCGTTCGGCGATGTCGGAGCCGAGTTCGGGCGGGGTTTGTTCGAGCGCGTTCTTGACCGCCGAGATAATGCCGTAGAGCGGGTCCTGCAAAGCTTCCAGTATTTCGTTGCTGTTCAGGGTGAAGCTGCGTGGCACACCTTCCGACAGGTTGCGTCCCTTGACTTCGATTTCCAGCAAATCCTTGCCCGGGTAAGCCGCCGCGATTTCAACCTTGATGCGTTCCGCGGTTGCCTCGCCGATGAGGATGCCGTAGTTGCGGCGCACGTAATTGATGATGGCATCGTCGAAGCGATCGCCGCCAATCCGCACCGAGGCCGAGTAGACGATACCGTTCAACGACATGACCGCCACTTCCGAGGTACCGCCACCGATATCGAGCACCATCGAGCCTTGCGCTTCATCGACCGGCATTCCGGCACCGATCGCTGCCGCCATCGGCTCTTCGATCAGGTAAACCTTGCGCGCGCCTGCGCCGAGCGCCGATTCGCGAATCGCGCGGCGTTCCACCTGGGTGGCGCCACAGGGAACACAGATCAACACGCGTGGGCTCGGGCGCATGAACTGGTTCTCGTGCACTTTACGAATAAAGTGCTGAAGCATTTTTTCGGTGTAGGTGAAGTCGGCGATAACGCCGTCTTTCATCGGCCGTTTGGCGGTGATGTTCTCCGGGGTACGCCCCAGCATCTTTTTAGCGTCAGTGCCCACGGCCTCGATCGATTTCGGCCCGCCGGGACCGCGATCCTGGCGAATGGCGACGACCGATGGTTCGTTTAAAACGATCCCCTGACCACGAGAATATATAAGCGTATTGGCGGTACCCAGA
The DNA here is from genome assembly GCA_963835795.1 of uncultured Gammaproteobacteria bacterium. Taxonomy (GTDB): domain Bacteria; phylum Pseudomonadota; class Gammaproteobacteria. Next base: position 15,677 of record CAWIHJ010000018.1, read on the forward strand.
TCGATTGATAAATCGTTGGATAACAAGCCTCGAATAGCTGCAAACATGCTGTGTTTCTAACCTGTTGTAAGATTGTTGATGTACGCCACTTCAAAATTACCCGAGGTCGCGCCATATTTACCGCAGAACGGGCGTACTCTAGCAACGGCAAGTCATTTCCACAAGGTGAAATACCTTAAAAATCAGTCTTTTGCTTATACAATCGGTGAAATTGTGGTAAGTTTGCGGACTTTTCCCCGGCGCGTAATAAAAATCCCGAAATGACCCTGAAATCCGAAGACGTTCGAAGTATAGCTCACCTCGCGCGACTCCACATTGAGGAGGACGCTGTCGACCACTACGTGGATGATTTATCCAGCATCCTGGCGCTGGTCGAGCAGATGAACCAGGTCGACTCCCAGGGCGTTGCGCCCTTGTCCAATCCGCTCGATTCGAAGCAGCGTTTACGCGCCGATGAAGTCACCGAAGGCGATCAACGCGACAAGTTTCAGAGCATCGCACCGGACGTCGCCGAAGGTCTTTACCGGGTACCCAGGGTAATCGAATAATGGCGATGACGGTCACCGAAATTCGCGCGGGGCTTAAGCAGGGCAGTTTCTCAAGCAGCGAAATCACGCGCGACTACCTGGCGCGCATCAAAGCCCACAATCCCCAGCTGAATTGCTACATCAGCGTTACCGAAGAGCTCGCCCTGCAACAGGCCGCGGCCGCAGACAGCGTGCTGGCAAACGGCAACGCGGGATTATTGACCGGCGTGCCGCTGGCGCACAAGGATCTGTTTTGTACCGACGGGGTGCGCACCAGCTGCGGATCGCGCATGCTCGATAACTTCATCGCGCCTTACGATGCAACCGTGGTGGAGCGCATTCGCGCCGAAGGCGCGGTGATGCTCGGCAAAACCAACATGGACGAGTTCGCGATGGGCTCGTCAAATGAAAACTCCTGGTATGGCAGCGTCGCCAACCCGTGGAACACGGCACACGTGCCCGGTGGATCTTCGGGCGGTTCCGCCGCCGCCGTTGCCGCGGGTCTCGCACCCGCCGCTACCGGTACCGATACCGGCGGCTCGATCCGGCAACCGGCTGCGCTGTGTGGCGTCACCGGTATCAAGCCGACTTATGGCCGCGTGTCACGCTACGGCATGATCGCCTTTGCTTCCAGCCTCGATCAGGGCGGGCCCTTCGCGCGCACGGCCGCCGATTGCGCGCTGTTACTGCAAACCATGGCAGGATTTGATGCGCGCGACTCGACTTCGTCAGACACCGCGGTTGATGATTACAGCGGACTGCTCGAGCAGGGCATCGAAGGATTGAAAATCGGCCTGCCGAAAGAGTATTTTGCCGAAGGCCTCGACAGCCGCCTGGCGGGCGTCATCGAAACCGCGATTGGCGAGATGCGCAAGCTCGGCGCCGAGGTCCGCGAAATATCACTGCCCAACACCAAGCTGTCGATCCCCACTTACTATGTCGTGGCGATGGCGGAATGCTCCTCTAACCTGTCGCGTTTCGACGGCGTTCGTTTCGGGCATCGATGCGCCGATCCGGTCGATCTCGAGGACCTCTACAAGCGTTCGCGCGGCGAAGGTTTCGGCGACGAGGTGAAACGCCGCATTCTGATCGGCACTTATGCACTGTCAGCCGGCTACTACGACGCCTACTACCTCAAGGCGCAGCAGCTGCGGCGCATGATCAAGGACGACTTCCAGAAAGCCTTCAATGATGTCGACCTGATTCTCGGTCCGACCACGCCGGAAGTAGCTTTCGAAATTGGCGCCAAGACCGACGACCCGGTGAGCATGTACCTGCAGGATATCTACACCATTTCCCTGAACCTCGCCGGGCTGCCGGGCATGTCACTGCCGGTGGGATTCGTCGACGGGCTGCCGGTAGGCATGCAACTAATCGCTAATTATTTCGATGAAGCCCGCTTGCTGCAGGTCGCCCATCGTTACCAGCAAGTCAGCGACTGGCACCTGCAAATCCCGGAGGCATTCGCGTGAGCGCTACCAACACCAACGGCTGGGAAACGGTCATCGGGCTGGAAATTCACGCGCAGCTCGCGACCGTGAGCAAAATCTTCTCGGGCGCGTCCACCGCCTACGGCGCGGCCGCCAACACCCAGGCCTGTGCCGTCGATCTTGGACTGCCCGGCGTGCTGCCGGTGTTGAATCGCGAAGCGGTGCGCATGGCGATCCGCTTTGGCGTCGCCATCGATGCGCAGATCGATCATCAATCGATATTTGCACGCAAGAATTATTTTTATCCCGACCTGCCCAAGGGTTACCAGATTTCACAGTTTGAACACCCCATCGTCGGCAAGGGCCAGATCAACATCAGTGTCGCCGAAGGCGAGCAAAAAACCGTCGGCATCACGCGCGCGCATCTCGAGGAAGACGCCGGCAAGTCGATTCACGACCAGTTTCCCGAGCAGAGCGGAATCGACCTGAATCGCGCCGGTACGCCATTGCTCGAAATCGTCTCCGAACCGGATATGCGTTCGGCGCTGGAGGCCGTGGCTTACGCGCGCAAGATCCACAGCCTGGTGCGTTACCTCGAAATCTGCGACGGCAACATGCAGGAAGGCTCGTTTCGCTGCGACGCCAACGTTTCCGTGCGACGCCGGGGCGACGACCAGCTTGGAACACGCGCCGAAATCAAGAACCTCAACTCGTTCCGCTTCCTCGAACGCGCGATCAATTTCGAAGTCGATCGCCAGATCGAGGTGATTGAAGACGGTGGCCGCGTGGTGCAGGAAACCCGATTGTACGATTCCGAGCGCGACGAAACGCGCTCCATGCGCAGCAAGGAAGAAGCCAACGATTATCGTTACTTTCCCGACCCCGACCTGTTGCCGGTGGAGATCAGCGACGCCGATATCGCCGAAATACGCGCCGGCTTGCCGGAATTGCCGGAGCAAAAGAAGAAGCGCTATATCGAAAAACTCGGCCTGTCGGATTACAACGCCGAACTGCTTACCGCGAGTCGCGATACCGCCATTTATTTCGAATCGGCCCACGACCAGGCTGATGCCGGGGTCGATGCCGCGCTGCTCGCCAACTGGATACTCGGCGATCTCTCCGGTGCGCTCAACAAGGGCGGGGTCGATATCGAGGATTCGCCCATCGATGCCGCAGCACTCGCGCAACTGGTGGCGCGCATTGCCGACAACACCATATCCGGCAAGATCGCCAAACAGGTGTTCGAAGCCATGTGGCAGGGGGAAGGCGCTGCCGACGAAATCATCGAAGCACGGGGATTACGCCAGATTACCGACAGCGGTGCGATCGAGACACTGATCGACGGCGTCATTGCCGCCAATCCCGAGCAGGTCGAGCAATTTCGCGCCGGCAAGGAAAAAGTCCTCGGCTTTTTCGTCGGCCAGGTGATGCAACAATCGCGCGGCAAGGCCAATCCCGGCCAGGTCAACGCGTTGTTGCGTGAAAAGCTGAAGTAGCGTTAGTGCTGACGATACGCCGCGGCGCCAGCTACCGTATTATTACGCGGGCGGTAAATCTCGATGGAAAACCGCTGGTAGCGCTGCTCGCCCCCAACGCCGACGATTGCGAACCCTGTCGCGATGCCGATCAATTGCAGACCAGCCTGCAAGCGCGCCCCGATTCGATCGTGGTCTACAATCAGCACGCCGCCGCGCGCGCACTGGTCGATGGACTGACGTTTCCCGCGAACCAGGTTTTCATCGAAATTCGCCAGGACACCAAGGGTGTGCTGGGGCTGCACGCACTACACCGCAGCGCCACCGGCATCGACACCCTGGAACTGATTTACCAGTAACGGTACAGACCCAGGGTTATTGCCGACGGAGAGCAAACAGCATGTCAAAAGTGGTCTTGATAACCGGAGCCAGTCGTGGAATTGGCGCCGAAACAGCGCGCCTTGCCGGCGCGCGTGGCTATTCGCTGTGCCTCAACTACCTGAACAGTAAAAAGGCCGTCGAAGAATTGCGCGATGCCCTCGTTGCCGACGGTCATCGCGTCATGCTTTACCAGGCCAACGTCGGCATTGAAGCTGAAGTTCTGGCGATGTACCACGCCATCGACAACGAATTCGGCCGTCTCGACGGCCTGGTCAATAATGCCGGAATCCTGGAAACACAAAGTGACGTGATCAATATGTCGTGCGATCGATGGCAGCGTATTTTTGACATCAACGTGTTAGGCAGTTTCCTTTGCGCACGTGAAGCGGTCAGGCGCATGTCGACCGCAAGCGGCGGACAGGGTGGGTCGATTGTCAACCTGTCGTCGCGCGCGGCCGATCTCGGCGCGGCGCATGAATACGTCGATTACGCGGCCGCCAAGGGCGCCATCGATGCCTTTACCATCGGTCTTGCGAAGGAAGTGGGAGATCAGGGGATCCGCGTCAACGCGGTCAAGCCGGGATTGATTTACACCGATATCCACGCAGCTGGCGGCGAAGCCGGGCGTGTCGATCGGCTCAAATCGGGCGTGCCGATGCAGCGCGGCGGTTTACCGACGGAGGTTGCCGAAGCCATCCTCTGGTTGCTGTCCGATGCCTCGTCCTATACCTCGGCAAGCTTTATCGACGTCTCCGGCGGGCGCTAACCCGACCTTCAGGCGGCATCTACAGGCAAGTTTTTGCGTTTGCCGTGCGTCAGCACAACAAAGTTGCCGAGCAGTACCAGCACAAAACCGAACAGCGCGCGCAACGTCCACTGGTAATCTTCGAACAACGTCGACAGGCAGAGGGCAATCACCGGAAACAACACGGCCGCATAAGCTGCTTTGTCGGCGCCGATACGGCCGACCAGCGTCAGGTAACTGCCAAAAGCGAGGATCGAGCCAAACACCGCAAGATAAAGCAGCGAGGCGCTGTAAGCGAATTGGGAGTCATAGTCAAAGGGGACGCCACTGACGAGAGCATAAACGCCCATGATCAGTGCCCCGTAAGCCATACCCCAGGCGTTGGTCTGTATCACCGGCATCTGCTGCTTCTGGTTACGCGCGGAGATGATGTTGCCAATCGACGCAAACCAGGTCGCCAGCAGACACATCCACAAACCCTGCCAGGTATCCGCGTTATCACCGACGCCACTGACTTCAGACCAGAAGATCGTGGCGATACCGACAATGCCGAGGCATGCGCCGGCGATGACCCGCGGGCGTACTCGATTGCCCAGCAACAACGCGCCATTGACGATGTTCATCAGGATCACCGTGGAAAACATCAACGCCACGATACCCGAGGTCAGCAACGCGGTGGCCCAGTAAAACACGAGGTAATTGCTGGAGAACAGGAACAGACCCTGCAGCGCCATAAAACCGTGCTGGCGCGCCGAGTATTTCAGTCCGCGACCGCTCAGCAGGCAAAACAACAACAGGATGAGCGCCGCAATACCAAAGCGATAGAACAGCGAGACCTCGGCGGCGACCACGCCAAGCTGAAACTTGATGGCGAACCAGGTCGATCCCCAGATCAGCACCGAGGTCAGGTACAGGCTTGCCGAATGGGTAAACATTAACTCTTTACGCGCGTGCCAGCGCAGCCATCCAGCAATCGTTCAACAACTTGAGCAAACCCCGATAATCAAACAGGGTTGATTCTTGCATTGCCGCACCACCAGCACAATACATCTGTAGCAATCGGCGACTCTGCGCCAGGTCAAGATCGGCCGCGTTGCACAAAATGGCCAGGTCCCAGTAAGGCGATGCCATGGCCGAATACTCCCAGTCGATAAGCCACAGGCGTTTACCGTCCAGCAACAGGTTGCCGAGCACCGGATCGCGGTGGCAGGGAACGGTTGCAAACTCGTCGCTGTCCATGAGCGAGAGGATGCGCCTGGCGGTATACATGCGTTCGGCAAAAAGCGCCTGTTGCGCCTGATTCAGCAAGTCGTAGTGCTGCTCGAGTGTATGGCGCAGGTCGAGCCCTCCGTGGAAGCGCAAGCCACTGCGATGCAAGCGCTGAAAGGGCTTGACGATTTGCGCCAGCAAGGCTTCGGAAACCAGGTCTTGCGGTTGTAAGTTACGGCTGTTAACGAGTGTAGGGGTGAGGGTGACTCCGGCGTCGCTGCGCCAGGCGACCGCCGGGACGATATCCAGCTGATGGGCGAGCGTTTGATTGCAGGCTTCCGCGGCCCGGTCGATCAGTTGATTGGTGTGCGCTCGCGGCAGGCGCAAAACCCAGTCCTGCGCGTTGTTGCGCAGGCGATAATTGAGATTGGTATAACCGGGCAGACGGGTAACTTCGAAGTCATCAGAGCTGCCAGCGCTCAACTGCGGTATGTTGGCAAACGCCCACTCGAGATCCATTTTCTCTGCCGCCATTTCACTCACTGTGACCCCAGGTATTCACGCAGCTCGGGGGGCTCGCCTGCCTCCAGCAGCTGCTTCGTGGGCGCACAGGCGGTAACCCGGCCATCACAGATGAAGGCGCAGCGCGCCGAGGCAATCAACGCATCGCCGGGTTGGTGGCTGACCAGCAGGGCCGCCATGTCGTGTTCACGCACCAGTTCCTTGACCAGTTCGATCAGTTCCGCGCGCATCGCCGGGCCGAGCGCGGCAAAGGCTTCGTCGAGCAACAGGATTTTACGCCGGCGCACCAGCGCGCGCGCCAGCGCAACCCGCTGGCGCTGGCCACCCGACAGTTCGCCGGGCTTACGCTCTTGCAACGCTTCGAGCCCAAGCCTTGCAAGCGCGGCGCGAACGGCTTCCACCTGGCCGGCGCTGAGCCGTAGCGACGGATCGACGCCAAGCGCCACGTTGGTGTAGAGATCGAGGTGGGGGAACAAATTGTGTTGCTGAAATACCATGGATACCGGGCGCTCGGCGACTGCCAGGTCCTGCAGTGGCTGCCCATCGGCGAGGATACGGCCATTGCTTGCCGACAGAAAACCGGCGATCAGGCCGAGCAACGTGGATTTTCCCGAACCGCTCGGTCCGATCAGGCTCAATACCTCGCCGTCAGCGACCTCGAGGTCGAAGCACATTGGCGAACCGGGTGTCGAAGCATAAGCGAATTCCAGCCCTTCAATCGTCAGCATTGGCCGCACCTCCGAGGCCGCGTTCCAGCAGCGCGAACACCACCAGACAAAGCACCAGTAACAGCAGCGCAGTGACCGTGGCCTGCGCCACCAGGTAGGCACCCAGTTGCTGGTAAATCACCAGGGTGAGCGTTGCCGTATGCGTCGAGCCGAACAGCGCAATCACGCCGAGGTCGCCCATCGCCAGCACGGTTACCAACGCCATGGCGAGTCCCAGGGGTCGGCGCAGCAACGGCCATTCGAGAAAGCGCAAACGATTCCAGCCGCGCAGGCCCAAACTCTCGCACAGGCGATGATAACGCGCGTGATTCTGACGTAGCGCCGGTCCCAGGCAGCGAATCACGAAGGGTAACCCCATCAATGCATTGATCGCAATGACGATGGGATAAACCCAGTCGAAGACATCGACTCGCGCAGACAGCAGCACGAACAGACCGGTCGCTATCACCAAGGGTGGAACGACATAGACCAGCGATGCGCTGAGATCGACCATGCGTGCCGCGCTGACTTTGCCGCGGCGCGCGAGATCAGCGCTGTAGCGCAACAGGAACCAGCCGGCCGTCACCGACAGCACGGCGGCTGACAGGCCGATCAATAAAGTGTTGGTAAATGCCTGCCAGGTGCCCGCATCGGTAATCACGCGCAGCAACGGACCGCGCAGTGCATCGATTAACAACGACAGCAGCGGCAGGCCGACGTACAGGGTCGCGGCAAGAATCAGGCTCAAGTTGACCCAGCCGGACAATCTGCCGCGCGTCTGTAAGGGTGTCGAAACCGTGATCTCGACTTCGGGAAAGCGCTGCAACTTCAAGGTCATCGCGGCGACCAGCGTGCACAAACCGAGTTGCAACAAAGCCAGGATAACCGCTCTTGCCGGATCAAAATCGAAGCGCAACGATTGATAGATGGCGACCTCGAGCGTGGTGCTGCGCGGCCCGCCACCCAGCGTCAACACGACCGCAAAACTGGTCAGGCACAGCATGAACACCAGTAACAGCACGCCGGGCAGGGCCTCGCGCAACATTGGCCACTCGATGAATCGCCAGCGTTGCCAGCCGCTCATACCGAGTTGCGCAGCCAGTTGCCAATGATGCTGCGGAATCGCCTGCCATTGCGGCAACAGCAGGCGCACGGCGAGCGGCAAGTTGAAAAACACGTGGGCCAGCAAGATGCCGTTGATGCCGTAAAGCTTGCGC
>CAWIHJ010000019.1:0-19005 GCA_963835795.1 uncultured Gammaproteobacteria bacterium
GGCTCAATTGCTGGTTCGGAGATGGACGAGGAGTGTCGCGGGCCTCGTGGTCGTGGTGGCGCTCGGAGGCACGAGCGCCTATGCGGCCGACAACACGGCCACGGGTGACATCGCCGGCGTGGCGGCGGACCTGACGGACTCGAACACGTTCACGATCAATTCCTCGACGCTGGGTCTGGTGAAGACGGCGTTCCTGACCGACGGCACGCAGCTCGCGTCCGGCGTGACGGTGGCCGCAGGGACGACCGTGCAGTTCCTCGTCTATCTGGACAATCCCACCGGCGCGACGGTCGCGGACGTGAACGTTCAGGACGTGCTGGATCCCGCGTTCACATATCTGCCCGGCACGATCCGCACGGACAACTCGCTCGCCACGGGCGCCACCGAAGCGGCCATCTACGCGGCGGCCAACGCGGCAACGCCGCTGGATGACGCGGTCGACGGCGTGGACGTGGCGGGGTTCGCCGGCGCGACGGTGACCGCGGGGAGTGGGGCCGGCAACGCGTCGCTGGACGCCGCGCCGAACGCCGTGTGGGCGCTGCTCTTCGACGTGCGCGTGCAGTAGTGAACCGCGCGCTCCGGGAAAAGTTGCCGTGGTGGTCGGTCAGAAAGACAGGCTGCTGGTGCCGAAAACCAGCGTCATGTATCGCTCCGAAGTTACCGCCGTGTATGTGCAGACGGGTAACGGTTTTATTCTGCGCCAGGTCCGACTGGGTAATACCTTTGGAGATAACGTGGAAGTTATTTCCGGTATACGCGAAGGCGAGAATGTCGCGATTGATGCCGTTACCGCCGGTATCGAAATCGCCAGGGCGAGAGCCGGTGGCTGAATTTCCCGGGCAGAATAAGCAGGACAGCCCGGGCAAACCGAATAATTTTGGTTTGTCGGGCCGTATCGCCGCCACCTTTTATCGATCCCGATTGACGCCATTACTTGCCCTGATTGGTTTGCTGGCGGGTATCTTCGCAGCCAGCATAACGCCGCGCGAAGAGGAGCCCCAGGTCGATGTGACCATGGCGAACGTATACGTCCCTTTTTACGGGGCCAATGTGGCTGATGTCGAAAACCAGGTCACGGTGCCGATGGAGGAAGTCCTGTCCGAAATAGAGGGGGTCAAACATATTTTTTCGATGTCGCGCCCCGGCATGAGCGTTTTAACCGTGCAGTTCAAGGTGGGCGTAGCGCGTACCGAGGCCCTGGTGCGTCTGTATAACGCGATATATTCCAACCAGGACTGGCGGCCGGCCGGCCTCGGCGTCGGTCAGCCCATGGTCAAACCAAAAAGCATCGACGATGTGTCGGTACTGAATCTCACCCTGTGGACAGCAGACGGCAGCCGCGGCGCCTATGACCTGGCAAAAGTAGCGCATGCCCTGGAAACCGAGCTGCAGCGTGTGCCGGGAACTCGTGACATCGAAACAATTGGCGATTCGTCAAAAACCGTAAAAGTTTTACTCGACCCGGAAAAAATGGTCGCCAGAAACCTGTCGGTAGCCGAATTGAAGAACTCGCTGACGCTGAGTAACGGCGCGGCGCAAGCCGGCGCAATCATAGACAACAAGGGATATTTCCCGGTGCAGGCGAGCGCATTTTTCGGCCACGTAAGCGAGCTGGCTCAACTGGTGGTCGCCGTGACCGACGGCCGCCCCGTGTACTTGCAGGACGTCGCTACCATCGTAGAAGGCCCCAATGAAAATATAGCTTACGTGAGTTACGCCGATGCCGATACGGCGGCTATCAATCCGGCGGTGACGCTGGCCATCGGCAAGAAGCCTGGTCAGAACGCGGTGGATGTGACGAGGAAAATCATGCAGCGTGTTGAAGCGCTAACCGGCACCCTGATTCCCGCAGGCATCGAGGTCAGCGTTACCCGTAACTATGGCGATACGGCTAACGAAAAAGCCAATACGCTGATCAAAAAATTGATTTTCGCAACCGCCGCGGTAGTGGTGCTGGTGTTGTTTTCCCTCGGCTGGCGCGAGGCCATGGTAGTTGGCTCGGCGGTGGTGCTCACCTTGATGGTTACCCTGTTTGCCTCCTGGGCCTGGGGTTTTACGCTGAATCGGGTCTCCCTGTTCGCGCTGATTTTTTCGATCGGCATCCTGGTGGATGACGCCATAGTGGTTGTCGAAAACATTCATCGCCACATGATGATGGGAGGAAAGACATTACGGCAATCCATCCCCCGCGCGGTCGATGAGGTCGGCGGTCCCACCATCCTGGCGACTTTTACCGTGATCGCGGCATTGTTGCCAATGGCTTTCGTCAGCGGCTTGATGGGGCCTTACATGAGCCCGATCCCCATCAATGCTTCTTTCGGTATGTTTATCTCCCTGGTGGTGGCGTTTACGGTGACGCCCTGGTTGGCGATGCACCTGTTGTCGCAAGCGCACGGGTCCGCCGCTGACGGCCAGGGAGATGACCGGGTGCAGCGGTTTTTCACCCGCCTGCTAACGCCATTTCTGGGAGCCGCGAAACGCCGTAATCGATATATTCTGGGTGTGTTCCTGGTCGTGCTGATTTTTGCCGCGCTGGCGCTTACCGGGTTCAGGCTGGTGGTACTGAAGATGCTGCCTTTCGATAATAAAAGCGAGTTCCAGGTGGTACTGGACATGCCCGAAGGCACGACCCTCGAAACTACGAATCTCGTGCTGAATGAAATGGCCGGGCATTTGCTGACGATAGCGGAAGTCACCGATGTCCAGGTCTATGCGGGGACCTCCGCGCCGATCGGTTTTAACGGCCTGGTGCGTCAATACTACCTGCGCCAGGATGCCAATTTAGGCGATATACAGGTCAATTTACAGCATAAACAGGATCGTGAACGGGATAGCCACAGCATCGCCCGCGGCGTTCGGGCTGCGATCAGGGAGATTGCGGACCGCTACGCGGCGGTGGTGAAAATAGTCGAGGTTCCGCCCGGGCCACCGGTGATGGCGCCGCTGGTGGCCGAGGTATATGGGCCGGATTACGCGGGGCAAATGCGCGTCGCGAATACACTGCGCGAACAGTTCAGTGCGACCGATGGCCTGGTCGATATCGACGACAGCATTGAAAAGGACGCGGCGCGTTTTATCTTGAGCGTTGACCGCAGCCGCGCCGCCCTGCTAGGTGTGGCGCAGGCGGACGTGGTTGACGCCATCGCGACCGCGCTGGCAGGCAGTGATGTCACCTATTTACGCGATGGCCATGCCAAAAATCCGATCGCCGTCAGGCTCGAACTCGATCCTGCCGATAAAGCTGATCTGCATCGTGTGCTGGCCCTGCACCTGCGCAGCAGTGCGGGCGCGCTGGTGCCGATGTCCGAAGTCGTGACGGTGCACGAGGCCCGTTGGCAGCATACGGTCTACCACAAGGACCTGCTCCCCGTGGTGTATGTCACCGCGGATATGGCGGGCGATCTCGATAGCCCGCTTTATGGCATGCTCAGCGTTGTCGGCGCATTAGGCGACAGTCTCGAGCAGTTTTTTATCGAGGCACCGGTAGACGCCTTCGATTACAGTTTGAAATGGGATGGCGAGTGGCAAATCACCTACGAGACTTTTCGCGATATGGGGGCCGCCTACTCGGTCGGACTGCTATTGATTTACCTGCTGGTGGTGGGGCAGTTCAAATCCTACGTCGTACCGATCGTGATCATGGCACCAATCGCCTTTACCCTGATCGGTATCCTGCCGGGTCACGCCATCATGCATGCCCAGTTCACCGCTACATCGATGATCGGCATGATTGCGCTGGCCGGGATCATCGTGCGCAATTCGATTTTGCTGGTTGATTTCATGAATCAACGGGTGGCCGAAGGCATAGCCCTCGAGCAGGCGGTAATTGACGCCGCCAGCGTGCGCGCCAGGCCCATAGTGTTAACCGCGCTCGCCGCAATGATGGGTGGTTTTTTTATTCTCGATGATCCCATTTTCAACGGTCTGGCGGTGAGCTTGATTTTTGGCCTGATGGTGTCGACGGTGTTGACCCTGATCGTGATCCCGTTGTTATATTACAGCCTGCTGCGGCGCAAGGCGGCCAAAGTGCCCGAGACAGGTTAAATGTCCAGCAAACACTGGAAACACTGGGACACACACTTTTATCCCGTATACGCCTTCAAATTTCAAAGGCACTGTCACTGACAAAGCGTGTGTCCCATTGAATCCTTGCCTTTGGATTCTTTGCAACGAAATGGCGATCTTTGCCGAGGCCGGGGTTTCCGAAGCCTGACTTAGGCGGTTTTTCCCGGGAAGTCGATAAAATCGAGCAGGCTTGTCGCGCTAGTATCGTCAACGCTATCGACATGACTCACGAAGGAGACTGCGATATATTTCGCGAATGGAATCGTAGCCGGTGAACCGTTAAGTCGAGCGTAGCCCGATCTGTGTTTAACGGGTTGCCAGCCCTTGTCGAGCAAAGGAGAAAACAAGATGTCGGATCAAGAGTTTTCAGGTGGTTGCCAATGCGGCGCTATCCGTTACAGCATTACCGGTGAACCGATAATTGCCGCGATATGCCACTGTTCAACCTGTCGCAGGGCGCATGCAGCTCCGGCCGTGGCATGGGCCATGTTTGCGGATGGCCAGGTGACGTTTTCTGCGGCACAGCCAACACAATACCAGGCGTCTGCCGAGGCGCAGCGGGGATTCTGCCCATCCTGCGGGACGCAAATCAGCTTTACCGCCAGCTTTTTACCCAATCTCATCGATATTTCGATTGGCAGCCTGGACGATCCGGAAGCCATCAAACCCACGTCGCATATCTGGCACTCGAAGCATTTGTCGTGGGTAGAATTTGCCGACGATCTGCCACGCCACCCGGAGTTTCCGCCGCAGGACTAAGCGAGATGGTGATCTGGCCAAACCCGTGCCTGGTGACTATCGATGAAGAAACGCACTCGTGAGAATTTGATATGAATCGATGTCTCGGCATTTTATTTCTGGCCTGTCTGTCCCTGCTAAACCCGTCGATGGCAGATACCCATGGTGCGCTAGCCTATATTGGCGGGGTGAAAATTCATGTCAATCCACCCGCGGGATTCCATGAAATAGGTACGCTATCTGCCGAAACCCGAAGAATCATGGAATCCTTTACCCCGCCGATGAATCGCTTATTGGGCGTTTTTGTGTCGGAAACCGATCTCGTCAAGCTGATGAAAGACGAGGCCCCGGACATGAAACGTTACATGATGGTGCAAACCAATCGGCAACTGGAAGAGCGAATGGTTTCCAGCGAGGATTTTCAGCAACTCAGCGCCCAGGTCCGCGAGCAGCAGTTCACGCTGATGGAAAAACACAGGGGCGATATCGACAAACTGGTCGACCAGGCGGCAGAAAATTTCTCCAGGGAACTCGATTCGACTTTCGAGATAAAAGTGGGCGAGCAGGTGCCGCTTGGCATCATCACCGATCAACCCGGGTCGATCGGCATCGGCTTCCTCGGCAAGTATCAGATCGAAGCCGAGGGGCAGCTGATCGAGACAGTTGTCGCCAGTGGCATCACCTACGCCCTGTTCAACAACAAGCTGCTGTACATGTATGTCTACAGTAGCTATGAAAGCCCGGAAGATATTGAGTGGGTGAAAACCAGGACCCGGGAGTGGATCGAGGGTTTGTAAAATCCGGCGGTCCGCGCGTTAACCCCGGTCGAGCGGGAAAACCAGGTCGCCATCCCGCGTTGGCGCGAGGCGAAAGTTCAGAACGTCACCGTAGCCGACTTTCAGTTTGAAGATTTCACCGAGGGGAATGTTTAGCAGATAAGCCCAGATACAACGGATCACGCCGGCGTGGGTGACGATCAGGCCGTGATCGTGTGTGCCTGCGCGCAACTCATCCATGAACGCGGCCACGCGCGCGTACATTTGCAGCAGGTTTTCACCGTTCGGGGTGGCGACGTTGACGAAGTCCTGCATCCAGGCGTTCAGCGCAGTCGTGTCGATATCGTCCCAGCGGGTCATTTCCCAGTCGCCGAAATGGTATTCCAGCAGGCGCGCATCATTGTGGATCGAGTCGCCAAACTGTTGAGCAAGCCGGGTGCAACGCAGCTTCGGGCTCGAGTAAACCGCGGCATAGGGTGGCGAGAGCCGGGCTTGCAATTCGGCGAGCTCGGCGTCGAAGCTGTCCGCCAGCTCTACTTCGCTTTGCCCGTAACATCGCCCGCTGTCGATGTTGAGCCGGGTGTGGCGGATTACACTGAGGTCCATGAGTGGAGTAGCGACAGGTAGACCGCAACCTCGGTCAACTGCTGGGTGGCGCCCAGGCAGTCGCCGCTATAGCCGTCGAGCCGGTGTTTGAAATAAAGCCCCATGGCGGTGGCAACCAGCCCAGCGTAGAAAAATGCTGTCCACAGGGGCAGCACCCCGAGCAGCAGTAAGGGTAGCAATACGAACACGCTACTGTAGGCGAGCATGGGCGCGGTGAAACCGCCTTCGACCATGCCGTGCGATTTGCTGTCGTCCGCTGCGCGGGCGTAGTCGAGCAGCCAGGGAATGGGCAGCACCCACAGGCGACTTACCGTGTGTGCCAGCACCAGTGCGATCATCACCAGCTCGGGGCTCTCCGCGGCCAGCGCCAGCAAGGTGACGGTTTTTAGTAACAACAGCAGCATCAGGCCGAGCGCGGCATAGTTACCGATGCGCGGATCTTTCATGATGGCAAGCACCTGCGGCTTGTCCCAGCCGCCGCCGAAGCCATCGCAACTGTCGGCAAAACCGTCCTCGTGCAGCGCGCCCGTCAACAGAACGCCGACGATGACAGCAAGCACCACCGCCACGCTGGCGGGCCAGGCATCGGCGGCGTAGCTATAGGCCAGTGCGCAGACGCCACCCACCAGCCAGCCGATCAACGGAAAGTACTTGAGCGCCTGATTCAGCGAATCGCGGTCATGCGCCACCACCATTGGCAGCGGGATGCGGGTAAAGAACTGGATCGCCGCGAGGAGGTACTGGCATTCCTGTTTGAGCAAGGTTGAATGGTTCCGGGTAGTGATGGCTGGCGACAGTCGGGTGAAATCCAGCAGGCATTAGACCCCATGAGCGGGGGCGCCGCAAGTCGCTGCGACAACGCATCATCGATCTCTGCTGGTGGTAGTCAGACCGATATGTCGACAAAGCGGAGGGAGGGTTCGGAGAAGGGTTTATTCCCTGCTAATGCCTGTAGCCGACATGGCCGTTGGCCTGTCCTCGGGCGCGGAAGTCAATAACAATTGCTTTAGCGCGGTGGCGGCGCTGCCCAGGTTTTTCTTGCGCGGATGGCTGAGATAGTAGGCGCGGCCCGTTGTCAGCTCCTGGTCGCCGAGGGTTTTAAGGCGGCCGGCTTCCAGTTCGCTATCGATCAAACCGCGGCTGCCCAGTGCCAAACCCTTGCCATCCAGCGCGGCGCCGATTGCCTGGGCATAGTTGCGACAGGGTAGCAGCGAGCATTGTCGCAGTGGGCTGTCGACCATGCGCTCGATCCACAGGCGCCAGTTTATCCAGTCGGGCGCGAGGCGTTCGTAGTCGAGCAGGTCGACCAGATGCCAGGGCTGTGCGGCTTCAAAACGTCCGGAATCGCCGCTGATGCCGAGGGAGTCGAGGTAAGCGGGAGCGGCGACCGGCACCAACCGTTCGCTAAACAGTTCGGTGCTGGTCCAGCCGGGAATGTCGCCGTGGCCATAGCTGATCACCAGGTCGTTTTCCGCGTCGAGGGTGTCGCTGGCGTTGTCCGAGGTAAACAGATTGAAGTTGGCAGAATGCGCACCGAGGCCGAATTCGCGCAATCGGGGAGCTAGCCAGAACAATGAAATCGCACTGTTGGCGGCGATTCGAATCGTGCTGGAATCCGAGTCGCTGGTGAGGCGACAGGCTTCCTCAAGGTATTCCATCGCCATGCCGACGCGCTGATGAAACTTGCGGCCGACGGCGGTTAAGCTCAGTCGACGTCCATCACGGTGGAACAGCTGGACCCCGAGCCTCATTTCCAGTTCGCGTATGCGTTTACTGACCGCCGCCTGGGTCACGTAGAGTTCGCTGCCAGCGAGGGTGAAGTTGTTCAAACGGGCCGCGGCTTCGAAAAAGACCAGGGCGTCCAGTGAGGGTAGATAGCGGCGATAATTTTTCATAACTTCAGGTTATCTATTATAGGGATAATTTATGTATAACCAGAAATATCGAATATAAATATAATAATGTCAAATAACCTAAGGTTTACTAAATCATGAAAATCATGGACTGGCACGCCGATAGAAGCGGTCTCACCCTGCTCGACATGGCGCCCGAGAGCGATGGCATCGAGTTAAAGGCAGTGCGTCGCTACCGGCAGCAACGGCTGCGCTCGGAAATGGCAAAGCGCAATATCGCCGCCGTCATTCTGAGCGACCCGATCAATATTCGCTACGCAACCGGTACGCGAAACATGCAGATTTTCTCGCAGCGAAATGGTCCGGCGCGTTACCTTTTGATGACCATGGACCGCTCCATCCTGTACGAATTTACCGGTTGCCACCATCTCGCCGATGGATTCGAAACCATCGACGAAGTGCGCTCGGCGCAGACAGCCAGTTTCGTCGCCGCGGGTCCGGCCATTTCCCGGCGCGAGCAAGCCTGGGCCAGGGAAATGGCGGACACACTGGTCGAGCTGTTAGGTAAGGATGCGATAGTCGGGCTCGAGCGCTTCAATGCCGGTGCGAGTATCGCGCTGGAGCGTTTCGGTGTAGCAATCGTCGATGCCCAGGAGCCGGTAGAAATGGCGCGTGCGATCAAGTCGCGCGAAGAAGTGAAGTGTATCCAGGCCTCATTGCGCGCGACCGAAACCGCGGTGGAATGTTTGCGCGCCGCGATCAAACCCGGTCAGACCGAGAATGAGCTGTGGTCGATCCTGCATCAGTCGGTGATCGCGCAGAACGGCGACTACTGTGAAACGCGGCTGCTGAACTCGGGCGCGCGCACCAATCCCTGGTTCCAGGAAACGGGCAACAAGGTAATCGGGGAAAACGAATTGATCGCGCTCGATACCGACGTCGTCGGATGTCACGGTTACTATTCGGATTTTTCGCGAACCTTTCACTCGGGGCCGGACAAGCCGACGCCGTTGCAGCGTGAGCTCTATCGAACCGCCTACGAGCAGGTTTACCACAACATGGAAATTCTTAA
The DNA here is from genome assembly GCA_963835795.1 of uncultured Gammaproteobacteria bacterium. GTDB lineage: Bacteria > Pseudomonadota > Gammaproteobacteria. The sequence goes on from CAWIHJ010000019.1 coordinate 9,111, forward strand.
ACCGGGCGTATCCTTCCGCGAATATGCACGCCGAGCCTGGGAGATTCCGCCGCGGTTCTTCGATAATCGCTACTACCTGTCGGCACACGGGGTTGGCATGACCGGTGAATACCCGTATCTCTACCATCGCGCCGATTACGACGATGCCGGCTACGATGGCATTGTCGAACCGGGAATGACGCTGTGCGTGGAAAGTTACATCGGAGAAAAAGACGGCTTCGAGGGCGTCAAGCTGGAGCAGCAGATCCTGATCACCGAAGGCGGCAACCAGCTCATGTCCCGCTTCCCATTTGAAACCGATTTGCTGAACTGAGGCGATATAGGCCCTGGTTTGTTATTGATCGAGGAAATACCGACGAGGCGTTGAACAACCCGGTCGAGCGCCCGCTTAGCTCTTGGTCGCACTCGCCGGTTTCGATTCGCTCAGGATACGTACCTTCCCGAGGCTACGACGTTGGTGAGGATTGCAGTGCCGCTGCCGCAGCCGAATGCCAGGCTCATCACCTTGCAATCCAAGATGCCGGCGCAAAACAGCAGGCGATGTGCTGTGGTTCGCTGCGCGATGAAGGAAGCCAGGCCGGGCCTGCGCCCGGCCTGAACTATGCTGCCGTTAACCGGCCGCGGCCAGCGCCTGGTCGAGGTCGGCGAGGATGTCCTTGATATTCTCGATGCCGATCGACAGGCGCACCAGGTCAGCGGAGACGCCTGAGGTTGCCAGCTCTTCTTCCGACAAGCTGGCGGTGCGTGGTCGATGCCGGGTGACAGGCCAGCGATTTGGCGTCGCCGATATTGACCAGCCGGGTGACCAGCTCCAGCGCATCGATAAATTTTGTCGCGCCTTCGATGCCACCCTTGATGCCGAAGGTCAGAATACCGGAAGCCTTGCCCTTCATGTATTTTCCGGCGAGCGCCTTGTACGGGCTGCTGTCGAGCCCCGCGTAGCGGACCCATTCGACCATGTCGTGCGCTTCCAGGTGTTTTGCCACGGCGAGCGTGTTGTCGCAAATTCGCTCCATGCGTAAGGGTAATGTCTCCAGTCCCTGTAGCGCGAGGAAGGTGTTCATCGGCGCAAGCGCGGCCCCCATGTTACGCAGCGGCACCACGCGTGCACGCAGGATATAGGGTGGCAGGCCGGTCTCGGTGTAGACCACGCCGTGGTAAGACACGTCGGGTTCGTTCAGGCGCTTGAAGCGCTCCTTGTTGGCAACCCAGTCGAAGTTATTCGAGTCGACGATGATGCCACCGATGATGGTGCCGTGGCCGCCGATGTACTTGGTCAGCGAGTGCACGATGATGTCGGCGCCCCACTCGAAGGGCCTGCACAGCACCGGTGTAGCGACGGTGTTGTCGACGATCACCGGAATCCCGTGGGCGTGCGCAATCTCGACCACCTTTTCCAGGTCGATGATGTTGCCGGCGGGGTTGCCGATGGATTCGCAGAATACGCACTTGGTGCGCTCGTCGAACAGGGCCGCCATGCTGTCGAGATCGTCAGGATCGACAAAACGGGTTTCGATGCCCATTTGCGGAAAGGTGTGGGCGAACAGGTTATAGGTGCCGCCGTACAGGGTCGACATGCTGACGATGTTGTCGCCGGCCTCGGTGATGGTCTGGATCGCGTAGGTGGTGGCCGCCTGGCCGGAGGCGAGTCCGAGCGCGGCGACGCCGCCTTCCATATCGGCGATGCGCTGCTCGAGCACGTCGGTGGTCGGGTTCATGATGCGCGTATAAATGTTTCCGAGCACCGCCAGGTTGAACAGATCCGCGCCATGTTGCGTATTGTCGAAGGCGTAAGCCGTGGTCTGGTAAATGGGTACTGCCACCGCCTTGGTAGTTGGGTCGGGCTTGTAGCCGGAGTGCACCGCTTTGGTTTCGATTTCCATAGTGTTTCCCCTGATTTATTATTTATTTAAAAGAATTGGAACGGGCCATTAGACCTCATGATCTGACTGTCCGCAAGTGAACACAGTCGGACATGGTTGCTGCGCACGGCACTCATTTGTCCTGCGACGCCAGTTGCGATTCGCGGTGGAATACGTACATGCCCGAACCGACGATGATGGCGATGCCGAGCCAGGTAATCGCATCGGGAAACTCGCCGAACACCAGCAGGCCAAGCACCGTGGCGCCGATAATTTCGACGTACTGGAACGGCGCGAGTATGCCGATCGAGGCGAGGCGGTAGGCGTAGGTAACCAGCAGGTGGCAGGCGGTTGCAACCACCCCGAGGGTGACCAGCAGCATCCATTCGCCGGGTCTCGGCGCGCTTACCTGCAGCACTTCGATGCCGCTGACGCTGCCGTATCCGAGCGCCAGCGTCATCACCAGGCAGCCGAAAATGCCGGCGAAAAACTGCAGCCGGATCGGATCTTCGTTGGTGACCAGTTTGCGCGTCAGCACGATGTAGAAGGAAAAACAGAAGGCGGCTGCAACCGGTAACAGTGCGGCAAAACCAACTTCCGAAAAAGTCGGGCGGATGATGATCAGGGCGCCGATGAATCCAATGCTGATCGCACTGATGCGGCGCCAGTGAATCGCTTCGCCGAAAAACAGCGCCGACAGCAGGGTCACCAGCAAGGGTTCGATGAAGAAGATGGCGATGGCATCCGCCATCGGCAGGTAGGCGAGCCCGGTAAAGAAAAACAGCGTGGCAAACGCGATCATCGCTCCGCGCGCGGCGTGCAGCCACAGGGCCGGGGTGAACCAGGCGCCACGGGTCCTCAGCAGCAGCGGCGCCATCAGGATTATCTGGAAGAAAAACCGGCTCCAGGTTACCTGGCCTGAAGAAACCGAGCCGGCCAGCCACTTGGCGATGGCATCGATTCCCGGCAGGGCCAGCATCGCGACGATCATCATGATCATCGCGCGAGCGGTAGCGTTTTGACTCGCCATTATCTGCGCGGACGGCCTGTTGGGTTGCGACTAAGAGAGTCGCGCAGTCTAGACGATTCGACAGCATTCGCAAACCGCGATCATTCGCGCAAACCCCTTGTATTAGATGCGCCACTGACTTAGCTTGCGCCGACTTGAGCCAGCTTTTTCGCTTTGCCCACGATCGGCAGGCTTGGTATGCTACCCGCCTCAAAAATCAGGCATGGCTATGAGCAAGTACTCGATTTTTTCACTGGTTCGCAACGCGGTCAGTTATCACCAGAACTGGTCGGCTGCCTGGCGCAGCCCGGAACCGAAAGGCCGAATACGACGCGCTGATCATCGGCGGTGGCGGGCATGGCCTGGCGACCGCCTACTACCTCGCCAAGGAGCACGGCATGACCAACGTCGCGGTGCTGGAAAAGGGCTGGATTGGCGGTGGCAACACCGGCCGCAACACCACCATCGTGCGCTCCAACTATCTGTGGGACGAATCCGCGCACCTCTACGAAAAATCGATGAAGCTGTGGGAAGGACTGAGCCAGGATCTGAATTACAACGTCATGTTCAGCCAGCGCGGCGTCTACAACCTCGGTCACAACCTGCAGGACATGCGCGACATCCATCGCCGCGTGAACGCCAATCGGTTGAACGGCATCGATGGCCACGTGGTGTCGCCGCAGGAAATCAAGCGTGCGATTCCCGAAATCAACATCGACCAGGGCTGCCGTTACCCGATTCTGGGCGCGTCATTCCAGCCGCGCGGCGGCGTGGCGCGGCACGATGCCGTGGCCTGGGGTTTTGCCCGTGGCGCCGATATGCGCGGCGTCGATATCATCCAGAATTGCGAAGTCACCGCGATTCGCCAGGAAAACGGCGCGGTGACCGGTGTCGAAACCACGCGCGGCGCGATCAAGGCAAAGAAAATTGGCGTGGTGGTTGCCGGACATTGCTCGGTGCTCGCCGCAAATGGCGGGCTTTCGCATGCCCATCGAAAGCCACCCGCTGCAGGCGCTGGTATCCGAGCCGATCAAGCCGGTGCTCAATACGGTCATCATGTCGAACGCGGTGCACGGTTACATCAGCCAGTCCGACAAGGGCGACCTGGTCATCGGCGCCGGAATCGACAGTTACAACGGCTACGGCCAGCGCGGCAGTTTCCCGACCATCGAACACACCATCGCGGCGATCTGTGAAATGTTCCCGATGTTCCGCCGCGTGCGCATGAACCGCCAGTGGGGCGGGATCGTCGACACCACGCCCGACGCCTGTCCGATCATCGGCAACACCCCGGTCAAGGGGCTGTACTTCAACTGCGGCTGGGGTACCGGCGGCTTCAAGGCGACGCCCGGCTCCGGCTGGGTGTTTGCGCACAATGTCGCCACTGGCGAGCCGCATGAACTCAACCGCGCGTTCGCGCTGGATCGTTTCGTTACCGGCTTTCTCATCGACGAACACGGCGCCGCTGGCGTCGCGCACTAGGGGATATAGAAAATGTTTTTAATCGAATGCCCCTGGTGCGGAGTGCGTGACGAATCGGAGTTCAACTGCGTGGGTGAAGCGCACATCAGCCGTCCGCTCGATACCGAAAAACTGAGCGACGAGGAATGGGCCGACTACCTTTTCATGCGCACTAATCCGAAGGGGTTGCATCGTGAGCAGTGGCTGCACGCCGCGGGATGTCGCCGTTATTTCAACGCCGAACGCGATACCGTGACTTACCGCTTCAGTGGCACTTACAAGATCGGCGAAGCGCCGCCCAGCGAGGCGAAAAAATGAGCCAGCGATTCAGAACCGCCGAGGGTGGACGCGTCGATCGCGAGCAGGAAATTGCCTTCAGCTTCAACGGCAAGCGCTATACCGGCCTGGTCGGCGATACGCTGTGCTCGGCGTTGCTCGCCAATGGCGTGCACCTGGTTGGCCGCAGCTGGAAATACCACCGTCCGCGTGGCGTGATCAGCGCCGGAGCGGAAGAGCCGAATGCGCTGGTGCAGCTGGAAAAAGGTAACCGCACGATTCCAAACGCGCGTGGCACCCAGGTGGAAATCTACCCGGATCTCGTTGCCAGCAGCGTCAACTGCTGGCCCAGTGTCGATTTCGACCTGCTGTCGATCAACAGCTGGTTCGCGCGCATCATGCCGGCCGGTTTTTACTACAAGACTTTCATGTGGCCCAAATCGATGTGGCTGAAGTACGAACACTTCATTCGCAAGGCGTCGGGCCTCGGTGTCGCGCCGCGTGAGCCCGATCCCGACCGCTACGAGCACAGCCACGCCCACTGCGATGTGCTGGTGGCCGGTGGTGGTGTCGCCGGCCTCAGTGCCGCGCTGGTGGCTGGACGGGCCGGTGCGCGCGTGATTCTCGCCGACGAGCAGGCGCGAATTTGGCGGCCTGACGCTGGCAAGTCCGACGCAAATCGACGGTGTTGACGCCAGCCAGTGGATCGCAGGCGCGGTGGCCGAATTGCGCGAGATGCCGGAGGTGACTCTGTTGCCGCGCAGCACGGTTTTTGGCTACCACGATTACAATTTTCTGACGATTAACCAACGTCTCACCGATCACCTGCCGCTCAGCGAGCGCCAGGGTGGTCGTGAGAAGCTGTGGCAGGTGCGTGCCCACCAGGTGGTATTGGCCACCGGCGCGGCGGAGCGGCCGCTGATTTTCGCCAATAACGATCGCCCCGGCATCATGCTCGCCTCGGCGGTTTCTACTTACAGCAATCGATACGCGGTGAAGATGGGTAGCCGTGCCGTGGTGTTTACCAACAATGACAGCGCCTACCAGAGTGCGCTCGATTTGCAGGCGGCCGGGGTCGAAGTCGCCGCGGTGATCGATGCGCGCCGTGAATCCAACAGCGAAATCGCCAATAGCGTGCGCAGCGCCGGCATCAGCGTGCAAAACGGCAGTGTCGTGGTCGACAGCTCGGGGCGCAAGCGCCTGCGCTCGATCGAGGTAATGCGCCTGTCGGAGGACGGCAGCGCGGTCAGCGGCAGTCGCCAGTCACTGGCCTGTGATGTGCTGGCTGTTTCCGGCGGCTGGAGCCCGGTGGTGCATTTGCATGCCCAGTCCGGCGCCCGACCCGAATGGGACGAGGCGCTGGCCATGTTTCAAACCCGGCAAGCCAACCCAGGCCGCAGATTTCCGCCGGTGGCGCCAACGGTACGCTGGATCTGGCCGCCTGCCTGCAGGAGGGCGCCAAAGCCGGGGCAGGCGGCGGCGAAGGCCTGTGGCTTCAAACCGAAGAAGCTCGGTTGTGCCGCGGCCGAGACGGTGACAAGCGAAGCGATTCTGCCGCTGTGGAGCCTGCCGTCGCCCTATGCCCACGGGCGGGGTCCCAAGGCCGTTCGTCGATATGCAGAACGATGTCGGCGCCGCCGATATCGAGCTCGCGGTGCGCGAGGGCTTCCAGTCGGTCGAGCACGTCAAGCGCTACACCGCGATGGGTTTCGGCACCGACCAGGGCAAGCTCGGCAACATCAACGGCATGGGCGTGCTGCGCGCAGACCCTGGGGCAGAGCATCGCCGCGACCGGCACGACGACCTTTCGGCCCAACTACACGCCGGTCAGCTTCGGCACCTTCGCCGGCCAGAATCTCGGCGACGCTGTTCGACCCGGTGCGCAAGACCGCGATGCACGGCTGGCACGAGGAAAACGGCGCGCTGTTCGAGGACGTCGGCCAGTGGAAGCGCCCCTGGTACTACCCGCGAGCCGGCGAGAATCCATGCACGCCGCGGTCAATCGCGAGTGCCTCGCGGTGCGCGACAGCGTCGGCATCCTCGACGCCTCGACGCTCGGCAAGATCGAGGTCCGGGGACCGGACGCGGCCGAGTTCCTCGAAATCGATCTACACCAACAACTGGATGAAGCTGGAAGTCGGCAAGGGCCGCTACGGCTTCATGCTGGGCGAAGACGGCATGGTCATGGACGACGGCGTCACCATACGCCTCGGCGAGGATCACTTCCTCATGCACACCACCACCGGCGGCGCCGCCGGCGTGCTGGCCTGGATGGAGCGCTGGCTGCAGACCGAGTGGCCCGACCTGGAAGTCTTCCTGACCTCGGTCACCGACCACTGGGCGACCGCCGCCGTGGTCGGGCCCGAAGCAGCCGCGACGTGGTCGCGGCGATCTGCGACGACATCGATTTCTCCGCGGCGGACTTCCCGTTCATGGCGTCCAGAGCCGGCACCATCGGTGATGTCGAGTGCCGGGTGAACCGCATCAGTTTCTCGGGCGAACTCGCCTACGAGGTCAACGTGCCGGCCAACTACGGCCGTTTCATGTGGGAAAAACTGATGCAGTCGGGCGAGGCCTACGACATCACGCCCTACGGCACCGAGACCATGCACGTGCTGCGCGCCGAGAAAGGCTATGTCATCGTCGGCCAGGATACCGACGGCTCGGTGACCGTCGATGACCTCGGGCTTGGTTGGGCGATCTCCAAAACCAAGGCGGACTTCATCGGCAAGCGCTCACTCACCCGGCCCGATACCGCGCGCGAGGATCGCAAGCAACTGGTCGGGCTGCTGACCGAAGATCCGCAAACCGTGCTGCCGGAAGGTGCGCAGCTGGTCGAATGACCCGAAAGCCGCTGCCCATGCCGATGGTGGGTCACGTCAGCTCCAGTTACTACAGCGCCTGTTGCGGTCACTCGATCGCCATGGCGCTGGTCAAGGGTGGGCGCGAGCGCATGGGTGAAACCCTGTACGCGCCGCTGGCCGATGGTCGCGTGATCAAGGCGACGATTACCGAACCCGTGTTCTACGACAAGGAAGGGAGCAAAGCCAATGCGTAACTCGATACATTGTCAGTTTGGCCCGCTGGGGGCGTCAGCAAAGTGCCGGTGCGCCGGCTCGGTCGACCATCATGCATGTACCTGCACTTTCGCATCGGCGCGCTTTGCTTCCCTCCCAGCGCACATCAATCCTGCTTTCTCGAGGTACGCATGATGCCTGACCTGTTTCAACAACAAAGTCCGCTGGTGCAGATCAAGCTTGGCGATCCGCGCGGCGCCGCACCGCGCATCGAGGAAAAACCATTTCAGGGCTTCATCAACCTGCGTGGGCGCGCAAACAATACCGCGTTTCTCGCCGCGGTATTGAAGGTGCTCGGTTGCGAACCGCCGACCACGGCGAATACCGTGGTCGAGTCCGGCGACTACCGGATTTACTGGCTGGGGCCGGACGAATGGCTCATCGTCACGCCGGCGGGTCAGGAGGGCGAACTGAAGGCGGCGTTGCTGAAAGCGCTGGACGGTGTGTTCAGTGCGGTCGTCGACAATAGCAGCGGCCTGACCATGCTCCACGTTACCGGCGCCTACGCGGCTGCCCTGCTGGCAACCGATTGCCCGCTGGATTTGCACCCGCGTGAATTCAAACCCGGGCAGTGTGCGCAAACACGGCTTGCCAGGGCAGGGATGACGGTGTCTCCGCTAGCCCACGAGGACGGCTTCGAAGTGATCATTCGCCGCAGTTTCGCCGATTACCTGCTGTTGTGGCTGCAGGATGCGGCCGTCGCTTTCGAATAGCGCCCCATTGGTATCCGGACACTCCGCGTCCGGATAAGTCACTTTATATGTACTACGGCGAAAAACTGAACAGCATCAGCCACCTGGTTGGCGCGGTATTTGCGCTGATCGGTCTGGGTGCGTTGCTGGCGGTGAGTATTCCGCTGCGCGACCCCTGGATCATCTCCAGTTTTGCCACCTTCGGTGTATCGCTGGTGTTGCTCTACACCATGTCGACGCTGTATCACAGCTTCAATCCGCCGAATCTGAAGGACCTGTTCCAGCTACTCGATCACGTCGCCATTTACCTGCTGATCGCCGGCACTTATACCCCCTACATGCTGGTTTCCCTGCGCGATGGCAATGGATTCCTGATTCTGGCGTTGATCTGGGCGCTGGCGCTGGCGGGAATACTCAGCGAGGTGTTCCTCACCGGGCGCGACGGTAAAGTTTGGCCAAATGGTCATTTTCCTCGGCATGGGCTGGGCCGTCGCCTTCGATTTCGCCAGTCTGAAAGCTGCGTTGCCCGAGACCGGGTTGTGGTGGTTGACCGTGGGCGGGCTGGCTTACACCGGGGGAATCGTGTTTTACGTTCTCGACGCGATGAACCGACTGCGCCATGCGCACGGTGTCTGGCACTTCTTCGTGCTCATCGGTTCCGTCTGCCACTTCATTTCGGTGATCGGCTACGTGCGCTAAAGCGCAAACGATTTCCCTTCGTGGTTTCCCGTTTAGTCGACCTGCAAGCCTTTCGTCGCGAGCCAGTCGCGATTGAAGAGTCGCGCGCGGTACTTGCCGCCGCCGTCGCACAATAGCGTCACAATCCGGTGCCCGGGGCCCAGTCTGCGCGCGACCTCGATGGCGCCGCAGACATTGACGCCGGCGCTCGACCCGAACAGCCAGCCTTCCTCGCGCAGCAGGCGATGCACCATGGTCACCATCTGCTGGTCCGACACCTGCAACGCCCAGTCGATTTGCGCCGCGGCGATGTTATCGGTAATGCGGCCGTTGCCGATGCCTTCGGTGATCGAACTGCCCTCGCTCAGCGTCGCCTCGCCATGGGTGACGAAGTTGTACAGCGCACTGCCGATGCAATCGAGTAGTACGACCTGCACATCCGAGCTCTGTTGCTTGAGGTAGCTGGAAACGCCGGCAATAGTGCCACCGGTGCCGACCGCACAGACAAAGGCATCCACTGAGCCATCGGTTTGCCGCCAGATCTCGGGCCCGGTCGACTCGTAGTGAGCCAGCCGGTTGGCGAGGTTGTCGAACTGATTGACCCACACCGCCCGGGGCAACGCCTGCGCGCAACGCGCGGCCTGTTTCTGGTAGTTCATGTCATTGCTGTAGGGGACGGTGGGTACCACGCGTACTTCGGCGCCGAGGGTTTCCAGGATATCGACTTTTTCCGGGGACTGGTTGTCCGGCATGTAGATGATCAGGGAGTAACCGCGTGCCCGGCAGATGTGCGCAAGCCCGATTCCAGTGTTACCGGCGGTACCCTCGACCACGGTGCCA
>CAWIHJ010000020.1:0-9322 GCA_963835795.1 uncultured Gammaproteobacteria bacterium
GCGTGACTTCAACCACTTCGAGCACGTCGAACTTGGATGTGGGATTTTCTTTACCCTTCACCACCAGGACGTCTTTGAAGCACTGGTGATCGTCGGCGCGGTATTCGGTCGGACCGTTGCCCAGGCCGTCGAACTTGAAGCCTTCCAGCGCCTTGCCAACCTCGCTCGGCATGAAGGTGCCAGCGCGCTGGCAGGCGTCGGCGTACAGCAGTGCCTGGCAGTAGCAGGTGTGCGCTGCCTGGCTGGGCGGGAAGCCGTAGGCCTTGCCGAAGGACTTGACGAATGCCTTGGAGCCTTCGTCCTGCAGCGACCAGTGCCAGTTGGTGGAACCGAAGATGCCCTTGACGTTCTCGCCGGCACCCTGGGCCATCAGACGCGAGTACAGCGGCACCACGATGGCGAACTGCTTGCCGTTGACCATCTTGTCGCGCAGACCGAACTGCACGGCCTGGGTCAGCGAGTTGACCATGTCCTTGCCGTAGTGGTTCAGAACCAGCACGTCGGCACCGGAGTTCAGCACCGGGGTGATGTACTGGGAGAAGTCGCCGGCGCCGAGCGGCGTGCGTACCGCCGCCGTGGTCTTCCAGCCGAGCTTCTCGGTGTACTTCTTGATCGAACCTTCCTGTGACCAGCCCCAGGTGTAGTCGGCGGTCAGGTGATAGGCTATGCGGTCGGTGCCGTAGTCATTCTTCAGCACCGGAGCCAGCGCAGCACCGGACATTTCGGTGTTGAAGAAGTGACGGAAACCGTTGGCGCGCTTGTCCTTGCCGGTGGTGTCGTTGGAGTGGGTCAGGCCGGCCATGAAGATGACGCCGGCTTCCTGGCACAGGCCCTGAACCGCGATCGCAACACCCGATGACGAGCCGCCGGTGATCATGATGGCGCCGTCTTTTTCGATCATGCGCTTGGCCGATGCACGCGCCGCGTCGGACTTGGTCTGCGTGTCGCCGGTGACGTAGACGACTTTCTTGCCGTTGACGCCGTTGCCCTTCAGCGCCTTGGACGAGAAGGTGTTCAGCATGCCGCCGTCGCCTTCGCCGTTGATGTGCTTGACGGCCAGCTCGTAGGCGCGCAGTTCGTCCGCGCCCTCGTCGGCGTAGGCGCCGGTCTGCGGCACGTTGAAGCCGAAGGTGACGGTAGAGCCCTTGGGCTCGTTACGATAGGCCGCGTGGGCATTGGTGAAAATGAGCGGTGCTGAAACGCCGACACCGACTATTGCGCTTGATTTTATAAACTTGCGCCTTGAGTTATCGATTTTACTCATTAGTAACGGATCCTCCGAGTTATTTTGAGTGCGGTTACCGGATGCTTCTGTCCAGTTTTGCCGCCCTAGATGCTTTTAAGCGCTGCAAGAATCATTGACTGGCGTTAATAATTCAATAAGTATGTGAAAAATAAAGATACTTTTGTAAATTTTCTTGCCGTTAAATATGTTAATTTGTCAATTATTGACTGAATGGGCGCTCAGCTGGTGCCTCGAGACTGAGTATGAAACGTAATATTCTGGGGCCGAGGATTCGCGAGCGTCGCCGTAGCATCGGTATCACCCAGGCCAATCTCGCGCGCCAGGTCGAAATTTCGCCATCCTATCTCAACCTGATCGAACACAATAAGCGTGATATTGGCGGCACCTTGTTACGCAAGTTGGCCAGCGCGCTTGACCTGCCACTCGATCAGCTGGACGGTGCCGCCGATCGCCGCCTGCTGGAAACCCTCGAGGAAATCGCACGCACCCCGGAACTGGGTGCCCTGGGAGTCGAAAGTGCACGTATTGGTGAATTGATTGGACGCTTTCCCGGGTGGGCGCGCGGCATTCTCGCCCTGTCTCGCTCCGAGCACCAGGCCACCAATGTTGCCCAGGTGCTGAGCGATCGGCTGAATCACGATCCATTTCTCGGGGAAACCGTGCACAAAATGCTGACCCGCATTGCCTCGCTTTACTCGGCCTCGGAAATCATCAATGACCATCTCGAGATCGATACCCTGCATCGCGACCGCTTTTACGCCATCATCCACGAGGAAAGCCAGCACCTGAGTGAACTGGGTGATGCGTTGGCGAGCTATTTCGACAATGCTGCCTGGGCCCGGCGTACGCTGACCCCGCTGGATGAAGTCGATGCTTTGTTCGACGGCCGCAATAATCACTTTGCCGAGATCGAGTCCCGTGTCGAGAGATTACACGCGAAGCTCCCGGATGGTACCGCCAGTAGCCGATTTAACGCCGCGCGTAGCCTGGTTGAAAGCCAGCTGGATAAAACTCTGCGCAAGATCGTGGCCGGCGAGCCCGGGCTTGAAACCGATATAGCGCGTGCCCGCAGCTTCGAAATCCTGGTTCGCTACGCGATCACGGCGGTACTCGTGCCGGCGGAAACCTTCAAGCAGCGCGCACTGAAATACCAGTTCGATATCGAATTGCTGGCCGACGATTTTACTGTCGATTTCGAAGTGATATGCGAACGTTTGAGCGCATTGCCGCCCACCGAGGCGCTACCACGATTCGGTTTTTACCAGGCCAATGCTTCGGGCAATATCATTCGCTCGCGAAACCTGCCGGGGCTCGGGGTGCCACGCTATGGATTTGCCTGCCCGCTGTGGATTTTGTACCGTGCCCAGCAAACGCCCTACACGGTACTGCGTCAACACGTGCAATTGCCCTCCGGTGAAGGCTTTGTGCTTGTCGCCCGCGCCGCCAGCACCGTCAATGCCAGCTTTAGCCAGGCGCGACATTTCCTGACGGATATGTGCGTACTCAGTGACCAGGACGCGAAGCACACGGTCTATGCCCCGGATCGCTCGACCCCGTTTGAACCGGTCGGGTTGTCCTGCCGCACCTGTCCACGACGCAACTGCAAGCATCGCGTGATCGACCCGTTGACGGGCTAGTGCGTGGAGTTCGCGATTGTGTCGGGTGATTAATCGGCGCGCTGGGGTTAGAATTGCTCGACATTGCAACCGATTGAGCTGCAGCCAGGAGTCCATGAGTATTTCAGCACCATGAAGCCCAAGGCCGAATCTGATCACCCCATTTCCGATCGCAAGACCAGTGATCGCGCGCTCATTTTGCTGCTGGTCGGTTGCGTGTTGCTGTTGCCGCCGGTCGCCAACATATTCCAGCTCGACTTGCGGATTATGGGCATCCCGTTCACCGGCATCTACCTGTTTGCCGTCTGGGGAGGTTTGATCATCGGAGGGGCAATTCTGTCGCGGCGCATGCAAAGTGATGCCGATCGGCTAGATGCGCAAAGCGAGCCGCCCGCAGAGCAAAAGGACACCACCGCGTAATGCTTTCGGTCGATCTGCTGCTCGGGGTTTGTTTGGGCTACGTGGCGCTCCTGTTCGCGCTCGCATTTTATGTCGACCGCCGAGCACGCCAGGGCCACGCGGGCTGGATCCAGTCACCGATCATTTATACGCTGTCGATCTCGGTTTACTGTACCTCCTGGACTTTCTACGGCGCCGTCGGTTCCGCCGCGCGCAACGGCCTCGAATTCATCACCATTTACCTGGGGCCGACGCTGGTATTCATCGGCTGGTGGTGGTTGTTGCGCAAGCTGGTGCGCATCGGCCGGGTTCACCGCATCACCTCGATTGCCGACCTGATCTCGTCGCGCTATGGCAAGAGCTCGAGCATCTGCCGTGCTGGTGACGCTGATGGCGTTGGTCGCGACAACACCCTACATCGCGTTGCAACTGCAGTCGGTCACCAGCAGCTACCGGGCGATTGTCGGCGACGTCGATGTCGGTTTGAGCGCCTTCGTCGTGGCCGCGGGCATGGCGCTGTTCGCCATTTTGTTCGGCACCCGCAACATCGACGCCAATGAACGCCATCACGGTGTGGTGGCGGCGATCGCGGTCGAGGCGGTGGTCAAGCTGGCAGCGTTGCTGGCGGTTGGTTTGTTCGTGGTCTTTGGCGTCGCCGGTGGCCTCGGTTCGGTCTTTGAGAACGTGGATACCGAAGTGATTTACGGCGCCGGGAATATTTTCGATGCGCGTTGGGTGACGCTGACTTTCCTGTCGGCCACCGCGATCATCTGCCTGCCGCGGCAGTTCCAGGTAACGGTGGTGGAAAACGTCGACGAACGACACCTGGCGACGGCCTCCTGGTTGTTCCCGCTGTACCTGTTTGGCATGTGCCTGTTCATCATGCCGATCGCGGTTGCGGGCCTCAAGTACCTGCCGGCGGACGCCAATCCCGACCTCTTCGTGCTTACCCTGCCATTGTCGCTCGGCCGCGAAGACCTGGCCCTGCTGGCCTTTCTCGGCGGATTTTCGTCGGCCACGTCGATGGTCATCGTCGCCGCCATCGCGGTGTCGACGATGGTGTCCAACCACATCGTGGTGCCAATTTCGCTTTACCTGTTACACGGTCGGCGCGAGGTCAGCGGTGACGTGCGCAATCTCTGCTGACCTCGCGTCGGGTCAGCATTGCCGCGGTGCTGGGGCTTGGCTTCCTGTATTTCCAGGCCAGCGGTGGTTCCGATGCACTGGCGGCGATCGGCCTGATCGCCTTCGTCGGTGTGGCGCAGTTCCTGCCCAGCCTGCTCGGCGGCATCTTCTGGCGCGGCGCCACGCGCAGCGGCGCGCTGGCCGGCTTGCTGGCGGGTTTCGTCCTGTGGGCCTACACGTTGTTTCTGCCGAGTTTTGGCGGCAGCTGTCATTCTCAGCGCCGACGTGCTGGAACACTGGTTTGTTTGGTATCGCCGTGCTCCGGCCGCAGGCGCTGTTTGGCCTGGTAGGATATGGATCCGCTGGTGCATGCGGTGGTCTGGAGTCTCGGTGCGAATGCCTTGATCTTCATGGTGGTTTCCGTGCTTTCCGAAGCCAGCCCGCTGGATCGCCTGCAGGCGGCGCTGTTTGTCGACGTGTTTCGTAATCGGCCCGATGAGTCGACCCGTTTCGAACCCGGTCAGGCCAACGCCGAAGATCTGTTCGTCCTCGCGCAACGTATTCTCGGCACCGAGCCCGCGCGCCGGTTGTTCGACCAGATGGCCCGCGAGCAGGGCGACAACAGCAGCGGCCTTCCGTGGCCGACCGATGCGATGATCGTGCAACTTGAGCGCGTGCTGGCGGGTAATGTTGGCGCGGCGTCGGCGCATGCGATGGTAGCGCGCGTCGCCGGGCGCGGCAGCATCAGCATGACCGAATTGATCGACATTGCCGACGAAACCCAGCGGCTTATTGAAACGTCGCGCGAACTGTCGAACAAGTCCGCCGAGTTGACCCTGATCACCAACGAGTTTCGCAAGGCCAACGAACAATTGCGCCAGCTCGATGTGCAGAAAGATGAATTTCTCAGCCAGGTCAGCCATGAATTGCGCACCCCGATGACCTCGATCCGCTCCTTTTCCGAAATCCTGCTGAGTGCGGAATCGGTTAGCGACACGGAACGTCAACGTTTCATCTCGATCATTCACGAGGAGAGCCAGCGCCTGACCCGGCTACTCGATGAAATCCTCGACATGAGCCGGCTCGAAGCCGGGATTCTGGATATGCCGCTGGCGAGTGTCGAGCCGCTCGGTGTCATCGATGCCGCGATCGATACCCTCGACGGCCTGATCCGTAAAAAACAGGTAAAGGTTCATCGCCAGTTGAGCACGGATCCGCGCTGGGTAGAAGCCAACGCGGATCGCATGCAACAGATACTGATCAACCTGATTTCGAATTCGATCAAGTACAACAATTCGGATCATCCGGAGATTCACGTGCGCAGCGTAACCGACGGGGATTCGCTGCACATCGAGATTTCCGATAACGGCGGTGGTGTCAGGCGCGAAGAAGCCGCAATGATTTTCGAAAAATTCAGTCGCGGACATCGCAGTAACCTCGATCACGGTGCCGGGCTTGGACTTTCGATCAGCCGCGCGATCGCGCGCAGCATGGGAGGTGATCTGACGCTCGAATTCGCCGCAGATGACACCAGTTTTTTCCGTTTGCGTCTCGCCTATAGCCAGCTTGTAGCCGGCCACGACTAGTTGATAACAGGCTTTTAGCCCCGGCGTAGTATATCGATGTGCGCCAGCGCCGCATCCCGGGAGGCAAAGATTTCCGGGTCACTCAGGGTACCCCTGCCATCGTCGGCATCGACGTAGCGCACGGTGCCGAGCGAGTAACTGACATTCACTTTTTTGCCGCGGTGCGCGAAGGCGACCCAGGCTTCGGGCCAGATACTGCAATTGCGGTAGTTGGCCAGGATGTACCAGCGCTGGCCGGAATTTTCGATCAGCCGGTCGAGCCGGTCGTAAAAGCCATTGACGATCGCCGAACTGCTGAATACGAAGTCGCTGAAATCGACATCGATAATCTGTGATTCCGCGTTTAACCGAATGCGATCAGCGTATTCGTCAGCCGTATCGTCCGCTTTCGCCTGTGCTGGCTCCTGGTGTTGCGGGTCAGCGGCGGCATACACGGTGTCTGCCAGCTGCTCGATACCCAGCTCCAGTCGGGCGCAATCCTTTAATGCGTTGCTCAAAAAACGATAGCGCTCCGTGTCCGCGAGGTCGGGAAAGTCGCGCAAGATTTCCAGCACGCCGCGAATTGACGTCAATGGCGCCACGAATTCACGCTCGAGCGTGGTGTCGAGTGCCAGTGTTAGCTGGGCGTAAGACGCCTCCTGGGTCATGCTGTCATCCTCTTGAATTTGCGCAATTTCGCGGTAATTGCACTCGGTACCTGTCCGCACTAATGCTGCACCGCAATACAAAATATAATTAGTCATATTATGGTCAATTAACAAGTATCTCGTTGATAATATTTGGTAAATCTGTCAATTCACCACGGTTACAAACAGTAATTGTGTAAACAATTGACCAAACTTGGCCATATTCCTGGCCAGGGCGGACAACCCGCTGTGGCGCGGTTGCGGTACCTCCATGGATGGTGTCTAATCGTCGCTACGAAAACACAAAGGATGTTTTTACCGCAACATGACGCAAACCGTTTTACTGGCTGAAGACGAACCCAATATCGTCGAATCACTGACCTTTTTACTGCAACGGGCCGGTTTCGAGATCCGGGTTGCCACCGATGGCCGCCAGGCACTGGATTCGGCGCTCGAACATCAACCCGATGTGCTGGTGCTGGACCTGATGTTGCCCGAACTCGATGGCTATGAAGTTCTGCGCCAGTTGCGTGCCGACCCCAGGGGCGAAAAGTTACCGGTGTTGATGCTCACCGCCAAGGGCCAGCGTATCGACCGCGAAACCGCGCTGGAATGTGGCGCGGACCTGTTCATGACCAAGCCTTTCGCCAACGCCGAAATCACCGCGGCAGTGACCCGCCTCGCCGCCGAAGCACGCGACCGATAGGGGTCGCCACAGCTCGCTATCCTGCCCTGAATTCTGGCCTGAAACTCGTGTGACATGTTCGGCTGTGGATTCAATCTGAACACGAATGGCATAAGTACCTGTGCGACAGGATGCGTCCAGATAGCTTTCATTTTCCGGGCGATTTGGTCAGGGAATGAGACTCGCAAAAAATTTACGGCTGCTTTGAAGCGGTCGACTGAGCCTGCAGATTCAAACCCTGAACTTTGACGGACGCGCCCTGAGGCGGTCGACGTGCCGTCTAACCTGCCTTGGGTTTTGCGGGCATGGGGGGTGGTGCGAATACGGATAGTCCATCCTGATCCAGTACTTCTTCGTCTTCCTCTTCGTCGTCTTCTTCCGGTTCTTCGATCAGTGACAGCCCACTAAAGGTTCTTTCGCTTTCGGCCTGGGCTTTTTCACCGAGTTCGATGCGCAGGCGCAGGTTGTTTTCGGCATCGGCATTCTTCAGCGCTTCTTCGAGACTGATCTTGCCGTCCTGGTAGAGGTAGAAAAGCGCCGAGTCAAAGGTGCGCATGCCCATGCCTTCCGACTTTTGCATGACTTCCTTGATTTCGGTGACGGCGCCTTCCCTGATCAGGTCGGCCACACGCCCCGAATTGAGCAGGATTTCGATGGCGGCACAGCGTTTGCCGTCGACGGTGGGTATCAGGCGCTGCGATACGAATGCCCTGCAGATTGATGGATAAATCGCTGAGCAACTGTTTATGCCGCTCTTCGGGGAAGAAGTTGATGATGCGATCCAGCGCCTGGTTGGCATTGTTGGCGTGCAGGGTGGAGATCGCCAGATGCCCGGTTTCGGCGAAGGCGAGTGCGTGTTCCATGGTTTCACGGTCGCGAATTTCACCAATCAGGATGACGTCGGGCGCCTGCCGCAGGGTGTTTTTCAGCGCATCTTCGAAGGACAGCGTGTCCATGCCCACTTCGCGTTGATTGACAATACAACCCTTGTGCGAGTGGACGTACTCGACCGGATCCTCGATGGTGACGATGTGGCCCTTTGAATTGACGTTGCGATGGTCGATCAGCGCAGCGAGCGAGGTCGATTTGCCTGACCCGGTGCCGCCAACGAATAAAATCAAACCGCGTTTGGCCATGATGATTTGTGACAAAACCTCGGGCAATCCCAGGTCGTCCTTGTTGGGTATCTCGGTGACGATATTGCGAATAACCATGGAGGTTTCGCCACGTTGTTTGAATATATTGACGCGAAAGCGGCCGATATCCGACAGCGATAAGGCCAGGTTCATTTCCGGCTTTTCGCGGAATTCCGCTTTCTGCTTGTCACTCATGATTTCCTGGGCCAGCGAGTCTACCCAGCCCGGTGGTGCGGAGTCTTTGCCGAGCGGTTTCATTTCGCCATTGAACTTGGCGCTCGGACGCGCGCCGGTGGAAAAATAGAGGTCAGAGCCATCCTTTTCGGCCAGAATCTTCAAATAGGGTTTAACTTTCATCGATTTTGTTCACTGATTAAAGACTGCTGATTTTTAAGAAGTATAGTGATTGAATTTCACCTGGTGGCGATATTTTGACGCAACCTGAAGCAGGCCCAAAGCCTGGCATTTGTCTGCCTGCACTTGTTGCGTGGGAATGTGGAGGGCGATGCTGCTCTCCCGGCTACGAATGAAATGGGCTGAGACATTACACTCGTTTCGGATCGCTTGGTTCTGGCGCAACTATCGATCTGCGCTGCAGTTTTGCAAAAGTTGTAGGTGTGTTTTTCCTGAATCCCTGCTGATCGGCTTCGGCGATCAATTTTACCAGCGTGTATCCGCCGGCATTCACCTCGTGGTAACCGATTTCGGATTCCTCCATCATGTAAGCCAGCACCTGGCCGGCAATCTTGCGGTCATCGGCGACATTGAAATATCCCGCTGGCGATTCTTCGACAAACCGCGTGATGGCATCTCTGACGGACCGGGCAAATGCGGGCCTGTGGTTACCGCTTGAAGCCGTTTCCTCGATCGAATTTTTTACCAGGGTTTCGATTCGTGTTCTTT
>CAWIHJ010000021.1:0-14963 GCA_963835795.1 uncultured Gammaproteobacteria bacterium
CAGGCCATTTCATTGAACTGTGCGGTGGCCGCATTGATTTCAAAATTGGCGGCGTCGAGTTCGGCGCGAGTCTGCTCCAACGACTCCTTCAGTTGACTATTTTGTTGCTGCAGCTCGGTGACGCTGCTTTCCTGGTCGCGCAGTGCCGCCTGCGCCGTGGCCAGTTCTTCATCTTTTTTCATCAGGCGCAGGCGCAGAATTGAAGTGGTTTGTTCGGCGTTGGCGAGACGTTCTTCGAGGGTCGCGTTTTCCATCGACGTGGATTCGATAATCTGCTCGGCAAGGCGTTCGGCAGCAATGCTCTCCTGCAGCTCGGCGACCAGTTGCCAGTTGCGCACCACCAGGATACTGGTGGCCATCAGAAAGATCAGGGTAATCACCATCATCACGTCGGTGAATGATGGCCAGAAACTGTTTTCGCCACCGATTCCGGCTGAGTGGCTGCTACCGATCTGGACGAAGCCCTGGTTCACAGTTCGTCTGCGTCTGCTTGTGTTTCTGCGATAGCTTCGGGCGGTAGCCGGAAGCCCTCGCGCAGCAGGCTGCGGATCTGTTTTAACTCATCGGCAAAGCGATCAGCCTGTTGCTGATTGGCGGCAATGGTTTGCTGCAGGGTAACCGCTGAATCGCGGTAGCTGTCCTGGGTCTGCTTGAGACGATCGGCGGCGACGATCACCGATTTGATCAGATCGCTCATCTTGTGCACGATGTCGTCGCTACTCTTGACGTAACGCGGCAGCAGATAAATCGAAGTCAGTTGTTCGATGCCGCTCAGGCAATGCGTCTGTACGTCCCCGAGGCGGATATAAAAATAACCGAACACGGCGTAGGACACGATTGCGGTAATGGTGGTGGACAGCGCGGTCGACATGCCATGGATCACCAGGCCCATGCCACCGAGGCTGGCATCGGCGGAATCAATGAGATCGGAGGCGCCTATCAGGGCGATGGACAGGGATACGATGGTGCCGAATACACCGGTCAGAATCAGGATGTTATTGATGAATCGAATCAGGCCGAAGCGCGTTGCTTCATCGGCATTCAGCATCGACGCCAGGGCGTTGTGATTGATTTCACCGTTGGCACTTTGAATGGTGCGCATGGTGGCGTGGCGTTGCGAGATAATCGAGCCGACGGGCACGCCTTCGCAGGTAATCCGAGTTTTGCGTCTCGACGTTATTGAGGAAGCTGGCGATTGCGGCTTCTTCGCGACGATAACGCAGCAGGTTGTAAAATATATTGCCGATGCCGAGCAGAAACAGCAAGACGATGCCGCTGTTGATGACAATGCCGGTATTGGTGAGTTGGCCCTCGGCATAAAACGGGTAGATCACGTCGAAGTGGTAAACGATCAGCACCACTGCGGCCAGGATGACGACGCCGAACTGGGTCAGAATTCGGGTGCTAAAGCTGGTAAGCAGGCGCTGAATTTCCATCGGGTGGATCTCGGGTTGAAAGTGAACACACGAACCAGGATTGGCCAGCGGCATTTAATAATGTTTTCTGCGGGAAGTCAAAATTGCAACCTGTCTGACGGCGATCAGCAATCAAGCGGTGGCGCCGTCTGATCGGTTGAATGTTACTGCCGCTATCCGCCCGGGATAACGGCGTTCGACTCAGGTCGCGGTTTGGCGCAGGTGATTGATCAGGTCGATCTGGGTAATCAGGCCATAAAACTGATCGCGGTCGGCGATGATGGCAACTTTATCCTGTTTGAACAATTCGACGATGCGGCTGATCTGTTCGGTTGGCGCCACTGTTTCGAGGTTGGTGACCATCACCGAGTCCACCTTCTTCTGCAAGCTGTCCTTGTCGTCGAACAGGCTCAGCAGAATATCGGATTCGTCGATCAGGCCGATAATCCGGCCGTGGTCAACCACCGGCAATTGCGAGACGTCGAACATGCGCATGCGCTTGTAAGTGGTGATCAGGTTGTCTTCGGCGGTCACGGTGACCATGTCGCCACTGTCCATCGGCCGCGCGATCAAGTCACGTAAATCGCCATGGCTGGTGCGTTCCAGCAAGCCCTGGTCGGCCAGCCAGGAATCGTTGAATGACTTGTTCAGGTATTTGTTACCGGTGTCGCAGGCCATCGTCAGTACGCGTTTGGGCTCGGTTTGTTCGCGGCAGTAACGTAGCGCTGCTCCCAGCAGTGTTCCGGTTGATGATCCGGCGATTATACCTTCGCGCAGCAACAGTTCACGTTGTGTCTGAAAAGCTTCACGATCACTGATGGCATAAGCCTTTTTCACCAGGCTGATGTCGCAGATCGGTGGCATGAAATCCTCGCCGATGCCTTCCACCAGCCAGGATCCGGCCTTTGGCGTGTTGCCGGTATTGATGGTGTCGGCGAGGATGGAGCCGACCGGATCGGCGACGATCATTTCACAATCGGGCAGGTGTTCGTGGAAAAACTTGCCCAGCCCGGTCACCGTGCCACTCGAGCCGACGCCGACCACCATGGCGTCGAGCTTGCCGTCCATTTGCCGCAATATCTCGGGACCAGTTTCTGTTTCATGGGTCTTCGGGTTGTTCGGATTGGAAAACTGATCGATAAAATACGAGTTCGGAATTTCGCTGGCGAGTCGCTTGGCATAATCCTGGTAGTACTCGGGGTGTCCCTTTTGTACGTCGGAACGGGTCAGCCGCACATCCACGCCCATCGCCCGAATGTGACGAATCTTGTCGGGGCTCATCTTGTCGGGAATCACCAGTATCAGCTTGTAGCCTTTTTGCGCGGCCACGAGGCCGAGCCCAAGGCCGGTGTTACCGGCAGTTGCCTCGATGATAGTGCCACCGGGTTCGATCTTGCCTTCCGCTTCGGCAGCCTCGATCATGCACACCGCGATTCGATCCTTAATCGAACCACCCGGGTTGTCGCACTCCATCTTGATGAACAGATCGCAGGGACCCGTATCGAACTTGCTGAGTTTAACAATCGGCGTGTTGCCGATAAGGTCGAGAACCGAGTTAACAATCGTCATAAGCGGGCACCTGAATGCGGTTTAACCAGCACAAGCTGAGGCTGTGGTGTAAGTGGCACGTCGTCGACTTCTACAGCGCGTCGAGCGCCTGTTTCAGATCGGCAATCAAGTCATCGGCCGCTTCGAGGCCGGCCGACAGGCGCACCAGGCCATCGGTGATGCCTGCCGCCAGGCGATCTTCGCGCGGCATGTCGGCGTGGGTCATGGTGACCGAATGGGTGACCAGCGATTCGACCGAACCCAGGTTTTCGGCCAGGCTCCACAGTTCCAGCGTATCCATCAGTTTCTTGCCGGACTCGACGCCGCCGTGCACTTCGAACCACAGCATCGAGCCGTGACCACTGGCCTGGCGGTCGGCAAGTTCCTTCTGCGGAAAAGAGTCCAGCCCCGGGTAGCAAACGCGATCGACGTTGGCGTGAGTTTCGAGGAATTGAGCCACCTTGAGCGCATTTGCAGACTGTGCTTCGAGGCGCGTGCTCATGGTCTTCACGCCCTGCAGCGTGTAGAAGGCAACCATCGGTGTCATGTTGCTGCCGAGGCAGTTGCGCACGAACATGATTTTCTCGAGGTGTTCTGGATTGGCCGCGGTGATCGAACCACCGACGCTGACGTTGTGACCCTCCATGAACTTTGTCGTGCTGTGCAGGCTGATATCGGCGCCGAGTTCGAGTGGCCGTTGGAAATAGGGCGTGAGAAAAGTGTTGTCGACCACGTGCGGGATACCGGCAGCGCGGGCGACTTCGGAGACGGCGGCGATGTCGGTCAGTTTGAGCGTCGGATTGGCCGGCGTTTCGGTGAAGATCAGGCGGGTGTTATCGCGGATTGCATTCTTGACGTTGTTGGCGTCGGCAGTGTCGACGAAGGAGACCTCGAGACCCCAGCGGTTCAGCACCTTGGTCGATACGCGATGGGTGCCACCGTAAACGACATCGGACAGGATGATGTGATCGCCAGTGCCGACCATGGCCATGATGGTGCAGCTGGTCGCGGCCATGCCGGTGGCGAAGCAGAGGCTGCCGGCTCCGCCTTCGAGTGCAGTGATTTTCGTTTCCAGCGCCACCACCGTCGGGTTGCCTGAGCGGCTGTAGGAGTAGCCCTTTTCGAGGTACTTGTCGACCGATTCCTGGACGTAAGTGGTGGTCTGGTAAATCGGCGTCAATATGGCACCGGTTACCGGGTCGGGACTGACGCCTGCATGTACTTCGCGTGTCTTGAAATCTTGGTTTTTGTTACTGCTCATCAGTATCCCCGAAGGTTGGTAGCGAATGGTGGATGTGAGAAAGAGGGCAATTCTATCATTAGTAAGACAAATTAAAAGATGCAGTCTCATTAATCTCGGCGGAATATTTTCAGGCGCTGGCGCTTTGCCGGTCATTCTTGCAAAATGTGGTTTCACTGTTCGCCGGTTCAGCGGGTTCCAGGAATCGCTGAACTGTCATCACAATCCGTTCAAACTGACTCAAGGCAGTCGTTTCGACGATCGAGGGCAATCAGGAGTGCACCATGCGCCAGCACGAAAAACTGAACTACGTCGAGTTTGCGGCACGCGACCTGTCCGCCACCCAGGCCTTTTTCAGCGCCGCTTTTGGCTGGGAATTCGAGCAATTCGGGCCGGACTACTGCGCCTTCGCCGGGCAGGGACTGGACGGCGGATTTTACCGCTCTGAACTCTATTCAAGCACCCAAAATGGCGCAGCACTGCTGGTGTTCTACAGCGATGATCTCGAAGCGACCCAGTCAAGCGTCGAACAGGCCGGTGGTCGCATAGAAAAGCCGATCTTCGACTTTCCCGGTGGCCGGCGCTTTCATTTCAGCGAACCCAGTGGTAATGAATTTGCGGTATGGACGACGCTTGACGATGAATAGCGCAGCAAACAGCGCCGCCTGGGTCGGCATTTGTAGCCGCACAGTCACGTGATTTCCGCTACTGCCAACATCAAGCAGTCACTGGCGACAACGCTTGCCGATTACAACGCGCTACGCGACGCGGCGCGACAGTTGGCCGGCACGCTACAGATCGGGCGTTCGGCCTTCCTCGAGCATTTCGATATCGAATCGGAATTGCATTACAAACAGCAGTCGATACGCGCGGGCCACATCATGTATCACGCGCATCTCGGCATGAATGATATCGACACCACGGCGGCAGCCCTGCAGCAAATTTACGCCGAACTCGACAGCCGCCAGTGGCGCATGGATCGCGCGGGCTTCGCGGTAGATCGCCGCATGGGTCTACCGCCAGGGCGCCGCGCTGCCGTACCCGCCGAGACGGGGCCCATGCTGGTGACGTCCGCCGACTGGAGCGCGCTGGCGCAGGCCGCACCCATTCAGCCTCACCTCGGCGATTTCATGATCGGTCAACCGGCCTCGGTGGCCAACAGTGTCGAAGCGCTGCGCATTGGCTGTACCACCATCGGTAACCTGTCGCAGTTTTTCACCTTCGAGGCGCCAGGCTGGAGCGATACGGCGGCGACTGCCACGCAAACCTGCCAGGCGATACAGTTGCTGGCTGAGTTCCGCGAGCAGGGCGTGATGTTGCATTCCTACCTGGAAGATGGCTTTGGCGCGCTGTTTCGCAATTGCGCCAGTGTCGCCGCCTGGGCCATGCTGGAACGCTACATCGTCGAAGAACTGATCGGCGCGCGGCTCGCGCATTGCATCGGTGGCTTGACCAGCGACCCGATTAAACGGGCCGGCTGGGTGCTGGCGCTGCACGAAATTCACCAGGGTGAGCAGGTTGGTTCAATGATTTACGGTGACACCATTTCTTTCGGCCGCGAGTTTGAAAAGAATCGGGCGGTCACCGCCGAATACCTGTTGTGGGATATCCTCGTGCAACTGCATGCGCCGAGTGGGCATGCCGTGCAACCACTACCGGTGACCGAAGCGATCCGCATTCCCTCGGCCGATGAAATTATCGAAGCGCAGTTGTTTGGTCGCCAGGTCGAAGCCACGGCCCGGCGACTGTATCCACACGTCGATTTCTCCGCGGCGGAACAGTTCGCCGCCGACGTTTGCCGCGAAGGGCGCACTATTTTCGACAATGCGCTCAGCGGCCTCGCCGAGTTGGGTGCCGATCTGCGCAATCCGTTGCAATTGCTGTATTTATTGAAACGACTCGGTGCACGGAATTTCGAAGTCCTGTTTGCCGACGATTGCAGTTCGCTGCGCTCACCGCCCACCGACATGTACGCCTTGTCGCAGCAGGTGATCGATGAGTATCGGCCCCTGTTTGCCGACGCGGCGTTGCGCCAGCGAATCGAGGGCCAATGTCTGATGGTCGCTTCCAGTGACGTGCACGAGCACGCCGCGGGTGCATTGGCGCAATTACTCGATGAAGCCGGTGCTGACGTGCGCTATCTCGGCGCCGAACAGGATCCGCAGGATTTGCTCGCCGCGATTCAGCAGGCCCCGGTCGATGCCTTGCTGTTGAGCACCCACAATGGCATGGCGCTCGAGTATGCCAGCCAGTTGAAAAACTTGCTCGATGAGCAATCGATTGCCGTGCCGGTCATCATGGGCGGCGTGCTGAACCAGAAGGTCGCCGACCAGGCGCTGCCGGTCAGCGTGATCGAAGAACTCAAGGCGCTCGGCATCCATCCGGCCGCCAGCCTGCCAGCACTGACACGCCTGCTACCGTCCCCGAAAAAAGCACTCCCCTGAAAAACTCTAACGGCGTCAACTCTAACGGCGTCTGTCCCTCAGAGTGTTCGCGACTGCCAATAACTGGCGTCTCACAAAATACTGTCATTTCCCGACGTATCGGAATGACGGGATAAACAATCTGTCCCGTTCGAAAGCGCTCGAGTAGTGTAATGTCAGGCCCGCCAAGGCTCAGGCGTAGGGTGGCAGTGCCCGCCAGTTAAACAGCGGCGATGCGGCTGCGATGGTTTTTTGCTGGTGCTGGAAGCGCTGATACAGGGCCGCAGGGGCGTTTTGTGGCCCCTGTAGCGCTCGATAAATGGCGATTTCGGAATCGGCGGTTTTTTCGCCACCGATGAATTCGGCCCCGCTATCCCGGCACAGTTCGCTGAGTTGCCGATACAACTGCGCCCGTTGCTCCACCAGGAAATCGCGGCACTCGGCAAATGCCGTCTCGTCGTCCGCACTCATGGTCACGCGGTTGTGCGGGTCGATCCCGTAAGGATTGAGGTGGCCATAAACCAGGATCTGGCCCTTTACCTGTGAATTCTCGGTGAAATATTGCTGCACCTTGCCGACGTAAGCGCTGTTGATTTGCCAAAGGCGCTCGGCATCGTCGGCGACCTGGCCTGGCGCCATGCGGATATTGGCGTCGGAATGGTTTTTGTAAACCCACTTGCCGGCCGGCGCCTGGGTGCGCGCGGTATAAGGCACGGCTTCGCGCAGCGCGCGCATCTCTTCCGCATCGTTGAACACTTCGGCGTGCTCGATATCGATGCCGGCAATGCACAGCGAATCGGCATTCTCATCATCCGCCAGGTCGAGCAAAAATTCATCGCTGCTGCGCTCGCTGAAACCATTGATAAACACCAGGCCATCGACTCCGGCCGCTTCACATTTGCGCTGCAATTGCTGTGCCCGGTCGTGGCTGGGGTGATCGGTCGCCGCGCTTAACAGGGGATGCATGGAGGCACAGCTGACGTGTTCGATCCCGAGTATCAGATCGTTGCCACCGTCCTGTGTAGTGACCGCTTTTTCGGTCAACTCGAGGAAAGCGTAAGGCGCGAGGTGCGCGAGTAAACCCGCCAGTGGCGCCGCGTCGCTCGATACTGGTAAGGCGAAGGCGATTTCGTTGGCCGGAAAACGGTAGAAGTTACAGCGCAGCGCACAGACCAGGCCGCTCCAGCCATAGGTGCCGGCGTAGCCCTGCAGCGCGGCGCCGCTAATGCAGTTGATCGCGTCTCCGTCGTAGATGACGGCCTCGACTACGCTGTCGCTGAAGTAGCGGCGTTGCGGTCCCATGCCGCCGGTCATGAAGGTCGCACCGACCGCGGCATACATGTAGCTGGTCAGGTCGGCGCCGGGTACTTTGTAATTGTGGCCAATTTCGTCAGCCAGCGCGCGATTCAACTGGTTGAGCGTGATCGCGCTGCCGGCAGAGACCTGTTGTTGTTCGCGATCGATGACGATTTCATCCTGCGCGACCTGGCGCAGGTCGACCTGCGTGGCCATACGCAGCCGGGGCGTGAGCGGCGCATCGAAGCGCAGGCCGATGACCTTCGCCCGGGGCTCGCGCTGATGCTGAAAGATGCCACCGCCGGCTGAAGTCGCCGACATCGGTAGCAGGCGGATATCGTCACCGTGAAGCGCGCGTAACTCGCGTAACGCCTCGAGCGGGTCTCCGTGCAGCGGGTAAGCCACATCGAACTCGACGCGATTGTTTTCACCGTCCACCACTGCTTCGATCGATTTTCCAAGTACCGTGCTCATAACATCCAGCGCCTCAGGCGGCTTTCTTGGCCTCCAGTGCCTGCACCAGGTCGCTGGCCAGGGCATGCAGAATTTTCTCATCGGTGATCGCCCGTCCATCCGGTGTGGTGAGATAGAAGATGTCGTTTATTTTCTCCCCCAGTGTGGATATCTTGGCATGGGTGATGTTGATGTCTTTCTCGGCGATGACATTGGCAATCACCGACAGTAACCCGGGCATGTCGATGGCACTGATTTCCATCACCGTACGTTCATTCAGGTAATCCTGCTCGAACTGCACCAGGGTAGGGTGATCGAAAGCCTTCAGTTGCCGGGATTTACGCGTGTTGTACTGCCCCTGGTAAATCGAATCCGATTGCAGCGCCTTGAGCAGGCGCGTTTCGATCTGCGCGATGATTGCCGGGTCGGTGACGGCGTCGCCATTACGGTCCTGGATGATGAAGGTATCCATGATCTTGTTGTCGTCGGTGGTAAAAATTTCGGCGTTGAGAATGCTAAGACCCAGTGAACCGAGGGTGCCGGTGACCTGCGAAAACGTGTGTGCGGATTCGTCGCCGTAAACAAATACCTTGGTATTTTGTGTGTAAGTGGACTGCCGGATGCTGACCAGGCGTGACTTTTGCGGATTGCTCAGTATGGCATCGATGTGCCACTTGATTTCCAGCGGATGGTGGCGCAGGAAATAGTTGCCAGGCACCCGGTCGCAAACCGAGTTGATCTGTTCCGCGCTGAACGGTAAATCAGCCATTGCTTCGAATGCGGCGTCGCGATTTTCCTGGATGATTTCATCGATATCGGGCGCGTTGTCGATACCGCGCCGAATAACCGCCTTGGTGGCGCGATAAAGCTGCATGAGCAGCGCATCCTTCCAGTTGTTCCACAACTTCGGGTTGGTGCTGCGGATGTCCGCCACGGTCAACAGGTAGAGATAGTTGAGCATGTTCATGCTGCCGACGCGCTGGGCAAAATCCCGCACGACATCGGGGTCGCTGATGTCCTTGCGTTGTGCGGTCACCGACATCAGCAGGTGATCGCGCACCAGTTGTGAAACCACCCGGGTTTCCTTGCGATTCAGCTTGTGCTGCACGCAAAATCGGGTCGCCTCGTCGGCACCCAGTTCCGAGTGATCGCCGCCGCGACCCTTGGCGATGTCGTGAAACAGCGCCGCCAGGTAGAGCAGGCGCGGGTCTTCCAGTTTGCTGTACACCAGGTTGCAGAAGGGGAATTCATCGGCGTGTTTATCGAGCGCAAAGCGACGCAGGTTGCGTATCACGAAAATGGTGTGCTGGTCGACGGTGTAAGCGTGGAACAGGTCGTATTGCATGCGCCCGGTAATCTTGGCAAAGGCTGGAATGTAGGCGGCCAGGAATCCGTAGGAATTCATCCTCCGCATCTGGTGGGTCATACCATTGGGCGCGGACATCAACTGCATGAACAGGCGATTGACCTCGTCGTTGTTGCGGTAGGCATCGTCGATCAGGTACAGGTGTTCGCGTACCAGGCGGATGGTGGAAGCAGTAACGCCCTCACAGTTTTCGTTCAGCGAAATCAGCAGGAACAGTTCCATCAATGCTGGCGGGTGCTGTTTAAACACCTCGGCATGCGCCACTTCGATGTAATTGCTGCGCAGGTTGAAGCGTTCATTGAGCGGGACAAGCTTGCGTTGCGACCGGGTCAGCAATATTTCTTCGCGAAAAATCTGCAGCAACATTTCACTGAGGCGCTCGAGCTCCATGATGGTGCGATAGTATTGCTGCATGAATTGCTCGATCGCGAGATTGTGCTCGCCTGACTCGAAGCCGAACATTTCGGCAATCTTCTTCTGGTAATCGAACAGCAGGCGATCTTCACGACGGCCGGCCGTTCGATGCAGCGCAAAGCGCACCCGCCACAGGAGTTGTTGTCCGCTATACAGCAACTGGTACTCGGCCTCGGTGATAAATCCGTGCTGTATCAATTCGTGAATCGAATTGACGCCGAAATGGCGTTTCGCCACCCAGCCGATGATCTGGATATCGCGCAGGCCGCCGGGGCCCTCCTTGATGTTCGGTTCCAGGTTATAAGCAGTATCGTTAAAGCGCAGATGACGGTTTTTCTGTTCTTCCAGCTTGGCTTCGAAGAATTTCGCCGCGGACCAGATCTTGCGCGGCGAGATGGCCTGCTGAAACTGGTCGTATAATTTTTCACTGCCGACGATCAGCCGCGACTCGATCATCGTGGTCATCACCGTGATATCGGCCTTGCCTTCCTGCAGGCAGTCGCGAATCGTACGCACGCTGTGGCCCACTTCGAGTCCGATGTCCCACAGGAAGGTGAGAAACGCGGAAAGTTGATCCTGCTGTGCGCGGCCCGGTTTGCGCGCCAGTAATATCATCAGGTCGATGTCCGATCCCGGCAACAGCTCCGAACGCCCGTAACCGCCAACGGCGATCAGGCTGCAGGCCGATTTGCCGTCGCAGGCGACGAAATGCGTAAAACAGGTTTCCAGTACCTGGTCGATCAGTGCCGACATGTCGCGGATCAGCTTCTCGACCTCGACGCCCTCGTCAAACTGCAGGAAAATATCTTCGCGTGCACGGCCGAGCGCCGGGCCAATCTCCTGCGCCGACAGGTTGTCGTCGGTCAGTGCTTGCTGCAGCGATTGCGCCTGTTCTGCCGTCATTGCGTCAAAACCCGTAATCGGGATGCAGGGTCAGAATCTCGAAACCGTCGTCGGTGACCAGGTTGGTGTGCTCCCACTGCGCTGTCAGGCTGTGATCCTTGGTGACCACGGTCCATTCGTCGGGCAGCAGTTTGACGTGTCGACTGCCGAGATTGATCATCGGCTCAATGGTAAAAGTCATGCCCGCTTCCAGCATCAGGCCGGTATTCGGTCGGCCGTAGTGCAGCACCTGGGGATCTTCGTGAAACACCTTGCCGATGCCATGCCCGCAATACTCGCGCACCACGCTGCAACGCTGCTTCTCGGCATGCTGCTGAATCGCATGCCCGATATCGCCGAGACGCACGCCGGGGCGGATCATCTCGATACCGATCTTCATGCATTCGTAGGCGATGCGCGATATTCGCTGCCCCTGTACCGTCGGTTTACCGACCATGAACATACGGCTGGTATCGCCGTGGTAATCGTCCTTGATCACGGTGATGTCGATGTTGATGATGTCGCCATTCTTCAGTTTCTTCTCGGCCGGGATACCATGGCAAACGACGTGATTCACCGAGGTGCAGATGGAACGCGGAAAGCCGCGGTAATTCAACGGTGCCGGCACCACCTTTTGCTCGTTCACCATGAACTCGTGGCAGATGTCGTTGAGCTGCTGCGTGGTTACTCCGGGTTCGACATGGGGTTCGATCATGCGCAGCACGTCGGCGGCCAGGCGCCCGGCAACGCGCATTTTTTCGATTTCCTCGTTCGATTTGATCGTGACACCCATTTAATTCGGACTGGCTGGTTGTTGAAGATACGGGATTATGGTATAAAGCGCGCGCCTTCGGCAACAGCAAGGCAAAATTAATCGAAATCGACGGGACATCGCAGATTTTCCCCGGTTTTAAACGACACACACATGCCATAACGCGCTTATGGGTGCCTGCATTCAACCAGGGAGCAGGTCGTAGGCGTCGGGTATGTGGAGGCTTAACCCCGGATAGTCAAAAACAGGGCTATCCAACAGACATCTGGAGAAACTAATGTCTAACGTCACCATGCGTGAAATGTTAGAAGCGGGCGTGCATTTTGGACACCAAACCCGTTTCTGGAATCCCAAAATGGCTCCCTTTATTTTCGGCGAGCGCAACAAGATTCACATCATCAATCTCGAGCAGACCATGCCCTTGTGCCGCGACGCGGTCAACTATCTCGGCAAGGTTGCGTCGAAGAAAGGCAAGGTCATGTTTGTCGGCACCAAGCGCGCCGCCAGCGACCCGATCAAAGAAGAAGCCCTGCGCTGCGGTATGCCATTCGTCAACCATCGTTGGCTGGGCGGCATGCTGACCAACTTCCGTACCGTGCGTGCCTCGATCAAGCGTCTCAAGGAGCTTGAGGACATGGCGGCCAGCAACAATTACGAAAAAATCAGCAAGAAGGAAATTCTGAACCTGTCGCGCGAGCAGGAAAAGCTTGAGAAGACCCTGGGCGGGATCAAGGAAATGGGCGGACTGCCCGATGTCCTGTTTGTTATCGATGTCGGTTACGAAAAAATCGCCGTACTGGAGGCGACCAAGCTCGGGATTCCAGTGGTGGGTATCGTCGATACCAACAACTCCCCCGATAATATCGAATACATCGTTCCCGGCAACGACGACTCGATGCGTGCAATCAAGCTCTACACCCGCCTGGTGGCGGATGCCATTATCGAAGGCAAGCAGAGCATTGTCACCGCTGACGCCGATGCCGAACTGATCGAAGTCGATGCCGATGCGGCACCGGTGGTGAAGTCACCCGTCAAGGTTACCGCGAAGAAATCTGCCGCCGCAGCGAAAGCTGGTGGGGCCAAGACTGACGAAGCTGAAGTAGAAGCGGTCAAGGCCGACACAGCGGAAGCCTCAGCAGCCGCCGAAACGGCCAAGGCAGCGGACGAAGCACCTGTAGTCGAAGCCGCGGACGCAGCGCCTGTGACTGAAGTCGCGGACGAAGCGCCTGCGGACGAGGCGTCGCCAGCATCAACAGCGGCTCCGAAAAAAGCGGTAACCAAAAAGGCAGCGACCAAGAAAGCGGCAACCAAGAAAGCTGCCACCAAGAAGGCCGCAACCAAGAAGGTCGCTACCAAGAAGGCCGCCACCAAAAAAGCAGCGACCAAGAAAGCAGCAACCAAGAAAGCTGCCGACTGAAGATTAACATCCGGCTGTCTGCGGGCAGCCATGCAACGAGGTAATGAAGTGGCTATAACAGCATCTCTAGTGAAAGAACTGCGCGAACGCACCGGTTCGGGCATGATGGAATGTAAAAAAGCATTGGTCGAAACCGACGGCGACATTGAAGCTGCCGCCGAATTGATGCGTAAATCCGGCGCGGCCAAGGCCGACAAGAAGGCCGGTCGCGTTGCTGCCGACGGCGCAATCAAGCTGAGGGTAGAGGACGACGGTAAATCAGCCGTCATACTCGAAATTAATTCGGAAACCGATTTCGTCGCCAAGGATGATAACTTCCAGGCGTTTGCCGACCAGGTGCTGGAAACCATCGCACGCGAAAAACCGGCCGATGTCGAGCAACTGTCGGCTATGCAACTGGAAAACGGGCAAACCGTCGAGGAAACTCGCCAGGCGCTGATTGGCAAGGTTGGTGAGAATATCCAGGTAAGACGTTTTCAGCGGATCGAGTCGGATGCAGCGATTGCAGCCTATGCGCACGGAGCC
Organism: uncultured Gammaproteobacteria bacterium; assembly: GCA_963835795.1. Taxonomy (GTDB): domain Bacteria; phylum Pseudomonadota; class Gammaproteobacteria. The sequence goes on from CAWIHJ010000021.1 coordinate 13,752, forward strand.
CGTATCGGTGTGCTGGTTGATTCCACTGCCGATAACGAGCTTGCGCGTGGCCTGGCCATGCACGTTGCAGCGGTTAACCCGCAATTCGTCAATCAGGATGCCATTCCTGCTGAATTTGTCGAAAAGGAGAAGTCCATTTTGATTGCGCAGGCGGAATCCAGTGGCAAGCCCCCCGAGATTATCGAAAAAATGATTCAGGGTCGTCTCAACAAGTTTCTGGCAGAAGTCACTTTGTTGGGTCAACCGTTTGTCAAGGATCCGGATATCACCGTCAGCAAGTTGCTGGCGGATGCCGACGCCAGTGTCAATGGTTTCATCCGCTACGAAGTGGGTGAAGGCATCGAAAAGAAAGTTGAAGATTTTGCTGCCGAAGTTGCTTCGCAGCTAAATGGTTGATTTCGAACGGGCTGAAAGCAAAAAAGGTCGCGACTTTCGCGGCCTTTTTTTTGTCCGTGGCATGGGCCCTGGGTTGAAATTCGGCCTTACCAACAACGGCTTTTAACTATAAACTTCGCCTTGGTGTCAGGCCCTTGAAATGCCTGGCCGGCATGAACCTTACCAGTGTAAATCATGGTCTTATGACAACAATCAAATACAAACGCATCCTCGTTAAGCTCAGTGGTGAGGCCTTGCTGGGCAGTCAAGACGCAGGCATTGATCCGCAGATGATCGACAAGCTGTCGCGCGAACTGGTGGAACTGTGCGCTGCCGGTGTCGAGGTGGGTTGCGTGGTTGGCGGAGGCAACCTGTTGCGTGGCGCGAGTCTCGCCGGCGGCGGGGTAGACCGGGTAAGCGCCGATCACATGGGAATGCTGGCAACCGTGATGAATGCGCTGGCTTTACAGGATGGACTGCTGCGTCAGGGCGCAACCGTTACTGTTATGTCCGGACTGGCCATGCCCCAGGTTTGCGATACCTTTACCCAGCGCGCTGCACGTCAGCGGCTTGCGGCCGGGGAAATCGTCATTTTTGCCGCGGGTACCGGCAACCCTTATTTCACTACCGATACCGGGGCCAGCCTGCGAGCGCTTGAGATCCGGGCTGATTTGTTGATCAAGGCGACCAAGGTCGATGGCATCTACGACAAGGATCCGGCCAGGCATGCCGATGCGCGTCGCTTCAGCACGTTAAGCTACGACGCAGCCATCGATCAACGCCTCGCGGTGATGGATGTAGCGGCAATGATTTTATGTAATGATAATGCGTTGGACC
>CAWIHJ010000022.1:0-40560 GCA_963835795.1 uncultured Gammaproteobacteria bacterium
GTCGACGTTTATGTCACCGCCCCCGGCGTGCCGCTAAACTCCGTGGGTGCGAACTTCAGCTTCGACTACACCGACGTCGTCGATGTAGGAGCTTTGCCCACGGGACCATACCAGATTCGCGTCACTGCGCCCGGTACCAAAAACGTGGTTTACGATTCCGGCACGGTTGATCTGAGCGGTTTTGGGGGAGACAAGGTACTGCTGGCGGCGATCAGCAGCGTTAATGATTCCGAGGCACTGGCTTCTCCGATCAAGCTGCTGGCGGCAAACGATATCGCCCGCCTGATTTTGCTCGACGAAGCCACCAATGTTGGCGCCAAAGTGGTACACCTTTCGCCCGACGCAGGCACTCTCGCTGGCGGACCGGTAGAGGTCTTTGCGACCAGCCCGGCACTCGGTGCCACCCCGGTTGAGCTCATTCCTGCATTTGCCTATACCGATATCGTGCCCGGTGCCGACAGCTATGTCGACGTGCCGGCCGGAAATTACGTTTTTGACGTCGCGCCCGACACCGATACCATAGGCGACAGTGTTTACACCTCACCATCTCTGAAGTTCAGCACCGGTGACGAGTACTCGATAATTGCGGCAGGTAACGTGGGTGGCGGGCCGGCGTTCACACTACTTGTGACCGGTGATGAAAATCGTTCGATCGTTACTCAAAGCAGCCTCAAAGTGGTACACGCCGCGCCTGCAGCCGGAAATGTCGATGTATTCGTAACCCCGGCGGGAGATTTCACCGCAGCCGATGTCGAGTCAGGTGCCGCTGGCGATCCGTTACTCGATGGTTTCGCTTTCGCTGACATCACCGGCTATGTCAACGTTCCCCCGGGAGATTACGACATCCGCGTGGTTCCCGAAGCCACCGGCACAACTGCAATCAACGTCGAAGGACTCTCCCTGACACCGGGCCTGGTGGCCACAGCGATCGCACGCCAGCCTGACGGCGACGGCGTCCCGGCAGACTTTAACCTGCTTCTGCTGACGAACTAGATCGACCCTCGATACAAGGCCCTTTGCCGCAGGTGTGTTGCACCTGCGGCTTCTTTTTGATCCTAATGACCCAAGGCTGCGTATTCATCTAATGATAATTACCGATACCTAATTGCATGTTATACATAACAGTGTCTACCTTTTGACATGCCTGCTAAACAGGAATACAACCTATTACTGATTGAGGATCACTCGGATATCGCCGAGATGCTTTGCAGCTACTTCGAAGGGCGAGGGTTTTCCGTGGATTATGGCGCAGATGGTCTAACTGGATTGCATCTTGCGGTAACCAACCGTTATGACGTTATTATTCTTGACCTGATGCTGCCCGGAATGGACGGGCTCACTATCTGTGAAAAACTGCGCGGTGACGTTCGCGATAGCACCCCCATCATCATGCTGACCGCGAGTGACAGGCTTGACGACAAGGTATCCGGCCTGTCGACCGGCGCCGATGATTACCTGGTCAAACCGTTCGCAATCGCAGAGCTCGAAGCCCGGATCAAGTCACAAATACGCCGCTACCGCGGAGAAGTTGTACAGGATTTGCTCAGCGTCGGTGACCTGGTCATCGACACTTCGACAATGAAGGCAAAAAGGCAGGGGAAACCGCTCAGCCTGACGCCGATTGGTTTCAAGATCCTGACGACCTTAACCAAAGCTTCACCGGCCGTGGTCACGCGCCAGGATCTGGAACGTAAGGTATGGGGCGATATTTTACCGGATAGCGACACCTTGCGCAGCCATATGTACACCCTGCGCAAGGCGGTCGACAAACCGTTTGCCACCAGCCTGCTCAAAACCGTTCAGGGTTCGGGCTACCAGTTGATTGCAGGCGATAGCGTTGGCTAGGGCAACCGGCCTATCAGGAAAATTTACGCGCGCGTTCTGGCTACAGGTGGGACTGATCACCATTGCCGCAATACTCGGGATTTACCTGGCAAAAATCACGATCGAGGAGACACTGGTCAAGAATGCGATCCTCGAAGAAGCGGAATACTTCTGGAAGTACTACCTCGGGGATGACAAATTCAATCTTCCGGACACCAAAAACCTGACCGGGTATTTCGATCCCGAGCTGTTACCGCCGATAATCCGGGACAAGTTGCCGAACGACCCGGGTTTTTATGAATTCTCGGATCTCAGTAACCGACTGGTCTTGCATCTCTCGAGGCGGCAACAGGAAACCCTGTACCTGGTCTATTATCGTGGTCAAGTCGATGCGCTGGTGCTTTACTACGGGCTGTTTCCACTCCTGGTGGTACTGACCATCCTCTATCTCACCCTGTGGTTAGCCTACCGTTTCAGTCGACGCACGATTTCACCGATAACGCGTCTCGCAAATCAAATTAACGCGATCGATCTTAGCAAGGAAGGTCATTCGCTAAGCTTCGACAAGCCAGGCTTTGAAAGCGACGACGAAATCCAGATTCTGGCAGACGCGATTTCTCACCTGGGCGAGCGCTTAAACGCGTTTGTCACACGCGAGCGAAACTTTACCCGTAACGCCAGCCACGAATTCAGGACGCCATTGACAGTCATCAACATCGCCGCGGACATGATGCTGATTGAAAACAATCTATCGGAAAAATCCCAGAAGTCGCTGCTTAAGATCAAACGCGCGGTCTACGATATGGAAAGCCTGACCGAAGTGTTTCTAATGCTGGCACGAGAGGATTCCGGCTCTATGACCTGGCGCGAAGTAGACGTCAACCGGGTAGCGCGCGACCAGATCGAGCGCGCCGAGTTTTTGAAGGGAAACAAGGATATCCAGGTCAAGCTGAACGAAAAGGGTCAGCTTCGGGTACATTCATCGGAAACGGTAATCGCGGTGTTACTTGGTAACCTGATTCGGAACGCCGTGCTCTACACCGAGCAGGGTGAGGTCAACATCAACATCAAGGAGGACCAGTTGACGATCATCGATAGCGGTCCGGGCATTCCACAAGCGAACATCGACAGTATATTCGAACCTTTTCATCGCGCCACCAATGAAAATGCCTCCGGTTACGGCATCGGCCTGACAATCGTAAAACGCCTCTGCGATCGATTTCACTGGGATATCGAGGTTTCCAGTGAGGGGCAACGAGGCACGAGTTTCAAGTTGAGATTTAACCAGGTTTGAATGTCCCAAAATAGATCAGGCTTCTCTCAGAAGTTTGGTCTGCGGTACATTGTCCATCTGATTTCAGGTTCATCATTCTCGTTATTTATTACTAGGACATTGCAGCTTTCAGAGCCTCCTAACCCGAGGATATCTTTGCCAGTGGCAACGCTGACGGCTTTGGTTAATTCAAACGTTGACTTGCCTACGCCACCAAGGCTGAGTATTGATGATGGTGCGGCGTAGTTTGCGCAATAAAAGCGTGCAATAAAAGCGTGTGTCCCTTAGGTTATCTGTCGGTGATTGGAGAGAGTGTGTATCTCTTATAGGATTCCTTATAAGGATAGGTGAAATCTGACGTTTCTATATAGCCAAATCGGTGGCCGTGCTTCTAACCCCCAGTCTTCGAGAGATCCGATGCATAGAATTGAAATGAGTCGCAATGCCTGATAGTAATCCTGCATTGTCCTAGTAGAATAAGCTCAAAAGGATATTCGAAAAGCAGGTATTCGTTATGACACCGCCCCACAACTTGAACCCTCGAGACTTTAGCTTTGACGACAACCCCGAAACCGCGTCGACTTTACCTGCATATACCTATTATGAACGTGACTGGTTCGAACTGGAAAAACGCCATATCTTCGACCAGAATTGGCGTTGTGTCGGACATGTAAATGATATCCCCAAGGGCGGTGACTATCTCACCGATTCGATTGTAGACCAGCCAATTTTTGTATTGCGAAGTCGGGATGGCTCGATCAGTGCGTATCATAATGCCTGCAAACACCGCGCGCATCTCCTGCTAACAGAAACCCGCGGCTCACTCAAATCAAAACTGATTACCTGTCCCTATCATGCGTGGGCCTACGACAGTTCCGGGCAGTTGCAAGCGGCCCCACATTGCGAATCCATCCGCGGATTCGATAAATCCGAAATACATCTTGAAGCCCTGAAAGTTGAAATTATTATGGGATTCATATTCGTCAATGCCGATCTAAACTGTAATGCACTGCTCCCGCAAATTGCGCCAGGAGTCGATCGGCTGGTGAAGCATCTCCCCGACCTCGAGACTTATCACCTTGCCGAGACGGTCGTCTTCGATATCGCCGCGAACTGGAAAAATGTTGGCGACAACCTGCTCGAATGCAACCATTGCCAACCCGCGCACAAAGCGTTTGTCGACCTGGTCGACATGGAATCCTATTCGGTTGAAATCACCGGTATATGGTCATGGCAAGGAGGTATCTGCCGGGCACAAAATAGTGCCTATAACCTGCCGGAAGGCCTGTCCGAGTTTGAACGCGAATTTGCTACCTTTTTCATCTGGCCCGACGTCGCATTTGTTCTGTTTCCGGGCAGCCCGGCTATCGCCAGTTTTGTATTCGGAGCAACCGCGGCCGAATCTACCCACCAGGTTTTTTCTGTTTATACGCCGGACGGTAAATTGGACGCAGTAAGTCGAGATATCTTTCGCTATTTCAGCGACGTCCTTGGGCCAGAGGATGTTTCCCTGGTCGAAAACGTGCAGAAAGGCCTGCACTCGAGGTCTTATAACCGGGGGCGTTTTTTTGTAGACCCGGCTCGCAGTTATTATTCGGAGCACGCTGTCCACCACCTGCATGGATTAGTATTTCAGCACCTGCGGACCTTCATCCCGGAATAAAGCGCAAATTAGCCAACTCGGTGGTACAAATTTGGTGGCTATTTGGCTCGAATCGACAGATTCTGTTGAAAAACTCCATTATTAAATGGCAGATTCCCCCGTTCTAAATCACGGCAATGATTGGATCACTTTGGTTTTCCACGTTTTCGTGGATTTTGTTCTGGTTTAGTGGTTTTTGATCGGGTTTAGCTTAAAACAGGCGCACCTATCCTGTAATCAGGCGGTTTATATCGCTGCTGTGCCAGCTTTTTCAGGTTCTGCACAGTGGCCGCCAGGAAAATAAAATGTCTGCCCTCTGTAAACGCGCATTTTCGATGCACAACAACTATAATTTCCAGATCGAACAGCATATCGCCGACCGCCATAAAATTGAAAACAAAATGCCGGAACTGTCGCCCTATCTTGTCGTACTGGAAAAACAGATCGGTCGTATTACCGAAAAACTCATCGATGAAGAACATGATGCAAAAAGCCGCTAATCTCAACGCCCGCTTGGTCCTGGTTGAAAATGATTCCAGTCGGGAGCAGGACAAGGAACGGGTTTCGCCTGATTTCGAAAACCTGCACGAAGCAGAACGTGAAATTCTGATCAAACAAATCCATGGCAAACAACTGGAAGCGTTGAGCAACGCAAAGGAAGCCTGATTCACGATGAGCGAACGAGCAGCAAGAATCTGGTTGTCATCCCATCATAATGTTATCCCGGCGCTCGAAACCCATCACAGTCAGGCGCTGCAAATCCTCGGCGATCACAGCAAAACCGTAGGCGATCTTGCGGCTGTCATTGCGCTTGATCCCGGCATGAGCATATCCCTGTACCACGAAGTTAACAGCCGGTTACAGCATAGCGACAAACGGGCCGAATCAGTGCAAGCCGCGTTGAGCTTACTGAGCGACAGCGCCATCGCTGACCTGGTAATGCAACACAAGGTGCTGCACGAGACCCACCCGGCTGCGCTGCAACGACAGGCTTATCATCAATTAGTTAGCCGCAGTTATCACCTGCTGGCACAACTCGGTTATTTCATCAGTTTGCAGGGAATCGGCGCCGTAAACGAAATTCGCAGCGCTGCATTGCTGCACAATATCGGCGAATTCTGTGCCTGCCTGTTCGATTACGAACACTATCAACAATACCAGGCTAAATTTCTCGTTAACGGAATCGATGCCAACAGTAGCAAAACCGTATTCAGTTTCGATTTCCATGAGCTCGGGCGGATTTATGCTGAAAAATCATACCTGCCTGCACTGGTGACCGAATCACTCGACGAAAACATACCCAAGGGACGTAAGGCGCGCCTGATACAACTCGCCGCAGATGTCTCGCACCAGGCCGAAGTGGGTTGGTATCACTCGTCGATGCAGGCGACCGAACAGGTTTGCGCGGCCTATTTAAACCAGTCACTGGAGGATTTCAACAAACATTTGCAACAGGTGGCCATCGGCGCTGCGCGGAGCTGCCCTTTCAGCGACGTGTTGCCGGCTGCCGTCCGCCTGATCATGTTGCCCGATCTGGCAAAAAACACGGAGTCGGTAAACGAGACCAGGCCCAAAGCAGGGTCTGACGGACATGAATTCGATAACCGCATCAAGGCTCTGCTGCAAACCTCGAGACCCACCCAGGCGCAGCTACTGGATTTGTTGTTGAATCATTTGCATGACGAATTACACCTGTCACGGGTAGTCCTGATGCTACTATCGCCCGACAAAAGCAAGCTCGGCACCCGTGCCAGCAAGGGTATCGAGGAACATTCCCCGATTCGGACCATGGTCATCGATATCAGTCGGGAAAACCTGCTCAAGACACTGCTGCTCAAACCGCAGTCGATATGGATCGACTCTGACAGCTATGCTGGTTTCGAGGCCGCTTTACCCGTCCGATTCAAGACCAGCTTTGTACACGAAAATTTCTTCCTGATGTCACTGCACGTCGCTGGCAAAGCAGTGGGGATGGTGTTCTGCGATCGCGCGCAAGCAGTCTCAGAACTCGACAAAATAACCTACGTAAAATTCAAATCGGCAATCGCATTTACCAGCAAGGCGCTCACCAACCTGGCCAGGCAAAAGTAAAAAATAATATGCAGCAATATGCAGGGGACACACACTCTTCCGCCTAAAGCAGACATTTAATAGATACAGTTTAACTTGTGCAGTCGCACCAAAGCAGGCGCTGGAAGATTCAGGATGGGCGGTAAAAACCGACCCTGAACTGACACTCAATTAAATCACTGTAAAGGTCAAAAAACGGTACTGATCCGTAATTGCTATATAAATTACTTTCTGAGAATATGCTGGGAGCAAAATGCCGCATTCAGTCAACATTCGTGCGTGTCACGTAATCCGCTATACATTCACACTAAACTGGGAAAATACTTGAAATATTTTACTCGTATAACACTCTTGGCCATCCTATTACCTGCAATAAGTTTCGGAGGGGATAAACCTGAGCACGACGAACATGAAGAACACGAAAGCACTTCTGGAGTAGAGATGCTCTCCCATGATTTACGCAATTTACTATCTAAAGAAATGCAGGCGTTACAGAGCGGAATGATGTCCATAATTCCTGCGTATATTTCTGGAAACTGGGGCGATATCGAAGCTACCGCAGAAAAAATAAAAAGTAGCTATATTTTGAAACAAAGTCTGACAGAAAACCAAGTAAAGGAGCTGCATTCAGTATTGCCAGATGAATTTATTAAGAAAGATCAGAGATTCCATTATCTGGCAGGAATGCTTGAACATGCTGCAAAAAATAAAAAACCAGAATTAGTAAATTTTTATTTTTCCGAAATGAATGAATCGTGTGTTGGTTGCCATGCAGTATTTGCAACGCATAAATTTCCGGCCTTAGCATCGACGAAAAACGGTGGGCATTCACACTAGAGTATATAACAAGCAAAATTCAGTCGGGGTGGCGGCAGGGCGCGCGGCTGATTTGAGCGTTTGAAGGAAGGAGCGTTCACCAACCAACGGTCGCCGGGCTAAATATTAACGTCAACTCTCAACAGCCTGTTGAATTGCATGAGTAAATTGGCAAGTTATGGCACTGACGAATGGATCAATTTTCAATAACTAACGGCAGCAAGCAACGGGCACAAATCTGCCGCTTGAAAGTAATTTACAAGTGTCTGTGTTTATATGACCACGAATGCGAAACCTGGTGTTTCGATGACTGTATAACCCGGCATCCTGGAATTTTTATAAGTCAGTGCATGACCCTGGGATTACAAATCCGAATCCTGCAACACGTCGATTAGCGACAGCGTCATGCGCGCGGTGGCACCCCACAGCATTTCACCGTCGTAGAGGTCGTAATAGACCACTGGCCAGGGCCGCTGTGAATCCGGGTGGCGGCGCTGTTCGGTGCGGTAATTGCGCGTCTCGGCGAGCCAACTGAGTGGCATGGTGAAAGCGCGCGCCACCTCGATCCCGTCCAGCGTCAGCTCATAGGGCCAGGGGACCGTCGCCACGTACGGGCGCACCTGGAATTCGCTGACGGTGTGATGGTGGTTGATGTGTCCGAGGACCTCGACATCCGTTTGCCTGATGCCCACCTCCTCTTCAGCTTCGCGCAGTGCCGTTTCCAGCAACGACGCGTCTGAGTCTTCGCGTTTGCCACCGGCGAAGGCCACCTGGCCGCCGTGGCGATCGCCGTCGAAACTGGTACGCCGAATAAACAGGATGTGCCAGGCATCTTCGATACGCAGGAACGGCACCAGTACGGCGGCTTCACGCGCATCCTCGCTGAGCAGTTCGGGTGGCACATCGTAAGTCGTATCCGCCTGGGCGTGCAGGCGCGCGCGAATTTCGTCGATACTGAGCGAATCGAGATCAGCCACCTTGCAGGTACGCGCTCCTGCGCGCTGCGGCCGCCTCGAGTATTTGCTGCCGCTCATCGTCTGCGCTGCTGGCCCAGGCACATATCTCGGTGATATCCCGAAAACAACCGAGACAGATATCATCGTCATCGAGCGTGCACAGGCGAATACAGGGCGATTCCACGCGCCGAGCCGCGGGGTTATCAGTAGCTTGCATTGCCACGCTCAAATTCCGGATGCGCGTCGAACCAGGCGATCGACTCATCTATCTGCTGCAACAAACGAACCTTGTCGCGGCCAAGCACGCCTTTCAATACCAGGTGATTGGACGCGTGATCGCTGCGAAAAATGGTGCTGTCGAGCTCGGTGGCAGCGATCAGAGTGCGCATTTCGCGGCACAGTTCGACCGTGTCGAGTTCTTCGAAACGATCGTCGAAACCAATTTCGAAACGTTTGCGATCGGTGTAAAAGGTCAACACCAGCGTGGCCAGGTAATCGGGCTGGGTCTCGTTTACGAGGCGCGCCGACTCGAGCGCGTGCGCTTCGCTGAACGCCTTGCCACCAATGCCATTCAGAATCATCACCGAGGTTTTGATACCCGCCGCGCGAGCGCGCAGCAGCGCCAGCGCCGTGGTCGCATAGGTTTCACCCTTGTCGATGTGCCGCAACACGCGGTCGTCACCGCTTTCTGCACCCACGTAAATCACTTTCAGGCCCAGGGCTTCGAGTTCCTGTAAATCCTCGTCGCTCTTGTTTTTCAGGTTCGCCGGCAGGCAGTAGGATGCCACGCGTTGTAGCCCTGGAAAACATGCGCGTATCGCTTCGAGAATAATGCGCAGGCGGCGCATGGAAAGCGCCAGCGCGTCACCGTCGGCAAGGAACACGCGGCGCGGTTCGATTCCCTGTTCGGCGCAGGCGCGAATTTCGGCGAGCAATTCGTCCTCGGCTCGCGGGCGAAATTTCTTCTGCGGCGCGGTATACATGTCGCAATAGGTACAGCGATTCCAGCTGCAGCCATTGGTGACCTGGAAAATCAATGAACGCGCTTCGCTGGGCGGGCGAAACACGGGCTCGACGTAACTGACGGGGAATGACGGCAACATGGTTGTGCGAAGACTAAATTATTCGGCCTAACCTGCACAAGCACAATGCACTTGCATGAAGCAATAAAATCCGTATTTTTCATGCGATGGCCGCGCAGATCAGCAATACCGGCCGCTATCCGCTCGACCAGCTGGACTCCAGTCAAGGTCAGGCCTGGCTGCATCAGCTGCGCAGGGGGCTGCACCAGCATGGTTCATGCACCCTGCCCGATTTCGTGACGCCCGCGATTCGGCAAAAAATGGCTGACGAGATGCGCCACCTCGCCTACCCCGGCCCAATAGTGATGGCCAATAGTGATGGCCCAATAGCCACCCGCTGTGGCGCAAGGGCAAACGCAATCTCGCCCAGGTGGACGCCGACCTGATTACTTCAACTTCGGTACTCCGCAAGCATGCAACAACCATGATGAACAATGATTCATCTGCTTTTCTGGACAGTGCTCAAGTAATGCATCGTGGATTGCGCTAACCTGCTATCCATAGTGCAAGGTATATATCTGGGGTAGATTATCGAAATCGGGGTAAGGGCAGATGAAAACAAGCCATTTTAGTGATATTACCCGGCGCCTGGACTCCGACTCCAGCGATGCCTGGCGGGTGCACGAACAGGCCATGTCGATGAAGCAACGCGGCGAGGATGTCGTCGTCCTCTCCATCGGCGATCCGGATTTCAGGACGCCAGAGCCGATTATCGACAATGCCGTAAGTCACATGCGAGTGGGACGCACCCATTATTCCCCCGCATTGGGAGAAATGAATTTACGCCGAGCGGTTGCCGACTATGAATCCAGAACCTCACCCCACCCCTGCTCGGAAAACGAAGTTTCAATTTACCCTGGCGTTACCGCGGCCATCTTTTCCGTTCTGAGCTGCCTGCTCAATCAGGGTGATGAAATCATTGTTGTGGACCCACTCTATGTCGGTTACGAGCCGATATTGCAAGCCCTCGACGTAAAAGTAAAAACCGTACGGGCTTTACCCGAGTTTGGATTTGAAGCGCAACTCGATGATTTCATTGCCGCTATCAGTGCCGATACCCGCGTGGTGTTTATCAATACGCCCGGCAATCCTACCGGCGCAATCATAAATGCGCAGACGCTGAAAGATCTGGCAAGTTACTGCAATGAAAGAGACATCTGGTTGGTCTGCGACGAGGTTTACTCGATGTTCACCTATGAGAAGCCCCATATATCGCTACGCACCGCAACGGATAAACTCGATAACATCGTCGTCATCGACGGCTTGTCCAAGTCACACGCCATGAGTGGCTGGCGCGTGGGCTGGGCCGTCGCTCCAGTCGAACTGACTCGGCACCTGGGAAATTTTACCGCGATGTCGTTTTTCGGGAGCCCACAGTTTATCCAGGATGCCGCGGCTTTCGCGCTCAACAATGATGAATATTACGTACGCGAAATGCGTGACCTGTATAAAAGGCGCAGAGACCTGGTTTGCGACCGATTGGCAGCGATGCCACATTTGACGTGTCTGCGGCCAGAGTCAGGAATGTTTATCATGGTCGGTGTCAGCGATCTATTCGACGATGACACGGAGTTCGCGCAAAAACTGCTCGACGCAGAAGCGGTATCGGTATTACCCGGTAGCGCCTTTGGCCAGGGCACCACTGGGCATGTGCGGTTATCGTTGGTTCAGCCCCAGGAGGTATTGATGAAGGGCTGTGATAGGATCGAAAAATTTGTCAGGTCGTTCAAGTAAAACTGAACATCAACAAAGCTACCTTCCGGGTGATCGAGCGGCGATGCCATTCCGGGGGCCTTAGCGGCACGCCTGCATGGTCACGTTCATATCCCGAAGCTTGCCGAACATTGTTTACGAAGACTAAATTATTCGGCCTTACCGGTACAAGTACAATGCACTTGCATGTCGCAATAAAATCTGTATTTTTCATGCGATGACCGCGCAGATCATCAATACCGACCTCTATCCACTCGACCAGCTGGACTCCAGTCAAGGTCGGGGCATGGCTGGATCAGCTGCGTAGCGGCCTGCACCAGCATGGTTCATGCACCCTGCCCGATTTCGTGACGCCCACGATTCGGCGAAAAATGACCGACGAGATGCGCCAGCTTATCCCGCTCGCCTACCCCGGCCCACGCGAAGTATCGCCTTATTTTTTCAACTACCGCCTCGGCGAAGGTGAAACCCTGCCGACGAGCCACCCCCTGCGGCGCAAGGGCAAGCGCAACCTCGCCCAGGTGGCCGCCGATTTGATTCCCACTGACTCGCTGCTCGGCCAACTGTATCGCAGCGAGAGGATGCGTGATTTTCTGAGCGCGCTGCTCGAACAGCCGGTATACCTGAATCGCGATCCCTACCAGTCGCTGAACCTGTCGGTGATGAATGAAGGCGGGTGCCAGCAATGGCATTTCGACAGCGGCAACATGGTGACTACGTTGTTGTTACAGGAACCGAAAGGTGGTGGCGTATTCGAATATGCGCCGGCCATTCGCTCGGATGAAGATGAAAATTTCGAAGCGGTAGCGGCCGTGCTCGACGGACGCAGCGAGCGCGTGATGCAGAATAATCTGCGCGCCGGAACGCTATCGCTGTTTCGCGGCCATTACTCGCTGCACCGGGTCACCCCGGTGATTGGCAAACGTCAGCGCCTGCAGGCAATCCTCGGTTATTCGACCAATCCACAGATGTACGGCAAGCTCGAATCCAGCATCCTGCATTACGGCCCACGCGTAGCGGAAATCGAGGCGCGTGACCCGCGCTATCCCGAGTCCGTCGCAACCAGCTAATTACGCGTTGTTTTCAGCATATTTCCTATTTGTAAGACAAATAAAAAAAGCATAGCATTGGCGGCTTCGATCAACGCAGGCCCAGCCTGCATTTAGCGGATGGAATAGACGATTGGCTGACAAAGTTCTGAGCATTTCGCGGCGTACCCGCAAGACCCCGTTCACCCCGCTGGTAGAAGCGGCCGGCGTCAAGGGATACACCGTCTACAACCACATGTTGTTACCCACCTACTTCGAAACCAACGAAGCCGATTACTGGAGCCTGTGCGAAGACGTACAGGTCTGGGACGTGTCCTGCGAACGCCAGATCGAAGTGTCGGGACGCGACAGCGATCGCCTGATCCAGTTGATGACCCCGCGCGACATTTCCAAAGCCGTCATCGGCCAGGGTTTGTACGCGCCGCTGTGCGATGAACACGGTTTATTGATCAACGATCCGATACTGATCAAGTTTGCCGAAAACCACTGGTGGGTATCGATCGCCGACAGCGATGTGCGCCTGTGGGCGCGGGGGCTTGCCTACGGGTTCAAGCTCGACGTCGACATACGCGAGGCAGCGGTCTGGCCGCTGGCGGTACAGGGACCCAAAGCCGAAGAACTGGTAGCACGAGTATTCGGTGACGAAGTTCGCGGGATCCGCTTCTTCCGCTCGAAGATGCTCGAATTTCACGGCAAGTCGATGATGGTCATGCGCTCCGGTTACAGCAAGCAGGGCGGTTTCGAAATCTACCTCAACGATCCTGAGCTGGCCGACCCTTTGTGGAATGAACTGTTTGCCAAAGGGGCGGATCTAAAGGTGCGCGCCGGCGGGCCGAACCTGATCGAACGCATCGAAAGTGGCTTGCTGTCCTACGGCAATGACATGAACTTCACGCACAATCCCTTCGAGTGCGGGCTCGACGCCTACATGGATCTGGATGCCGATATCGACTCCATGAGCGTCGAGGCACTGCGCGCGCTGCGCGGCCGGCACGTTCATCAGTTGATGGGTATCGTCTTCGATGAGGTCGTCGAGTTCGATGATTTCCGAGTCGAGGCGGACGGTACACAGGTCGGCGACGTGCGCTCGCAGGTCTGGTCACCACGCTACCAGCAAGTTCCTCACCATGGTGATGATGAAACGAGATTTCCTGAGCACCCACGACAGCATCACCATCGATGGCAAAGTTGGTAAGATAGTCGAGCTGCCATTCAAATTTGACGAAATCGCTTAATCACAGGAGCCAGGCATGAGTCGATCTTCCTATCTCAAACCCGATACGGTCGCATTGCACACCGGCTACGTCCCGGAAAGCGATCACGGCTCACGCGCGGTGCCGGTCTACCAGACTACCTCCTATGTGTTCGAGAGCGTCAGTGAAGGCTCATCGCTGTTCAACGTCGAACAGGGCGGCCACATTTACAGCCGCATCAGCAATCCGACCGTGGCGGTGCTGGAACAGCGTATTGCGGCACTCGAGGGCGGCACTGGCGCGATTTGCACCGCCTCCGGAATGAGCGCACTGTTCATGACCTTCATCACCCTGTGCTCCGCCGGGGATCACATCATATCCGCAACGCAGATCTATGGCTCGACTGCCACGCTGCTGAAACACACCATCAAGCGCCTCGGCATCGACTGCAGCTTCGTGCCGGTCAATGACGAGCAGGCGCTGCGCGATGCGATCCGGCCGAATACCAAGATGGTGTTTTGCGAGTCCATCGGTAATCCGGGGCTGGAAATATCCGATATCCCGACAATCAGCGCCATCGCCCACGATGCCGGCATTCCCGTGGTGGTCGACGCCACTTTCGCTACCCCTTGCCTGTGTCGGCCAATCGATCACGGCGCTGATGTCGTAGTGCATTCGGTGACCAAGTGGATGGGTGGCCACGGCGTCGCCATCGGTGGCGCGGTAGTCGACGGTGGCCGCTTCGACTGGCAGCAAAGCGGACGTTTTCCCGAATTGACCGAACCCTATGCGCCGTTTCACGGCATCAAGTTCTGGGAAGAATTCGGGCCAGCGGCGCTGGTGATGAAAATGCGCGCCGAGTCGATGCGCGACCTGGGCGCGAGCATGAGCCCCCACAATGCCTTCCTGATTCTGCAGGGTATCGAAACCCTGAGCCTGCGCATGAAGCAACACGTCAAAAATACGCGGGCGTTACTCGACTGGTTGCAGCAACAGGAATCCGTTACCTGGACCAATTACCCGGACATGGAATCCAATGCCAGCCACGCGCTCGCGGCGTCGCTGTTTCCGGAAGGCGCGGGATCGATGCTGTGCTTTGGCGTGGTCGGAGGACGCCAGGGTGGCGCCGCCTTCATCGACACGCTGGAACTCGCTTCCAACCTCGCCAACGTCGGCGATGCGCGTACCCTGGTGCTGCACCCTGCGAGCACCACGCATTCGCGCCTGACGGTGAAAGACATGCAGGCCGCCGGCATCAGCCCGGACATGATCCGCGTATCGGTCGGCATCGAGGACATCGTCGACATCAAGGCCGATTTCGCGCGCGGCTTCAAGGCGGCGCAACGCGTCGCGGGAGCGGCCTGATGTATATCGAGGTTCGCGGTAACCAGACTTATGCCGCCACCGGTGGCAAGGAATTCGACGCCAGCCTGCCGACGGTCATGTTCGTGCACGGCAGCGGTCTCGATCATCGTAGCTGGGCGCTGCAAACCCGCTGGTTTGCTTACAACGGCTACTCGGTGCTCGCGCCGGACCTGCCCGGGCACAGCCTGTCCCAAGGCGAAGCGCTGCAAAGCATCGAAGACATGGGCGCCTGGCTCGCCGAGTTTATCCGCGCCAGTGGCGCTGACAAGGTGCACGCTGTGGGGCATTCGCAAGGGTTTCTCGCCGTGCTGGAACTCGCCAACCGGGCTCCGGAGTTGTTGAAGTCGATTACCGGGGTCGGCACCGCCGGTGCGATACCGGTCAATCCCGCGCTGATCGAAGCCGCCGCCACCAGCGCTGGAGCGGCCGCCGAAATGCTGTTGATGTGGGGCTTTGGGCCCGACGCCCAGTACGGCATCAGCGCGGTACCCGGGATGCAGCCCATTGCCATCGGCCGCCAGATCATGGCGCGCAATCCGCTACACGCCGACCTCGTAGCCTGTAGCGCCTACACCAATGGCAGCGCGGTGGCGAAAACCATCGACGTGCCGGCGCAACTGATTCTCGCGCGCAAGGACAAGCTCACCCCGCTGAAGGCGGGCATGGCATTTGCCGAAGAGCTGGGGGCACGCACCACGGTCATCGAGCGCTACGGTCACATGCTGCCGATCGAAGCGCCGCGGCAAACACTGCAAAAATTACGCGAGCTGATCGGTTCGCTCGAAACTACCGCCCAGGGATAAGTTATGAGTATCAACAAAGTTGCGGTCATCGGTGCCGGCACCATGGGTGCTGGCATTGCCGGCCAGGTCGCCAATGCCGGGGTCGAGGTGTGGCTGCTCGACCTGCCCGGCGACGGATAATCCCAATGCACTGGCCGAACGCGGCCTCGAACGCCTGCGCGATCCCAATCAACCGGGCTTGATCAGCAAGCAGGCCGAAAGCTTTATCCACCTCGGCAATACACGGGATGATTTCGACCAGCTCGCCGATTGCGACTGGATTGCCGAAGCCGTGGTCGAACGCCTCGACATCAAGAAAGGATCTCTATCAGCGCCTCGATGCCGTCTGCCCTCAGGCCATCATTACCTCGAACACGTCGACCATACCGATCCGGCTGCTGGTGGAAGACATGCCGCTGGCCTTTCGCAAGCGTTTTGCCATCACTCATTTCTTCAACCCGGTGCGTTTCATGCGCCTGCTGGAACTGGTGCGCGGCGAAGACACCGACGCCGCGGTAATCGATGTGCTGGCGGATTTCTGCGAGCAACAGCTCGGCAAGGGCGTGGTGCCCTGCCTCGATACGCCGGGATTCCTCGGTAACCGGGTGGGCGTATTTACCATTCAGTGCGCGTTACAGGCCGCTTTCGAACTGGGGCTGACGCCGCAGCAGGCAGACGCCATTTTCGGCCGGCCGATGGGTATCCCCAAGACCGGTGTGTTTGGCCTCTACGACCTGATCGGCATCGACCTGATGTCCGACGTGGTGCAAAGCCTGGTCAACATCCTGCCGGCCGACGATCCGTTTCACGCCGAGGCGGCGAAGATCCCGCTGATGACGCAGATGATCGAAAACGGTCAAACCGGTAACAAGCAGGGCAAGGGCTTTTACCGTGACAGCGCGGCGGGACGCGAAGTACTCGATTTTGCCTCGCAGCAGTACCAGCCGGCGCCGCGTCTGAACCTGCCGCTGGCCGAACGCGCCGAACAGCAGGGCGTCAGCCTGCTGCTCGACGACGACAGCCTCTACGGCCGCTTTGCCTGGCGCGTGCTGTCGCGCAGCCTGAGCTATGCGGCCGCGCTGATCCCCGAGGTTGGCGACGACCCGGTGGGCATCGATGACGCGATGAAACTGGGTTACAACTGGATCCAGGGACCGTTTGAAATGCTCGATGAAATCGGTGTCGACCGCTTCATCGAACGCCTCGAGGCGGATCAGCTCCCGGTGCCGGAATTCCTCGCAGAAGCCAGGGGCTCCAGCTTTTACCGCGTCGCCGACGGCGAACTGCAGGCGCGCCGGCACGGCGGCCACTGGCAAACGATCAAGCGCCCCGACGGCGTCATCCGCTTTAGCGAAAAACGCCAGACCCTGCAAGCGCGTAACACTTGCGCGGTAGCCAGCTGGTACGACCTCGACGGTATCGCGCTGGTCGAGTTTCACAGCAAGGCCAATGCGCTCGATGCCGATTCCATGGCGATTCTCGACGACGCGATGACCCAGGTTGAAGCCGAGAACATGCGCGGACTGATCGTGCACAACGACGCCCAGCACTTTTCCTGCGGCGTCAATCTGCAGGCCGTGCGCGAGTTTTTTCGCCGCGACGACCTGGATGGCCTGGATGGTTTTCTGGCCGACTTCCAGAAAACCGTGCAGCGCATGCAGACCGCCGAGTTTCCGGTCGTCGCGGCCCCGGTAGGCATGTCCATCGGCGGCGGCTTCGAAGTGGTGCTGCACGCAAAGCAGGTCATCTGCCACGCCAACTCGGTCACCGGGCTGGTGGAATCACTGGTCGGTGTGGTGCCCGGTGGCGGCGGCTGCAAGGAAACCCTGTATCGCTGGATCGAATTGCTGCAATGCGGTGACGACATCAGCGAAGCCTGCTGGAAAGCGTTCATGAATCTCGGCTATGGCAAAACCGCGACTTCGCCGGTGATCGCACGCAAGCAGGCCATGTTGCGTCCGCACGATCGTTTCGTCATCAATCGCGACCGCATACTCGGCGAAGCCATCAAGGCCATCGACGACCCGACTGGCCAGGTGCCTTTCCTGCGGCCGGACCTGGTCATGCCCGGTAGACCCGTTTTCGAAGCCATGGTCAAATGGCTCGAAGAATCCCGTGACAAGGGATTGTTCATGCCGCACGACGTAAACGTTGGCACCGAGATGGCGCGCATTGTCAGCGGCGGCGATGTCGATCCCGGCAGCGTGCTCTGCGAACAGGACTTCTACGATGCCGAACGGCGTTCGTTTCTGACCCTGATCTCAGGTGAAGCGACCCGTGAGCGTATCAACAGCATGCTGGATGCAGGCGCACCCGTCAGAAACTAGAACCGAGGTGGAAAATGACGATCGAATACGACCAGCTTGACCCCAACGACGCCAATTTTGTCGCGCTCACGCCGCTGTCGTTCCTGCAACGCAGCGCCGACATCTATCCGCAACGCGAAGCGCTAATTTACAACCAGCGCCGCTACAGCTGGGCCCAGGTACGCACCCGCTGCACGCGCATCGCGTCGAGCCTGGCGGCCCGCGGCATCGGTCGCAACGATACCGTCTCGCTGTTCGCCTTCAATACCCCGGAAATGTTCGAAAGCCATTTCTCCATCCCGATGGCGGGCGCAGTACTGAACACCATCAATACCCGCCTCGATGCCGACACCGTGGCCTACATCATCGATCACGCTGAATCGCGCCTGTTTATCTGTGATCGCCAGCTCTGGCCAGTGCTCGAACAAGCCCTGACGCTGTGCACCACGGTCCCCGAAATCGTCATCATCGACGATGCGGATGCCAGCGAGAAGCCGGCATTGCCCAGCGATATCGAGTTCAGTTTTTACGACGACCTGGTCGAGCGAGGCGACGATACCTTTAGCTGGCGCCCGCCCGAGAGCGAGTGGCAGGCGCTGACATTGAATTACACCTCGGGGACCACCGGGCGACCCAAAGGCGTGGTCTATCATCACCGCGGCTCCTACCTGATGACCATGGGCACCGTCGTTTCCTGGGCCTTGCCGCCACACCCGCGCTACCTCTATACCGTTCCCATGTTCCATTGCAACGGCTGGGGGCACGCCTGGACCATGACGGCGCTGGCCGCCACCGTGGTCTGCATTCGCGCCTTTGTGCCCAAACTCTTTTTCGACCTGGTCGAGGAGCACCAGGTCACCCATTTCGGCGGTGCACCCATCGTGTTGAACATGCTGGCGCTGGCGCCGGCAGAAGATCAGAAAGTGTTCGAGCATAAGGTCTACGCCATGACCGCGGGCGCCCCGCCGCCGGCCAGGGTGCTGGAGAGCATGGCGCAGTTCAATTTCGAAGTGATGCACGTTTACGGGTTGACCGAAACCTACGGTCACATCCTGCATTCGGCGCCCCAGGATGACTGGAAGGAACAGTCCATCGAGCGCCAGGCCGAGTTGAAGGCGCGCCAGGGCGTGCGCTTCGCGATGACCGAGGCGGTCGACGTCATCGATCCGGAAAGCGGTAAACCGGTGCCCTGGGATGCGGAGACCATGGGCGAAATCGTGATTCGTGGCAACACGGTGATGAAAGGTTATCTCAAGGATCCGGCGGCCACCGCCGAGGTGTTCAAGGATGGCTGGTTCATGAGCGGTGATATCGCCGTGGTGTTTCCCGATGGCTACATCCAGGTCAAGGATCGCGCCAAGGATGTCATCATTTCCGGGGGTGAAAACATTTCCTCGGTTGAAGTCGAAGGTGTGCTGTATCGCCACCCGGCCGTCGGCGACGCCGCCGTGGTTGCGCTCGCCGATGAAAAATGGGGTGAAGTACCCTGCGCCTTCATTGAGCTGAAATCGGGTGCCGAGACGAGTGAGCAGGAACTGATCGATTTTTGCGCCAACAACATGGCGCGCTTCAAGCGGCCGAAGAAAGTGGTATTTGGCGAACTGCCGAAGACGGCGACCGGCAAGATACAGAAAAATGTGCTGCGCGAGCGGGCCAAACAGTTGTAAAACCCCGGCTTCAACCGTATCTTGATTAACCCGGCGACAATATATGTCGTGTTCAGGACAACCAAAATGCGTCAGATCAAGGTACGGTGTGCCGCCAGGGGCCATTCCCCTGGCAAGCGCCGTAACGCGGAGATGACGCATTTTGGTTGTCCCTAACAGATTTAATTGATAAAGATAGGCCTGCGCCTATGGGGCCGCAGACTGCGTTGTCAGAACTTGCTTTAGAGTGACTAAAACGGCATTCTGACGCCTTGCTGCAGCCCCATAGGCGCAGGCTGAACACGACATATATTATCGCCGGGTTAATAGCACCATGAATCAGGATATCTCACCACTCGAGCTGCGCCATAAAATTCGCAGCGGCGAGTTCACCACCAACACCTCGGGCTATTCGCCGGGATTCGTGCAGGGCAACCTGTGCATCCTGCCGGCCGATTACGCCAACGAGTTTCTACAATTCTGCCAGGCCAATCCGCGCCCCTGCCCGTTGATCGGCATGGCCTCGACACCGGGTGACTATCGCATTCCGAAACTCGGTAAAGATCTCGACATCCGCAGCGACGTTCCGAGTTATCGCGTGTTTGAAAATGGCGCGCTGGTCGACGAAGTCATCGACATCAGCAACCTGTGGCGCGACGACCTGGTGTCATTCGTTCTCGGTTGCTCATTTTCTTTCGAGGAAGCACTGATCGCCGATGGCCTCGAGGTACGCAATGTCAGCGAAGGCGTCAACGTGCCGATGTATCGCACCAATATCGATTGCACCAGCGCCGGGCGCTTCTCCGGCAAGATGGTGGTCAGCATGCGCCCGATGCAACCGAAGAACGCGATCCGTGCGATCCAGATCTGCACCCGCTTTCCGGCGGTGCACGGTGCACCGATCCATTTCGGTAACCCCGACATGATCGGCGTGCGTGACATCAACGATCCCGACTTCGGCGATGCGGTCATCATCCGAGACGGCGAGGTTCCGCTGTTCTGGGCCTGCGGCGTCACGCCCCAGGTCGCCGTGGAACAGGCGCGCCCGCCCTTTTGTATCACGCATTCACCCGGCTGCATGCTGGTGACGGATTTACCCAACAGCCACCTGGCCATCATGTAGGCGGAGAAAAGCCATGTTGTTGCTCAATTGTGATCTAGGCGAGAGCTACGGCTCGTGGAAAATGGGGCGCGATGACGAGGTCATGCCGCATATCGACCAGGCAAACATCGCCTGCGGATTTCACGGCGGCGACCCATTGGTGATCGAAAAAACCCTGGCGCTGGCGAAACTGTATGGCGTCACGGTCGGAGCCCATCCGGCCTATCCCGACCTCGTCGGCTTCGGCCGCCGACCGATGCACTGTTCCGCCGAGGAGATACAGGCCTTCATCCACTACCAGATCGCCGCGCTCGAGGGCATGGCCAAGATCCAGGGACTGGAACTCGCCTACGTCAAGCCGCACGGTGCGCTGTATAACGATATGATGGCGCGCGAGGACGTGCGCATACCGGTCATGAAGGCCATCTCCGACTTCCACAAGCCGGTGCACCTGATGCTGCAGGCAACCCCCGAATCCGACGAGCATCTCCAGGAAGCCGCCAGGTTCGACATCGAACTCTGGTTCGAGGCCTTCGCCGATCGCTGCTACGACGACGACGGCAAGTTACTGGCACGCAGCAAACCCGGCGCCGTGCACTCGCGCGAAAAAATGCTGG
The DNA here is from genome assembly GCA_963835795.1 of uncultured Gammaproteobacteria bacterium. GTDB lineage: Bacteria > Pseudomonadota > Gammaproteobacteria. Next base: position 21,437 of record CAWIHJ010000022.1, read on the forward strand.
CCCAGGTTGAACAGATTTGTCGCGCAGGCACGGTGACCTCCGTCAGCGGCCATACCCTTGAGTTGAAGCCCGACACCCTGTGCGTACACGGGGACAATGACGAAGGCATCGCGGCGATCAGAGAAATTCGCCAGATCATCCATTCCTCCGCCTGACGATGAAGATCGAAGTTGCCGGGCAGAATGCCTTCATCGTTTATTTCGCCGAGCAAACCAGCGCTACCGTTTCGGCGCAGATCCAGGCGGCAGTCGATAATATTCGCGACAGCATGCGCCACAGCATCGTTGACCTGGTGCCGTCCTACGCTTCGCTGCTGGTCATCTTTGACCTCGATCGCAGTGACCCGTTTCGGGTCAGGCAACAACTGCGCGCCGCGCTCAGCAAGCTCGACGCCGTCGACGCCAGCGCGGGCAACCTGGTCACCCTGCCGGTCTACTACAACCTGGAATCGGGACCCGACCTCGAAGTGATCGCCGAGCGTGGTGGCATCAGCGTGGAAGATGTCATTGCTATTCACCAGCAACAGGAATACCGCGTCTACGCGATCGGCTTCGCCCCCGGTTTCGCTTACCTCGGGGAAGTCGATGAGCGCATTGCCGCGCCGCGCCTGGCCACACCCCGGCAAAAGGTACCGCGTGGCGCGGTGGCGATCGCCGATCGGCAAACCGCGGTTTATCCCGCGGTCTCTCCCGGGGGTTGGAACCTGATCGGTCTGTGTCCGACGCGCATGTTCGACCCGGCCGCCGATCCCAGCATGCCGGTGCAGGTTGGCGACCGTATCCGCTTCAGCGCCATCGACCGCGATGAATTCCTCGCGCAGGGAGGCCAGTTGTGAGCGGATTCACCGTCAAGCAACCCGGTTTGCTAAGCCTGTTGCACGACCGCGGCCGTTACGGTGTCCACAAGCTTGGGCTGACGACCGGCGGTCCGCTCGACTTCGTTGCTTTCGACTGGGCCAATCGCCTGCTCGGCAACGATGTCAATGCGACCTGCCTCGAAGTCAGTTTCGGTGGCCTGGCATTGCAGGCGAACATCGATACCGGTTTCGTTATTACCGGCGCCACGGCGCCGTGCAAATTGAATGGTGAGCCAATCGAACAGTGGCGCACGGCCAGCATTCGCGCTGGCGATGAACTCGAGATTGGTTTTGTCAGCAGCGGCACCCGCATTTATCTCGCGGTCAGCGGCGGATTCGATATCCCGCCGAGTTTCGGTAGCAGTTCGACCGTTGTGCGCGAAAAGATCGGTGGCCTGAACGGCGACAAGCTGCAGGCCGGCGATCAGCTGCCCTGCGTTGGCGCTGAGCAACCCCGGGCCTGTTACCTGCCCGCAGCAGAACGCCCGCAATATGGCGATGCAGGCACACTCAGGGTGGTACCGGGTTATCAGCAGGCGGCCTTCAACGCGCTCCAGCAGTGGCGTTTCTTCAACTCCGAGTATCGCCTTACCGATCGCTGTGATCGCATGGGATTTCGCCTCGAAGGCGAAAACGTACATTCCGAAATAGTCGGTATGTTGTCCGAAGGCATTTGCCTCGGCGCGATCCAGATCCCCGCGGACGGGCAACCGATCGTGCTGATGAACGATCGTCAAACCATTGGCGGCTATCCCAAGATCGGCTCGGTCATCGCTCTCGATACGGCGCGACTGGCGCAATTATCACCCGGCGCCGGCGTGCAATTTGAATCCATCAGCATCGAACAGGCACATAACATCCACACCCTTGCGCGCGCCCGTTTCCTGCGCACTACACCCCAACCCTGCTGAGCTGTGCCATGAATGAAACCGAAGAACTGGCGTTGAGCCGCAGCATCGAGGACATCCTCGTGGCGCGCAACCTGCGTGGTATGAAGACGGTGCAACTGCATCTCGAGCCGGGTTACATTCTGCGTGCGGCGCGTATTTTGCAAAACTGTAACGGCAACATCCTGATCGGTACCGGCTTCCCGGTCGTCAAAACCTTTGAAACCGATGGCCCGGTGGGTGCGATCGCGATGTATGAAGCCTTCGAAAAACTCGGCGCCACGCCGACCATCGTCTGTGGCCGCCCGCTCTCCCAGGCGCTCGCCGCGCGTTACCGGGTTCACGAAATCAGTGTCGGCGATCACGACCGCCGCGAAGGCGAAGCCTTCGATGCACTGGAAAAATTTCAGCCGCAGGCGATCATCTCGATCGAACGTCCCGGCCAGGCCGCCGACGGTGGCTACTACAATATGCGAGGCGAGAGCATCAGTGAATATACCGCCTGCTTCGATACCTTCATGAACTTATGCGAATGCCCGACCATCGCAATCGGCGACGGTGGCAATGAGATCGGCATGGGCAACGTCGCCGCCGCCCTGCGCAACCTGAACATCGTGCCGGCGACCACAACCTGCGATGAACTGATTATTGCCGATGTATCGAACTGGGGCGCCTATGGATTGATATCCTTCCTGTCGGTCTGGACCCAACGCGATTTGCTCGCCGAAATCGTGCCGATGGATACCTTGCGCTATATTTCTGATCTCGGCAGCGTCGATGGCGTTACGCGCGTCAACCAGTTGACGGAAGACGGACTGGATCCTTGCGAAGGCGAATCGGTACTGCGTGAATTGCGCCAGGCATGCGGGTTTACGGTCACTTGAACGCCTTCTGGCATAGTGATATTTTCGCACTGGCTCTATTCCTCAAAGTCTCCTTTCTGCTTAACTTGCGTCCCGATTTACATAGCCATTTGATCCCCTGAGGTAACCATGACCATCGCATACCTGAACGGCGCCTACCTGCCACTCGAAGAAGCCCGCATCTCGCCGATGGATCGCGGTTTCCTGTTCGGCGACGGTATCTACGAAGTCATTCCGTCCTACGGTGGACGCATGGTCGGCTTCGGCCCGCACATCGCGCGCATGCAAAACGGACTCGCCGCGATCGAGATCAAGTTCGGCTGGAATGAACGGCAATGGCGCGAACTGTGTAGCGGCTTGATGGAAAAGAACGGCAACGGCAATCTCGGTATTTACCTGCACGTTACCCGTGGCAACGAAGGCAAGCGAAACCATGCCTATCCAGAAGGTATCGAGCCGACCGTGTTCGCTTACGCTTTCGAAATACCGGCGCCGCCAATCCCCGAACGCGACAAGGTCAAACCATTCACCTGTTCCACCGGCAACGACATGCGCTGGCACCGCTGCAACATCAAGTCGATCTCGCTGCTCGGCAACGTCATGCACTACAACCAGGGACACAGTGCGGGCGATGGTGAAATCCTGCTCTACAACGAACACAACGAACTCACCGAGTGTGGCGCCTGTAACGCCTATATCGTCAAGAATGGCGTTGTCGCCACGCCGCCGCTCGACAACCAGGTGCTGCCTGGAATCACCCGCCTGATTCTGCTGGGTGTGTTACGCGCCGATGGCAGCATCCCGGTCGAAGAACGCGTGGTCACCATGGACGAAGTATGGGATGCCGACGAAGTCTGGATCTCGAGCTCCAGCAAGGAAGTGGCGCCAGTGATCAAGCTCGACGGCAAAACGGTCGGTGACGGCAAGCCCGGTCCGGTCTGGGAAAAGGCCGCCAAGCTCTACTCCTCCGGCAAGTACGACTACTAACCAGAATACCGTCGTTCCGATTCGTGGGACCGGGGAATGCCCCCTATTACCGTCGTTCCTGCATAGGCAGCGGTCCGACGTATCGGAACCTTAGGACGACGCCACCTTTGTAAGATTCCTGCCTGCGCCGGTCCGACGCTTCGGGCAATGACGGGTTATGGGCGCCGGAATGGCGGGGATTGAGGGCTGGGACGACGGTTTGGTTAATGACGGGCTAGCGGTAAATGGCCTGGTCGGTGACGATCATGTCAAGGCGCACGTCCCATTCCTCGGGATCGATCCGGTCGACTTTTTGCAGTTCGTGCGCGACGCCGACCAGCAGCGGTTTGCTGATCGCGGGATCCTTGCGCATGGCGAAGCTGCGATCGTAAAAACCACCGCCCATGCCGATGCGATTGCGCTGCGCGTCAAACACTACCAGCGGCGCGAGCACCAGGTCGAGCTGCGCAGGTTGCAGCATTTCGTCATCGCCGACATCGGGCTCGGGCAGGCGAAACTTGTTGATGCGCATTTTCTGCGCGCGGAAATACGGTGAAAAGCGCAGCGACTGTTGATCCAGGTTTGGCAGGTAGACCTGTTTCCCGGCTGCCAGTGCATCGTCGATTACCGGGTCCAGTCCGATTTCACCGTTAACCGCGAAATAAGTAGCGATACGATTTGCCGCGCGGTAGCAATCCAGCGCTACAATTCGCTCGCCCAGTGCCTGCGCCGCCTGCTGCAATTGCGCAGGTTCCAGCGCTGCCCGCCGCTTGCGCAGGGTTTGCCTCATATCGTCATGACTTTGCATCTTAATCTCCATGCCACCGGATGCGCATAATACTGTCAATCGACCAGGCTGAGTAGCCAATCCCTGAACGCGCGCACCGCTGGATTTTTGAGGTGAGATTCCGGATACACGACGTAATAAGCAAACTCGTTGCGCAGTGAAATATCGAAGGGTTTGACCAGCCGACCCGATTCCAGCAAGTCTTCGACAAAGGTCGTTGAACCGAGGGCGATGCCCTGCCCATCCATGGCGGCCTGAATCAGCACGTTGGTATCGTCGATAACCGTTCCGTGCCCGGCATCGACGCCTTCGACACCGGCAAGCGCCAGCCAATCGCGCCAGCATTCGTAGTTGGCATCGTGCAACAGCGCGTAGTAACGCAGGTTGTCGATATCGGTGAGCGGCTTGTCAGTTTGCAGGAAAGACGGTGAACACACCGGGAAAAAATCCAGGCTGAGCAGTTTGTCTACCACGACGCCCGTCCAGTCACCCTTGCCGTAAGTAACCGCGATGTCGATTTCTTCACGCTCGAAATCGACCGCAGGATGGGCGTGGAACAGGCGTAAATCGATCTCGGGATACTGTAACCAGAAGTGCTTGAGGCGTGGCGATAACCATTTGGCCGCAAATGACGGCGCGAGGCGCACGCTGAGCACGTTGGAATACCGCTCACGGCCGATCGCGGCAACCGCGAGCGATACACGATCGAAGGCCTCGATCACTTCCGGCAACAATGTCCTGCCCTGCTCGGTGAGCGACAACCGGCGCGGGTAGCGATCGAACAGCGACACGTCCAGAAACTCCTCGATTACCTTGATCTGGTGGCTGATCGCAGCCTGGGTGACATTCAGCTCTTTTGCCGCTTCGGTGAAACTCAGCAAGCGACCGGCCGCTTCGAAGCATTTGAGACTGTTCAAGGGTGGTAATCGTCGGGCCATTCGCAGATGCCATGGATTATTAAAACTAATGCATACTATAAAATTTAATCGCTTGTATCTATCGATATCTGCTTTGAGAATGCACGTAGTCTTATTATCCTCTGACACCAGGCTTCCACGAGGTATATCACCATGGCGAGACGTTCCAACTCCCGCGCGGCAAAAATCGCATTACGCAAAGCCGCACTTGCCGAAAATCTCAAACCGGTGCATCCAGGCGAGAGCGGTGGTCAGTACAAACCGCTGACCGACGCCAATATCGAACAGATCGAAGCAACGGTTTACCGCATCCTCGAAGAAGTCGGTTTCGCCGATGCCAATGAACACTGTATCGAAACCTGCCTCAAGGTCGGCGCCATATACGGCGAAGACAAACGCCTGCGTTTTCCACGCGCCGTGGTCGACGCTGCGCTTGCGGTGTGTCAACGCAACCTGACACTGCACGGACAGGACCCCAAACACGATCTGGATCTCAGTGGTTCGCGCGTGCACTTTTCCACCGCGGGTGCGGCGGTGTTGATCGCCGACCCGGTGAAGAACGAATACCGTGAGACCCAGGCGCAGGATTTGTACGACATGGCGCGCATCGCCGACAACTGCGAACACATCCACATGTTCCAGCGTACCTGCGTGCTGCGCGATATCCTCAACAACCACGACATGGACATCAACACCGCCTACAACGCGGTGATGGGAACCACCAAGCACATCGGTGCGAGCTGGACCGAAGCACATCACCTCGAAGACACGCTGAAAATGCTGCATCTCGTCGCCGGTGGCGAAGACAAGTGGCGCGAACGCCCGTTCATGAGCATTTCCTGTTGTCACGTGGTGCCGCCGATGAAATTTACCGAAGAAGCGCTCGCCTGCATCAAGATTGCCGTCGAAGGCGGCATGCCGGTGTTACTGCTGTCCGCAGGGCAATCCGGTGCCACCGCCCCACCCTGCCTCGCCGGCGCAGTGGCACAGGCCTGGGCGGAATGCCTCGGTGGCCTGGTGTTCGTCAACGCGATCAAGCCCGGGGCGCCGGCCATCCTGGGCACCTGGCCCTTTGTGTCCGACCTGCGTACAGGTGCGATGAGCGGTGGTTCGCCAGAACAGGCGATTCTTTCGTCGGCCTGCGCGCAAATGGGCAACCATTTCAATTTGCCGACCGGTACCGCCTGCGGCATGACCGACGCCAAGTTTCCGGATTTTCAGGCCGGCGCCGAACGTGCCTATACCCTGTCCTGCGCGGCCACATCGGGTGCCAATATCATTTACGAAGCGGCCGGTATGTACGCCAGCCTGTTGGGCACCTGCCCCGAGTCCCTGTTGATGGATAACGACGTACTCGGCGCCGCGCTGCGCATCACCCGTGGCATCGAGGTCAATGAAGAAACCCTGGGATTCGAGGTATTGAAGGATGTTTGTCTGGGTAACAAGGGACACTACCTCGGCGCCGGTCAAACCCTCGAAGTGATGCAGACCGAATACCTTTTTCCCGATCTTGGCGACCGTCTGAGCCCGAACGAATGGGCCGAACAAGGCAAGCCGGTGCTGCTGGATAAAGCGTTGGCGCGTAAAAAAGAAATCCTCGACAATTATTTTCCCAGCCACGTCAGCGACGAGATCGATCGACAGATACGCGAGCAGTTCAACATCTTCCTGCCGCGCGAGGCCTTCGGTCGAGATCGAGACACCAGCAAAACCAACGATACAACAGCCGCTTAAGCGACTCAGGAACAGCATATGAAAAGTCACGCCAGGGTCGCCATCATCGGTGGCGGTTCGCTCGGGGTCAACCTGCTCTACCATTTGACCAGGGAAGGCTGGACCGACGTGGTATTGATCGAAAAAGGCGAGCTCACCAGCGGCTCGACCTGGCATGCGGCCGGTCTGTGCTCGAATTTCATCGGCAATCACACCGTGGCGCAGATCCACAACTACACGATCAAGCTGTACAACGAAATACTGCCGCAGGAAACCGGCGAGAAATCGGTTTTTCACCAGTGCGGTAGTCTCCGCCAGGGATTTACCGAGGTCGAGGAGCAATGGTTCCGCAACCTGGAAAGTCGCGCCCGCAATATCGGCTTTGAATTCAATATTGTCAGCAAGGAAGAAGCCAGGCAGCTCAACCCGCTGATGAATTTCGACAAGGCGCGCATCATCGTCAGCACGCCCAATGACGGGCACGTCGATCCGACCTCGGTGGTCATGCCGCTGTCCAAACTGGCGCGTGCCAATGGCGCCGAAATCTATCGCAACAACCGCGTCATCGAGATCAGGGAACTGCGCGGTGGCGAATGGGAAGTGGTGACGGAAAACGGCAGCATAATCGCCGAACACGTGGTCAATGCCGGCGGATGTTTCGCGCGCGAGATTGGCGCGATGGTCGGCATCAACGTGCCGCTGGTCAACCTCGAGCATCAGTACCTGGTCACCGAAAGTCATGCGGCGATCGAGGCGCTCGATTTCGAACTGCCGGTGTGCCGCGATTCCTACAGTTCGGCTTACATCCGCCAGGAAGGCAAGGGATTTCTCGTCGGTCCTTATGAAATGTGGGGTGCGCGTCCGTGGGCACTCGACGGCATGGACTGGAGTTTCGATCGCGAACTGTTCGAACCCAACCTGGAAGTGTTGATGCCTTTCCTCGAGCGGTGTTTCGAATTAACGCCCAATTTCGAGGAAGTGGGGGTCAAGTCGGTCGTCAACGGACCGATCACGCATACCCCAGATGACAACATTCTCGCCGGCCCCGTTGCCGGGCTGCGCAACTTCTGGAACCTCTGCGGTGCGAGTATCGGTATCGCCCAGGGCGGAATCGGCAAGTACATGGCGCAGTGGATGAAATACGGTCAGACCGAGATCAACATGGCGCCGCTGGATACGCGCCGCTTCGGCGACTGGGCACAAAGCAAGTACTGCACCATCAAGGCCATCGAATCCTACGAGGCCATGTATGCCGTCGGCGCGCCCAACGACAATCGCCCGCACGGCCGACCGATGCGCAGCAGCCCGCTCTATGCCCGGCTACTGGAGCACGGGGCCGTGCATGGCGCGGTGCAGGGCTATGAGAAAGCTTTATGGTTCCAGACCGATTCTGTGCGGCGCGAATCGCTCAGCTGGTCACACAGCGAAGCGCATGCAGTGGTCGCCGAGGAATGCAAGGCTGTCCAGCAAGCCGTTGGCGTCGTCGACATTTCCGGTTCCGCCAAGTACGAGATCAGCGGACCCGATGCCACCGCCTTCCTCGATCGGCTTTCCTGTAACAAACTGCCCCGCAACGAGCGCCTCGGCCTCAGCCTGTTCCACGCGCCAGGGGGCGGCATCATGTGCGAATTCTCGATCACGCGCCTCGCCGACAATCACTATTACCTGATTTCGGCGATCGCTTCGGAAAACAAGGATTTGCACTGGATGCAGGCCAACAGCGACGGTTTCGACGTCACCATAGCCAATGTGACCGACGATGTTTCATCGATGCTGATCACCGGGCCAAAATCCCGCGAAATCCTGCAGCAGATGACCGAGGAAGACCTGTCGAACAAGGCCTTCCCCTGGCTTTGCGGCCGCGAGATCAAACTCGACAGCGCCATGGTGCGCGTGCTGCGCGTCTCCTATGCCGGCGAACTGGGCTACGAATTACACATGCCGTCTTACCAACTGCTGTCGATCTACGACTCGCTCTGGCGTCGTGGCGAAGCTCACGGCATCCGCAACATCGGAGGCTACGCCTTCAACTCGATGCGCATGGAAAAAATGTATCGCGCCTACGGCAACGAATTCACCGAAGAGATCAGTGGCTACGAGGCCGGCATGGGGCGTTTCATCGATACCAGTCGTGACTTTATCGGCTGTGAAAACCTGAAGCAGCGGCAGCAGGATGGCTATGCCATCGAACTGGCTTACCTGGTATTCGACGACGCGGTCCCCTGCGAATGCTACGGTAACGAAGCCGTGTATCATAATGGCGAACTGATCGGCCTGACCACCGGTGGTGCCTACGGACATCGCGTCGGCAAGAGCCTGGCCTTTGCCTACCTCAAACCGGCGCTGATTCGCGCAGGACTCGAAGTCACCGTCGACACGTCGATCGGCAGTCGAAGCGCGCACCTCGAGATGGACGCGGTTTACGACCCGGACAACACATTGCTGCGCGCCTAGCGCCAATAGCGGAGATCACCATGGAAACAGTCAACTTCATCCAGATGCAAGACGGCACCCGCGAGGAATACGAATTCCTCGACCGCATGGAAGACGAATACAAGGCTGGCCTGCCCGATCGCATACTCGACAGTTTGCGCAAGCTCGAACACAGCGTGTCCGGGTATCGGGTCAGTCGCCTCGAACACTGCCTGCAAGGCGCGACTCGCGCATCTCGCGCCGGTGAATCGGAGGAAATGATCATCGCGGTGTTACTGCACGATATCGGCGATGACCTGGCAATTTATTCGCACAGTGAAATGGCGGCCGCGGTTTTGCGGCCCTTCGTGTCGGAACGCATTTACTGGATCGTCAAACATCATGGCGTGTTCCAGATGTATTACTACGCGCATCATTGCGGCGGCGATCGCAACTGCCGGGACATCTACAAGGATCACGCCTGGTACCAGGACGCCATCGATTTCTGCCACAACTATGACCAGAACTGCTTCGACCCCGACTACGCTTCGGAGCCGCTCGAGTTTTTCGAACCGATATTGCGTCGAGTCATGAGCAAGCCATGCTTCAGCGACGCCGAACAAGTCGCGCGCTACGGCGCTGACCGCGCGAGTAACTGAATCCGGATACTGCGAATCCCTGGGCAAGCCTGCTCGCGCGCCGTGGGAACCTTCGGCCACAGCGGCAGCCGAATAAGGGCAACACGCTTATGTGAATACCAGATGTGCCTTTATTCCTGGTAACAATTCGGTAGACTTGTCGCCTCGTTAACTACAGATACCGTTATGTCAACGCTGCACGCCACTCTTAGCCACCTGGCCAATAGCGCCGCTACGCCACGGGCACTCTATCCACCAGAGCTCAAGGAAATCGCCAGCCTGGATAAAGCCTCCGGCGCGTTTGCCGACATTAGCCGTTGGCCAGGATATCAGCAAAGCCCGTTGCAGCGCCTCGATCAACTGGCCGCGCAGATTGGCGTCTCGACAATCTACTACAAGGACGAGTCGCAACGCTTCGGGCTGAAGAGTTTCAAGGCGCTGGGTGGCGCCTACGCAGTGGCGCGCCAGTTGCTGGCGCAGATACAGCAGCGCACGGGTGACAACGCGAGCATCGACGACCTGCTGCAGGGTCGCTACCAGTCCATCGTGCAAGACATCGTCATCAGTTGCGCCACCGATGGCAATCACGGCCGCTCGGTGGCCTGGGGCTGCCAGATGTTTGGTTGCGGCTGTATCATTTATATCCACCGTGACGTCTCGGCGGGACGCCAGCAGGCCATGGAAGCCTTTGGCGCCGAAGTGATCCGCATTACCGGCAACTATGACGAATCGGTGCGCCTCGCCGACAGCGAAGCCGTTGCCCACGGGCGCATTATTGTTTCCGATACCAGCTACCCGGGTTATGTCGATATCCCCAAGGACGTCGCCCTCGGCTACACCGTGATGCTTTTCGAGGCCGTCGAACAAATGCAGGGTGACATCCCCACGCACGTCTTTATCCAGGCGGGCGTCGGCGGGCTGGCCGCGGCCGTGTGCGCCTATTTCTGGGAGCTGTGGGGTGCCGACCGGCCCCGCTTCATCGTGGTTGAACCGGAGCAGGCGAATTGCCTGCAGGAGTCAGCCCGCAGCGGCGAACGCGCAACCGTGGAAGGTGACCTCGATACGCTGATGGCCGGTCTTGCCTGCGGTGAAGTATCGCTGCTGGCCTGGGACATACTCAAGCCTGGCGTCGACGATTTCATGACCGTCAGCGAAGACGCCGTCGCTCCCTGCATGAAACTGCTGGCAGCAGGCCAGCCGCCCGTTGAAGCCGGTGAATCGGCGGTAGCCGGCCTGGCCGCAGCGATTGTCGCGCGTGCCGATGCCGCCTTGTCGAAGCAGCTTGGCCTCGATGACTCGAGTCGTATTTTCGTCATCGGCACCGAAGGTGCTACCGATCCTGAACTTTATCAACAATTGATAACGAGTTGACCATGACCACTGCTCCACAACGCGGCTTCACCGAGGCCGAGCTGGAAGCGCGCTGCGCACGCGCCCAGCGCATGATGCACGATCTCGAAATCGATGCGATCCTGTTGACCACCGAGCCGCAGGTGCGTTATTTCAGCGGCTTTTTGACCCAGTTCTGGCACAGCCCGACGCGTCCCTGGTTTCTGTTGCTACCGCTCAGCGGAAAACCGGTCGCGGTGATCCCGTCGATCGGCGTTGCCGGAATGAAGCAAACCTGGATCGACGATATCCGCAGCTGGTCATCACCCCAACCCGAGGACGACGGCATCTCACTGTTGCTCGCCGCCATCCGGGAACTTCCGAGGCGTTTTGGCCGCCTCGGCGCCACCCTCGGCGTGGAAAGCGTTTTGCGCATGCCCGTGCTCGACTTTAAACGCCTGCAGGACGAATTATCCGGCATGGAAATTGTCGATTGCGCAACGCCGCTGCTGCACCTTGCCAGCGTCAAATCACCCGCGGAAATCGCCAAGATTCGTTACGTCTGCGAACTCGCCTCCGACAGTTTCAACGCCCTGCCCGGCCTCGTCCACATCGGCCAGAGCGAACGCGACATCCTGCGTCGCATGCGTATCGACCTGCTCGAGCGGGGCGCCGATCACACGCCCTACATCGTTTCCGCCTCCGGGCCCGACGGCTACGGCGATATCATCATGGGTCCGAGCGACCGCCTGCTTGAACGCGGCGATGTATTGATCATCGACACCGGCACCGTCTACGACGGCTACTTCTGTGATTTTGACCGCAACTATGCCTTCGGCGAGGCATCGGACAGTGCACGCCAGGCCTACGACACCGTTTATCAAAGCACCGAAGCCGGCTTCGCCGCCGCCAGACCAGGCGCCACCACCACCGATGTCTGGGCTGCGATGTGGTCGGTCCTCGAAGCCGGGGGCGCCCAGGGCAATGATGTCGGGCGCATGGGCCACGGGCTCGGTGCGCAGCTCACCGAATGGCCCTCACTGACCGCCAGCGATCGAACGCCGCTGGAGCCCGGCATGGTGATAACGCTGGAACCCGGCATGGAATTCACTGCGGGCAAAATGATGGTGCACGAAGAAAATATCGTCATTACCGAGGACGGCGCCGTATTGCTCAGCAAGCGCGCCGCTGCCGAACTCCCCGTAGTCGACTAAGCGGAGCAATATTCGATGCACACACTGCTTGTCAATCTGAGCCACCAGCGCCGCTACTGGCTGATGCTGCTAATCCTTGGAATCGCGCTCGAAGCGATCGCGCTGTTTTATCAATACGCCCTCGACTATCCACCCTGCGTGTTGTGCATCCATATCCGTATCCTGGTGTTTGCCTTCATGTTGCTCGCCGTCCTCGCGCTGTTCTGTACAGATTCGCTACCGACACTGCGCCTGCTACACGGAGTCAACAGCCTGGTGATGCTGTGGATGGCGGAACGCAGCTGGCAGGTACTCGCGGTGGAGCGCGGCTGGACCTTCGGCGATTGCGTCATGGAACTGGGTACCCCATCCTGGTTTGCAATCGACAAATGGTGGCCTTCGGTGTTTGAAGTGCAAACCGCCTGCGGCTACACACCGATAATGATATTTGACATTACCATGGCCGAAGCCCTGCTTGTAATTTCGGTGTTAATGCTGATAATAAGCGCGGTAGTTTTCATTGCCAGCTGGTTCGATTAATCCTGCTCGAAATAGCGTTATTAATTAGTATCTTCACTATATTTCTTAGTGAATACGGGGGTAGCTTGAGAGTCGACTTCAATCACAATAACAATATGTTCAGGGCCTCGATTGATTTATTCCCGTGGACGTTTTGCCCGTCCAGTGCCTATGCCGTCAGCACCGTGGCCCTGACACTGCACCCCAATCAGCATAGCGCGGGTCATGTCCAGCCTGGATGTCCTGGGCATCATTCCGCTGTATTTATTGGGTCTTAAGAATGCCAGAAGATAAACTTCCAGATCCTGGTAAGCAAACTTTAGTGCGTCACACGATCAGTCTATTTGTGGTTCTTGCTGCCTTTTGGCTACTCAACTCCGGTCATTACACGCTGCTGATACTTGCGCTCGGGTTAATCTCCATCGCCCTGGTTCTATATCTAGCCCATAGAATGGATGTAGTAGACCACGAATCCCAGCCTCTGCACCTCACGCTGCGGCTTCCCGGATTCCACCTATGGCTCACCAAAGAAATAATTCTCTCCAATATTTCCGTCGTGAAGCATATCTGGCTTGGCAACGAGACCATTTCTCCCGTTCTCACCACGATCAAAGCCAGTCAAAAGACAGATATGGGGAAAGTTATCTACGCAAACTCCATTACCCTTACGCCGGGCACCGTCGCGGTAGACCTGGTGGGTGATCAAATTACGGTACATGCATTATTGCGGGAAAACATTGAAGCTTTGCAAGCCGGTGAAATGGATCGCCGGATAAGCCGGTTGGAAGACTGATGCTGATCGCGGCAACCATAGCAATTTTTGTCGTCATGATCCTGGCGATCATTCGAGGGTTCGTAGGGCCTACCCTCTACGACCGGATTCTTGCCGTCAATATGTTTGGTACCAAGACGGTGCTCCTCATTTCGCTTCTCGGCTTCGTCATGGGGCGACCGGATTTCCTGGATATTGCCATCGTTTACGCCCTGATCAACTTTATTAGCGTAATTGGCGTGTTGCACTTTTCTGATTCCCTCGCTTTAAAGCAAAACCCTGACGACACCGGGTCAGCGGAAAAGAATTCATGATGGAATTTATCGTCGATATCTTCAGTGCCTTATGTCTTCTAACAGGGAGTTTTCTCTGTCTTTCAGGTGGCGTTGGAATTCTACGCTTCCCCGACTTTTATACCCGCATGCATGCGGTAGGCGTGACCGATACCCTGGGTGCGGGAATGATTCTAATCGGATTGATGCTGCAAAATCCCGAGGGTCTCGTGCTGTTAAAGTTATTGATGATCCTGGTAATGACCCTGTTTATTAGCCCTGTTGCAAGCCATGCATTGGCCAAAGCGGCATTTCGTAACGATCTCGTGCCGGTGTCGGATAGTAGTGAAAACAAGGGAGGGACAGAGTCATCGGCTCCCTAATTGATATCGTCTTGTTGGGTCTCCTCGTATGCACCGCCATTGCCATTGCGCGGATGCGGGATCTGTTTGCGGTGGTCATGCTGTCGGGTATTTATGGACTGCTGTCGGCAAGTTTTTTTGTTGCCATGGATGCTGTTGACGTGGCATTTACGGAAGCGTCCGTGGGCGCGGGTATCTCCACTTTACTCATGTTGACAGCGGTTACCATGACCGGGCGCTCGGAGGATGGCGCGCGCCACAAGCCCATGTGGGCTTTGGTCGTGGTTTTTATTACAGGTGGGCTATTGATCTACGGCACCCTGGATATGCCATATTTTGGCTCCGCGGATGCGCCTATCCATCTGCATGTTGCCCCACGCTATATTAACGACTCAATGCAGGAAACTGGTTTACCCAATATCGTAACCTCCGTACTGGCAAGCTATAGAGGCTTCGATACCTTTGGCGAAGTGGTCGTTATCTTTACTGCCGGCATGGGGGTATTGGCTCTTTTGACGGTGGGAATTCGCTCCGGGGCCGATCGAGTCATGTCAGAATCCACCTTTGATGCAATGCATGAACAGCATTTAATTCTGCGTATTGTGACCAAGATGCTGATTCCTTTTATTCTTCTGTTTGCGCTCTACGTGCAATTCCACGGCGATTTTGGACCCGGTGGTGGTTTCCAGGCAGGGGTGATCTTCGCCGCCGCGATAATACTCTATACGATGGTATTCGGTTTAAGCACTGCACGACGTGTCATAAAGCAGAGATTTGTTAAACTGCTCGCCGCGATCGGTGTTTTGCTATACGGCGGAGTAGGTGTGGTTTCCCTGCTGAGAGGAGGTAACTTTCTTGATTACAGCGTTTTAGCTGGCGACCCTGTCGCTGGCCAGCATCTGGGTATTCTTTTAATCGAGCTAGGTGTGGGCACTTACCGTTGCGGCGGTCATGGTGATCATATTTTTCGATTTTGACGGTCGCGGGGAATCCGCTGAGAATATTGATAATAAGGGTAATCAATGATACTTGGACTTTTTAATTACTGGGTTGTGGTTGTGTTGATGATGATCGGTTTATACATCGTTATCGCCCATGGCAATCTGGTGAAAAAAATTGTCGGACTGACTATTTTCCAAACTTCGGTTTTTATATTTTATATCAGCATGGCCAAGATCGAGGGTGGCACTGCTCCCATTTTGGTTGAGGGGGCAAGTCAATACTCCAACCCCTTACCGCATGTCTTGATTCTCACCGCAATCGTGGTTGGCATTGCAACCACCGCCCTGGGGCTTGCTTTGGCTGTCCGTATCAAGGAAGCCTATGGAAGCATCGAAGAAGAGAGATATTCAGAATAAGGATAATCAGGAGTGTTAACACAACTGCCTGCCCTGGCGGTTATTTTACCGCTGCTTTCCGCGCCGCTTTGCCTGCTTCTGAGGCGACCGCTGCTGGCATGGTGGTTCGCGATAATCGTCAGTGCCCTGACCTTGTTGATCAGTATTACGCTGCTTCAACAAGTGATGGCCTCCGGTACCATCGTCTACGAGATGGGTGGCTGGAGCGCACCCTGGGGAATTGAGTATCGCATCGATAAACTCAACGCCTACCTCTTACTCATTATTACGAGTATCAGTACCGTGGTACTACTGTCTGCACATACCAGCATACAAATAGAAATCCCGAAAGATCGTCACGTCTTATTTTACGTTCTGTATCTTCTGTCTCTAGCCGGGATGTTAGGCATTGTGTCGACGGGTGACGCCTTCAACGTTTTTGTTTTCCTGGAAATATCCTCGCTTGCGGCCTACTCTTTGATCGCGTTGGGCAAGGACCGACGCGCCCTCTGGGCCTCTTATCAGTATTTGATCATGGGCACCATTGGTGCCACATTCATTCTGATTGGTATCGGTCTGATATATCAAATGACCGGTACGCTGAATATGGATGATCTATCCAGGCGCCTGCCAGAAGTCGCACAAACGCGCACGGTATTTACTGCTTTCGCCTTTATTATCGTCGGCGTCTGCCTGAAGATTGCCTTATTCCCCCTGCACCGATGGTTACCTAATGCCTATGCCTATGCACCTTCGGTAGTAACGGCATTCCTGGCGGCTACTTCTACCAAGGTCGCCGTTTATCTGCTAATTCGCTTTACCTTCTCGATTTTTGGGATTTCGTTTTCCTTCACCACGGTGCCGTTACAAACCATCTTCGTAATACTTGGGTTATTGGGAATATTTGCAGCCTCGACAACGGCCATTTTTCAAAAAAATGTAAAACATTTATTTGCCTACTCTAGCGTCGCCCAGATTGGCTACATGATCGTTGGTTTCAGTATCGGTACAACCGCGGGTCTGATGGCTACCCTGCTGCACCTGTTTAATCATGCCTTGATGAAAGGTGCCCTGTTTTTAGCCCTGGGCGCTGTGATGTACCGCATCGGCAGTGTTCAGTTGAGTCAGTTCCAGGGCTTAGGCCGGCAGATGCCCTTTACCATGGCAGCTATAGTGGTAGGCGGTTTAAGCTTGATTGGGGTACCACTAACCGTGGGCTTTGTGAGCAAATGGTATCTGGTACTGGCAGCCCTTGAAAATGGTTGGTGGCCAGTCGCGGTGCTCATACTTCTCGGTTCATTATTGGCTATCGTCTACGTCTGGCGTATCGTCGAAACCGCCTATTTTAATGAGCCCCCGGCAGGCAGAGAAAACGTCGCAGAAGCACCGCTGGGATTCCTGATTCCGGTGTGGCTACTGATATCGGCAAATATCTATTTCGGCCTGGATACCCGTCTTAGCGTTCAGGTGGCTCAGGCTGCAGCGCAGAGCCTGTTTGGAGTGAGTCCATGAGTCTCTCTCTCGAATCTATGCTACAGCTCAGCATCCTGTTGCCGCTTTTGGCAACAGTGGGGATCATAGCTGCGGGACGCAGGCCGAATCTACGCGAGGCCGTGACGATTGGTACCAGTCTGGTAGTGTTCTATTTTGTAATCAGGCTCTATCAGGGACTCGAGCAGGGCGAAGTCATCACCGTGCAATGGTGGCAACTGCTGCCAGGATTGCAGTTGAGTTTTGCCATCGAACCGCTGGGAATGCTTTTCGCTTTGGTCGCCAGCTTTCTCTGGATCATTACAACGGTCTACTCCATCGGCTATATGCGTAGTCATCACGAACAGAATCAAACCCGCTTCTATGCCTGCTTCGCCATTGCAATCGGCAGTGTGATGGGTATTGCTTTCGCGGCAAACCTGTTCACGCTATTTGTTTTTTACGAAGTGCTGACCCTGTCCACCTATCCACTGGTCACCCATGCCGGGACTCCGGAAGCCAAAAAAGGTGGACGAATATACCTTGGCATATTACTGAGCACCTCGATTGCCTTTTTTCTACTGGCCATTATCAGCACCTGGGTTGTGGCCGGCACCCTGGATTTTAAACCTGGCGGCGTATTTGACTCTCAGGTCGATACCACGGTGGCAGGAGCGATACTGGTCCTGTTTATTTTTGGCATTGGCAAGGCCGCAATTATGCCTTTTCATCGCTGGCTACCTGCGGCGATGGTCGCACCGACTCCTGTTAGTGCTCTGTTGCATGCGGTAGCCGTGGTCAAAGCCGGCGTATTCACCGTGTTAAAAGTGTGTGTGTTTATCTTTGGCATTGATTTGTTGTCGGTGCTGCCAACCACCCAGTTCTTGCTCTATCTGGCGGGCGCATCCGTGTTGCTGGCTTCACTGGTAGCCATGTGGCAGGATAATTTAAAAGCCAGACTGGCCTACTCGACGGTGAGTCAATTGGGCTACGTCACCATTGGAGCACTGCTGGCTACCTCGGCGGGAGCTATAGGTAGCTCGATGCATATCGCCATGCATGCTTTCGGAAAAATTACCCTGTTTTTCTGCGCCGGCGCCATTCTGGTTGCCGCGCATAAATCAAACATCAGTGAAATGCGTGGCCTCGGCAAGCAAATGCCGATCACCATGGCTGCATTTTTTATTGCCAGCCTCAGCATCATTGGAGTTCCACCCACGGGCGGTACCTGGAGCAAATGGTTCTTATTAATGGGCACGCTTGAGGCGGAGCAGTGGGTTCTGATGACGGCGTTAATGATTAGCTCTTTGCTCAACATCGCTTATCTTTTACCCATCCCTTTTCATGCATTTTTCTCCGGGGACCAGACCAGCTTTTCTCGAGCCGGGATAAAAGAAGCTCCGCTCCCATCATTAATTGCCTTGAGTATTACTACGCTGGGCTGCCTGGTTCTTTTTGTATATCCGCAACCCTTATATGAACTGGCCAAGGCCATTTTCGCTACATAGGGATTAACTTATGGAAAATGAAAAACAACATCTGTTTGATAATCCCAATAATATAAAACGTGTTTTATATGGCCTCTATGGGTGTTGCGTGCTGCTTTTTGCGCTGGACTTTGTGATCCATCGTCACGTCCTGCATAGCTGGGAAAATCTTTGGGGTTTTTACCCTGTTTACGGTTTTGTCGGCTGCGTTATCCTGGTGCTAGTCGCTACATGGATGCGTACTTTTCTGATGCGTTCGGAAGACTACTATGACGAAGGCAAAGCAGACATAAATGGAAAGCAGGGTGCAGATTCAGGTGGCCACGATGTGGATGCTTGAAGTT
>CAWIHJ010000023.1:0-91444 GCA_963835795.1 uncultured Gammaproteobacteria bacterium
GTTATGTCATCTACTGGTTCGGTTGGTAGCTGCTCCTCGGGCAGCACCGTCACCGGAATAGTGCCCACCAACACTTACCGCTGCCGGGATGGCAAGTACATCGTCATCGGTGGCAACGGTGATTCGATCTTTCAACGCCTGATGGTGGCCGCTGACTGTGCGCAAATGGCAAATGACCCGCGCCTCGCCTCCAACCAGGGCCGGGTTCAGCACGAGGCCGAAATCGATGCGGTGCTCGCCGCCTGGTGTGGCGCGAATGACTCGACGCAGCTGCTGGAAATACTCGACCAGGCACGGGTACCGGCTGGCCCCATTTATAACGTCGAAGACATGCTCGGCGATCCGCATTTTAATGCGCGTGGGTTGTTTGAAACGGTGGAAATCGATGGTCAGCCGCTTAAAATACCCGCGTTGGCGCCACGCTTTTCGCGCACCCCGGGAGCGACTCGCTGGCCGGGTGGTGACCTCGGCGACGCCAATGCCGAAGTATTCGAAGGCTTGCTCGGCCTGGGGAAGGACGAACTGCAGGAACTTAGAGCGGCCGAAGTAATCTTATGACTCAGTGAGTTTAATGTTAAGTGGAGTAACCCGATGCGTAATGTACGTGCTTTAATGATTCTTGTGATCGCTGCGGCGGGCTTTAACCAGGTCGTGGCCGATAGCGGTGGCGGTGACCGCAGTTCTCGCCTCGCGCCGTTCCAGCAATTGATCGATGAGCAGAAATATCAGGCCGCAATCGACAAACTGCAGGAAGCAATGAAAGAGGCACCGGACAACGCCGACCTGCTCAACCTGACCGCCTACAGTCAACGCCAGCTGAAACGTTTTGACGAAGCTCTTGCCAACTACCAGAAAGCGTTGAAAATCGATCCCGAACATCGCGGCGCCAACGAATACCTCGGCGAGTTATATCTGCAAATGGGACAGCTGGACAAGGCACTGGAACGCCTGAAAGTGCTCGACGACGCCTGTTTCTTTGGCTGCGAGGAATTTGACGAACTCGAAGAGGCGATTGAAGCCTATCGTGCCAAAAACCAGTAAAAAGTTCACATATCAGATACTTAGAGCGCCGCTGCCATGGAGTTGACCGTGATTGCGGAATATAATCTGTGTATTGAACGTTTGAGATAGCCGATGAATTCACCAGCCACTGCCAGTTTCACCGCAACGCTTCTCGCGCTTGTCACGCTGACCTTTTGCGCCGCAGCTCTAGCCGCAGGTGGTAACTATTCATCCGATGTCGATCTCAAGCCCATTTTGAAAATGATCGAACAGGGCAAGTATGATTCGGCGATTAACCTGCTGCACGATAAGCTCGACGCCGACCCGGATAATGCGGACATCATGTCCTTGCTCGGTTTCAGTTATCGCAAAACCCAAAATTACGAAGATGCGCAGACTTTTTACGAGTGGGCATTGAAAGCCGACCCCAATCACCGCGGCGCGAACGAATACCTGGGTGAGCTGTACCTGGAAACCAACCGGATCGATAAGGCGGTGGAACAGTTACAGAAACTCGACGATATCTGCCGCACCGACTGCAAGGAATACTCGCAGTTGAAGGAAGCCATCGATTCATTCCACCAGACGGGTAGCAATTCTTGACGAATGTCGGCTTGATGAACTTCGGCTTGATGAACCCCGGGCCTGATAAAACCCGTGCCGACATCGCTTTCGTGATAGGGTTGAACGGTGATTTATTACCGTGAATTGAACATCGACCGAGCCTGCGAATCACGCAAAAACTCGGGATGGCTTGAACAGCAGTGGACGCGACGACAATGTCGCGTCTTTATTTTGCGCGATGATAAAAATCTGATGCGTCGCGATGGCCAGGGCGCCGTCCCGCAAACTGTTCACGTGCCGCGCGCCGACATCGACCACCTGGTCGATACTGTCGAAGAGCTCGTTTTTCTGGGCCTGGATCAACAGGGCCCGTTGTTTGCGCTAGACGTTTCCACGCATCACGAACACCAGATTACGCCCTTTCTCGATGACAACGAATTTGTCGACATGCGCGAGTTCGCCTGGCGGCTGGATGCACAGCAGGCGGCGAATCTTGCCTATGCTCGCGGGCTGGTTTTCTGGAATCGTCACCACCGCTACTGCGGACTCTGTGGTAGCCCGACGCTCGGTGAAAACGGCGGCCACATGCGTCGCTGCAGTGACAACGCGTGCGGGCGTCTGCACTTCCCGCGTACCGATCCGGCGGTGATTATGCTGGTCGAGGATGCGCGCGATGCCGATCGACCGCGTTGCCTGTTGGCGCGCAACTCGCGATTTCCGAGCCGAATGATGTCTACGCTGGCCGGTTTTGTCGATCCACTCGAGAGCCTGGAAGAAACGGTGGCGCGCGAGGTATTCGAGGAGTGTGGCATTCGGGTCACGGATATCGAGTATCAGGCGTCGCAACCCTGGCCATTTCCATCGTCGATCATGCTGGGGTTTCGCGCCCGTGCGACCAGCTTCGATATCGAGGTCGATGGCGATGAAATTGACGAAGCGCACTGGTTTGAGGCGCGGCAATTGCAAAGCTTTGGCGAGTGGGGGGATGGCGGAGACAATTACAGCCTGCCGCGGCGCGATTCAATCGCGCGTTACCTGGTAGACAACTGGGCCAAGGAAGTGCTATCGCGTTGAAGGATCGGAGCCAGCGACTGGCTCCGATCCGCCGCTGTTGATTTCATGCACATTTTGCGCTGGCGAACACCGCCTCGTTGCTTGCACTGCGTAATTCGGCGACGCGGCCTGCGTGATGCCTGGTACGCGGTTGCACGCGATTTGCATCCAGGTTGCTGGTTCGCCGCGCTTCCAGTTGCTGCAAATCGATCTGGCCGGTTTGCAGGGCAATGATGTCTCCGCGGGTGAAGCCGATATCCTCGAGGCTGTGGTTATCCAGCTGGGTAAGCTGCTTGATACCCTGTTGCCTTGTGTGATATTCACGCAAACCGGCAAATATGCCGGACACTCCCGGCCGGATGCGCTTCAGCACGGCAATCACCGATTTTGCCCGTATGCTGCGGCCGTTGCGCTCGGCTGCTGCGTAGTCGATGTGCCCGCCGCCGTGTGGCAACCCGTGTCCAGTGTTGGCATCGACCACCGATGCGACTGCGAATTGAAATAAGTTCATGTTAGTAATCCTCATAAATTGGTGAAAGAATCATTCGGTACGGAGGTAATATAGGTATTATAATCAACACCTACAAACGATATAAATTCGATTTCACTTTAGAAAATCTATCATGAAAAGACTGCCTCCATTGAAATCCCTGCAAGCTTTTGAAAGTGCCGGTCGGCACTTGAGCTTTACTCTTGCGGCACAGGAATTGAGTGTGACGCCGGGTGCCATCAGCCAGCAGATACGCGTGCTCGAGGAACATCTGCAAACCAAATTGTTCAAACGCCTGAATCGAATGATCGTGCTGACCGAGGCGGGGCAGCTTTTATTGCCCTCGATCAGCCAGGGTTTCGGACAGTTTTACGAAGGTGTCAGCGTGGTGCAACAGCGCGCCGGCGGAGGACCGTTGACGATCACCTCTGCGCCGTCTTTTGTTTCCAAGTGGCTGATTCCAAGACTGTCCCGCTTCAAGCAGTTGCATCCGCACATCGACGTGCGCATCGATACCTCGGACCGGCTTGTCGATTTTGCGCGCGAAGACATCGATGTCGGTATCCGCTTTGGCAATGGTCACTATCCTGAGCTGGAAACCCTTTTCCTGTTTTCCTTCGAGCTGATCCCTGTGTGCAGCCCGGAGCTGTTACAGGATGGCAAGTTGAAGTCCGTCGCGGACCTGAAAAACGTCACGCTGTTGCACAGCAGCTACGAAGAACTGGATCCCGGTTGGCCCGACTGGGCGATGTGGTTGAAAGTGGTTTGCGCCGACGATGTCGATTCCAGTCATGGAATTTACTTCAACCAGACTGACCAGTTGTTCCAGGCCGCCATCGACGGGCAGGGTGTCGCCTTGCTGGGCAATGTACTGGCGGAGCCCGAAGTGGCCGCGGGACGCCTGGTACAACCCTTCAGCACGCGCTTACCGGTGAAAATGAATTATCACCTGGTCACGTCTCCTTACAAGGCCACGCTCGGCAAGGTGAGCGCATTTCGCCAGTGGATACTGGATGAGTCCGCGTACCTGCGCGAAACGCCTGCAAACAGCACGCCAGCTTAAACCAGCTGCGTTGCGGGCAGGGGGTCGTCGGCCACGGTTACCGAAGTGCGGTGATCCTCGGCGAAGAAGGTATAGATTACCGGCAGTACAAACAGTGTGAACAAGGTGCCGACGGCGAAGCCGGAAACGATGGTGATTCCGATGGCCTGTCGGCTTGCCGCACCGGCCCCCGAGGCAATCACCAGCGGCATGATGCCGATAATGGTTGAAAACGAGGTCATCAATATTGGGCGCAAGCGTATCGATGCAGCCTTGATCACCGCCTCACTGGGTGAAAGGTTCTCGTTTTTCTGTATCTCATTGGCGAATTCGACGATGAGTATGCCGTGCTTGCTGACCAGTCCGATCAGCGTAATCAGCCCGACCTGGCTGTATATGTTCATCGATACAATCCACAGGAACATCGGCACCAGTGCCCCGAACATGGCCAGCGGCACCGTGGTCAGGATGATCAGCGGATCGCGCAGGCTTTCGTACTGCGCCGCGAGCACGAGGAATACCACGATGATCGCGAAACCAAAGGTCAGCGCCAGTGCCGAACCTTCCTGGATCAGCTGCCGTGACTGCCCCTGGTAGTCAAAGGTATAGCCAGCAGGTGCTACCTGTGCGGTAATCTCGCGCAGCAGCTGCAGGGCTTCGCCCAGCGGAACTCCCGGAACCGCATCGATCTTGGCGGCATTTTGCTGCTGAAACTGTACCAGTTCACGCGGCACGACCTTGTAGTCGATATTGACCAATGTCGACAGGTTTATCTGTTCACCGCTATTCGAGTAAACGTAGTACTGGCTAATGTCGTCGGCGTTTTCACGGCCCTCGAGACGCGCCTGCGGGATAATCTTGTAACTGCGCCCGGCAAGGTTGAAGCGGCTCACATAGCCTTCGGCGAGAATGATCCCCAGCGTCTGCCCGATTTCGCGCATCGATACGCCCATGGATTCTGCGCGGGTGCGGTCGATGCTGATGCGAATCTCGGGCTTGCTGAAATTGAAATCACTCTTGATGAAGTAGAATTTTCCGGATTCGCGCGCCTTTTCCAGCACCTGTTGCACCACGCCGTAGAGTTGGTCATAGCTTTGCTGGGTTTTAAGGATGAATTCGACCGGCGTGTTACCGCTGGCGCCGGGTAGAGACGGTGGATTGAAAGCAAAACTCTGCAAGCCGGGTTGCTGATTGAGTTTGCCCTGTATTTGCGGAATCATCTCCATCGCGCTCAGTTCGCGTTGATCCCAGGGTGTCAGCAGCATGCCGGCAAATGACACCGTCGGGCCACCAAATCCATTGGCCATGAAGGACGATTGATACTCGTTTTCGTAGGCGCGAAATATATCGATATAGGGCGCCGTGTACTTGTTCAGGTAATCGATATTGGTGTGGTCGGGAGACTGCGAGAAGGTGAAGATGACACCCTGGTCTTCTTCCGGCGCCAACTCGTTCTGCACGAACTGAATCATAGCCGCCAGCATGGCTGACCACGCAGATCACGAATACCACGGTTACCGAGCGGGTTTTCAGCGAACCGGCCAGCATGTTTTCGTAACCCCGGTGCAGACGCTCAAAGTGCCGGTTGATAAAACGGGCATAGGCATTGTTATCCACGGTTGGACGCAATACTCTCGAGCACATCATCGGTGACAGGGTCAGTGCGACGATGGTGGAAATAATGATGGTGCCGACCAGGGTAAATGCAAATTCCTGGAACAACACACCGGTGAGGCCGCCGAGCAGGCCGATCGGGGCATACACCACACATAACACGATGGTCGTGGCGATGACCGGCTTGGCGATTTCGCGAGCACCCTGCAGCGCTGCCTGCATCGGACGCAAGCCCTCACCGATGTGGCGATAAATGTTTTCCACCACCAGTATGGCGTCATCGACCAGTAGCCCAATCGCCATCACCATGGCCAGCAAGGTCAGCAGGTTGATCGAGTAACCCATTAATTGCATGTAAAACAAAACGCCGATAATGGACAGTGGAATGGTCACCAGCGGGATCAGTGTCGAACGGAAGGAGCCAAGAAACAGAAAGATGACCACGATGACGATGATTGCCGCCTGCGCCAGGGTGATGATCACTTCGTTGATCGAGGCTTCGATAAATTCGGTCGAATCGAAGGCAATGGCCGCATTCAGGCCCGGTGGAAACGAGCTTTTCATCTTTTCCAGCTCTTCGCTAACCAGCTTGATGGTGGTCAGCGGATTGCCATCGGTGGTGCCGTTAATGCCGATGTAGATCGACGGTACGTTGTCGAACATGATCAGCGAGTCGTAGTTTTCGGCACCGAGTTCGATATCGGCGACATCGCCGAGGCGCACCACGTTTTCGCCTTCCTCGCGAATGACGAAGCGTTCGAAGACTGCCGGATCACCCGAATCGGTAACCGCATTGACATCGGTTTGCACCAGGCGACCGCGCGCCTGGCCGGCGGCGGACTGGTAATTGTCGGCGTTTATGGCATTGACGATATTCGCGGCGGATACCTTGAGCGCGGCCATGCGCACCGGATCCATCCACACCCGCATCGAGTAGGTCTTGCCGCCGAGGATTTCGGCCTGGGCGACGCCGTTGACGGTCGACAGTGCCGGCTGAATGGTGCGCAGCAGGTAGTCGGTGACTTCCACGTCGGATAGCGTATCGCTGTAAAAACTGTAATAGGCGAGCGCAAAGCCTTCGGCAGCCTGCTTGGCGATCACCGGATCTTCGGATTCGGCAGGCAGTTCACCGCGAATCGATGACACCTTGGTGCTCACCTCGGTCAGCGCGACATCGGCATTGACGCCGAGCTTCATGTGCACCTCGACCACCGACACGCTGTTGCTGCTGCTGGAGCGCACGAAATCGATGCCCTTGGTGCTTGAAACGACCTGCTGGACCGGCTGCGTGATAAAACCCTGAATCAGTTCGGCGCTGGCACCGGGATAGGCCGTGGTGATTGAGATAACCGAGGTTTCAAGCTCGGGATACTGGCGCACCTGGGTGTCAAAAAAAGCCTGAACACCCAGCAATACGATCAGGGTACTGATGACCAGCGACAGCACCGGACGCTTGATGAAGTAATCGGTCAACATGACAACTATTGAACCGTTGACTGGTACTCGGCAACGTCGTCGACGATGCTGACCCGCAGGCTCGGGTAGAGTTTGAGCTGGCCGGAAGTGACGACAATGTCGCCGGCTTTAAGACCGCGTTTGACACCCGCTACGCCATCGTGACGATACAGTACTTCGACCTGGCGCGCGGCCAGGCGATAGTCGGGAGCGGAATTCTCGTCGCTCTCCGCTGAGTTTTCCAGCACGTACGCCGCTTCGCCGTAAATGTTGTAGAAAATGGACGTTTCCGGGACCGTCATTACCGTTGCCTTGCGTTGCTGAAAACAGGCTGATGTCGGCAAACATACCGGGCGCCAGCAAGCCCTTTTTGTTATCGACCACTGCACGTATGGCGACGTTGCGCGTACTGACGTCCAGTTGTGGGTTCCAGGCTTCGACCCTGGCACTGGAATAGCCTGTCAGGATAGGAGCGCACCTTGAACTCGACGGTTTGTTCATCCACCAGGTCATTGAAGTTCGCTTCGGGTAGCGTGAAATCCAGGTACAGTCGATCGAGCGATAGCAGGGTGACAATGTTGTTGCCGGGCGCAGATGTAGTCGCCCAGGTCAATCTGGCGAATGCCGAGTTTCCCCGCGAATGGGGAAAAGATGCGCCGTTTGTCGAGCGCCACCTGCGCGACGCGCACCTCGGCCTCGGAGATGTCCACCAGCGCTGCCTGGGTATCGACTTCGTTGCTGGTGACAAATTTTTGATTCTTGAGTTTCAACAGGCGCTGGTACTGGCTGCTATCCGATGCCAGGCGCGCGCGTGCTGCTTCGAGGTTTGCGGTTTCGGTGCGATTGTCCAGTTCGATCAGCAGGGTGCCCGCCTTGACGCGGATGCCCGAATCGAAGTTGATCGACGTGATGACACCGGAATCTTCGGTGGTGACGTTGACCCCCTGGTAGGCGACCAGGCTACCAATTGCGCGCACTCGACGTTGCCACTGGGCTGCTTCGGCAGTGGCCACGGTCACGCTGATTGGCGGTGGGGCCTGGCTGCCCTGTGAAATTTGCTGCTGGATTTGCAGGTATTTCTGGTAACCCAGTGCACCCGCTATGGCGGCCATCAGCAGAATTATCAACAATAGCCGAAGCCATAGTCGTGGTTTACGCGGCCTGGTTTGATCTGACACCGATCGATATCCTTAATTGATTACGTGACATGCTGGTTTCCTGGCAGGGTGCATCGGATTACATTCATCGTGATTTCGTCAAGCCGGCACAGCGTCGATAAAACCAGCGGTGCACAGTGTAGTTTATTCGTGTCGAGTAAAAAATGGGGTCAGGCCATTTATCAGAAATTTTTCTCGAAATCGGACCCGGAAAATGGTCAGCAGCCTGTTAATCAGGGAAGATTCCGCAGGCTTGCGCTGCCAGCGACTCGAGCGCTTACGCAGCGGTCTTCTGATAGGCCATTACCCAGTGACGCAAGTGCGCCTCCTTGGCGGAAAACGGATAGGTGCGAAACAGGTTTGACTGGTCAAGCTTGCGCCAGCTTCCAGCCTGGTCGAGTTCGGCGATTTTTTCCTTGAAGCCCATGTCGTCGTAGGCAATTTGCGACAGTGAAAACAGGATCACACCGCCATCGCGGGTGAGCCTGACAATGCCATCCAGCGACTCGGGCGGTGCGTGACCGTGCGTCAGTACCCCGGCCGCCACCACGGCGTCATAGCTTGCATCGGGCAAGTCTACCTTGCTGTCCAGGTAGAGTTGATGCAGCTCGATGTAGAGCGCCTTGTTGCGCGCCACGGCCAACATTCCCGCCGACGGGTCGAGACCATCGATATTGCGATAACCCATTTGCTGCAGGATTTGCGCCATGTTACCGGTGCCGCAGCCCGCGTCGAGAATCCTCGCGTCAAAATCCCGGATCAGCCTGCCGGCGAAGCCGGCTGCAACCGCGATGTAGGGATTGCCACTGGCCCAGATTTGCTGGTCGTAATCCTGCGCCCATTCATCGTATAGCGTTTCCAGGTCGCGATGATCGCCACCGGCCTGGTACACGCGATCCAGCCAGGTTTCCAGATCTTCCATAAAATCTCCTTGCAAGTCGATGAATTTGCCAGCAGATTATGTCTTTCAAGAATTAATCTCAAGCGGGAGAAGCGAGTGGATCCAGCATTTGCAGGCAGACGAACTGTCGTGCATCGTGATCAGCGGATTGATGCGATGTTTTCAATGTGCCCGTTCAGACAGGAGATTGCGCGTTGCGCTTAAGCGATCTCGATCAGCAGCGGCTGGATGGGAAGTTCGGCAAGGCCATGCAGTTTGCGATGGAAACGGTGGTCACCGCCGCGGCTATCGACCAGGCGGAAAGCCTGATCGATATCAGCTTCGCGCACATCGATGCCTGCTTTTACAACGGCCGCGCGCACCTGGATTTCGTCAACTACCTGCTCGAGCACGGTGCCACCCTGGCGGTGCCGAGCTGGACCAATAATGGCCTGGTAGCGCTCAACGATCTGACCCTGCGCGATCCGGGCAAAAGCCGGGAAATGGAAGAAGCGCGACAATTGATGCTGGCCTACGTCAAGCTCGGCTGCCGCCCGGTCTGGACTTGCGCGCCGTATCAGCTGCCTGACAGGCCCGCACTCGGTGAACACATTGTGGGGTCGGAGTCGAACGCGGTCAGTTTTTATAACTCGGTGATCGGTGCGCGCAGCAACATGTACGGCGACTACCTGGATGTCTGTGCGGCGGTCACCGGGCGTGTGCCGTTTACCCGTTTGCACCGTGACGAGGCGCGTGCTGCGCAAGTGGTCTTTGATGTCAGCAAGATTCCCCAGGCGATTCTCGACAACGACCTGTTTTATCACTTGCTCGGACATTTTATTGGTCTTAACAGCCACTACCGGGTACCGGCAATCCTGGGCTTGCCGCAGGCTTGTAACGAAGACGATTTGAAAGCGATCAGCGCGGCCGCGAGTTCCGCCGGCAGCGTGCCGCTGTTTCATGCCGTCGGCATCACGCCCGAAGCCCCAACGCTTGCGAGCGCCTGCCAGGATCAGGCACCACAACAGACCATCGAACTGACGCTGGCGGATCTGCAGGCATCGCGCGCGCAACTCGGCGGCAATACCGCTAGCGCCCTGGTGGGCGTTGCCCTCGGCACGCCGCACTTCTCTTTCAGCGAATTCGAGCGGCTGGTGGCATTACTCGACCGGCGTTCGATTTATCCTGGCCTGGTGTTTTACCTGACCACCAGCCGTCACGTTCACCAACTGGCGCAGGAGCAGGGCTGGATCGACCTGCTGCAGCAGGCCGGAGTCCGGATCGTTACCGATACCTGTACCTATTTTTCACCCGCGGTAAACGGGCTGCGCGGCAAGATCATGACCAATTCGGCGAAATGGGCCTACTACGCACCCGGCATGTTGCCGGTGGAAGCGGTGATCGGCAGCCTTGCGGAATGCGTCGAATCGGCGGTCAGCGGCAGCGTGGTGCTCGATCAATGGCAGTGATCAGGAGTGAACAGATAGACACCCAGTCGCTGGTGCCAGGCGAGGCCTGCGGCGAGGCGCTGGTGCTCGAGCAGACGCTGAGTTTCTGGGGTGGCTTTGATCCCGTCAAGGGGCAGATCATCGACGTGCATCATGCGCAATCTGGTGAGCGGGTTGCCGGCAAGGTGCTGTGCATCCCACGCAGCAAGGGTTCAGCCGGCACCCCGGGTGGAATCGCCGAAACCCTGCGCAACGGCAGCGGCCCGCGGGCATTCGTGTTGGGTGAGCGCGACGTCAATATCAGCGTTGGCGTGCTGGTGGCGAATCGACTCTACGGCATGAAGGTCCCGGTGATACGGGTGTCAATGGAAGACATGGCGCGTATCAGTAGCGGCGATCAGATCAGTATTGATATCGAGGGCAAGCTGTCAATCAGTCGTTAGCCCGAATATTGCGCCAGTATCTCGGCGCTGGCTTGTTCAGAAACGTCTGAACTTGTGCTTCCTTCGAGCCATAGCTGCGGCTATGACTCTTAGTCCAGCCCGGCGTCCAGACGTTTCTGTCCTGCGCAATCGCTCGAGATACTGACGCAATATTCAGGCTAGTGCAGATTGCACCAGGCGGTGAAAATGATGCAATGCGTGTTCGCTTTCTCCGCTGCGCCCAGGGTCTACCATGTAGGCACCCTGGTCATAGCTGGCCGATTTCAATCCGCGTTGTACCGATTCACAAATGTCGATGTCTTCGGGTGACAGGCGTTCGTTGACATAATCTGCGCGCGGCTGATAGACCGCACCGCTGCTGGTCAGTGAATGCCCGTTGAAATCGCAGCTGCCGACGGAAAGCGGGCGCACCGAAAACACGCCCAGTGCGTTTGGCCCCGGCAGCACGTTGAAGGTGGTGTTGGGCCACAGGTACCAGAATATGGATTGCCTGAAATCCGCCTTGCTATCGAGCGCATAAGCGCTGTTGTCACTGCGGATTTGCGGCCCGTACTGGCGGGACCAGCAATCGAAAACCTCGACCTGGTAGCTGTCCATGTCGATGATCGAGGCGAAGTCCGGATGGGCACCACGGCAGTGGTAACATTCGACGTAATTGTCGACGACGACTTTCCAGCCGGAGCGGATGTTGGAGTCACCCTGTTCGTTGTTGTGCGTCAGTTGCAATTCATCGAGGTAGGGCAGGTGGGAACGAATGTCCTGTTCCAGGTCACCGGCCAGCGTTTGCAGGGGGCTCGCGTGGTCGTCGAGGTTGACGAAAACGAAGCCGCAGAAAACTTCCAGGCGAATTTCACGCAAGCAGAAATCGTCACCGTTAAAGCCGCTGCGGTGTTCACTCATCGGTGCGCGCGCGAGCAGGCCCTGGTTGCTGTAAGACCAGCCATGGTAGGGGCAGACGATCAGGTTTTGCAGCTTGCCGCTACCGTTGAGCAGTTCGTGCGCGCGGTGTCGGCAGATATTGTAGAAAGCGCGTAGCTGACCATCGTCGGAGCGGATGGCGAAAACGTTTTCGTCGCAGATGCGCAAGGTGGCGTAGGCGCCGATCTCGCGCAGCATTGCTTCGGGGGCCAGGTATTGCCAGCTACGGTAAAAGATTCGCCGCTTTTCCTGCTCAAAGACGTCCGCCGACAGGTAATAGTCCGACGACAGCGTGAACGAGGCGGCAGGATTGTCGGTGAGTGGCTGGCGCAGCGGAGGTAGCTTGGACATGCCAGTGCCGTTTTCAGGAACGACTGTCCATGGCCTTGAGGATCATCGACTGATCGATTTCGCCGACAATCTGATCCTGCGCATCGACCACCGCGAGTGGGCCGTTGGCGGCAATGGCGATGTCGATCAATGAGTCGAGTTTGGCGCTTTCGTTTACTCTCTGCGCACCATTGGCGCGTACCGCGTCGGAGGCGCGCGCGCATGATCTTGCCGACGCTGAGCACCTTGTAACGCGGCACGTCTTCAGTGAAGTCGCGCACGTAGTCATCGATCGGGTTGGCGACGATTTCTTCGGGCGTGCCGATTTGCACGACTTCGCCGTCCTTCATGATGGCGATGTGGTCGCCCATCTTGATGGCTTCGAGAAAGTCGTGGGTGATGAAGATCATGGTCTTGTGCACTTCGGCCTGTATCTTCAACAGCTCATCCTGCATCTCGCGGCGAATCAGCGGATCGAGGGCGCTGAACGGCTCGTCGAAGATCAGTATCTCCGGGTCGACCGCCATCGCGCGGGCCAGGCCCACGCGTTGCTGCATACCACCTGACAGTTCGCGGGGATAATGATCGGCCCAGCCGTGCAGCCCAACCTTTTCCAGCACTTCCATCGCCTTTGCCTTGCGTTCCTTGCGCTCCATGCCACGTATCTCGAGGCCAAAGGAAATGTTGTCGATTACCTTGCGGTGCGGAAACAGGCCGAAATGCTGGAACACCATGCTCATGCGGAAGCGGCGCAGCTCGATCAATTTAGCATCGTTGTAATGCATGATGTCTTCGCCGTCGATGATCATTTCACCGGCGGTCGGGTCGATCAGGCGCGATATACAGCGCACCAGGGTCGACTTGCCACTACCCGACAGTCCCATGACGACAAAGGTTTCCCCGGTATTGATTTCAAAGGAAACGTTCTTGACGCCGATGACATGGCCGGTTTGCTCCTGCACCTCGGCGCGCGACAGCGAATAATCCAGGTTCTCCAGGGTACGTTTGGGATAGGTGCCAAATATCTTCCAGATATTTTTACAGATGATCTTAGGAGACTCGGACATTTCACCCTCTAAATGGTCTTTTGTTATAAACCGGAGGCGCTCTTTCGGGATTACACCCCGGGTCGTGCCAATCTGCGCCGGTGATATGCGGCGAGCGCTCGATAGCGATCCATAGTAGCCAGAACGCCAACATCCTGCAATCCATGCCGGTTGCACCGATCAGCGATTGAATTCAGAGATTACCGGGCAAGCGGTTTACACAGCACGTTGCAGATAAAAATAATCGACGCTAAGCTAGCACATACCTGAGGAGGTTAGATGAATACAACCGTCGAAAGCCAGCTGGATCCCGGCTGGTGGAGCATTACCTGGCAAGAACGCCGGCACTGGATTGTTACCTTTGCGGTTTTCGCGCTGTCGCTGGTGATCTGGAAACTCAACGGCGGCGAGACGATATTCCCGCAAAGCTGGATCGACTCCTTCCCGTTCGCTGCAACCGTCGACGAATTCGACAAGTGGCTGCGACCTTTCGTGCAGCCCACCACGCGAATGATCGGCGTCGGCGTCACATGGTTCTACGAGCTGATGGCGGATTTCCTGATTTTTACCCAG
Organism: uncultured Gammaproteobacteria bacterium; assembly: GCA_963835795.1. GTDB lineage: Bacteria > Pseudomonadota > Gammaproteobacteria. Next base: position 14,016 of record CAWIHJ010000023.1, read on the forward strand.
TGGCAGGTAGTCTTTGTGATCCTGGTGTTGCCGGCCTTTGCCTACGGTGGTTTACGCCTCGGCCTGTTGGCGATCATCGCGGTCAGTTCCTGGCTGGTAATGGATTTCTGGGACGAGTCGATGGAAACGCTGAGCCTGATGACCATCTCGATCATCATTTCAGTCATCATCGGCGTGTTGTTCGGCATCCTCGCCTCGCAAAGCGACCGGGCCGAGGCGATCATCAAGCCGATCCTCGACACGATGCAAACCCTGCCCGCATTCATCTACCTGATTCCGGCGTTTTACCTGTTCGGCATCGGTCCGCCTGGCGCGATCCTGGCGACTGTCATCTACGCGTTGCCGCCGGTAGTGCGTTTAACCAACCTCGGCATTCGCCAGGTACCCCAGGGCATCGACGAGGCCGCAACTTCGTTTGGTGCGACGCGCTCGCAATTGTTGCTCAAGATCAAGATTCCGCTGGCGATGCCGTCGATCAAGCTGGGCATCAACCAGACCGTGATGATGGCGCTGGCGCTGGTCGTACTGGCCACTTTCATCGGCTCGCCTGGCCTCGGCGACGTGGTGTATACCGGATTGCAGCGGCTGAATGTCGGCAAGGCACTCGAAGGCGGCCTTGCGATTGTGTTGATGGCGATCGTGCTCGACCGGGTGACCTACGCGATGGGCCATATCGAACAAACCAGCGCCAGCCAGCACGATCATGTGTTTCGACTGTTTCCGCAAGGCCTGGAGAATTTCAAACTCATAGTCTACGCCGAATATGGTATCGACTGGATCTGGAGGCAGATCGCGTCGGCGGGAAATACGGTTGCGCTGCTCGTCACCCTGGCGGTGTGCAAGCTGGTCGCCGTGGTGCATTCGAATTTCGCCGAAAAACTGCGCGAAGCCATGCTCGCGCGCAGCTTCCTGATCGCCAGCCTGGTGTTGATCACACTGTTGATGCTGCTCGAGGCGTATTCCGACATGTATGGCAATTTCCCGCGTGAATGGGAGTACCGCTTCCGTACACCGGTAAACCAGTTCATGGATGATCTGATTACCAACGACATATTTTATGGTATCACCCAGGGGATCAAGGAAGCGCTCTGGTACGGTCTGGTCAACCCACTGAATACATTTTTCAAAGGGTTGCCGTGGTGGTATACCTGCGTGATCTTTATCGGCATCGCCTACCTGGTCAGCGGGCGTACGCTGGCGATTGCGACGCTGGTCGGCCTGTTGTTCATCGGTGCCACTGATCTGTGGCTATTTGGCATGACCACCTTGTCCACAGTGCTGGTGTCGGTGATGATCTGTTTTGTCATCGGTGTGCCACTCGGAGTCCTGTCCGCTTACAATCGTACGGCCGATGTGATTATCAAACCGGTGCTGGATACGATGCAGACCTTGCCGGTTTTTGTTTACCTGGTGCCCGTGGTGATGTTCTTCCAGGGTGGCCAGGTATCGGCGGTTATCGCCACGGTGATTTATGCGATTGCGCCGATCGTGCGCTGTACCGCGCTCGGTATTCGTGAATTGCCAACGGAAATCAACGAGGTATCCAATTCGTTTGGTGCGACCATAAGCCAAACCCTGATCAAGGTGAAAATCCCGATGGCGATTCCGGCGATCATGGTCGGCATTAACCAGGGCATTATGATGGCCCTGGCGATGGAAGTCGTGACCCCGCTGATCGGCGGCAAAGGACTGGGCCTGCAGGTTTTCGACGGCATGAATCGCGCCAGCCTCGGCATCTCCCTGCAAGCGGGACTCGGAATAGTGCTGCTTGCGATCATCCTCGATCGCATGTCGCAGGCCTGGACCAAAACCCAGCGCGAAGCCATGGGATTAAACTGATTTCTGTGTGCTCGACAAGGGCCATTGCAGACAGTATCATGCTTTGATTCCGCCGGGTTTCGGCGGTGAATAACAACTACGAAGAGAGCATAAGAGGAGTAAAAACAATGTCCAAATTTATAAAAACCGTGTTGGCAGTGACTGTGCTGGCGCTGAGTCTTGGCGCCACATCAACGCTACAGGCCGCCAAACGTCTGACCGTTGCCGACCTTGACTGGACCGGCGCTGTAGTGACCTGCCGAACCCTGCAATACGTGCTGGAAAATGAAATGGGTTACAAGGTCAAAACCGTTACCATGCCCGGTGGTCCGGGCGCCTGGGAAGCAGTGCGTTCGGGTGATATCGATTACTATTGCGAGACCTGGCCTTCCTATAACCCGATCAAGTCGCAATACCTCAAGGAATACGGTGGCGATGGTTCGTTGGTGAAAGTTGCCGATACCGGCATCATCGGTTTCAGCGGCTACTTCGTACCGCGCTACGTGATCGAAGGTGATGCCTCGCGCGGCATTCCCGCTTCCGCGCCGAAGCTGAAGTCCTACAAGGACATGAACCAGTACAAGCACATGTTCAAAAGCCTGGAATCGGGTGATCGCGGTAACCTGATCGGTTGTCCGGTTGCAGCCTGGCTGTGTGAAGACCAGACAGCGAATGGATACCCTGGGAGTCGATTTCTATGCGCAGGCGCTGGGTTCGGAAACTGCCCACTGGGCGGAAATGCAGGCCAAGTACAAGCGTGGTGAACCCTTCATCGCTTACGCCTGGTCTCCGCACTGGATTCACGCGGCGCTTGACCTGGTCGAAATTGAATTGCCGGCACACAGCGATGAAAAGTGGCCAGCCACGACCTGGCCGCAGGATGTCACTTTCAAATTCACCAATCCGAATTTTCTGAAAGAAAATCCTGAAGTGGTCATGCTGCTCGAAAAGCATCGCCTGACCAACAAGCAGCAGGCGGGCATGATTTATGAAATCGACGTGAAGAAGCGCGACATGGATGAAGTGGTTGCCGAATGGATGGAAGCCAACGAATCCACCTGGCGCAAGTGGCTTCCCTAGGTCGGATTAACTAGATCGATTTAACTAGATCGATTCAACAATGATCTAAACCAGGCTCCTGCGGGGGCCTGGTTTTTTTTGCGGTCGAAAAATCCCCCGCGATCAATAACCACCTGATGCCAGGTTTCCTGTGCTGATCTAGCCCAGGTTTCCGACCCAGGCAGGCGGCCGGTACAGGTTCCATTTGAAATGTTCCTCCAACTGCGACGCCAGTTGCAGCAGGACGTGATCCTGGCAGCTATGCCCCGCCAATTGTACAGCGCAGGGATGTTCGCCGGGATTCAGTTGAATTGGCAGCGACGCCGCGGGCTGCCCGGTCACGTTGCAAATATAGGCAAATGGCGCAAACGCATGGCCGGTTTCGCCCCAGGTCTCGAAGCTGAAATTCTTGGTACGGCTATCCATTGTGCCGACAGCAATCGGGTCGCTGCCGAGCGATGGGGTCAACAGCAGGTCCAGCTCGCGCATTGAGCCCATTAACTTGAGGCTTGCTGCGTGCGCACCGTGGCGGGCACGGTAGAGGTCCATCGCGGACAATCCGGCAACGTGTTCACGCAGGTAGCGGGTCAGGGCTTCGAGTTCGTGATCTTCCGGCGCCCGGCCGATTTCCGCGATTCGATTTTCAATTTCGTAGACGATATCCACCATCCACAGGTCTTCCATCCAGCTACCGAGGTTCAGATCCGTCGGATACTGGTAGGAACGGATTTCATGTCCCATGTCCGCAAGTACCGCGCTTACCCGATCGACGGCCTCGGCCTGGGCGCCACCGACCTCAAGCCCGTAAGGTGTGGATTTACAGATGCCGATGCGCAATTTTTCCAGCGGTTGGTCGAGCGCAGCGAGATAGGATTCGACTGCGGGGCGCACGTGGTAGCGGTTACCGAGCAGTGGAGCGGCACTCGAGTCGAGCGCCGCGGCGCTGTCGCGCACCGAACGGGTCAGCACGTGATCGGAGTTGAAGCCGTTGGAAATCTCCTGGTAATAGGGGCCCACCGGGTTCAAGCCGGTGGTGGGTTTCAAGCCGAATACACCGCAACAGGCAGCGGGGATGCGAATTGAACCGCCGAGATCGGTAGCATGCGCCAGTGGCACCATGCCCGAGGCAACTGCCGCACCGGCGCCACCCGAGCTACCGCCGGTAGTCACCTCGGCATTCCACGGATTCAGGGTGACGCCACGAAATGTCGGCTCGCAAACGAAATCCTCGGCAAATTCGGGCGTATTGGTTTTGCCGAGAATGATCAGCCCGGCGTTACGCCAGCGCGCTACCAGTTCACTGTCTGGCTTGCTGCTCGCGCCATCGAAAAAGCGCGATGAAAACGTGGTCGGCATGTCCGCGCTGAACTGATTCACGTCTTTCAGCAGAAACGGGCTACCGGCAATGGGAGTGTCCGGCAGGTCGGCTGATGCACGCTGCCGGGCGTTGTCATAATTGGTCATCACCAGGGCGTTTAGCCGTTCATTCATCAGCTCTACCGCTGCGATAGCCGTTTCCGTCACTTCCTGCGCGGACAGGTCGCCCTGCTTGATTGCCGCGGCAAGGCCGACCGCATCCAGATCGGCATATTCACTGTATTTCATGGTTAGCCCTGGGCTGTGGAATAGCCGCCTATTAATACGGTATAACTCGCTCAAGATCAAATCCAGGCTGGAAACCGGATGCGGCTAATCGACTGGGATAATGACTGCATTCGTTGCGCTGGGGCTGGGTTACATCCACTCACTCCAGGTAACATAAAATGATAAGATCAGCAGCGACACCGTAGTTTAAACCTGACCGGGTGCCTCTCCGCTGGAGCCAATATGTCCGCACACAACATGCTCATCATCATGTCCGACGAACACACCCGCTCGGTCATGGGGGCCTACGGTAATCCATTGGCGCATACGCCAACGCTGGATAGCCTTGCGGCCCAGGGTGTACGCTTTGACAACGCCTACACGCCATCGCCCATTTGTATTCCGGCGCGTGCCAGCTTTGCCACCGGAACCCAGGTTTTCGAGCATCGCTGCTGGTCATCGGCCGAACCTTACTACGGCCAGCAACAGAGCTGGATGCATCGGTTGCGCGAACAGGGGCACGAGGTCGCCTCGATTGGGAAACTGCATTACCGCTCGGCAGCCGACGATGTTGGCTTTAGCGAATCGCTGTTGCCGATGTACCTGGCCAATAACGGCCGTGGCTGGCCACAAGGTCTGCAACGCAAGCCGATGGGCGACTTCCCCGATACGGTTGAGCTGGCTAAAGAATTGGGCCCTGGTGAAACAAGCTATACCCAATATGATCGTGACATTGCCGCGGCGGCCGTCGACTGGATAAGCCAGCGTTCTGGCAAGGTTTCCGCAAAGCCATGGGTGTTGTTCGTGTCGTTTATCTGTCCCCATTTTCCACTGTCGGCGCCACAGCAATTTTTCGATCTCTATGACGATGTCGAATTACCGTCGGCCTATGATCGTGATCCACAGACACGCCTCAAGCATCCGGTGATCGATGCCATGCGCGGGTTCTGGGACTACGCGGATTACTTCGATGCGGATAGCGAGTTGCTGGGGTTGAAAAACTACTACTCCCTGTGCAGTTTTCTCGATGACAATGTTGCGCAGGTGCTGGGCGCGTTACAGGTCAGCGGGCAGGATGCGAATACGCAGATTGTTTATACCAGCGACCACGGCGACATGATCGGTAATCACGGTATCTGGTGTAAATCCTACATGTACGAGGATTCGGTCGGTATTCCAATGACCTTGACGGGACCGGGTATCGAGCCGGGTACCAATTCGACCCCGGTATCGCTCACCGACCTCGCCAGCACCGTCGAACTGGCGGTGGGCGCGAACCCGGCACCTGCCGATCAGGATTGGCAGGGTCGCCCATTGCAGCATTTCCTCGGCGCACCCGAAAGCGAGCGGCTAGTGATCAGCGAGTACCACGACGGTGGCAGTCCCTGCGGTTTCTACATGCTGCGCCGCGGGCGCTGGAAACTGGTGTTTTTCGCCGAGGGCAATCCGCCGTTGCTGTTCGATCTCGAACTCGATGCGCGCGAAATGACCAACCTCGCGGAAGATCCGGCGCACGCGTCGATCCTGCGCGAACTGATCCGGCAACTGCATGAAATCCTCGATCCGCAAGCGGTCAATCAGCAGGCGTTTACGGACCAGGCGCAAATGATCGAGCGGCTGGGCGGCATGGATGTCATCCTGTCAATGCCGAGTTTCAACCACACGCCACTCGATTAGATCGATTTAAGTTCCCCAATCCCTATGCCCTGTTCCCCGGCGAGGGCATAGAGCAGGTAAATGCGTCCGTCTTCCTGGTAAATGGCGGGATCGCGCAATTGATTGGCGCGCTGCATGATGCCGCCATAGCGAGATGCCGTAGCGGGTAAGTCAGCGCCTTCCCAGTCACGCCGGGCGCGGTGTACCTCGACGGCTGCGCCGAGGCGCCATCGCTGCCAGTCGCCATCGGTGTGCAAGGTCGATACCAGGATACGTTCCGGAGAATCGCCCACCCGCGTCCAGAACAGGTACCAGCGGCCTTCGAATTGCAACAGCGCGTGGTGGCGAATCGGTTCGCTGGTAAGTTTGGGACCTGCTTCAAAGTCGGTGAGTCCATCGCGTGAACGGTACAACTGTGCCGGCATGGCGAGCGCGTAAAACCAGTCGTCGATACGAAACAGGCGCAGATAAGGGGAGCCCAGGATTTGCGGGCATGCGTTGAATTTCAGCCCGTTGTCGGAAACAGCAACCCGGCGTGCGCTGCAGGCCGTTGTCGAGACGGCCGTGATAGTAAAGGCACAGTTGTCTGATTTTCCTCGTCAATCCACAGGTCGGGAGAAGCGATGTGCGGGTAATTGCCGTCCTGATCGTTTTCGATGTAGCTCCTGGCCTCGGGATCGAGCGCTTCCATCGCGGGAGGAGTGAATGCGAAAAGGCTGTCTTCAAGTGCCAGTGGCGGTGGTTGCTGCAGTCGCCAGGGACCTTGCAGATGGTCGCTTAATGCCAGACGAATCGAGCGTCCCTCGTGATGCGCAAAGTAGAGCAGGTATTTTGCCGGGGCGGGATCGACCCAGGCGGGGCAACGAATCAGCGACGGCCCGTTGACGTTGCCATCGAGTTCGCTCCAATGATCAGCGCTGATGATCGGCGCATCGGTCAGGTAGTCAAACTTGAACACGCTCACGCCTGCGCGTCTAAGCGGAGGTGACGCCCTTTTCGGCTCTCGCCTTCAGCAGGTCAGTCAGCCAGTCGGGATCCATCTCTGGCACCGACGACAGCAGCAACTCGGTGTATTCGGGGTAGGGTGGTGACAGAATTTCACTCTTCATGCCCTGTTCGACGACCTGGCCCTGCAACATCACCACGATTTGATCGGAGATGGCTTTCACCGTGGCGATGTCGTGGGTGATGAAGATGTAGGTCAGGTCGAGTTCGCGTTGCAGACGCAACAACAGTTCGAGAATACCTTTCTGCACGATCTGGTCGAGCGCCGAGGTGACTTCGTCGCAGATGATCAGTTCCGGATTAGCCGCCAGCGCACGCGCGATGCAGATGCGTTGTTTTTGGCCACCCGATAACTCCGCCGGCAATCGATCGATAAAGGTTTCGTTGAGTTCGATCATTTCCATCAGTTCCATCAGGCGATTGTCGCGTTCGCGCCCCCGCAGCCCGAGATAAAATTCGAGTGGACGGCCGATGATATCGCGTACCGTATGGCGCGGATTCATCGCCGTGTCGGCCATCTGGTAAATCATCTGGATCTTTTGCAATTGATCGACACTGCGACCAGCGAGTGTTGGCGGCAGGGCTTTACCGTCGAACAGAATCTGGCCCTTGGAGGGCGGCAACAGGCCGGTGATGACGCGTGCCGCGGTCGACTTGCCCGAACCCGATTCACCGACGATCGCAACCGTATGGCCACGCGGCACTTCGATGCTGACGTCGTCGAGCACCTTGGCACTGCCGGTGTAACTGGCATCGATGTGGTCGACCTTGAGAATAATGTCGCCCGAACGTTCTTCCGGTTTGTCGATCGAGCGCACCGACCACAGTGACTTGGTGTATTCCTTTTCCGGATGCGACAGCATTTTGCGCGTCTCGGCGTCTTCGATGGTTTCACCGTAGCGCAATACCTTGATGATATCGGCCATTTGCGCGACCACCGCGAGATCGTGGGTGATGTAGATCGCCGCGGTGTGAAACTGTTCGACGATTTGTCGCATCGCGGCGAGCACTTCGACCTGGGTGGTTACGTCCAGCGCCGTGGTGGGTTCGTCAAAAATGATCAGGTCGGGGCGCGAAGACATCGCCATGGCAGTCATCACGCGTTGCAACTGGCCGCCGGAAACCTGGTGTGGAAAACGGTCACCGATGGTATCGGGGTTGGGCAACTGCAGGTCGCGATACAGTTTGCGCGCATCGGCCTTGGCCTCGGCTTCCGATTTGATGTTGCGACGCACCGTCGACTCGACGGTTTGCTCGATCAACTGGTGCGCCGGGTTGAAGGATGCCGCCGCCGATTGGGCCACGTAAGCAATTCGGGCACCGCGCAAGGCGCGTCTCTCGGCCGCCGGCATTTTGATCAGATCCATGCCGTCGAAGGTGATGCTACCGCTGGTAATGCGGCATCCGGCACGCGCATAGCCCATGGCGGCGAGCCCGAGCGTCGATTTGCCGGCGCCGGATTCACCGATCAGGCCCATGATTTCGCCGCGTCGCAGGGTGATGTCCACGCCCTTGACGATTTCATGCCAACGATCGTCGCTGTAGCCGTCGATCACGATATCGCGCATTTCCAGCAGGATATCGCCCTTTGTTCCCATTTTCTCTTCACTCATAGCTACTCAGTCCTTCAGGCCGCTGGATTTATGCAGGAACCAGTCGACCACGAAATTGACCGCCACGGTCAGCAGCGCGATCGCGGCAGCGGGCAGCATCGGTGTCATGGCGGCGGTGAAATCATACTCGGCAAACTGGATCAGGCCCGCGGTTTCGCGCACCATCGACCCCCAGTCGGCGGTGGGTGGCTGAATGCCGACACCGAGGAAGGAAAGGGCGGCTATGGTCAGGAATACGAAGCAGAAGCGCAGTCCGAACTCGGCCACCAGCGGCGGCATGATGTTGGGCAGAATTTCGCGGTACAGTATCCAGAACATCTTTTCACCACGCAGTTTCGCGACTTCGACGTAATCCATGACCACGACGTTCAGCGATACCGCACGCGCGATACGAAATACCCGGGTCGAGTCGAGTACCGCGATGATGATGATCAGGTTGAGCGTGTTGGCGCCGAACATCGACAGCAGGATCAGCGCGAAGATCAGGCTCGGAATCGCCATCAATACATCGACCGAGCGACTCAACAGGTTGTCGAGCAAACCGTTGTTATTGATCGCCGCGGTAATGCCGAGACCACCGCCGATGACAAATGCGAACAGTGTGGTGACGAAGGCGATGCCGACCGTGTTGCGCGCGCCGTAAATCAGCCTGGAGAGCACGTCGCGCCCGAGTTGATCGGTGCCAAACATGTATTCGTCGCTCCACGGCGCGTAGGATAGCGAGAATATTTCGGCTTCACCGAACGGCGCCAGCAATGGCGCGAAAATGGCGAAAAAAACGTAAATGGTGATCACCGTGAGACCGAACAGCGCGGTCGGCGGTGCGGTTTTCAGGCCTCGCCAGACGTTCTCTTTCAAGGTACGACGCGCCTTGATTACGCCGACTTCGCCGGCCGCCGAGTATCCCTGGTCGCCGAGATCTCCCGACTCTTCGGGAGTATTGTCTTTTGGATTATTCATCGTGGATGCAACAGCCGTGGGTTAGTGATGATGGATATGATGTCCGCAAACAGATTAAGCAGGATGTAGGTTGCCGCGAAAATCATCGCACAGCCCTGAACCACCGGAACATCGCGCGTGGTCACCGCATCCACCATCAGTTGCCCGACCCCGGGATAAACGAACACCACCTCGACGACCACCACGCCAACCACCAGGTAGGCGAGGTTGAAAGCGATGACCGTGACGATTGGCGCCCAGGCGTTGGGCAGCGCGTGGCGCAGGATGATTTCTGCTTTGGACGCACCCTTGAGGTCAGCCATCTCGATGTACGGGCTTGCCATCAGGTTGATGATCGCCGCACGCGTCATGCGCATCATGTGCGCGACGATGACCAGCGTCAGCGTCAGCGCGGGCAGGGCGGTCAGGTAGACCCGGTCCCAGAATTGTTCGTCCGGGCTGATATTGGCGAGCGATGGAAATACCTTGGTAAATGACGACAGTCCCAGTATCAGCAGGTAAGCAACGAAAAATTCCGGGAAAGAAATCGTCGTCAGGGTTAGCGCGTTTACCGTTCGATCGTAAATCGAGTTTCGATACAGGGCCGCGGTAATACCCAGGAACAGCGCCAATGGCACCGAGATGATGGCCGCCATCGACGCCAGGAAAAGCGTGTTGGCAAGTCGCGGCGCGAGTAATTCAATGACTGGTCGCGATCGATCGCTCCCTCCCGACGAGCCACGGCCAGAGAAGGAGTTGCCCATATCCCCGGTGAGGATACCGCCCAGCCAGTCGAAATAACGTTCGTGGATTGGCAGGTCGAGTCCCAGTTCGCGACGAAACGCGGCCACGGTTTCCGGCAGTGCCGACTGACCGAGTATTGCCTGGCCAAAATCGCCTGGCAGGAATTCGATTGAACTGAACAGGATCAAGCTGACCACGAATAGCGTGACCAATCCCAGGCCAAGCCGTTGCAGTATGGTGCGTATCACTGGATGCACAGTGTTTCCCCCTCAGATTTTGATGACCTTCAGCCACCGTTTTATAATCGGTCGCTTACAGCCTTTTATTTTTTTGCTGCAAAAACATAGCGGGTAATGGGCGTCATTGCCCATTACCCGTGTTACTACCCTATTAAGCGAACCACCAGCGTTCGGCGTTCTTGTTGCCGTCAAACTCCCAGTTACCGGCGAGTTTTTCAGGGGTGCCGATTTGCTTGCTCACCGCGTGGATGTTGTTGGCATACATCGGAATCAGCGCGCCACCGTCGTCGTTGACGAGTTCCTGGGCTTCGAAATACATGGCCTCGCGCTTCTTGGTATCGAGTTCCGAACGTGCCGCCAGTACCAGCTTGTTGAACTTGTCGGCAGCCGGACCGGTTCTCCAGTCGGTGTCGTTCCAGTTGCCGTCGGCCAGGTAGGCTGAAGTAAACATCCAGTCCGCAGTCGGACGACCGCCCCAGTAACAGGCGCCCCAGGCTTTCTTGTTCCACACGTTCGACCAGTAACCATCCTTTGGCTCACGCACCACGTTGATGTTGAGACCCGCATTGGAGGCCGAATCCTTGATCAGCAGTGCGGCATCGACGGCGCCGGAGAAAGCCGCTTCGGAAGTGCTGAGATCGAGCGTGACGCCTTCCATACCGGCTTTCTTGAGGTGGAACCTTGCCTGGTCCGGATCGTACTTGCGCTGCGGCATCACGTTGTTGTGAAACGCCTGCGAGGCGGAAATCGGGTGATCGTTGCCCAATGCGCCATGGCCGAGCAGAATCTTCTGTACCAGCGCTTCACGATCGACCGACAATTTCACCGCCATGCGCAGGTCATAGTTGTCGAACGGTGCTATGGTGACGCGCATCGGAAAGGTGTAATGCAAGGTGCCGGTCACTTCGAGAATATTGATGTTCGGATTGCGTCCGAGCAGGTGAACCGTTTTCGGATCGACGCGGTTGATCGCATGCACGTCCTTGTTCATTACCGCATTTTGACGCGCAGTGGTGTCGATCAGGGCAATCATTTCGACTTCATCGAAATGTGCGCGGTCTGACTTGAAGTAGTTGGGATTGCGCTTGTAGGTAGTGCGTACGCCCGGCTCGAAGCGATCGATAATGTAACCACCGGTGCCGAAGCCGGCCTGCCAGTCCATTGCGCCGTTAAATTCCGGGAAAATCGCGAAGTGATAGTCGCTCAGAATGAATGGGAAGTCGGCATTGCCTGCGTTGAGCTTGAAGGTGACTTCATTGGGCCCAGTCTTCTTCATGTCTATTACTGCTTCGATCAGCGATTTACCCGCCGATTTGGTATCTTCGCCCCGATGGTGATTCATCGATGCGATGACGTCTTCCGGAGTCACTGTCTTGCCGTTATGAAATTCGACGCCCTTGCGCAACTTGATAATCCAGGTCTTGGCGCCGTCTTTGGCTTCGTAGCTTTCAGCCAGTTCGGGAACGAGTTCGCCGTTGTTGCCGACTTCGAACAGGTGGTTGGCGTAGGTATAGACCATGTTTTGCATGAAGCCGTTTTCATGGGTGCCGGGGTCCAGCGAATCGGTCGTCGATCCGTGCGCGGTGCCCATGACGAACTTGCCGCCGCGCTTGGGCATGGCCGCATGTACGGATTGAGTCAGCAGGCTGGCTGCAAACGGGGCGGCAAGTCCCATTGCGCCGGCCAGGCGAATGAATTCACGACGTTCGAGTTTGCCTTCTCTCGTCGCTTTTTCGAGATCTTTGATATCTGCCATTCTAAAATTCCTCAGGTAATTATTTGCATGAGTCCCTGTCTGGGATCTTGTTTAATCGGAAGTTTACTGTCCGCCAGAGTTAGACGGCGTTGAATGCACTTCGTTCATTCGGTCTTTGTAACATAGGACGGGGTAGCGTATCAATTTTTTACTGGGATTCCTGAAATGAGGGGTGGCTTACCCTGGCGGCCAGCTGCAATCACAGCATTTTTGCTCGACTACAACAATAAGCAGCGCTCAGGCGCGAGCTTCCAGCTCGATTTTGCGTCGAGCGACATATTCCTGTAACGCGTCATCGATTCCCGGGTCGATGGCAGGCTGTTGATATTCCGCGAGCAGTTGCTTCCAGATCTGGTTGGCGCGCTGTTCGGTGTTGACCGAACCGGCTTCGAGCCAGGATTCGTGGTTACTCCAGTTCGACAGGAGCGGTGCGTAAAAGGCGTTCTCGTAGCGTGACATGGTGTGTTCGGCACCGAAGAAGTGCCCGCCGGGACCCACTTCACGGATGGCATCGCGCGCCAGGGTTTCGGCGTTGACTTCGAAGGGTTCGAGACTGGCCGCCACCATCTGCAGTATTTCGGCATCGATGATCAGTTTTTCCAGCGACGCGGTGAGCCCGCCGTGCAACCAGCCGGCCGCGTGCTTGATCATGTTGGCCTGCCCGGATATCGCCCCCCACAGCGACAGACAGCTCTCGTAGGCCGCCTGCGCGTCGGGGCAGTTGGCGGCGTTGACGTTACTCGAGCGAAACGGCACGCGAAGTCGCCTGGCCAGTTGTCCCGAGGCCTGGGCCGCCTGCAGGTATTCGGGCGTGCCGAAAGCGGGTGAGCCGGTCTTCATGTCGACATTTGAAGTAAACCCCCCGTAGAGCACCGGCGCGCCGGCGCGCACGATCTGCGTCAGTGCAATGCCCGCCATGGCCTCGGCATGCTGCAGCGCAAGCGCCCCGGCCAGCGTGATGGGCGCCATGGCCCCGGATAGCGTGAACGGGGTAATCGCCGAGGCCTGCCCATGTTCGGCCAGGGTGATCAGGCCTTCGGCCATCGGAATATCGAGTTGCAGCGGGGTGTTGGTGTTGATAATTCCGCACAGGGCCGGTGTTTCGATCAGATCCTTCGGGGCTTTTGCCGAGACTGATGGCCATCATGTTGATGGCATCGAGGGTTTGCCCGCGCCCCATGGTCCAGGGCACCCAGTTCTTGTCGAGCAAGGTGCACTGGGCATAAAACAGGTCCAGGTGACGGCTCGGGGCAGGCAGGTCCATGGCTTCGAAACCACCGCCGCCATCCTGGTGCAAAATGTCGAGGCTTTGCACCAGGCGAATGAAATCGCACATTTCCGCATAGCTGCCGGTGCGCCGGCCCTTGTCTGCGTCCATCACGTAGGCGGGACCTCCCACCGAGGTGAAGATCGCGTGTCCAGCGCCAATGCGCAAACGCTTCGCCGGATTGCGGGCTTCCAGGGTAAAGCTTGCTGGGGCTTTGGCGATCAGCGCTTCGACCAGCGCGGAATCGAAGCGAACCCGTTGGCTGGAATTGTCCACATCGAATCCCGCCTTGCCATAATGCATGCGCGCCGCATCCGACAGGATCGTCATGCCGGTTTCCTTGAGTATCGACAGGCCCGCCAGGTGAATGCTTTCCAGCGCGTCGTCTGACAGCAGCGCGTAGGGCGGATTGTAATAGCGCAGCGGCTTCCAGGGTGGCTGTGCGAGCGTGCCGGAGGTGCGGATCTTGCGTGCACCGCGGCGGCGTGATGGCTGGGTCATGAAAGTCTCCTCGGCAGGTTGTCAGGGTCAGGATTTAGCGGTTGTAGCAAGGCGCGTTCGCGTCGGCACAGCAGGCTGGCAGGTGGTGCATCGAATTCGCGCGCGAATTTGTGCCCGCTGTAGACCGCATCGGCGATGCTCGAGGGCACCAGGCAATCACCAATGCGGGTGGCGTCGACATCGAGTTGATCGAACAGCTCGTGCCTGGCGCTGCGCCCGGTGACCAGTACCAGGTGGTCAAACTCGTGCCTGAAGGTTTTGCCACTGTAAGTGCAACGGCTGGTCAGGCATTGGCTGTCAATCGATTCTGCTGTTTGCGAAAAGACCATTTGCAGGCCCATTGCGGACAATTTCTTTTGAATGAACTCCTGCTCGTCGGTCATCACCGTCCAGGCTGAAACCATCAGTTGCGGCGTCAGGTAAGTAACCGTCGATCCCTCGGCGAGCAATTTCTCCGCCAGTGCGCCGCCCATCATGTAGTGTTCATCGTCGTATATCAGCACCCGACCGGATAACCTGGTGCCGGCAAACAAGTCGTCGGGCGTATGGATGCCGGCGCTCGCGGCGATGCTGATCGGGTGGTGCAGGCTGGCGCCTTGCCCATCGCGCCGCCACTGGCTGCCGGTGGCGATGACCACGGCATCGGCGCCAAATTCGCGAATCTCGGCGGCGCGTAAGCGGGCTGTCGAGGTAAATTTCGACGTTGGCCATTTGCGCCAGCAGGTGAGCGCGATAATCGCGCACGCGAATCCAGTTTTGCAGACCAGGCAGCGAAGCCTCGTGGATGACGCGGCCACCGAGTGCTGTGCCGGCTTCCGACAGGGTCACCTGGTAGCCGCGACGCGCCAGGCTGAGCGTGGCTTCGAGACCCGCCGGGCCGCCTCCGACCACGAGGATCGAGGCATCCGATTTGGCCGCGGTCGATTTTCTCCGGGTGCCAACCGCGACGCCATTCTTCGCCGATGGTCGGATTCTGCGTACAGCGTAAAGGTGAGGCCTCGTTATTCGCCGAACGACAGATGTTGCAACCAATGCATTCGCGAATTTCATCTTCGCGCCCGTTATCGATCTTGTGCGGTAAAAACGGGTCGGCGATTGACGGTCGCGCGGCGCCGATGAAATCCTGCACGCCGCGTTTGATCTGATCGACCATGGTATCTGGTGAAGTAAAACGACCAACGCTGACTACGGGTTTCGAAGTGAGGGATTTGACGATGCCGGCGTACTCTTGCTGGAAGCCTTCAGCCGAAAAGCGCGAACTGCAGGAATCGTTGCCAAGACTGCCGCCCAGCGCGATGTCCCAGAGATCCGGGAGTTCGCCCAGCAATTCGATGATCTGGCGGCCTTCATGCATCGGCTTCGATCCCCTCCGCGCCCTGCAACTTCGTCGATCGCAAGGCGCACCGCAACCGCGCAGCGATCGCCGACCGCTGCTCGCGTATCCTCGATCAATTCGCGCAACAGGCGGCAGCGGTTTTCCAGCGAACCCCCGTATTCGTCGCGGCGATGATTGGTCAGCGGCGAGAGGAACTGGAAGGGCAGGTAGTCGTGACCGGCATACACGTAAATGATGTCGAAACCGGCCTGCTGCGCGCGCATCGCGGCGTCACGATGCCACCCCCTGAAGGCCGCGATGTCGTCGAGTTCCATGCCTTTCACCTGGGTCGGATTCAGGTATTTCGCCGATACCGCACTAGGGAGCGAGCGCGACTTCGCGCGTGCCGCGATTATTCGCGTGACTAGCCGCCGTGCCACAGTTCGATGCCGGCCAGCGCGCCATGTCGGTGAATGGCCTCACAGGTAATCTGCCAGCTGGCTGCATGTCTTCGTCGTCCCACAGGCTCAGGTAGGCAAACGGGGTTTCGTCGGAACTCGGGTGAATCGAACAATACTCGGTGCAGACAACGCCCCAGCCACCTTCCGCCTTGATGGCACGCAGGGCGGCTGAACTGTTGGGTTTCATGTTACCCATGCCGGTTGCGTGTGGTGTCTGGTAGAAACGATTGGGTGCGGTAACCGGACCAATCTTGAACGGGTTCGAAGAGGCAGATCGTAACGAGGGTTTCTGGACATGGTTTTCGGGTCTCGTCACGTTTAATTTAGTTGAACGATCGTACAACAAGGGATAAGCTGGCGCAATTATTTTTAAGCCCGGAAATAAATGTGGTCGCTAAAAGCGAAGGAAAAACAGGCATTTAGCCGAAAATCGGCTGCTACGAGACGCGCGAGAACTGATCGCTGCGGGAATTGCCTGTCTCGGCAAAGGCGGCATGGCCGGTTTTACCATCGACCAGATTTGCAAGCAGGCAAGGGTATCGCGCGGACTGGTAAACCACCATTTCAAATCCAAGGACGAATTGCTGTCCTGCATTTACGCCGAGATGACCGATCACCTGGTACAGGATTATGCCACTGCGAAAACACCCGTGACCTGCTCGCGCAAATCATCGAAACCAGTTTCGATGAAGACGACCTTCAACCGTTCAAATTTGCGCGCCTGGCTGGCGATCTGGGGGCAGGTATCAAGCAATCCAGCACTCAGCCGGCTGCACAAGCAACGTTATGATTATTATCGGCAAAGAATTATTGCGCGCCATCAGCAACAGCAGTTTCGGGCGCCGATGAACGCCTCAACACGAAAGTGTGGCGCGCCAGCTCATCGCCATTATCGATGGTCTCTGGCTTGAGTACTGTTTACACTCGGAGAGTTTTTCGCTGGCCGCCGCGAAGGCGGATTGCTACCAGTTTCTCGAAGCCTACGGGATCAAGATCACAGCCCGGCCCAGAACCGCAAAGGAATAGAGTATTGCCGCGTCGTCCCGTTACTTTTAGTGCCGCCCTGGGTTCTTCCTGGGCATTATTGCTCGGTTTCGGCATCCTCATGCTGGGCGACGGCCTGCAGGGCACACTGCTCGCCATTCGTGCGGATCTGGAAGGCTTTTCGGCGACCCTGACCGGCCTGGTCATGTCGACCTTTTACCTGGGTTTCCTGTTCGGCTCGATCCTGACCCCGCGGATTACCATCAAGGTTGGGCATATCCGTGTGTTTGCCGCTTTCGCCGCGCTGTCTTCTGCCGCCATCCTGGTGCACGCGCTGGTGGTCAGCGTGCCGGTGTGGATGGCGATGCGGCTGTTGAGTGGCTTCTGTTTTGCCGGTTTGTATATCGTCGCCGAGAGCTGGTTGAACGATCGTGCCACCAATGAAACGCGCGGCAAGTTGCTGTCCATGTACATGGTAGTCACCTACATCGGTGTCGGTTCGGGCCAATTGCTGTTGAACCTGGCCAACCCACTCGATTTTGAACTGTTTATACTGACTTCGATTCTGATTTCGGTTGCCGTGGTGCCGCTGCTGCTGTCGGCTGGATCGCCACCGACCTTTCACGATTCGGTACGCATCAGCCTGTGGCAACTGTTTCGCCTGACGCCGCTCGGCATCGTCAGCATGTTTGCGGTCGGGCTGGTCACCGCGACCTTCTTCGCGCTGGGGCCGGTATACGCGCAGCGCATCGGTCTCAGTATTCGCGATATTTCCTATTTCATGACCGCGGCGGTGGTCGGCACGGTGATATTGCAGGGCCCGATCGGGGCACTTTCCGACCGTTACGATCGGCGCACGGTGCTCACCCTGGTAACCATACTGACATCGGTGTCGGCGTTGGTCTGCATACCCGCGGAGCAAGTCTCAGGCATGGCCCTGTTCGCCGCCGTTGCGCTGTTTGGCGGGCTGGCGTTTCCGCTGTATTCGATTTGTATCGCTTATACCAACGACCACCTCGACCCGAAGCAGATGATCGCGGCCAGCGGTGCGCTGGTGATGGTCGGTGGGCTCGGCGCGATTACCGGGCCGGTGCTGATTGCCATGATCATGGATGCCTACGGACACCAGTCGCTGTTCTGGTCGATCGCGGCGATCCATGGTTTGACCGGGGTGTTTGCGATCTATCGTATGTTGCGCAGCGCCCCGGTGCCCATGGATCGCCAGGGTCACAGCACCGCGACGGCGGTTCATCCGTCGGGATCAGCCATCGAATCGATACAGCAATACGCCAGCGAAGAATACGAAGCGGTAGTCTTCGCGGAACGGCATTGAGTTAAGAGCCTGGATCTCGATCGGGCAGATCCGCGGTGCAGCGTTGCCTAGAGCTGATCGAGTAACCGGTCGATGTACTGTGTCCGCAGCGCGATGTCTTCCTGCAACAGGCGGATCTCTTCCTTCAGCATGGCTTTCAGGTCCAGGCCCTCGGCTTTCGCCATCTTGAGTTGTTCGAGTTCGTGCAGCGCTTCGCGAAATGCGGGAGTGCTGGCATACAGGTCTGGGTTTTGCGGGTGCCGCTGTCGACCATCACCGATTCCTTCACCTGCGGAAACTTGTAGCGCCGGATGACCGGCAGCAAGGATCCTTTCTTGCGGCTGTAGGCGATCTGCAATACATCGGTCTTGCCGACCGTGTAAACCGCGAACTTTTCGATTTCTTCGGGGTGCCGGATACCCATTTCGGTCAGTTTCGGATACTTGCTCATAATTTTTCCTCAGGTAGATTAATATCAGGACTGATTACGGCACATGTATCTGAGGATCGTCTTGTCCCAGTTTTTCGTAACCGCGTAGTATTTTCTGCGCTTCGGCTTCGGCTTCATTCAGTTGTTCGAGGGTCAGGTGACAGGCGATCTGGTGGCCGTTGTCCAGCTCCAGTATCGGTGGAGTGACGACCGGGCAGGTATCCTCGATGGCCATGGGACAGCGATTGTAGAACGGACAACCCTTGGCGGTAATTTCCACGCCGCGCGCAATACCGACCGCCATTTCGCGCTTTTTCATCGTGTCTTCGAGCCAGCCGATGCGCATCTCCGGCACCGAGCTGATCAACAGGCGGGTGTAGGGATGGAAGGGCGGTTCGAGGACTTCGTCGGTTGGGCCCTGTTCGACGATGCGCCCGGCGTAAAGCACGACGATTTCATCGGCGAACGAGGAGACGGTCGACAGGTCATGACTGATGAAAACGAACGACACACCGGTCTTGTCACGCAGCGCGGTCAGCAGTTTGATGACGTTGGCACCGACGATACTGTCGAGTGCTGAGGTGACTTCGTCACAGAGCATGACTTCGGGGTTCGCCGCCAGCGAACGGGCGAGGTTGATGCGCTGTTTTTGCCCGCCCGACAATTCCATCGGGTAACGATTGGCAAAGGCTGCGGGCAACTCGACCATTTCCAGGATTTCAGCTACCTTGGCGTGCTTTTCACGTCCTTTTAGTCCGTGGTAAAACTCCAGCGGGCGGCCGATGATATTGCCGATCAACTGCTTGGGATTCAGCGCGGTATCCGCCATCTGGAACACAAATTGTACCTTCTGCAATTCGTCGAGCTCGCGGTCGAGTAAATTTCCCTCGAGCTTCTTGCCATCGAGAATGATATCGCCGCGCGCCGGGGGCAACATGCCCGCCATGACGCGCGCCAGCGTCGATTTGCCACAGCCCGATTCGCCGATAACACCGACCACGTGACCGTTCTTCACGCTGACGTTGATGTCTTTCAGGATCGGAATAACCGGCTCACCGTCGACGATTCCGCCGTAACCGGCGGTCATGTTCCTGACTTCGATATTGTCGACCACGCGATCGTGGTCACCGCTGGCATCTTCACCCTGACCGGATTCGGGTTTCGGGCGTACTGCGTCCATCAGCCGCTTGGTGTAAGCGTGCGTCGGGTGGTTGATGATTTGATCCACGCTACCCTGTTCCATGATTTCACCGCGATAGAGTACAACGATGTGATCCGCCACCTGCGCCACCACGGCGAGATCGTGGGTCACGTAGATGGCGGCCGAATTCTGCTCGCGGATGACTTTCTTGAACGCCTTCAACACCTCGATCTGGGTGGTGACGTCGAGCGCCGTGGTCGGTTCGTCGAGCACCATCAGGTCGGGTTTGCTACACAGCGCCATGGCCGCCATCAGGCGCTGCAACTGGCCGCCGGAAACCTGGTGCGGGTAGCGATAGCCGATACGGTCCGGATCGGGTAACTCGAGCGCATGATAGAGCTCGATCGCGCGTTCGTTGGCTTCTTCCTGGGTCAGGATGCCGTGTAACACCGCAGCCTCGGTGACTTGCTCGTTGATGGTAATCGCCGGGTTGAAGGTCGCCGCGGCGCTCTGCGCGAGGTAGGCGACTTTGCCGCCGCGCAGATCGCGCTGTTCGACTGGCGGCATGGTCAACACGTCCTTGCCGAACAAGCAGCATTCGCCTCCGGTGAAATACAGTCCGGGTTTGGTGTACGCCAGGGTCGCCAGCGAGATGGTGGTCTTGCCCGAACCGGACTCGCCGATCAGGGCGACGACTTCGCCCTTGTGGATATCGAAGGTAACGCCGCGCACAATCTCGACTTCCTTGCCGTCATCGTCGTAGGCGCTGATGCGTAAATCTTTTACTTCAAACAGTTTCTCTTTAGCCATCTGTTCTACACCATTTTCTTTGCGAGACTGCCGCCGGACTTGGCGGAGATATCATCGACAATCAGGTTGATCGCGATGGTAAAGGAAGCAATCGCCAGCGCCGGCCAGATCGCCGAATAAGAGCCGTAGGTCAGGCCCTGCAGGTTTTCACGCACCATGCTGCCCCAGTCGGAGGCGGGTGGTTGCACGCCGAGCCCGAGGAAACTCAGGCTGGAGATGAACAGCACCACGAACACCAGGCGCAGACCGAAGTCGGTGGCCAGCGGCATCGCCGCATTGGGCAGTACTTCCGCGCGGATTATCCACCAGATGCCCTCACCGCGGGTCTGCGCCGCCTCGACAAAGTCCTGCACCATGATGTCCTGGCCGAGCGCGCGTGCGATGCGGAACACGCTGGTGGCGTAGATCACCGAGGCCGTGCCGATCAGATATGGGTATCGACGATCCCAGCGCCGCGATCACGATCAGGCCGAGCATGATCGTCGGTAGCGCGAGTATCGCGTCGTTGACCCGGCTGATGCCCATGTCGATCCAGCCGCCCTTGACCGCGGCCAGAATGCCGAGGGTGATGCCGATCAGGTAGGCGATCAGCGTCGCGGCGAGCGAGATGCCGATGGTATTGCGGGCACCGAACAGGATGCGCGACAGGGTATCCCTGGCGAGATAATCGGTACCCAGGTAAAAAGTGCCGTATTCGTTGGTGAGTAAACCTCCGTCTTTGGAGTATTCGGGGTCGCCGTAACTCAGGAAGCTGTCATCGCCATCCATGTCCATTTCGTGGAAAGGCGCGATACTCGGGCCGATGATGCAGATGATCAGCCAGAAAGCGACCACGGCGCAGGAGGCGTAACCGACCCAGGTCAGGCTGAATTTTCGTTTCGGCGGCGCATCCGGTAACTCCGCAAAGGAGTCCAGTTCCGCGATGACTTCTTCTTCTTTCTTGCTTGCTACTTGTTCAGTCATGGTTATATCCCCTCGAACTATTTCGGATTGCGCAGACGCGGGTTGGAAAGTATCGAACCGATATCCGCAAGCAGAATCAGGACTACGTAGGTGCCGCAAAAAATCATTGCGCAGGCCTGCACCAGCGGCAGGTCACGCGTTTGCACGCCGTCGATCATCAACTTGGCGAGGCCAGGGTAGGCGAAGATGGTTTCGACGATGACCACGCCGCTGACCAGGTAGGCCAGGTTCAGCGCGATGACGTTGATGATCGGTCCGATCGCGTTGTAAAACGCGTGGCGCATGATGATGCGGCTGCGCGGTACGCCTTTGAGGATCGCCATTTCGATGTAGGGCGAACTCATCACGTTGAGTATGCCGGCGCGGGTCATGCGAATCATTTGCGCCGACACGACGATGACCAGCGTAATCAGCGGCATCGCCAGGGCTTTCATCAGTTGCCAGAAGGATTCTTCGCCAGTCATGTAGGCAGTCGACGGCAGCCAGTGCAGTTCGACCGCGAGGATCAGCACCGCGACGGTGGCGATGAAAAACTCGGGAACCGAAATCAGGCTCAGGGTGCCGAAGGTAACGATGCGGTCCAGCCAGGTGCCGGGATGCATCGCCGCCCACAGGCCGAGCGCGATGGAAATGGGAATCGAGATGATCGCAACCCAGCCGGCCATCATCACCGTGTTGCCGAGGCGACCGCCGATCAGGCTGGAAATGGTCGCGCCGCCGGCCTTGGAGATGCCGAGATCGCCGGTGACCATGTCACCCAGCCAGCCAAAATAGCGGATGTACCAGGGTTGATCGAGACCGAGTTCGGCACGCAGTGCGGCCAGGGTCTCGGGTGTTGCCGACTGACCGAGACACGATCTGGGCGACGTCGCCGGGCAATATGCTGGTGGCGATGAAATACGATCACCGATACCACCCACAGGGTTGCGAGGCCGATGCCAATTCGCTGCATGACCATTCGTGTCATCATTGGATGAATTCCCCCTCGATTATTGTCTTTTCAACTTATAAGCATCCATACATTTTACTCATCGTTCATTCCGTGAACTCAATTTATATCGTGGTACCGATTTGCGCATCTACAACCGGGCAGTTAGATTATCTACAACAAAAAAGGGCCTGTATAAACGAGTTATACAGGCCCTTCAGGTTGCTTATTGCAATTTTCGGGTTTATGCCAGCCAGATGAATTCCGGCCATTCACAACCACCGAGCTGTCCCAGCGGTACCGTGGGCATGCCCATGACATTGTTAGCGATACCGTCGTTGATGTTGGAAAATGCCGGAATGACCATGCCGCTGTCTTCGTGGACCAGGGTTTGCATTTCGCAGTACATCTCGTGACGTTTCGACCGGATCGATTTCGGCCAGTGACAGGGTCAGCAGACTCACCCATGCGCTCGTTGTTCCAGAAGGTGTCGTTCCACGGCAGCGCCGGGGCCGAACTGGATGCCGAGCTGCGAGTTTGCGGTCGGACGCATGTTCCAGGTGACCACGTTGAGCGGCTCCTTCATCCACACCGCACCCCAGTAACCGTCGGTCGGCACCTTCTTCAACTGCAGGTCGAAGCCGATCTTGGCGCAGTTGGCCTGGGCGGTCAGGCAGATGTCCTCGATACCACCGGATACCGGCGCGACGTAAAGTTCGGCTGACGAAATGCCGGATTTCTTGAAGTGGAACTTGGCCTTGTCCGGATCGTAGGGGCGTATCCGGCAACTCGCTAGCAGAAGTCCTTGCCGTGCGCGAGCCGAAATCGGCGTGTCGTTACCGACCGAACCCTTGCCCTTGAGGATACGCTTGACGATACGCTCGCGATCCTGGATGTATTTCATACCCAGCACGAAAGTCATCGTTGTTGCCCGGCGCAGGTATTTCGCAGAACACAAATACCGAGTTGCAAGGCGGCCGGAGTTGACAGCAGGGTAACACCATCGGCGCTTTCGATCTGGCGGAACGCGTTGGGCTCGATCTGGGTTATCATTTGCATGTCACCGGCTATCAGCGCATTGACGCGCGCCACCGGATCGGTGATCGCGGTGATTTCGATCGCGTCCAGATTTGGCACCCTCACGCCAGTAGTTCTTGTTGCGCGAGTGCACGGACTTGACGCCGGGCTGGAAAGAATCCATGACATAGGGTCCTGTGCCGATGCCATTGCCGGTAGAACCCTTCTGCACGATCTTGGTCTGGAACAGGCCGAGCAGGGTGGGCAGGTCGGCATTCGGTGATTCCAGGATCGCCTTGACTTCCATCGGGCCGGTCTTCTTCCATTCCTTCACCGATGCCAGTACCGATTTGATTACCGACTTGGAGTCTTCACCCTGGTGGCGCTTCATCGTGTAGACCACGTCATCTGCGGTCAGCTTGGCACCATCGTGGAATGTGACACCTTTGCGGATCTTGAAAGTCCACTCGGTAGCATTGCTATTGGGTTCGAAGGATTCGGCCAACTCCGGCTGTGGAGTCAGGTCGTTGGCGTGCTGGATAAGGCTGTTATAGGTAGCGCGGCCACGGGTGTAATCGATGGTCGAAGTAAACAGGGTCGGATCGAGTTGATCGTTCGGACCGTGCAGATTCGATGCCATGCGCACCGAACCGCCTTTTTTCGGTGTGGCGGCCATGACCGACTTGCCATCGGTCAGCAGTTGTTCGGCGACGGTCAACGAGACCCCGGTGACCATGGCGAGCTTGAGGGCATCGCGCCGCGTGACCTGGCCAGTACCGCCTTTCACCATCTTGTCTACCAGGTCCTTGTCGGCCTGGCTGAGATCCCGGAAATTCAATTCGGATTGGGATTTGTCGTGTTTCATTTTCTCTCCTCGATTATGTAGTAATGGTACTTCTTATAATATTAGTGGACGATGAACCTTTGCTTAACCTGCCGGAGCATTAAAGCGAAGAAGTCTGGAGTGTTGGCCAAAGACGAACTCACCGTGAACGGTCCTAGCCTAATAGCAGCACTATTTAATGTCAAAGGCTGCTTCAGGGACCCGGATCGGGGAAATAATGCAAGGGGGATGATATCGAGCATTGATTGGTTTAGAGTAGCGTTCAATCCGGGATGCGCCCGGTGCTGGATCGCCCTTGTACAAGACTCTTATCACCCTCAGCTCGATTCTGTTCAGCTATGGCCTGTTGCTGCTGGCCAACGGTCTGTTCGCGACCCTGCTCGGGGTGCGTTCGCAGTCGGAAGGCTTTTCCTCGAACCTGATGGGCTTCGTTGTCGCGGCCTATTTCAGCGGGCTATTGCTGGGTGGACTGTTCGCCGCGCGGGTAGTGTTTCGTGTCGGTCATATCCGCTCGTTTGCAGCCTTTGCGTCGTTGATGTCGGCGTCCGCTTTGATGCACCCCATGTTTGTCGATGGCTACGCGTGGATGGCATTTCGCCTGGTGGCGGGGTTCAGCATGGCGGGCATGATCATGGTGACCGAAAGCTGGTTGAATGAAACCGCGAGCAATAACACGCGCGGCAAAGTCCTGTCGATCTACATGATTACCAATTACTTCGCCGCCGGTTGCGGTAACTTTTTATTAACCGTGGGTGATCCGTCGCATTTCGAACTGTTCAGCCTGGCATCGATCATCTTTTCACTGTCGCTGGTGCCGGTGCTGCTGACGCGTGCCAATGCCCCGGTGCCGTCGCGCGCCGAACGCATGCATGTCTGGGAGCTGTATCGTATCGCGCCGCTCGGTGTAGTTGGCGTGTTTTGCTGTGGGCTGGTGAATGCCAGTATCAACGGTCTCGGTTCGGTGTTCGCCACCAATATCGGCTTTGACAGCCATCAACTGGCCACCTTCATGGCGGTGCTGGTGATGAGTGGTTTGATCCTGCAGTGGCCGATCGGAATTTTGTCGGACCGTATCGGGCGCGGTCCGCTACTGGTGTATATCCCGCTGGTGGTCGCGCTCGCCGCTGTCTGGCAGTTGTACGCTGATGGTTTTATGCCGGTGCTGGTCGGCGCCGGCTTTCTGGGCGCGTTCGTCTTCACCCTTTACTCGTTGTCGGCGGCGACTGCCAATGATCGCGTGACCTCTGGCCAACGCGTGCAGGTGGCGGGCGCGCTGTTGATCACTTATGGCGCCGGCGCGGTCATCGGGCCGATCGTCGCCGGCCAGTTCATGAGTCTGCTCGGCCCGCAGGGGCTGTTCTTTTATATCGCCCTGATCGAACTGGTGCTCTGCGCCTTTTCCATTTTGACCCGCAAAAACCGCGTTGGCAGTCGGGATAAACGTAAGCCCTATGTCGCGGTGCCGTCGACCGGGGCAACTTCCAACGAGCTCTACGTGTCGGCCCACGAAGAAAAACCGGATTCGGTCGCGTCCGGCGACGACACCGACTTCGTTCAATGGAAGGCGCCTCGCACGGATGACTGAAGCGCAGGCGGCACTCGAAGTATCCCACCGCAAGGTGTGGATGCTCGCCGGTCCAATCATCCTCTCGAATATATCGGTTCCCCTGGTCGGTGCCGTGGATACCGCGGTGGTTGGCCATCTGCCAGGTCCGGAGTCGATCGGCGCGGTTGCCCTCGGTGCGCTGATTTTCAGTTTTCTTTACTGGGGCTTCGGCTTTCTGCGCATGGGTACTACGGGCTTCATCGCCCAGGCTTTTGGCGCTGGCGACCATGACGGACTTGCGGATACCCTGCTGCGCGTACTGTTGCTCGCGGTGATTCTCGGCGCGGTCATCATCCTGGTTGCCGCACCCATCATCGACTTTGCCTTTTACCTGATCGATACCAGTGAACAGGTCGAAGGCCTTGCGCGCGACTACGCGGTCATCCGTATCTGGAGCGCGCCCGCGGTGCTGTGTATCTATGCCTTTACCGGCATCTTTATCGGCATGCACAATACACGCGCCGCCTTCATACTGCAGCTGGTGCTGAATATCAGCAACGTGTTGCTCGACCTGCTGTTCGTGCTGGTGTTCGAGTGGGGTGTCGAAGGTGTTGCGCTGGCCTCGATCATTGCCGAGTACCTGGCGATGCTGGTGGGTATCTACCTGCTGCGTCGATCCATTCGCAATGCTTTCGAGCGCTACAACCGTGCCCGATTGTTTGCACGCGCGGCTTTACTCAGCCTGTTCAGCGCCAACGGCAATATCTTCGTACGCACCTTGTGCATGTTGTTTGCCTTCAGCTATTTCACCGCGAAAAGCGCGGGACAGGGCGAAGTGATTCTCGCCGCAAACGCCATACTGATGCATTTGCAGAGCTTTATGGCCCACGGGCTGGATGGTTTTGCGCACGCGGTCGAGGCGCTTGCGGGAAGCGCTTACGGTGCGAAAAAAGTGTCCGCGTTTCGGCGCGCGGTTTTCCTCACCAGCCTGTGGGCCGCGGTGGTGGCAGTGCTGGCAGCGGCAGTTTTCTGGATCTGGGGTGGGGCAATTATCAACTTGTTCACCAATATCGACACGGTAATCACAAGCGCCTTGCAGTATCTGCCGTGGATGATCTTGGCACCTTTGATATCGGTGTGGAGTTTTCAACTCGACGGTATTTTCATCGGCACCGGGCACACTCGCGAAATGCGCAACGCGATGATTTTTTCGCTGCTGACTTATTTACTGGTGTTGCAACTGACCATCCCCTGGCTCGGCAATCACGGGCTGTTTCTTGGACTCGCATTTTTCATGTTGATACGCGCGGCTTCGCTGCTATTCTACCTGCGCGGAATCGAAACCGCGATCCGCAACAGCGAAACCGCGAAGCTATGAATCCAGTCATATTCCTGTGGGCTCACCCACGCTCGATGTCGACCGCGATCGAACGCATCATGCGCGAGCGCGGCGATTTCGACTGCCTGCACGAGCCCTTCCTGCACTATTACTACCTGCAAAAGACGCGCAAATCGCTGCGCCATTTTAACGACGAGCAGCGATTATCCGCGCAGCTACGCGGAAACTCGCGATCGGGTGCTGGAACACGCTGAAAAAGCGCCGGTTTTTGCCAAGGACATGAGTTACTACGTCATCCCCGAGATTCTGCAGGATGCCGAGTTTTGCCGGCGCGTGCGCCATTGCTTCCTGGTGCGCCAGCCCGATGCACGCCATCCTCTCCTACTACCGGCTCGATCCCGAGGTGACTCTGGATGAAGTGGGAATCGAGAGTCAGTGGCGTCACTTACAGGGATTGCTGGCGCTCGGCATCGATAATCCTGTGTTGCTCGAGGCAGAGGCGGTGCAACGCGATACGGCTGCCACCATGCGCCAGTTCTGGATGGCGCTCGGGCTCGACGATAAACCGGCTGCGCTCAACTGGGACCAGGCTTCGACCCCGGACGACTGGAACTACGTTCAGGGATGGCACCAGGACGTGTCCGCATCGAGCGGAATTCAGGCGTCATCGGCTGCCGAGGAGCAGCGCAAACAAGTACAATTCGAACAACTGTGCGAACGCGAACCCAGGCTCACGGAATACCTGGAGCATCATCAGCCCTTTTATCGTCAACTCCTCGAACACAGCCTGACGCGAGGGTTGAAATGCGTCACTGAAGCGTTCGGCAAGCAACACCGTTTCCTGCTCGGTGCGCTGTTTCTCGGCCATCTGAGCAACGACTGGGTCGCCGGCACCCTGTGGCTGTTGGCGCCGGCGATCGCGGTCAGCATGGGGCTCGGGCCGACCGAAGTCGGTTTGATCCTGACCATCAACGGCATCGGTGCGGGGCTAGCCTATATCCCCGCCGGTGTATTGTCGGATCGTTCGACGCGCCCGGGCTGGCTGATGTTGCTGAGCTTCTGGTGGGTAGCGGTCGGTTACCTGAGCGCCACGCTGGTGCCCGGATTCTGGGCCATTACCCTGCTGCTGGCCTTCGGCGTCATGGGCGACGCCTTCTGGCATCCGATCGCCACCGGGGTGCTGGTCAAGGAAATGCCCGAACGACGTGCCCAGGCGCTCGGTATCCACGGCGTCGGTGGCAGTATCGGCGCCGAAGTGATCGCACCGCTCAGCACCGGCTTTCTGCTCGGATTTTTTAGCTGGCAGACCACGCTGCAGATACTGGTGCTGCCGGCCGTGATCATGGGGATATTGTTCATTCCGATTGCGCGGCGCATCAGCCGTGACAATCCCGGCAAGATCAAGCCGATCGACTTTCGTGGCATGGCGCGACACTGGAGCAAGCCTGCCGGCATCGCGCTGATGCTGATGATGGTTCTGTACAACATGGCGTTGATCGCGCAGTTGGCGATGGCGCCGGTGTATTTTCAGACCGAGCACGGGTTGTCACCGTTTCATGCCGGCCTGATTTTCGCCGGCATCTTGATGCTTGGGTCGATCTTCCAGCCTTTTTTCGGCAAGTATTCGGATCTAAAGGGGCG
Source organism: uncultured Gammaproteobacteria bacterium (assembly GCA_963835795.1). Lineage (GTDB taxonomy): Bacteria > Pseudomonadota > Gammaproteobacteria. Next base: position 42,928 of record CAWIHJ010000023.1, read on the forward strand.
CAAGCCGATGATCTTGCTGGTGCTGTTCAGCGTCAGTTTTTTTGCGCTGTTTGCCGGGCTCGCCGACAGTCTCTACTGGGCCATCCTCGGGCTGTTGCCGTCGGTGGTCATGCTCACCGCGGTGCGCCCGGTGATACTGGCAACGGCGGTGGAGTACAGCAGTAAATCCGAGTCCACCACGCTGGGTATCATTTTTACCGTGCTCGACGGAGTGGGTATGTTTGGCGCGCTGCTGGCCGGTATGGTTGCCGAATTCGAAATCGGCTATGCGTTTATCATGGCGGCGGTGCTGGCGCTGTGCGCTGCGCTGATTTGCCTGGTACTCAATTTTGAGATCGACAGGTCAGGCGCTGAGGAAGCGGCGACTAACGGTGAGCCGAACCTGATTAATCCAGTTGATCCTTGATGATGGCGTAGAGTTCGGGCCGATTGGCCGCGACTTCTGCAACGTCGAGACCCTCCAGTGAGTGCGGATACTTGAGCCAGCGCGCGGTCTCGTGCAGGTAATAATCCGGCACGCGGCTACTGCGATTACGCGTTGGCTTGTAGTAGGGCACGGCGACGCGAATGTCCTGCGGCGTGTTTAGACGCGCCTTTTCCTGCAAATGGTTGATCACCGCTTCGATGGTCAACCCGGTATCGAAAACATCGTCGACGATTAACAGGCGGTCTTCGTAGCTGCAGTTTTTGACCAGGTAATTCATGCCGTGGATGCGAATCTCCGCCGCCTGGCCATCGATGCCGCTATAGGATGAGGTGCGAATGGCGATGTGATCGGTTTCGATGCCGTACCAGGTGAGTAATTCCTGAATCGCGATACCCATCGGTACGCCGCCGCGCCAGATCGCAATCATGATCGACGGTCGAAACCCATCCTTGATGATTTCCGCGCCGAGACGAAACGAGTCTTCGAGCAATTGTTGAGCCGATAAATACTGTTTTTCACTCATCTGGCGTGCATTGGATTGGGTTGTGGTAGGCTTCGCCAGAATAGCATGAGAGTTACCCAGGACGCAGATTTATGCAAGCTAAACGCTTTATCGACGAGCAGCAGCTACTCGAAGATTCCTTCCGGCTGGCACGGCAGATTTACCACAGCGGCTTTCGCCCCGATTTCATCGTCGGTGTGTGGCGCGGTGGTTCGACCGTGGGTATTTATGTGCAGGAATGCCTGCAGTATCTCGGGGTCGAAACCGATCACATCGCGGTGCGTACATCCTATCGAGGCCGCGACGACTACCTGCGCCAGCTCGAACAGGGGAGTGAAATGCGCGCGCATGGATTGCAATATTTGTTCGAAAACCTGAATGCCGACGATGCGCTGTTGATCGTCGATGACGTCTACAGCACCGGTCGCAATGTGCAGGCCATCGTCGACCGCCTGCGCCAGAAAAACAAGCGCAACATGGCGCGCGAGCTGCGTGTTGCAGCGCCTTATTACCGCCGTCGCGAGGGTAGCCATAATCCGCCTCCCGACTATTACCTGCAGCAAACCGAGGACTGGCTGGTATTGCCCTACGAACTGACTGGCATCAGCCGGGACGAAATGGCAAAAAATAAACCATGGATACTTCCATTGCTCGATGAACTCAATCCAGGCTGGCAATAACAAGCACATGAAATTTTCTGATCTGACCAACCGCGTCAAGGGCGGTGCCGCCGACGCATGGGATTTGCACTACGAGGCCAAACAGGCAAAAGAGCAGGGCGAAGATGTCATCGTGCTCAGCGTTGGCGATCCTGACTTTGCCACGCCGCCAGGCGTCATCGAGAAAGCATCGCAGGCGATGCGCGAGGGCGATACCCATTACACCTCGATCCAGGGTCACCAGGTACTGCGCGAAGCCATTGCCGAGCGCCACCGCGCAAGCAGTGGCCAGTCGATTACTGCCGCCAACGTGATCACCACTTCGGGTGCGCAAAACGCGTTGTTCGCCTGTGCCCAGTGCCTGCTGGATGCCGGTGACGAGGCGATCGTTTTGCAGCCCATGTACGTGACTTACGAAGCGACGATACGCGCGCCGGGCGCCAGGCTGGTGCCGGTGGTGCTGGATGCGGAGAAGGGTTTTCGCCTCGAGCGCAAGGCGCTGGAGCAGGCCATCAGCGAACGCACGCGGGCCATATTTTATGCCTCGCCGAGCAATCCGACCGGGGTCGCGCTAAACCCGGACGAACTGCAAATGATCGCTGATCTCGCGCAGCAGCACGACCTGTGGGTGATCGCCGACGAGGTCTACGCCGATTTTGTCTTCGACGAGGAATTTCATCACATCGCCTCGCTGCCGGGTATGAACGATCGCGTCATCACCATCGGCAGCCTGTCCAAATCCTATGCGATGATCTGGTTGGCGCGTGGGCTGGGCGATTGCACCGCTCGAGATGATCGCCAACATGGATAAACTGGCACTGTGCATGCTTTACGGTTTGCCGGGATTCATCCAGCAGGCCGGTGCACACGCCTTGTTGCACTGCGGTGAGGATTTGCAACGCATGCGCGCGGTTTATCGGCAGCGGCGGGACTACTTGTTCGACGCTTTCTCGGCGATTCCCGGCTTGCAGCCATTGCTGCCGCAAGCCGGCATGTTCATGATGGTCGAGGTGCACGGGCAGTGGTTTCCCGACCGCTGAATTTGCCAGGGCACTTTACCAGGCGACCGGAGTATCGGTGCTCGATGCGACCGCCTTTGGCGCCAGTGCCGAGGGCTATGTGCGCGTATCCTATACGGTCAGCGAAAACGATCTGCAGGAAGCCTGTGGCCGGATCAAGTCTTTCATGGAAAACCTGCAATGAACGATACGAATCTTACGCGCTGCTGGTGGTGTGGTGACGACGAACTCTACCAGCAGTACCACGATCTGGAATGGGGCGTGCCGGTACATGACGAGCGCGAGCTGTTCGAGTTTCTTTGTCTCGAAGGCGCGCAGGCCGGTTTGAGCTGGATTACGATTTTACGCAAGCGCGAGCACTATCGACGGGTATTCGACAATTTCGATGCCGATAAAATTGCCCGTTACGGGGATGGCAAAATCGCCGAGCTGTTACAGGATCCCGGAATTGTGCGCAATCGGCTCAAGGTCAACGGCTTCGTCAAGAATGCGCGCGCCTACCTCGAATATGCGCGAGCAGGGTTTGACCCTGGACGCCTACCTGTGGGATTTTGTTGACGGTAAACCGCGGCAAAACGCGCGCCAGTCCATGAGCTGAAGTGCCGGCAAACACCGAGATCTCGGATGCCATGTCAAAGGATTTGAAAAAACGCGGATTTACTTTCGTCGGCAGCACCATATGTTATGCCTTCATGCAAGCTGCCGGCCTGGTGAACGATCACCTGGCCGACTGTTTTCGTCATCAACAATTGAAAGGAGATTGATATGTCGCTGCAGGCACAAGTCGAATTCCTCGCCCGGCGGGTGGAACGACCCATCTATTTCGCATCCAGCGCCGGGCGCAACGCCGCACACGAAATCGATCAGCCGATGCAGCGGGTTAGTGTCGATGTCAACGATGCCCGCTTAAGAGCCGATGCCGACAGCGTCGATGAGTTTGGCATGCATCCTTCGGGGTTCAGCCTGCTCGAATTTCCTACCCGCGTGAATAACTTTCTCGATGCCAACGCGATCAGCGGCGTGTACGAGGCCGAGGTGGACGTCTTTTTGAAATCAGTGACCGGCTGCAGTCGCGTACACATTTTCGATCATACGGTGCGCGCGTCGGACCCTGACCTGCGCGAACAGAAGCAGGTACGCGAACCGGCTTACCTGGTGCACAACGATTACACGTCAAACTCGGGATTCGTCTGTCTGCGCGAAAACCTCGGCGCCGATGCCGAACGGCTGGCACGCAGCCGCTTCCAGATCGTCAATGTCTGGCGTCCATTGGTCGATCCGGTGGAAGATTATCCACTGGCGCTGTGCGATGCACGCAGCCTCGATCGCCAGGATTTGATCGATACCGAGCGCCGTGCCCCCAATCACACCGGTGAAATTCAGCTCGCGGTGCACGGCGGTGAACAGCAATGGTTTTACTTTTCCGAGATGCGGCCACCCGAGGTTCTGTTGTTCAAAACCTTCGATTCAAAAGATGGCGGCGTGCATCCCTGCAGCATTCACAGCGCCATTCGACTATCCCAGGCGCCAGCCAACGCGAAGCCACGTGAAAGTGTAGAAAGCAGGGCATTCGTGTTTTACGAATGACCCTTTTATCCATCATTCACAAAGCGCCAACCCGGAAACCGGCATGACAGGATCAGAAACGAGAAGTTCGGCTTTGGACAGTATCTGGGAGGTTGCTATCGAAGCCGTCTCCGGCTACCCGGCGGTGGCCAATGCGCTGCAGGCCGATCCAGCCTACAGGCCTGAGCAGATATTCGCGGTCGGCAAGGCCGCGGCGGGCATGTGCCTCGGTGCCATCGACAACCTGCCTCCCTGCGATGCACTGGTGGTGACCAAGTATGGTCATGCGGACGCCGAGCTGCAGGCGCGCGAGCGCGTTACCGTGCTTGAAGCCGGGCATCCGATACCGGACCAGAACTCGCTTGCGGCCGGGCATGCTTTGCTCGAGAGCACCTTCACCATGCCGGCTGATAGCCGCCTGTTAGTGCTGGTTTCGGGTGGCGCATCGGCGCTCGCCGAGGCCTTGCCTGCCGACATGTCGCTAGCCGATTTACAGGAAAAGACCGATGCAATGATTGCCAGTGGCAACACCATCGGTGAAATCAACGCCTGGCGCAAAGCGCATTCATTGATCAAGGACGGCAAGCTATTGGAAGCCTTTCACGGTGCCGAAGTCCGTGTTTACGCCATATCGGATGTCGAAGGGGATGGTATCGACACGATTGGTTCCGGTATTGGCGACTGCCATCGCGCGACGGCGCGGGCGAATTCAAAAGTCATCGCGTCAAATAGCATCGCGCGTGCGCACGCCGAACAAAAAGCACGAGATCTGGGTCTGACCGTTCAACTCAATGAAGAAACGCTCTACGGGAATGTATACGATCTTGCCGCCAGCATCGGCGAAACCCTGCGCAGTGCCGAAGCGGGCGTCTATATCTGGGGCGGTGAACCCACGGTGATTTTACCGCGCAATCCTGGCCAGGGTGGCCGCAACCAGAGCCTGGCACTGGCCATATCCGAGCACCTGTCCGGTCTCGATCACATCAGCCTGCTGGTCGCCGGTACCGATGGCTCCGATGGACCGACAACCGCTGCCGGTGGCCGCGTGGACGGTGCTACCTGGAAGAGGGGCGCGCGTGGCGCGCTAAAGCGGGCCGATGCCGGGACTTACCTCGAACGGCAGGGGGCATTGTTCGTAACCGGACCGACCAACACCAACGTCATGGACCTCGCCATCGCCATCGTCGACGAGTCCTGAGGCCAACTGAATGAGCCATATCCTATGAGCTACCGCGTACTCAGCGCAGAAATCGCCCACGAAACCAACACCTTCAGCCGACGGCCTACCGATCAGCAAGCATTCCGTAATCATTTCTACCTGGTGGGTGGAGAGGCACTGGCGCGGCGCGTCGATGCCAACACCGAAGTGGGCGGATTTCAGCAGGTTGCGCTGCAGCATGGCTGGATTCTCGATCACGTACTCAGCGCTGGCGCAGGGCCATCGGGCAAGGTGACCCAGGCAGCATTTGACTGGCTGCTCGAGCCGTTGTTAGACGCGCTCGCCAGCGTGAACTATGACGCGATTCTGCTTGGCTTGCACGGGGCCATGGTGACCGAGCAGAACGACGATGGCGAAGGTGAAATTCTACGGCGCCTGCGTGCCGTATGCGGGCCCGACATACCGATTGCGATCACGCTCGATTTGCATGCCAATGTCAGCCAGGCGATGTGTGACCTGGCCAATATCATCGTCTCGTACAAGACCTATCCACACGTGGACATGCGCGAGGCTGGTTGCCACGCGGCCCGCTTGCTGCAATCCACGCTGTGCGGAGAAATCATGCCACGAACGATTCGCGCAAGCCGCCCGATGCTCGAAGAGGTCAATGGTGGTCGCACCGATACCGGTCCGATGCTCGAGCGCTTGCAGGCTGCGCGCGTATGGGAGCAACGTGAAGATGCGCATGCCGTCAGTATCAATGCCGGGTTTGCCAGTGCCGACATCGCGGAAGTCGGGCCGACTGTGCTGGTGACTTGCGAAGGTGATATGGAGCCACACCGGGCTTTTGCCGAAAATCTGATCGACGATATATGGCAACGCCGTGGTGAGGTGATCAACGATTATCTCGACGTCGATACTGCAGCCGAGATTGCCAGTCGCCACGACGCCGGCAACGGACCGCTCATCATTGCGGACTATGCGGATAACCCGGGTGCCGGTGGCTATGGAGATTCCACCGAGCTTTTACGCGCGCTGCTGGCGGCAGGCATCAGCAATGCCTGTTTCGGCCCCATGGTCGATGCCGAAACCGTCCAGGCCCTGTGGCCACTCGCACCGGGCAGCGAGGTCGAAATCCAGCTCGGTGGTAAAACCGATCCCCGCTATGGTGGTGGACCACTTGTGCTGCAGGCGCAGTTGATTTCCAAAAGCGATGGCAATTACACGGGGCAGGGCGCAATGATTGGTGGACTGCAGCGCAGTTTCGGGCCGACCGCGGTGATTGGAATCGCGGGCATCGAGGTGCTGGTGACGACGTTTTCCGCACAGATGCTGGATTTGCAGCAATTCCGCAGCTTTGCCATCGAACCGACGACAAAGTCGGTGGTCGCGTTAAAGTCGATGCAACACTTTCGCGCCGATTTTGAACCGATCGCAGCCGCGGTCATCGTCTGCGACAGTGGCGCCTTGTGTACTCCGCGTTACCGCTTGCTCGATTACCGTAAAGTGCCACGACCCATATTTCCACTCGACGCGGAACTCGACCCCTGAAGTTCAGCCCAATCTGTAGTCGCAATCGGCAGTCTGCTTACAACATTGCCTTGATTTCATCGAGCGCGGCCGGATCCTCGATGGTCGATGGCACCACGTAATCGTCGCCATCGACGATGGCGCGCAGGGTTTTTCGCAATATTTTCCCGGAACGGGTTTTTGGCAGGCGAGCGACGATCAACGCCTGTTTGAAAGCGGCCACCGCACCGATGTCCCTGCGCACCATCGCGATCACTTCATCGATCACCTGTGCGGGCGCGGCACCCGACATGTTTTTCAACACCACGAAGCCCATCGGTAGCTGGCCCTTGAGTTCGTCGCGCCGACCGATAACGGCGCATTCGGCAACCATCGGATGCTTGCCGACAATCTCTTCCATCTCGCCGGTCGACAGCCGGTGCCCGGCAACGTTGATCACGTCATCCATGCGACCCATGATGTACAAGTAGCCATCTTCATCGAAGTAACCGCCGTCACCGGTGGTGAAATAACCGGGATAGGTTTCCAGGTAGTTAGCCTTGAAACGTTCGTCGTCGCCCCAGATCGAGGTCAGGCAGCAGGGTGGTAGTGGCAGCTTGATGGCGATGAATCCCTGTTCATTGGCTTTGAGCCGATTGCCGGCTTCATCGAGAATTTGCACGTCGAATCCAGGCACGGGCACGGTCGATGACCCGGACTTAACCGGCATCGATTCGAGGCCGTGCAGGTTGGCGGCGATTGACCAGCCGGTCTCCGTTTGCCACCAGTGATCGAGTATCGGCACTTTAAAGGTTTCAGCCAGCCACTCGTAGGTGGGCGGGTCGAGACGTTCGCCAGCGGCAAATATGGTTTCCATGCAGGAAATATCGTATTGACGCGCAAGTTCGGCCTGCGGATCTTCCTTGCGGATCGCGCGAAATGCGGTTGGCGCAGTGAACAGGGCTTTCACCCGGTGTTCTGCAATAACCCTCCAGAAGGCGCCAGCGTCGGGGGTCATAATCGGTTTGCCCTCGTAGAGCACGGTTGTACAGCCATGAATCAGTGGCCCGTAGACAATATAGGAATGACCGACCACCCAACCGACATCGGAAGCCGCCCAGAACACTTCACCGGGCTGCATGTCGTAAATCGCGGTCATGCTGTACTTCATTGCCACTGCATGCCCGCCATTTTCACGCACCACGCCCTTGGGTTTACCGGTGGTACCCGAGGTGTAGAGGATGTACAACGGGTCGCTACCTTTTACCGGCACGCAAGCGGCCGGTTCGGCAGCAGCCTGGGCCTGCGCCCAGTCGACATCGCGCCCGGCCTGCATGCTGGCTTCGGACTCGGGGCGTTGCCACACAATGCAGTGAGTGGGCTTGTGCTGTGCCAGATTGATGGCGCTGTCGACGATGGGCTTGTATTCGATCACGCGATTGATTTCGATACCGCAGGAAGCGGTTAACAACACTTTGGGAGTGGCATCGTCGAGACGCAGTGCGAGCTCGGGCGGGGCGAAGCCGCCAAACACCACCGAATGGATCGCGCCGAGGCGCGCGCAGGCCAGCATCGAGATCAGCGCCTGCGGAATCATCGGCAGGTAAATTACCACGCGATCGCCTTTGCCAACCCCGTGATTTTTGAGCATGCCGGCACACAGCGCCACCTCGTCCCGCAACTGGCGAAAGCTGTATTTGCGCTGCTGCCCGGTAACCGGTGAATCGTAAATAAGCGCCGTCTGCTCGGCGCGACCATTATCGACATGAAAGTCGAGCGCGAGGTGGCAGGTATTCAATTCGCCGTCGGCAAACCAGCGATCGATACCCTGTTCATCGCGAGTCAGAACTTCGCTTGCAGCCTGGTACCAGTCCAGTGCTTTGGCCTTTTCGGCCCAGAAAGCTTGTGGATCTTCGATCGAAGCGCGGAATTCCTTTGCATAGCTCATTATCAGTCCCCCCTCAGGTGTTTTATTTTTCCGGGTATAAACCAGGGTTAATCATATAATAATCAAGTGTGAATAATACGGGTGTCCTTTATGGCGAACATTGGAAAAATTAATGCTGAATACCGATGTCTTGTCGACAATCAATGCAAAACTGCCCTGTTACCTGCCAAAGGACTGATTCATAATTTCGATAAATCGCTTTGCCGGCGCCGATAAAAATTTGCCTTTACGAGTGACGATTCCATAGCTGCGCTTGGGGAAATACTGATCCACGGGTATCACGCACATGGCCGCGCGATCCTGCTCGGTGATACACACATCGGTGACGATCGATATACCCTGGCCCAGGCTGACGTAACGCTTGATGACTTCCCAGCCGCCGGCTTCGAGAGTGACCCGAAAATTGACGTTGTGCTGGGCAAACACCATTTTGACGATATGCCAGGTGCTGAGATGACGCGGTGGCAAAATCAGACCGTACTTGCCGATATCGGCAATGGTGATTTTTTCCATCAGCGCGAGTGGATGATCGAGCGGCGTGATGACGACCGGGTTATAGGTAACAATCGGATCGTAGGTCAGGTCCTCGGGTACTTCCAGCATCGAACCGATGGCAAAATCGACCGCGTCGGTGCGTAGCATTTCCATGCCGTTACGGCCGGTTTCATTGGCGAGGCGCAATTTTATTCCCGGATATTGGTGGGAAAACTTGCCCACGGGTTCCGGTAACACGTAAAGAATCGTGGATTCTCCGGCGGCAATATTGAGTTCACCGGACGTCAGGTTTCCGCAGTGTGCGTCAAAGGTCTCTTTCAGGCGATCGATACCTTGCACGTGTGGCAGGCAAAGTTCATAGAGGATACTGCCTTCGGTTGTCAGGGTCAGTTTCGGGCCATTGCGTTCGAACAGGATCGTGTCCATTTCCTCTTCGAGTGCATGAATTTGCAGCGAGATTGTCGGTTGACTGGCAAACAGTGATTCAGCCGCCCTGGTCATACTGCCGAGTTTGGCCGTCTGACAAAAAGCGCGCAGCTTTTTAAGGTGATTTTGCTTGTAGTAAGAATTGGCCATATGTTTGTCTCGCGATACGAATTATTAGGTAGTTCAATGCAAAAATCAAATTTGATGAATTAATTCAATACACCAGATATTTAGCCGGTCGTTTCGCAAGCAAACCAACGTCGTTTCGACGGGGGGAAATGTCGACCTGATCGCAGTGTTGCGCTGGATTTGCCGGCATAATCCGGTTGGTTCGAAACTTGATCATTTATAACAAAACCCAATAGCTTTGATTAAATAAATTGGCTTTTTAAATAGTAGGAGTTGGGTATATTGGGCAACCTGCAGATCTTGCGCCTCGAGTGAGCGGGCCTTAACCGAAATAAACCATTTTTAGAGTGCCAACCGGATGTATGACCATATTTTTGAGAGAAACCACAACATGAATAGAGACGAGCAAATCACCGCCCTGGAGCAGGAATGGCAGGACAACCCGCGTTGGACGAATATAACGCGGGGTTACAGTGCCGCTGACGTGGTACGTCTGCGCGGCTCGGTACAGCCGGAAAATACACTGGCGCGCATGGGGGCCGAGAAGCTCTGGGCGCAGGTAAACGGTGCGGCCAAAAAAGGCTACGTCAACAGCATGGGCGCCATCACCGGTGGCCAGGCTATGCAACAGGCCAAGGCAGGTATCGAGGCCATTTACCTGTCCGGCTGGCAAGTTGCCGCCGACGGCAATACCTCGGAAACCATGTACCCGGATCAATCCCTGTACGCCTATGACTCGGTGCCGGCGATGGTTCGTCGCATCAACAACACCTTTCGACGCGCCGATGAAATTCAATGGGGTCGTGGCATCAATCCAGGTGACGACAATTTTGTCGACTACTTCCTGCCGATTGTGGCCGATGCCGAAGCGGGTTTCGGTGGCGTGCTGAACGCCTTTGAATTGATGAAGAACATGATCGCTGCCGGCGCCGGCGGCGTGCACTTCGAAGATCAACTGGCCGCGGTCAAGAAATGCGGCCACATGGGCGGCAAAGTATTGTTACCGACGCAGGAAGCCGTGCAGAAGCTGATAGCGGCGCGCCTGGCCGCCGACGTCATGGGTGTACCCACGGTGCTGCTGGCGCGTACCGATTCCGAGGCGGCTAACCTGCTGACCTCTGACGTCGACGATAGAGACAAGCCATTTTTAACCGGCGAGCGTACCAATGAAGGTTTTTACGTCGTCAAGAATGGGCTCGAACAGGCCATTTCACGCGGCGTTTCCTACGCCGCCTACGCCGACATGGTGTGGTGTGAAACCGGTACCCCGGATCTCGGTTTTGCGCGTGAATGGGCCGAGGCCGTGCGTGCAGAGCACCCGGGCAAGCTGCTGGCTTACAACTGTTCGCCGTCATTCAACTGGAAGAAAAACCTGGACGACAAGACCATTGCCGAATTCCAGGACAGGCTGGCCGAGATGGGTTACAAGTACCAGTTCATCACGCTAGCCGGTATCCACAACATGTGGTACAACATGTTCGATCTGGCGCATGATTACGCGCGTGGCGAAGGCATGAAACATTACGTCGAGAAGGTACAGGAGCCCGAGTTCGCGGCGGCTGACAAGGGATACAGTTTCGTATCGCACCAGCAGGAAGTGGGCGCCGGTTACTTTGACGATGTGACCACCACCATCCAGGGCGGCGCTTCATCGGTTACCGCAATGGCTGGATCGACTGAAGAAGATCAGTTCTAATCAGACTAATCGATTGAACACAAAGCGCATGGAGTTTTACTCTGTGCGCTTTTTTTTGGACAAGGATATTTACAGCTTGCAGGATGCTTTTAAAATTGATTACACGGGGAAACGCCTTTCGCGTTATTGTTGATCCCTTGTATCCCGCAAAAACAGGGCATTGATTGAATCGAGAGAGTGCGATGACATTTAAAACAGCAGACTTGTGTGACCAGCATGAGGGTAAGGTGCAGGTAGTGAACCCCGGATTACATAACTTTGGCGCGCGGAACCGCTTCCATGGCGAGATGGTAACCGTCAAGGCTCTGGGCGACTTTTCCCAGGTACGCGCACAGGTGAAATCCGCGGGCCAGGGAAAAGTGCTGGTGGTCGACAATGACGCGGTGATGCAAGTGGCCATGCTCGGCGATCTGCTGGCGGCCGCAGCCGTTGAAAATGGCTGGCAGGGCGTTGTCATCAACGGCTGCATTCGCGATTCAGCCGACCTGGCTGGCATGGATATCGGGGTAAAGGCACTGGCGTGCATTCCCGCCCGCGGTAAACGCGCGGAGCAGGGCGAGGTCAATGTACCGCTGGACTTTCTCGGCGCCGAGTTTCGCCCCGGCGAATTTCTCTACAGCGATGAGGATGGCATATTGTTGTCCGCAGAGGCGTTACTCTAAGCAGATGCAAAATTCAGGCTAACGCTTGAAACGAAACTTCTTCGCGTAGGGGAAAACGTCCTCGAAGATGCCGGCCTTGATGTTTTCCTGTTTTTGTATCCAGAAGGCTGGATCGAGTAAATCGCGATGGTGTTTCATAAACACCTGGCGTACGCGATTGTCGGCAAACAGAAAAGTCGAAAACTGTTCCGGAAACACGTCATTTGCGGCAATGCTGTACCAGGGTTCCGATGCCATTTCGTCTTCGGGGTAAAGCGCCTCTGGAATCGCGCGGAAATTGCATTCGGTCAGGTAGCAGATCTCGTCATAATCGTAGAATACGACCCGCCCCTGGCCCTGGCCGGTAACGCCGAAATTTTTAAGCAGCAAATCCCCGGGGAATATATTCGCCGCGGCCAGTTCCTTTATGGCCTGCCCGTAACCTTTCATCAGGCGTTCGAGATACTTTTCATTGGCTTGCTTGACCGCGATATTGAGCGGCGTCATGCGCCGCTCGATGTAGAGGTGCTTGATGATGATCTGGTCGCCTTTTTCGGAAATGCTGTTGGCGCAGGTGTCATATAGCTCTTCGAGCAAGTCTTCGGCAAATCGACTGCATGGCATGGCGACGTGGGAATATTCCAGTACGTCGGACATGCGTCCCACGCGATCGTGCATTTTCACCAGACGGTAAGTGTCGAGCACCTGTTGGCGAGTGGTTTTTTTCGGTGGCGGAAAGCGGTCGCGGATCACCTTGAATACGTAGGGATAGGAGGGCAGGGTAAACACCGCCATGACCATACCCTTGATCCCGGGCGCAAAGATCAACTCGTCTTCGGAATGCTTCAGATGATGCAGGTACTCGCGGAAAAAAACGGTTTTGCCCTGTTTGTGGAAACCGATCGCCGAGTAAAACGATTCCTTGTTGCGGTTTGGCATCAGGCGCCGCAGGAAGGTCACGATCGACGATGGCACCGGATGGTCAACCATGAAATAGACGTAGGAAAATTCGAACAGACGATTCAGGCCCTGGGTACCGAGAATGAGTGCATCGGCGTAAATCGAACCATCACCTCGGTGCAGCAACGGAATGGCGAAGGGGATGGTCTTGTCCGAATTGATCGCCTGGCCGACGATGTAGGCGGCCTTGTTGCGAAAAAATACACTGCTGATGACCTGAAACTGAAAGTTTAGATGGGCGTGCCGAGGTCGCGCAAAGGGTTGTTTGACCAGGGCGCGAATGATATTGCGAACATCACGACTGATGTTTTCAAACGGCAGGTTGAAGCCAGCGTCGAGTAACACCTGTTTGATCGAGGCGCGAAACCCGCGTTTGGCGGGGTAGTAAACGTGATAGGACGGTTTCTGCGAATCGATGTGCTCGGTGGAAACGGCGCTGCGCACAAAGATGTAATCGTTATCAAAATAATCGCGGTGAAACAACGCGCAAAATACCGAGTTGTAAAACGATTCTGCCAGCTCCGGCTGTAGGTGATTACTGATCAACAACACGTATTCGCGTTTCACCGCAAACCATAACTGACTGTCGAATGGTTCGAGGGTGAACTGGTTCTGCAGGTCCTGGATTGCGTCGCGTACGCGAATGTCATAAAACTTGATGCGCTCGCGCGAGGCTTCGCGCTCGGCTGCCCAATCGGCATTTTCAAAGCGTTCGCGCGCGCCACTGGTAATCTTGCTGAAGATGGTGAAATGGCGGTTGAAACCATTCAGAATGGTATCGGCGATTTGCACCGGCTGGCCGTTGACCATGGTTTGCATCGGTTGACTCCCGGGCTGACTAAATCATACAAAACAATGCTGCGGCGAGCCTTGATTGCACTTGAAAAGGTAGAAACTGATGAATACTGCGACGAGCTATTCGCTGTGCAAAACGCTTGCGGTGCGAAATTCGCGGGAAGTGTTACTTATCGCAACCGGCAGGTCAATACGCAGTCCAATTAGCAGGTAAAAAGCGTTGATTAAGATCAAAGCAATGCCAGATCCACACGCTTAAAGGGCGCAAACGTCTTGTCGCTTGGCTTGCTTTATGTAAGCATTGCGCGAGTACTTTATTTACCGGTTATTCATCAAGTTCAAGGGAAACGCCATGTCAGATAACAAAACTTTTCCACCTTCAGCCGAATTTGTTGCGCAGGCGAATATCAACGCAGCTCAATATGACGAGATGTATCGACAATCGGTTGAAGATCCCGAAGGCTTCTGGTCGGAACAGGCGGAAAACTACCTGTCATGGTTCAAACCCTGGAACTCGGTGTGCGACTGGAGTTTTGATAAAAAGGATTTGCACATCAGCTGGTTTGCAGGCGCCGAGCTCAACGTTTCCTACAACTGCCTGGACCGGCATCTCGAGACGCGCGCTGACCAGGTAGCCATCATCTGGGAATCGGACAATCCCGATAAGCATCGCAAAATCACCTATGCCGAACTGCACGCAGAAGTCTGCAAGTTTGCCAACGTGTTGAAAGCGCAGGGCGTCGCCAGGGGGGACTGCGTTTCGATCTACATGCCGATGGTGCCCGAAGCGGCAGTGGCGATGCTCGCCTGTACCCGCATCGGCGCCGTGCACTCGATTGTGTTTGGCGGATTTTCACCCGATGCGTTGCGCGATCGCATTCAGGATTCCGATTGCCAGGTGGTGATTACCGCTGACCAGTCGGTGCGCGGTGGCAAGCGTGTACCGCTCAAGGCGAATGCCGATAAAGCGGTCAGCCAGTGCCCGAATGTAAAGAGCGTCATCGTGGTACAGCGCGGCGGCGAGCCCGTGGAGTGGACCCAGGGCCGTGATATCTGGTATCACGAAGCCATGGCAAGCGCATCGGATCAATGCGAGCCGGAAATGATGGGAGCCGAGGATCCGCTGTTCATCCTCTACACATCGGGATCAACTGGCAAGCCCAAGGGCGTGTTACACACCACTGCGGGGTATTTGCTGCAGGCTGCGATGACCCACAAGCTGGTGTTCGATTACAAGGATGGTGAAGTCTACTGGTGTACGGCCGACGTCGGCTGGGTGACCGGCCACACCTACATCGTTTATGGGCCACTGGCCAATGGCGCCACCACCCTGATGTTCGAGGGCATACCCACCTATCCGGATATTTCCCGTTTCTGGCAGATATGCGACAAGCACGACGTGTCGATTTTTTACACTGCGCCGACGGCGATACGAGCGCTGATGGGCGCCGGCGATGAGCCGGTTACAAAAACTTCGCGTAAATCCCTGCGCCTGCTGGGTACCGTCGGCGAACCGATTAATCCCGAAGCCTGGATGTGGTATCACAACGTGGTAGGCAATGGTCGCTGCCCGATTGTCGACACCTGGTGGCAGACCGAAACCGGTGCGCACATGATGACGCCGTTACCGGGTGCGACGGCAACCAAACCGGGTTCGGCCACTTTTCCGTTTTTCGGTGCGCAACCGGTGTTGCTGGACGACGAGGGCAAAGAGATCGAGGGTAACCCGGCTTCCGGCAATCTCGCCATGCGCGCGCCCTGGCCATCGATGATGCGCAGCGTATACGGCGATCACAAGCGTTTTTATGAAACCTATTTCGCGCTGTTCAAGGGCTATTACTTTACCGGTGATGGCGCACGCCGCGATGAAGATGGTTATTACTGGATCACCGGGCGCGTCGACGATGTGCTCAACGTGTCGGGCCATCGTCTCGGCACCGCCGAGATCGAATCGGCGCTGGTGAAACACCCGGCCGTTGCCGAAGCCGCGGTGGTCGGATATCCGCACGACATCACCGGGCAGGGCATTTATGCCTATGTCACGCTGATGGCCGGTGAAGCGGAGAGCGATGCGCTGAAAGACGAGTTGAACAAGCTGGTACGCAGCGAAATTGGACCGATTGCCAAGGTCAATATCATCCAGTGGGCACCCGGGTTACCGAAGACCCGTTCCGGCAAAATCATGCGCCGTATCCTGCGCAAGGTTGCCGCCAACGAAATCGACAGCCTGGGCGATACCTCGACCCTGGCCGATCCCGGTGTGGTCGATGACCTGATCGAGAAACGGTTGAACCGTTAATATTCGCTGGTCACTACTAGAACCCCGCTATCGCGGGGTTTTTTTATGCTGCGATGGCGTGCCAGGGTTGATTATTGGATTCATCGGACTGTTGCAAGTTCTCGTTTTTTTCTCTACACTCGCTGAGAATAAAATGAGAAGGGTGATACCCCATGCTGACGTCGCAAGAACAGAAAACATTACAGTTTATCCGCAACTACCTGGCCCAACATGGCTATGCGCCGAAGTTCAAGGAAATTGGCATGGCGATCGGGGTTAACTCGCAAGGCACTATCCATCGCTACGTGCAGGCCCTGGAAGACAAGGGCTATATCGATCGAATCAAGGGTAACTCGCGCGGAATGAGCCTGGTGGATTTGCCGTTGGTGAGTCCACCGACCATCCCGCTGCTTGGCAAGATTGCCGCGGGCTTGCCGCTGGAGGCGATCGAGGATCAGCAGGAGCTGAATCTTGCCGAAATGTTTATGGGCCCGGAGCTGTTTGCATTGCGCGTTACCGGCGACTCAATGGTCGACGCCGGTATCCTCGACGAGGATTACGTCATCATCCGTAAACAACCAGTCGCGAAGGACGGGGATATCGTCGTTGCGATGATCGACAAGTCTGAAGCGACGCTCAAACGCTTCAAACGCCGGGGCGAGGATCAGATCGCGTTGATTCCTGAAAACCAGCAGATGGAGCCGATGATTTATGCCGCCGAACGCGTCAGCATTCACGGAATACTCGTTGGCCAGTTACGGAACTATCGCTAAAGCCTGGACCGTGCCCGCGGCAAATGGACTTTTCAGCCCTTGTGGGTTGTCTCGAGGGTACGCAACAGGTCGCTGATGATACGTGGGTTGCCGGCCACTACCTGACCATTATCGAGAGAATTGGCGTCGCCGTTGAAATCAGTGACCAGTCCACCGGCTTCGCGTACGATCAGCGCGCCTGCCGCAATGTCCCAGGCACCGAGCCCGTCTTCCCAGTAACCATCGAGTCGGCCTGCCGCCACGTAGGCGAGGTCGAGTGCTGCTGATCCGGCGCGGCGTACGTCGGTGGCCTTGCTGAAAAAAGCGGAGAAAGTCTTGATGAAGTCATCCAGCTGATCCGGATTACGAAATGGGAATCCGGTCGCCAGCAGCGCTCCCTGTGCGGTTTTCAGGCTGGCAACACGAATACGCCGATTGTTCAGGGTGGCGCCATCGCCGCGACTGGCGGCAAATAATTCCTGCTTGTAGGGGTCGTAGATGACCGCGTGAGCCAGGCGACCCCGATGTTCACAGGCGATGGAGACGGCGTAGTGTGGAAAGCCGTGCAGAAAATTGGTGGTGCCGTCGAGGGGGTCGATAATCCAGCGGTATTCGTCCTGGCCTTCGATTACACCCGACTCCTCGGCCAGAATGCTGTGCCCGGGATAGGCTTTGAGCAATTCCTCTATGATCAATGACTCGGCCTGGCGGTCGACTTCACTGACAAAGTCGTTGCGCGCTTTTACTTCAACCTTCAAGTCGGGTACTTTGTTGATCTTGCGAACGATGAAATCGCCCGCGCGATGGGCCGCTCGAATCGCGATATTGAGCATTGGTTGCATGGGAGTTCGGCGTGCTGGAAAAGGCGCGCAGTCTAGCAAACGGGCCTCCAATAGACCAGAAGTAAACAGCAGGACAAAAGCGGCTGAGGCGCCACGCGATGAAATTGCAGAATATCCGGATCGTCATGATCGGTACTTCCCATCCCGGTAACATCGGTGCGGCGGCGCGAGCCATGCTGAACATGTCGATCGAGCGCCTGGCGCTGGTCGATCCACAGTGCAAGATCGGTGAGATAGCTTACGCGCGCGCTTCCGGAGCTAACCAGGTGCTCGACAATCGCGAGACTCATGCCCACCTGGCCGATGCGATTGCCGATTGCAAACTGGTTATCGCAACTACCGCGAGGCGACGATCGCTGGCCTGGCCGGAATTCGCTCCTCGACAGATGGTCGAGAATTTATTCGCGATGGATGACGACAGCCAGGTCGCACTGGTGTTCGGACGCGAGGATTCAGGGCTCAGCAATGATGAACTGCAACTGTGCAACCAGATGGTGTGTATTCCCACCAATCCTGATTTCAGTTCACTTAACGTGGCTTCGGCAATTCAGGTGATGTGTTATGAGATCTATCAACACCAGACAAGTATGGCCGAGCAGTCCATCGAGCCTGATGAGGATCTGTTGGCCACGAGTAGTGAAGTGGAAGGCTATCTCGAGCATTTGCATCGAGTCATGGATGCCACTGGCTTTCTCAATCCGGATCAACCCAAAATGCTCTTGCGGCGTTTGCGGCGCCTCTACCTGCGCACCCATTTGTCGCATATCGAGGTCAATATCCTGCGCGGCATTCTGACGGCGGTTGAAAAATCTCGCGATTGATTGTTACAAAACATTACAAATCGTTACCTGAGTGAAAAGCTTTGCTCGTGGTTGCTCTCTATCATCGGTTTTCGTAATCAAACCACTACGGAGACTATCCATGAAACTTTCTACTCGTATTATCACAGCAGTATTGCTGGTGGTCGGCAGTTCCAGCATCGTTTATGCCGTCAACAAACACGGCGATTGGGGCATGAGCCCTGAAGAAAAGATTGAATTTGTCAGCGACAGGGTTACCAGCAAGCTCGGTCTTGATGAAGCCCAGCGGCAGAGGTTTTCCGCGATGGCGGAGCTGTTCGCTGCGACCATGCAGGAAATCAAACCGGGTCATGAGCAACATCTTGGTGAGATATCCGCGCTGTTGCAGGAACCCAGCTTCAACCAGGCGCAGGCGCTCGATATGATTCAGCAAAAGACGCAGCTGGTGAATGAGAAAGCACCCCTGTTAATCGCATCGCTGGCTGAATTTCTTGATTCCCTGACAGCTGAACAAAAGAACCAGCTACAGGAGTTCTTGCAACATCGACACAAGCATCACCGGTCTACTCATTGATCCATGTCTACCAGTGTGGCTTCTCTTGCAGAAGCCACACTGTACAATACGCGATGACTGGTGAACCGACCTGGGGGCTGGCCTCGTATGCGCAAAATTCTGCTGATTGACGATGACGAAAAACTGGCGCAACCCTTGCGACAGTATTTTGCCCGTTTCGATCTGCAGCTCGACAATGAGATCGATCCGCTTGCGGCAATCGAACGCAATCGCAGAGAAGCCTTTGACCTGATCATACTCGACGTCATGCTGCCGCAGATCGACGGCTTCGAAACCTGCAAGCGCATCCGCAAGGAGAGCGATATCCCCATCATCATGTTGACCGCACGTGGCGAGGTCATGGATCGCGTCGTCGGACTCGAGCTAGGTGCTGATGATTACTTGCCGAAACCCTTCGAGCCGCGTGAGCTGGTGGCGCGAATACAGAATATCCTGAGGCGGCATCAACCTCCCGAATCCCGGGTTTATCGCTGGGGCGAACTGTGTCTCGACCTCGATCGCCAGCAGCTATTTCGCAAGGATGAGGTCGTCGCGCTGACGGCCGCCGAACTGGGTTTATTGTCCTTGCTGGCACAAAATCAGCAGCGCATTTTGTCGCGCGATGAAATCATGCAAACTCTGCGCGGTATCGATGCCGATATCTATAGTCGTGCTATCGACGTGCTGATCAGTCGCCTGCGCCGCAAATTGCAATCTCCTGAACTGATCCGTACCCAACGCGGGCTGGGCTACCAGCTGGTTGGTCACTGATGCTGGATTATCTTGTCGGCAAGTGGCAAAGCCTGGTATTTCGGCTGCTGTTTTACTTTTTACTGGCCATATTGGCACTGGCGCTGGTGCTGGCGTTCAGTTTCAGCCAGCGCCTGCGTCCGCACATCGAACAGCAACTTCTGCCAAATGTAGAGCGCTATCTCGATTACCTGGTCGGTGATATCGGCAACCCTCCTGACCTGGGGGTTGCCCGGCAACTCGCGGACAGCCTGCCGTTTGAAATCAGGATTGAAGGACCGGGAATCGAATGGAATTCCAGCCCGGGAATCGAACCGATAGCGAGCTACGATTTCAAACCGGCGCCAGCGCCTTACGAGTCCATTTACTACAGCCACCGGCGCCATAGGGAACTGGTGCTGATCAAGCGCAATGATCTGCAATACCTGTTCGTTGTCGAAGATGGTTTTCGGCGTGGTTCCGAGCTAAGGCACTGGCTGTTATTCGGGGGGCTGGGCACAATCCTGGTGCTGCTGTATTTCGGCATTCGACGCCTGTTCCGGCCCATCGCCGCGCTGTCCGAGCAGGTGCGTAAAATTGGCGAAGGCGATCTGCAGCAAACCGTCGATTCCGGGAACAGGGGCGAACTCGGGATGTTGGCGGCCGGCGTGAATCAGATGTCCGCGCAGATCCGTTCCATGCTGGAGAACAAGTCGGGCCTGTTGCTGGCGATCAGCCACGAGTTACGCTCCCCGTTGACGCGCATGCGGGTGAACCTGGAACTGCTCGATGACAGTGATATCAAACCAGGGTTAATCGAAGATATTCGCGTGATGGAATCCCTGCTGGCAGCGATTCTTGAATCGGAGAAGTTGACCAGCGGTCATGCGCCGTTGGCGAAAAAACCGGTGGAACTCGATCGACTGGTGGAAGAGGTGGTCGACAGACATCCAGGGCGTGATCGTATTCGTTGCCAGTTGATCCCGCTGCGCCTTGAGGTCGATGAGTTACGTGTCAAACTGTTGCTCAAGAATCTGCTCGACAACGCGCTGCAATATTCTGCCGATGCCAGTCAGGTGGTCGAAGTCCGCCTGACCTCTAGCGAGAACAGGGCCATTCTCGAGGTGATCGATCGGGGCATCGGAATCGCTGCGGAAGAACTTCCCCGCCTGGGTGAAGCCTTTTACCGTCCCGATAGCGCACGTGGACGCAGTACCGGTGGCTATGGTCTTGGACTCTACCTGTGCCGCCTGATCTGCGACGCTCACGAAGGCGATTTGCACATCGAAAGTGCGCCCGGAGAGGGCACCCGGGTTGAGGTCCGATTGCCTCTTGATAATAGTTGACCATTTTAGTCAGGATTGTATACTGACGCTGTTTTACGCAACCTGCTTGCACTATGCGACTATCCACTAAAAGCCGATACGCGGTCACCTCACTGCTCGATCTTGTCATGCACTCTGACAAGGGGCCGGTGTCGCTCGCCGATATTTCGATCCGCCAGGGGATTTCGTTGTCTTACCTGGAGCAGCTGTTCGCCAAGATGCGACGCAACAAGCTGGTCATCAGTACGCGCGGGCCGGGTGGTGGCTATAGTCTTGGTTGTACTCCGGACGAGGTCTGTATCGCCGACGTCATCAATGCTGTCGATGAGGCAATGCAGGTTGTCAATAAAGGTGTTAACAGCGGTTCAGCGGATTATGAACCTTGTCTTACGGAACAGCTATGGGATGAATTGAGTGCTGAGATCGAAAGCTTTCTTACCACTATTTCGCTGGCCGACATGATGCAGAATAACGAGGTTCAGGAACTTTCCCGCGCCCACGATCTGCGCCAGAATCCCCAAAATTTGCTATAGACCGATGTCGGTATACCTCGACCATAATGCAACCTCGCCGATGCACCCGGAAGTGGTGGATGCGATGCTGCCGTACTTGCACAATCCGCCTGGCAATCCATCCAGCCTGCACAGTTTTGGGCGGATGGCGCGTTCGGCAGTCGAATCGGCGCGCGGCCAGGTGGCTGATTTGTTGCATTGTGCTCCGGCCGATGTGGTATTCACTTCCGGCGGCACCGAGGCCAACAACTTGCTGCTGAAGGGTTACATCGATCGCGACAATCCAGCCTCGATCGTGAGCAGCGAAATCGAGCATCCCAGCATTCTGCAACCGCTGCAGCAACTTCGCGAGGCAGGGGTGCCGGTAACGCTGTTGAAGTCGGATAGTAGCGGACAAATTGACCTGCAAGCGGCTAGCGAAGCACTCGCGACCTTGAAACCACAACTACTATCGATTATTTACGCCAATAACGAAACCGGTGTGATTCAGCCACTCGAAGAGCTTGCGGCAATGGTCGATCGCGATACTTGCCTGGTGCACAGTGATGCAACCCAGGCCGTGGGTAAAATTGACCTGGACCTGTCGCAGCTTGCGCTCGACGCGATCAGTTTCTCGGCGCATAAATTGCGCGGTCCCCAGGGCGTTGGTGTGCTGGTCGTCAAACGCAAGCCCCGCAGCCTGCTGATCAGCGGGGGAGAGCAGGAAAACAAACGGCGCGGCGGCACTGAAAATGTTGCCGGTATTGTAGGGCTCGGAAAGGCGGCACAACTGGCTGGCCTTGAAATGGAGCAGCGCAGGCATTATCTGAGTCAACTACGGGACGTGTTCGAGAGCAGGCTGGCAACGATACCGGGTAGCGTCGTGTTTGGACAACAGGCCCCACGCTTGCCCAACACTACGTTTTTTGCGTTGCCTTATTATCATGGGGAAACCCTGTTAATGGAACTTGATCGCTCGGGTTTTGCGTTGTCCAGCGGATCGGCCTGCCACAGTATGGTGACCGAACCGAGCCACGTCCTCACGGCAATGTCGGTTGATAGCAACCTGGCATTAAACGCGATTCGCGTCAGTTTTGGTATGAGCAACACTTTGCAGGACGTTGAGTTGCTGGTCACCAGGTTACATGAACTGGTAAACAAGCTCCCGGCGGTAATTCGCCAGGCAGCGGGATAGTAGAGACGATTATGGCAATACAACTTAGCGACATCGCCGCATCACGCGTGCAGAATTTTCTCGATAACCGCGGCAAGGGTATCGGCCTCAGGTTGGGGGTCAAAACCACCGGCTGCTCCGGGCTGGCTTATGTTATCGAATTCGTCGATGAGATTCGCGACGATGATGAAGTGTTCGAGAGCAAGGGCGTCAAAGTGGTCGTGGACAAGAAAAGCCTGATGTTTCTCGATGGCACCGAGGTGGATTTTTCCAAGGTCGGGCTCAACGAAGGGTTTCAGTTCAAGAATCCGAACGCCAAGGAAGCCTGTGGTTGCGGTGAGAGTTTTACCGTCTGAACGATTCATCCAGTTCGATGCAGTCCCCTGATCTTAGTCAGAATTATTTTGAGTTGTTTGGCTTGCCAACCGCGTTCGAGGTAGATCGTGGCCAGTTGCGATCCGCGCAACGGCGTTTACAGGCGGATTACCATCCCGATCGACACGTGAACGGCAGTGACCGCGATCGGCGGGTGTCGGTGCAGGTTGCCTCCTGGATTAACCAGGCCTACGACACCCTGCAGGATCCGGTCAAACGCGCACGCTATTTGCTCGAAATCAGCGGCGCCGACATACCCGATGATTCGGCGACTACCTCGGATACCGCTTTCCTGATGGAACAGATCGAATTAAGGGAAGAAATTGAAGCCTGTCGTGACGCAGCAGATGGTCTGCAGCGCAGCCAGCAGGTGGCAGTGCAGCTCGCCCAGCGGGCTCGCGATCTGGCCGCTGAATTCGTTGCCGCTTTTACCGCGGGCGAACAGCTAAAGGCAACGCAGGTCAGCCATAAAATGCAATTTATTCAGCGTCTCCAGCTGCAACTGGATGAGCTGCAGTTCGAACTTGAGGGTAAGTGATGGCGTTGTTGCAGATTTCCGAACCGGGCGAGTCAGCAGCGCCGCATCAGCATCGTTTTGCGGCGGGCATCGACCTGGGTACGACCAATTCGCTGGTAGCCACGCTGCGCAGTGGTGAGGCAGTGTGCCTGGCCGATGAGCAGGGACGCGTATTATTGCCCTCGATAGTGCACTACTCAGAGACAGGCATCCTGGTCGGTTACGAAGCTGCCGAACAGCAGGCCAACGATCCAATGAATGCCATCGCTTCAGTGAAACGGTTGATGGGCCGTGGCAGTCAGGACGTCATGCGCCTGGGCAATGTTTTACCCTACGAACTTGTCGCCCAGCAAGACAGCAATGTGCCACGTATCCGCACTCGACGTGGTGATTTCACTGCGGTTGAAGTGTCGGCAGAAATTCTGCGTGCGCTGGCCCAACGCGCACGACAGAGTGTCGGTGCCGATCTGGAAGGGGTCGTCATCACCGTGCCCGCTTATTTCGACGATGCCCAGCGTCAGGCTACCCGTGACGCCGCAACCCTGGCCGGGTTGAATTTGTTCCGACTGTTAAACGAACCGACAGCGGCCGCCGTTGCCTACGGTCTGGACCAGGACAAGGATGGTTTGATTGCCGTTTACGATCTGGGTGGTGGCACCTTTGATATTTCACTGCTGCAACTCAATCGTGGCGTTTTCGAGGTGTTGTCAACGGGCGGCGATTCATCGCTCGGGGGTGATGATATGGATCATGCCATCGGTGAGTGGATTATCGTTGAGGCCGGTTTCGACAATGTGAATGCGACTCTCGCGCGGCGTATTTTGCTGGCGTCACGCGCTGCCAAGGAATCCCTGACTACAGCCGACTCGACCAGTATTGTGATCGAAGATGCGCAGCATTCCTGGTCGGGCACGCTGACGCGGGCGAATTTCGATCAGCTGGTAAAGAGTCTCATTTCCAATACCCTGGCGGCCTGTCGGCGTGTTCTGCACGATGCCGGGGTGAAACAAGCCGAAATCGATGAAGTCATCATGGTCGGTGGCTCTACCAGGGTGCCCCTGGTACAGGCAATGGTCGCCGAATTTTTCGACTGTGAGCCCATGTGCAAGCTCGATCCAGACCGGGTTGTTGCGCTCGGGGCCGCGATTCAGGCGGATATCCTCGCGGGAAACAAGCCTGACAGTGACATGCTGTTGCTCGATGTGTTGCCCCTGTCGCTAGGCATCGAAACCATGGGTGGCTTGAGCGATAAAATTATTCCCCGCAATACCGCCATACCGGTAGCGCGTGCCCAGGAGTTCACTACTTTCAAGGATGGTCAGACGGCGATGTCGGTGCACGTGGTGCAGGGTGAACGCGAGCTGGTTTCCGATTGCCGCTCGCTGGCGCGTTTCGAGTTGCGAGGGTTTCCGCCGATGACGGCTGGCGCTGCCCGCATACGTGTTACCTACCAGGTTGACGCCGACGGCTTGATGTCGGTCACTGCAGTTGAAACCAGCAGCGGTGTCAGTGCCGAAATCGAGGTCAAACCCTCTTATGGCCTGACCGACGGGGAAATCGAAACGATGTTGCTGGCGTCGACGCAATACGCGCGCGAAGACATCGAATTACGCATGTTGAAAGAACAACAGGTGGAGGCGCAGCGTGTCATCGAAGCAATCAATTCGGCGCTTGCCGAAGATGGCGACCAACTGTTAAGCGCCGCGGAGCGCGAGATTATTATTGAGCATCGCGAGGCGCTGGCGGCAGTGCTGGAAACGGCCACCACAGCAGAGCTGAAACGGTTGATCAAGGAAGTGGAGGCCGCCAGTGAATTTTACGTTGCGCGCCGCATGAACCACAGTGTGCAGCAAGCATTGGCTGGCAAACAAATTAACGAGGTTGATGTTTAAATGACGAGGCTAACTATATTGCCCCACGATGAAATTTGCCCGCAGGGCGCGGTCATCGAGGCCGAACCGGGGATGAGCCTGTGTGATGCGATGCTCAGTAACGGCATCGAGATAGAGCATGCCTGTGAAAAGTCCTGTGCCTGCACGACCTGCCACGTTCACGTGCGCGAAGGCTTCGACTCGCTCGCAGAATCAACCGAAGACGAAGACGATTATCTCGACAAGGCCTGGGGTCTGGACATGGATTCCCGGCTCAGTTGCCAGGCCGTAGTCGGTGATGAAGAATTGACCATAGAGATACCAAAGTACACCATCAACATGGTTTCCGAGAATCATTAAATAACCGAGGAGCGAACAATGAGCCTTAAGTGGACAGATACCCTGGATATCGCCATTGAACTGAGCGATCTGCACGCAGATGTCGATCCGCAATACGTTCGTTTCACTGATTTGCATGCCTGGGTATGTGCGCTGGATGAATTCGACGACGATCCGCAACACTCGAATGAAAAGATCCTGGAGGCGATTCAAATGGCCTGGATCGATGAAGCGGACTGATCAACAGTAACAGTCAAAATATTGACACTAAAGCGTCAGGTTTCCGACGAATTATCGTTTTAATTCAATTGGTTTTAAGCTGCTTTTAAGGTCAATTAGATGCAGTTCAGGCCGTTTGATGAAAATAATTAATTTCGGCGAAATTTATATAAAAATAGTCAGATCAAAAACTTAACACGTTTTCATAATGTTAATTCTATAAAGTGAATTGTGAACTTGATCACAGTTGACTTGCATTCAATACCCGGATTGGTAAATTGTTGGTTGTAATTCATTGTTAACAACAATGAATAAACAGTTGAAATACAAGCGATTTGTATTCAATTAAAACATAACCAGAGTTTTCCCGGATGCAATATTCGGGTATATAACCAACCCGGAGAGACACTTATGAGCAATGTGGCAGCATTGGAACATTCCGCCTATCGTATTTCGGAGGCCGACAAGGAAAGTCCCCTTAAAACCCACTACGATTCAAATTATCGCGTGTCCTGGGCTCTGATGAAGGCAACACCACGCCCCTGTTTCACCAATGAACTCCTGTCTGAATTTCACGAATACATTCGTGTCGTTAAACAGGAGATGCGCGAATCCAAGGGTGAAAAATACGATTACATCGTAGTAGGTTCAGATGTGCCCGGTGTATTTAACCTGGGTGGCGATCTCAACCTGTTCCGTAGTTATATCGAAAGCAACAATCGTGACGGTTTATTCAACTATGCAATTCGTTGTATCGACATATTGCACGAAAACATTTGTCACCTTGATTGCGATCTCACTACCATTGCACTGGTACAGGGAGACGCACTCGGCGGTGGTTTCGAATCCGCGTTGGCGAGTAATGTGATCATCGCCGAGAAAGGCACCCGGATGGGTCTGCCGGAAGTGTTATTCAACCTGTTTCCCGGGATGGGTGCTTACTCGTTGTTGTCGCGACGGGTCGGAACTTCCAGGGCCGAAAAAATCATTCTCAGTGGCAAACTGTATACCGCTGAAGAACTTTATGAGATGGGAGTGATCGACATACTTGCCGAGAAAGGTGACGGCGAGGTCGAGGTCTACAAGTATATCAAGGCGGCCAGTCGCTACTCCAACAGTTACAACGCGATTCGCAAGGTGCGCGATGTCTGCAACAACATCAGTTACGATGAGTTGATCGATATCGCCAAGATCTGGACTGAAGCAGCTTTTAAGCTGGATGCGCGCGATCTCAAAATGATGGGGCGCTTGATAAATCAGCAGAACCGACAGTTTTAGGAAGCGCCGGCAAAGCAGCTAACCAGCTAGTGCCTGGCAATATCCTGTTGCCTGACATTGCCCAGCGCCGCGGTTGTCTCGAGAAACGCGCTCTCGACTTCCGCGGCCATTTTTTTGATGCCGTCGGTGCCAATATCGTAAGGCTTTAAACCTTCGGCCCGTGCGCAGATACCTGACAGCTTTTTTGCCCCCAGTTCAATCGAAGAACCTTTCAGCGCATGCAGCGCTTCGCGGTATTCCAGGTAGTCACTATCCACCGCAGCGTGAATGCGCTTCACCTGCCTGGTTCCGTCGCGTTCAAAATTGTGCAGCAGATTTTCCAGAAAATGAAAGTCGCCGAGATCTGCCAATTCCTTGAGCACGGCGTCGTCATACCAGGCAGAAATGCCTGAATCAGTCTGTCTGGTGGATATATCCGTATGAACCGGTTGCGCTGCAATCTCCGGCTTGATCACATTGCGTGATATCGATGCAATTCGATCGAGCAGCGCGCGGGCATTGATCGGCTTGGTGAAAAATGCGTCTGCGCCTGCGTCGATACAGGCTGCTCGGGCTTCCGGTGTGGCGTCTGCCGTGAGCATGAGAATGGGCAGCGAGCGACTGGTATCCATGAAACGAATCGCTTTGACCACGTCGAGTCCATTCATTTCAGGCATGTTCATATCCAGGATCAGCAAATCGACCGCGGCAAAGTTTCCATCCAGCACATCGAGCACCTTCTCTCCACTGTCTACCATCTGCACGTTGTGGCCGGCATGCCGCAGAATGCCCTGTATGACCTGTTGATTGACTGACATTGTCCTCGGCAACCAGTATGTTCAGCGTCCTGCGCCTGGGGCTGCCGACCATAGTGTTCAGCGAGGCTAACGATATTTTCATCGGTATAGTTGACCATCTGTGCAGCATGGATGGCGTTGAACAGGGTTCGTTTTTCCTGCGGCTCGACTATGGTCGAAATGTAGTACTGGTTCACCGCATTGATATTGACCATGGTGTCGGATGAGTTGACCAGTATCAACGACAGGTTTTCGAGCAGCGGCTCGTTACGAATCATCAACGCGAACTGTTCGGCATCGATGCTGCCGAGGCTTTCCTGGTCGACAATCGCACTGTGATAGTGGTTGCCCTGTTCGGCGGCTTTCAACAGCAGGGAAATGGCACGTGTCGGAGATTGCGCCAGGTCGAATTCGATGCTCCAGCCTTTCAGCGCTGGTTTGATCTGATTTGCGGTGGCATCGTTTGCCAACAGCAGAATGTGATTTTCGGCAAGGCTGCGCTCGTTGTGTGGCAAAGCCACGAAGGGCAACTCAAGCCAGAAGGTCGAACCCTTATCGAGTTCACTTTCGACACCGATGACTCCGCCCATCAATTCCACCAACTCCTTGGAAATTGCGGTGCCAAGGCCGGTGCCGCCGTAGTTACGGTTCGATTTGTGCTCGGCCTGGGTGAAATCATCGAAAATCGTTTTCAGGAATTCGGCGGGCATGCCGACACCGGTATCGATGACTTCAAAGCGTATTATAGGCCGGTCGCTCGTCACCGCCAACGCGAAAAACGCGCAGGTTGACCGAGCCTCTGATCGGTAAACTTGATGGCGTTGTTGACGAGGTTAATCAATACCTGGCGCAAATGCTGATGATCGCCTTGCAGCGCGAAAGGGGTGTCCGGGTCGATATTGCAGGAAATCAGCAAATCCTTCGTTGCGGCAGCCGGCGATAACATGTAGATCACTGAATTGACGAGGGAATACAGGTCCAGTTCCTTGTTTTCAATGGTGATCTTGCCGGCCTCGATCTTGGCGATATCGAGCACGTTCTCGATCAGTTCAAGCAGTGAGTGCGCTGAGCTGTGAAGGGTACCCACCAATTCCTGCTGCTCCGAGCTAAGCCGGGTTTCACGCAACAAATCGCCCATACCGATGACGCCACTCAATGGAGTCCTTAGTTCGTGTGACATATTGGCCAGAAAACGGCTCTTGGCTTCATTGGCCTGCTTGGCCGAAGCGATCGCGGCGTGCAGTTTTTTCAACAGGAAGGCGGCGTAAAGCGGTAACACCAGCAGTATCAACAACAGGCTGATGGCAAAAGCGCGATGCTCCTGCCAATACTCACTGCCGAGGGTAACAATGCCAAAGCCGATCAGGCTGACACCGAATGAAATATACAGGTAGCGTGTGCCATAGCGAAACCCGTTGCCGAGGGTGACCCAAAGATAAAACACGAATAAGGGTACGTGATCGCCGCCGGTCCAGTACATGACGATGGAAAGCGAAATCATGTCGAGAAGAATGCCGACTACCCGACGAATCGGCGAAGGCCGCGGATTGCGGATGATCGCCGCCAGGATCAAAAACGCAATGCTGGTGGCACTGAGAATGATGATGCTGGGTGTCGAGCCGAGAACATCGGCCAGCTCCTTGTCGGATCCCCAGGGGATGCAGAAATAGACGACCAGGATTAACGCGATCGCGAGTCGCAAAATCGCCTGTTCCGGCTCGGTATCACCGGTTCCCTTCAAGCGCCGTTTGAGTTGCCCCAGCAAACTGATTTTGGTGTCAGATCCATCCATAACGGGGCAACCGGAATTATTAGCCGTCGCTAAATGCTTTGTAAATACTGGAAATATTGTCGATACGCTCGAAAAACGCTTCGACGCAAATCGGGTCGAACTGACTGCCGGCGTGCTTGTGCAGGTAGTCCTGGGCATCTGCTGTCGACCAGGCGGATTTATAGGGGCGTGGCGAAACCAGGGCGTCATACACATCGGCAACCGAGACGATGCGGGCAACCAGCGGAATGTCTTTGCCGGAAATGCCGTTTGGATAGCCGCTGCCGTCAAAACGCTCGTGGTGATTCAACGCGATAATCGATCCGGTCTGGATATAGCGGGACTGGCTGTTGGAAAGTATCGAGTAACCGATGCGAGTATGTTCCTGCATGCTGATCATTTCCGTCGGGTCAAACTTGCCTGGTTTAAGCAGGATATTGTCCTGGATGCCAATCTTGCCGATATCGTGCATTGGCGCTGCATATTCGATTTCGTCGCATTCTTTCGGACTCAGGCCGAGGGCTTCACCAATCTCACGGGAATACTTGGCCATTCGCACCACGTGATTTCCGGTGACTTCGTCGCGATATTCGCCTGCCTTGGCGAGGCGCAATAGCGTTTCATGTTCACGCGAAACGATTTGCTGGGTTGCGACTTCGACCTGGCGCGCCAGCCAGTCGGCTCGATCCTGGATAATGGATTGCTGTTCGTGCAGCTTCAGTAAATTGCGGCAACTGGTACGGCATTCGATCTGATCGATAGGGCGGGTGAGAAACGCGGTTGCACCGGCTTCGAGCGCATCGTAGCGCACCGAGCGTTCGCTGACCACGGTAATCATCATGATCGGAATGTCCTGGCAGGCTGATTTGGCGCGGATCTGCTTGATCAACTCGACCCCGTTCATATCGGGCATGCGGTAATCGGTAATGATCAGATCGGGATGATTGTGATCAAGCCAGCGCAAAGCATCTAATGGGTTATCAAAGGATTGGACGACAACGTCTTCTTCTGCCTGTTGAATGATTTTGGCGAGAATGGTTCTCCCCGTCGATTCGTCATCGACAATCAACACCTTGCGCTGTCGTCTCAAGATGCTCAAACGGCGGGCGTTTTCATAGGGCTCAACGTTGGATTCCCTGGGGAATTCAGATTTATTTTCAATGCTGGATATCACACTCTCACTCCATATTGACCCTGAACTATTCAGAAATATAACAAAATCAATACATTATGTCCTTTTAGTTAGATTATAGGTATCTTTTCTGTCTCCAGACAGAACACCTTTCTATAGTCAAGGAATTCAATATAATCAAGTTTTTAGATCACTTTTATAAGGGTTTGTCTTACAAAAAGCCGCTAACTGCAAACCGGCAGTGCTCGCCCCGCAACGGAGGTAAACCTTTCGTTAAGCATCCGCTTATCGGTTGCCTGGTGGCATCACTGCTGTATTTTGTCAGCGGCCAGGCCGCCGAAACGCTGGAACTGACGCTGGGCTCGGAGGTATACCAGGTCGAACTGGCGATTAACACAGCGCAACGCCAGCAAGGCCTGATGTTTCGGCGCGAGTTAGCGCGTCGGCAGGGTATGTTACTGGTGTACCAACAGCCGGGAGACTATCGCATCTGGATGAAAAACATGCTGATTCCGCTGCGCGTTTACTGGATCGATGCCAACTTTAACGTGATCGGTGTACGTCGGCTGGAACCCTGTGAATATTCCCCTTGCCCGGTGTACTCGGTAAATCGGCTATCGCTGTACATACTTGAACTGGCCGATTTCGACCATCCGCTCGCACTCGGCGACAGGCTTGTTGGAATTCGCATCGACTGAGTGTTATTGACTCGTTTGCAGCGTTCTTTTGTGCAACCAGAACCAGCACTGCGATACCAGCGCGAGGCACAATAGCGGTAATGCCGCATAGTTAACCAGTTGCCAGCCGAGCCAGAACAGTAAAGCGCCTGCCGATGCCGACGAGATCGCAGCGAGGGAAAACACCACGAAGTCGTTGAATGCCTGCGCCTTGGCGTTTTCACCTTCGCGATAAGCTTCGCTGAGCAGGCTCGTGCCGCCGATAAACATGAAGTTCCAGCCAACGCCGAGCAGTAATAATGCAATCCAGAAATGCGTGACGGAATGACCGTTGAAATGAATCAGGATGCAGATCAGCATCAGGGCCATGCCACTCATGATTATGCGTTGCACGCCAAAGCGGTTGATCAGGTGGCCGGTAAAAAACGATGGCACAAACATGCCGAGGACGTGCCATTGAATCACGAAGACGACATCGCCGAATCCATGCTGACGATGCATCATTTCGAGCGGCGTCGCGGTCATCAGTAACACCATCACACTATAGCCGAGCGCAGCGCTGGCAACGGCCGCGATAAAAACGGGCTGGCTGGCGATTTGCAGCATGGAGCGGGTTGCCGGCCGGCTGTTTCGTGGCGTTGGTTTCGGTAGTTTGATGAACAGAAAGTTAATCGTGTTGAGTCCATACAGTACTACCACGGACAGCATGGTACCCAGGTAAGTCAGGGCAAATACCTCGCGGCTCAGGTTGGCGAGGTTAGGGCCGACAATGGCCGCGATGACACCGCCGGCGAGCACGTAGCTGAGTGCGGTATTCTTTTTGTCCGGGCCGACCACTTCGATCGCGGCAAAGCGAAAATAGTGACCAAAGGCCGTGTAGACGCCAGTGCCGAGCGCGCCGCAACAAAACAACACAAAGGAATCCAGGTAAATGCCAAGTGAGGCGCAACTGGCGCCGGCGATGCCGATCAAGGATGCCACCAGGAAACCGCCGCGACGACCGATCGCCCGCATCAGCAGGGAGGCGGGAATAGTCGTCGCAGTAACGGCGACAAATTGCAGCGCCAGCGGCAGGCTGGCCCAGGCCGGGTTATCCGCGAGTTGGCTGCCGATGATGGCTGCCGAAGTCACCATCAGCGAATTCACCGACATCATGATTGCCTGCGCGATCACCAGTTGGGTGACGCTACGATTCATAAAATTGCCCAGAGGACGACGGGGATCACCAGTATGCTGGCAAAATTGGCAATCAGGACGATCGATGCCACCTTTTGCGGTTCCTGGTTGAATTGATCGGCAACCAGGAAATTGAGTATGGCAGGTGGTAGCGCGCAGAACAGTAACAGCATCGAGGCCTGTTCGCCTTCCAGCGGCAAAAATTGCAGCAGGGCAAGACCGATAATCAACCCGCTCAACGGGCAGACCAGCGCGCCCACGGTGCCAATGCGCCAGTTATCAAAATCGATTGAGAGCATGCGCACGCCGAGCGAAAACAGCAAAAGTGGAATCGATATCTGCCCGAGCATGTGGATCGGCAAGCGCAAAAACTCGGGTATTGGAATGCTAGCGACAGCAACGCCGACGCCGACTATGGTGGCGATGATCATCGGGTTCTGAAAGACCGTTTTAATCGACCAGCGCTGGGTAATCATTTGCTGGCCGAACACGAAATGCAGGAAGTTTTCCGTGGTAAACATCAACACCGCCGCCGGTAACGCACCGGGCCCAAAGGTCAGAATCAACAGTGGGATTCCCATGTTGCCTGAATTGTTGAACATCATAGGCGGCACAAAGGTTTTCCACTGGTAGCCCAGCAGGCGAGCGACCGGCCAGGCCACCAGTCCCGAGCCGAGCACCACTACGGCAGCGCCCAGGGTCAACCAGAGGTAATCGGAAAGCAGGTAGTCACTGGCGGACAGCGTGTCGAATATCAGTGCTGGCAGGAAGATGTTCATGTTGAGGCGATTACCCGAAGACATGTCAGTATCGCGGCGGAAGCGCGCATACAGGTAACCTATGGCAACAATGCAGAACACCGGGAAAACAATCGCGATGATGCGATATGCGAGGTCAGCCTGTGACATTGTGCAACCTTAGAAGTGGAGCGATAAATCCTTGTGAATCGCCAGGCAACTGGCAACTGACTCAGCTTGATCCGAGGTCAGGCGCTGTTGCATGCGCATGCCCATGGTAGAAGCGATGAGCTGGTCATATTCGCGTAAATCGCTGGCCAGTCCAGCAGCGCGTTGACGCCAGTCGATTTCCGCTTGCAACTCTTCGCCCGCCTGGATGATTTGCGCGATGGCACTTTCCTTTTCTGGCGTGTCGCCGCGCAATTCGCGTTTGGCACGTGACAGCTTGGACGTGATGCGATGCGTTTCGGTGAGCTTGTCTATCTCGATTTCGTAGGCCTTTACCGCATCCAATGCCGCATCGGCGGACTGCTCGCGTACAACCGCAATTAAAGGATCAATCCCGGCTTCCAATGCGCGCAGGGCATCGGTCTCGGAAATCATCCTTTGCATCATGACGATGACCGCGTAACTGTCGTCGACATTCTGGCGATACTTGCGGCGCGCGGTGGTTTCCGTTTTTGCGAGATTCACGAAGCGGGCGCGGGCATCGGTCCACTCAGCTGGAATCCCGGCTTCCAGCTGATTTTGCTGTTGCTCGAGGATGGCGATTTCGGCCAGGATCTCGTCCATTCGAGCCTGGTCGACATTTTCACTGAATTTGATGCGTTGGCGCTGCTGTTCTTTTTCATCGATCACTTCGCCCAGCTTGCGTATCGCTTTTTGGATTTGCCGCACTTCGACGTGCAGGGGCCGATAACCTGGCGAGTACTCGACGAGTGCTTTTTCCGCAACCCGCACGGCATCGACCAGGGCAAACGTATTGCCGGCCAGCGCATAGCTTTCGCTGAGTCGATCCTGATACTCATCCGGCAGATACGACATGTCTGTCGACTGAATGCGCGCGATACTTTGCTGCAGTTCGCTCTCACGCGCGTCGTACTCAACGAACAGATAGTCTTCGAGGCATTGCTGAAGTTTGGGATTACTCGGCGGTGGTGCCGTGTCCGATACCAGGTGGGTCTTGTTGGGCAGGTAATTGACCAGGCCGGGAAAGAAACCGGCAATCGTGAGTCCAAGCAATTGCAGAACGATGAACGCTGCCGCACCTTTGTAGATATGCGTGGTGCGCACGTCCTTCGGCGCAACACCGCGCAGGTAAAATAGCGCGAAGCCGAATGGCGGGGTCAGGAAAGATGTCTGGATATTCAGACCGACCATGACTCCGAACCAGACGGCGGTGACATTTGCGCTCGGATCAGCCAGCAGGATCGGTGCCACAATCGGTACCACGACGACCGCAATTTCGAGAAAGTCGAGGAAGAAACCGAGGAAGAAAATCACCGCCATGACGACGATGAACTGGGTCCAGAAGCCGCCGGGTAGCGCCGTCAGATGATCCTTCACCAGCTCTTCACCGCCGAATCCGCGAAATGCGGTGGTCAGCATTGCCGCACCCAGCAGGATGATGAATACCATCGACGTGGTCTTGGCGGTATCCACCATCACCTGGCGCAGGGTATCTTCGATCCGGTAGGCGCGCAGTACGGCCCAGCCGATGGCAAAGATCAGTACAGCCGTGGCGATGGCTGCCAGAAATATGCCGATGGCGTCGTGGGTGTTGTGGATATTCTTGATGTTCAGATCGAAGAGATTGAGCAGCACGAGGATCACGAGCACCGAACCGATGGCCAGTGCCGCCGGGTAGTAAGCCCTCGGCTTGCCCTCCATCAATCGGTAACTACCCATCAACATGGCGCCGATGGCACCGATGGCACCCGCCTGGTTTACCGTGGCAACACCGAGGATGATCGAGCCCAGTACGATGAAGATCAGCGCCAGCGGTGGCACCAGCGCGAGCAGGATACTGCACCAGAAAGCGAAAATCGTACTTTCCTTCGAAGGGCACCGGCGGTGCATTTTCGGGTTTGATCAATGCCGATACCAGGATATACAGCATGTAAATTCCAACCAGGATCATGCCGGGAATGAAGGCTCCCATGAACATGTCGCCGGCGCTTGCGGTGACCACATCGAAGTCTCCGGGCATGGAAAATTCGCCGGTGGCTTCCTTGTACTCGGCCTTGCGCGTGGTCGCTGCCTGGTCTGCGGCACTCGACAACTGATCGGCGAGAATGATCAGCACAATCGACGGCGGAATGATCTGGCCGAGCGTGCCGGAGGCGCAGATGGTGCCGCAGGCCAGCGATTTCGAGTAATTGTTGCGCAGCATCGCCGGCAGGGAAATCAATCCCATGGCGATGACGGTGGCGCCGACGATACCGGTGGTCGCGGCCAGCAGAGCGCCGACAAACACCACCGAAATGCCCAGGCCCCCGGGTATCGGACCGAACAACTGCGCCATCGCCACCAGTAAATCCTCGGCGATACGCGAGCGTTGCAGCATGATGCCCATGAAGATGAACAAGGGTATCGCAATCAGGGTGTCGCGTTCGACTTCCCAGTACAGACTTCGATAGTTGGTTACGCCGGCGCTAAGCCACTCGTTAGGCCCGCCGAGCACGAAGTAAGCGTCGATACTGCCTTCGAACAGCCAGCCGCAAAAGGCGGCGATGGTGATGGTGACAATGGCCGAGCCGGGCAGGGCAAAGGCGACCGGGTAGCCCGAGGTCAGGGCGAACACCATGATCGCAATCAGCAAAACGAGGAAATAGAGTTCCATGCTTATCCTCGATCGGCAGCAATCAATTGCTGGTAGGTTTCATGCTCTTCGTGCGCACCCTGATCGCAGAGTTGCGCGACATTGAACAGCAGGTAACTGACGAACTGAATCATCATCGAGACCGCGAAAATAACCAGGAATCCAGCCATGATGTATTTGACGTACATGCCGTAGCCGCTCTGCGAAACCTCGAAACTGAGCAGCGGGCTGTTGATACTGTTGCCCTTGCCGCCCATGCCGTGCATCAGGATCACCCAGCAGATCGGTATACCGAGGAACAGGCTGCCGATGGTGTCGAAAAAGGCCTTGCGGCGTCGATTGAAGCCGGCATACAACACGTCAACCCGCACGTGTCCCTCTTCGACCAGGGTGGAGGCGCTGGCGAACAGGAACAGCGCGGCATACCAGAAGCGCACCACGTCGCCCATGTAGGCTTGTTCGTAGGAAAACACGAAGCGCGTGATGACGATCAGAAATTCCGCCAGCACGCAGTAGAGCGCGAGCCAGATGAAACTGACTCGCGGCAGGTATGCGGCCAGGAAAAGGACACCACAAGTAACGGATAGTGCACGTAGGTACCACGAAATATGGGTCGGCCCAGTTGTCCGGTGAGCCATTCACCGACGATCGGTTCGAGCATTTCTTCGACGCGTAGAAACGAGATCAGCATGTCGATTGCGCCGATCAGGGTGACGCCCCAGAAGGCAAAACGGATGATATAGGCGGACACGCGGGAGAAACGCACGCTGTCCTGTTGCAGGCTTCGCGACCGGGTTTTAAATACGTAAAGGCTTGCAGTCGTCAACACGGCCAGGTAGATGACGATCTGGGTCCAGCTCTGGGTCAAGCGGGCGCCTTCCAGCGCTTCGCCTTCAAATCCGAACCAGCCGTAGTGCAGGAGCAGGTTGTAGGGGCCTGGCATGTCCTGCCAGTAAACCAGGTAGTTATTGATCAGGTACAGGAATACCCCGCTGACCATCAGGTAGGCAAAGACTCGCGCTGCTAGCGGGTAAGTAGTTTTTGACATGACCAACAGGATAAACAACCAGCCAAAGAAAACGGAGCCCTTGGACTCCGTTTTCTCTGTACGCCGCTCGGTTGTTACAGCCCGAGTACGCGGTTGCGTTGCGCCACGTAGGCCTGATCAGAGATCTTCGCCCAGGCACCGACCTCGTCACGCGAGGCTTTGAAGCTCTGGTGAATCTTCTTCGCCAGTGGGCTGTGCTGTTGAACTTCTTCAAAGACTTCAGCCGCGGCATCGCCGAAACTGTCGTAAATGTCATCGCTGAAGCTTCTCAGTTTGACGCCCTGATCCGAGATCAACTTGGCAAGCGCAGCACCATTCTTGGCATTGTATTCAGACATCATGACGGAGTTTTCCATCTCGGCTGCTGCCGCAACAATGCGTTGATCGGACTTGCTCAAATCATCCCAGAATTTCTTGTTGATGCCGAGTGATAACTGAGCTGCCGGTTCGTGCATGCCCGGGTAGTAATAGAATTTGGCAGCTTCATAGAATTTCATGAAACTGTCGTTCCAGGGACCGACCCATTCGGTGGCGTCGATCGCACCGGATACCAGGTTTTCATAAATTTGCCCACCCGGCAGTGATACCGGTGACGCGCCAAGCTTGGCGATTACGTCGCCACCGAGGCCCGGCATACGCATTTTCAGACCTTTGAAGTCAGCTGCTGAGCGCATTTCCTTGCGGAACCAGCCACCCATTTGTACGCCGGTGTTACCGCAGGGCAGGCACTTGAGGCCGGAGCCTGCAGCCAGTTCGTCCCACAGCTCCTGACCACCGCCCCATTGCATCCACGCGTTGATCTCGGTGTAAGTCATGCCGAAGGGGACCGCGGTGAAGTAAGCCCAGCCCGGGTGCTTGCCTTTCCAGTAGTAGTCCGCGGCGTGGTACATCTGGGCATTGCCGGATGCGACCTCGTCGAACGAGTCAAATGCCTTGACGCGCTCACCGGCGGCAAAGTAATTGACCTGGATGCGGCCGTCGGTCATCGCCGTCAGGCGCTCGGCAAAGCGTTGTGCACCGGTGCCGAGACCGGGAAAGTCGCGTGGCCAGGTTGATACCATGGTAATTTCAACACGGTTGGCGGCGATTGCCGGTGCAGCGACAGTGCTGGCTCCGGTTGCGATTGCGGCGGCAACGCCACCTTTGAGTACATCACGACGTTTCATTGCAGATTCTCTCCGTTTTTGGGTATTGTGTTTCAGTTTTTATAATGACGAGGCATATTGGGTGCGCCCCGTTCGTATCACGAAGTCATTTTGGGACTTCTATACCTACATTTCAAGTTTTAACGCGAAACTGCTCCCCATCGGTGCAATTTGCCTGCTGCCACTTCAGATGTTCCCAGGCCGCCTGTACTTCCTCTTTGATGGGCTGACTCCGATCTCGCTGGAATTGCGGCGGGATGGTATCCGGTTGCAGCACCGAATCGGGATGGTCCTTGGGGAAAACAGCGCTGTGGCTGAAGAATAAAAAACCGCGCAGCGGCACGCTGCCAACCGCGAGGGTTAGTGCGGTGATCTGGTTTTCCAGCTCAAACAGGGGATTGGCGAACTTGAAACTCTTCTGGCCGATGACCTGCGTCCATTCCGCGATGTGTTCGGCGCAGTAGATATTGCCGACGTAGGGTTTGTAGGTAATCAGCAAAATGGCGTCCGAAGTCAACGCCAGGCGTTCGATGATGTAGTGGCCGTCCAGCCCGTCCGCACAAACCAGGTTGCGAATTTGTTCGACACCGATCTGGTTCAGGCAGTGCTGAATGCGCCATTCGCGAAAGCTGAATCTGCAGTTTGACGTCGGTTGAGGTACAGGATTAACAATAATGCGATGACGACGATCGGCAATGGCCACCAGTTCGGATTGCAGGGTTAACTGATTCATTGTTTGCGCGACATCCATGCACCGAGATAATATCCAATCTCTCCCAAATTGCCATTGGCAATTATGCCGCCAGGCGGTAAAAATGGCAGATTGCGACATATTTCAGAGGGTAATCCATGACTACAGCCCAGCTCAGCGTGCGCCAGTTATTTGATCGTGAAAGTTGCACCTACACCTATTTGCTGGTCGACGCGCTTACCCGGGAGGGTGCGATCATCGACGGGGTGCTCGAAACTTTCGATCGCGACATGCAAATCATCAACGAGCTCGGCATCGAATTGCTGTATGCGATTGAAACCCACGCACACGCGGATCACATCACCTCGGCCGGTAAAATGCGCGAATTGACCGGGGCAAAGCTGGTGTACGGGGAAAGCTCGGGAATCGAGGCCATCGATATCCCGTTAAAAGATGGCGAAACCATCGAACTCGGGCATTACCGCATCACCGCGATTGCCACACCGGGGCACACCAACGGCTGCACCAGCTACTTTTGTGAAGGCATGCTGTTCAGCGGCGACACGCTGCTGATTCGCGGCTGCGGGCGTACGGATTTTCAATTCGGCGATCCGGGAATGCTCTACGACAGCATTCATCAAAAGCTGTTCGTGCTCAGTGACGAAACCATCGTTTACCCGGCACACGATTACAACGGACGCACGTCGTCGACCATCGGCGAGGAAAAGGCCTGGAATCCGCGCCTAAGCGGTAATCGCTCGCGCGATTCTTTCATCGAATTAATGAATAACCTCAATCTCGACATGCCGAAGCGCATCAACGAGGCGGTTCCGGCAAACATGAAGGTGGGTATCAAGTTCGATGCCAATCGTTACCTGTTGCGCGATTTCGACATGAATGACCTGCACCGGGTCTGGCAGGAATTGCCCGAGAATACGCTGGTTATGGATAATCGAACGCCGGAAGAATATGCCAAAGGCCACGTGCCGGGCAGTCGCAATATTCCGATGGGCACCGAGAATGCGCACGTCGCTGAACTCAAAAAATTCGACCAGGTTTACCTCTATTGCCGCTCCGGCAGGCGGGCGCAGACATCGACCACCAATCTGAATTTCCAGGGACTGAACCACATTACCTGCATCAGCCACAGCGGCATGCCGGACTGGGAAAAGGCCGGTTACCCGGTCGAAACCTGAACGATTGCGCCGTTAAAGAAATCTTGCTTGTAAGCTTGCCTGCGAACGGGCCAGCCACTGCTCCCAATCACCGTCGTCCCTGCGCCGGCAGGGACCTTTGGAAAGTGTTGTGAAATCTAGCTACAGGTTAACCGGCCAACGCGCAACCTCTATGAGATTCCTGCCTGCGCAGGAATGACGAGTAGATGCGTCGTCCCTGCGAAGGCAGGGACCTTATGAGAACGCCGTGATAGTCAGCAGCGAGATCGGCAAAGCGTCAGCTGACCTTGGAAATCACCGTGTAGGCGTGCACGTAGTCCATGCCGTGGCCCGTGGGATCATCGCGTACCTGGCTGCGGTAAGTGCCGTAATAGTCTTCGATGATTTGTCGGCGTTCCTCGTCCGGGCGCTGCGGCGGACAAACCATTGTAAAAAATACTTTCGTTCCAGCTGCGAATGGTCGGGATGTATTCCTCGGCGAAGCGCGCCGCATCCCCGTGTTCGGCAAAGGATTCGGCATAAGGGCACTTGACGATACGGGTTTCAATATGCTCGAGGCGCAGCCCGGCCTGGTGCACCGCTTCGCTGCTGTCCTGCAGCGGGGCGCTGAACTCTTCGACCGTGTTGTAATACTGCGGCAAAGTCATGTTGTCGTATTCGTCGCGGCTGATGCGTCCATCCGCGAGGAAACTCGAGCCAGATGCGATTGAAGTTGTCGAACATGTTGACGCCACCGGTATTACCGAGATAACGCCCCTGGTCATCACGCGCAAAATTGATCAGCACCAGCTTGCCGCCGGGCTTCAGTTCGCGCGCCCGATGCATCAGGATCTGCCGCCAGTCGCGGTGCGCCTGTTGGCGGAAAGCCTCCAGTTCAGCACCCTCGGCGCCGACGGCCTGAACGTGATTGGTCAGATTGCAGACCTTGGCGCTCAGCCAGTGCATGGCGGTCGCCGAAAAGCCGATGTCGAGTGTAGGCGGCTGGCAGGATCTGCCTGTAAAAGGTGGTGCCCGATACCAGTGGGAAGATATCGGCACGTCGATCCAGGTAAGACTCGAATGCGCCGAGGCCGTGGACGTTGCTGAGCAGCGCGTTGAAGTCGTTGCGTGGCTGATCCGCGTAAACCACGGTGATCGGTGCTTGCGGGACGCGCGCGCTGACGCAATCGATCGCGCGCGTGATCATCGCCATCGAAGTACCGCCGTCGGCGGTGCCCATGTCGGACAGGGTGAACCCTTGCGCAATGGAATCCAGCGGCAGGCTCTCGATCGCCTCCAGTACCATCGGCGTGGCCGCATCGATGACGTGTTTGGCGCCAATCGTGGCGAGCGAATACAGGCCGCCGCCGCTCATGGTGATACCCTCGGAATGTCCTCTGTCTGCCATGGTTGCTCCCGTTGATAGTTGTGCCCGATTCAGGTTGTTGTTTTGGCTAAAAGCGATAAAACCAATTCTGCCATATTCTGCGCGCCGTTGCCGGTTTCGAGATTGTGGCGCACCTTGTGCAAACCCGCGTCGATGGTTTGCCGATAGTCCTGGTCGTCGAGCAGGCGCGACAGTTCGCCTGAGAGCGCCTCGGGATTGGCCTCGGCCTGTAGCAATTCTCTGACCACCGCCTGTTGCGCGACGATGTTGACGAGGCCGATGTGCGGTATGGTCACCAGCCGTTTCATGATCAGGTAGGACAGCGGCGCGATCTTGTAAACGATGCACATCGGAATTCCAAGCAATGCGATTTCGAGCGTCACGGTGCCCGAGCAGGTTGCGATGGCATCGCAACTGACGATCACGTCGTAAATATCCTCATGGGTAACACAGATGTCGACCCCACTGTCCTTCGCCTGCTGCGCGATGTTGTCATAGTCCAGGGTGGAGGCCACCGGTAGCACGAACTTGAGGTGCGAATCCTGCGCCTGCATGCGCCTGGCGGTGGCGAACATCAATGGCAGCAGGCGGCTGATTTCACTGTAACGGCTGCCGGGAAACAACCCGACCACGCGGGCATCGGTATCGATGCCGAGGTGCCGCCGCATGCCTGGCCTGGTCGCGGCTCGCGTGCACCTTGCCGATCAACGGATGGCCGACAAAGCTGACCGGGATGCCAGCGTCCTCGTAATACTTTTTTTCGAAGCGAAAGATGACCGCCATGTGGTCGATCAGGCGGCCGATTTTGTGAATACGTTTGGGGCGCCAGGCCCATACCTGCGGGCTGATGTAAAACAGCACGGGAATACCCAGCGATTTCGCGTGACGCGCCATCTTCAGGTTGAACTCGGGATAGTCGACCAGTACCAGCAGGTCAGGGCGGGTCTGTTCGAGCCGCCGACGGACAATGCCCATCGCGCGCTTGATGTCACCCCAATGGCGCAGAACTTCGAACAATCCGACGACCGCGATAATCGATGAATCGAAGAACACCTCGACGCCGGCGCGGGTCATGGCTTTGCTGCCCATGCCGGTGATGCGTATCGCGGGCTGCTGTTTGCGTAGCACTTCGACGAATTCTGCAGCGTGCGCATCGCCCGAAGCTTCGCCGGCCAGGATCATGACGTGTGCAGGGTTCATCCGGCGCCGAGGATCGCCTCGCACACGGTGGTGACCTGTGCGTCGGTCATTTCGGGATAGATGGGGAAGGACAGGCAGCGTTTTGAGGTCGCTTCGGTGACCGGCAGGACATGGTTGTTGTGTGTCGGCAAAGGCTTTCTGCTGGTGCAGTGGAATCGGGTAGTAGACTGCGCAGGCGATGTCTTGCGCGAGCACGGCTTCGCGCAGTTTGTCACGGTCGTCGCACAGCAGGGTGTATTGATGAAAGACATGGTCGCGGTCGGCGGGGATGAAAGGCGTTTGCATTGAACTGCCCGCAAGCAGTTCGTTGTAACGCTGCGCAACCCGCAATCTTTGACGGTTGTACTCGTCGATGTGTTTCAGTTTTATGCGCAGGATGACCGCCTGCAATTCGTCCAGGCGGCTGTTATAGCCGATCACATCGTGATGATATTGCTGGCTGCTGCCATGGTTACGCAGCATTTTAATCTGCGCGGCGATGGCATCGTCGTTGGTGGTGATCATTCCGCCGTCGCCATAGCAACCCAGGTTTTTACTCGGGAAGAAGCTGAA
The DNA here is from genome assembly GCA_963835795.1 of uncultured Gammaproteobacteria bacterium. Classification (GTDB taxonomy): domain Bacteria; phylum Pseudomonadota; class Gammaproteobacteria. The sequence continues at coordinate 86,669 of CAWIHJ010000023.1, forward strand.
AGCGCCGGCACAGCCCATGCTGCCGGTCATGCGCTCGCGATAACGACTGCCGAAAGATTGTGCGCAATCCTCGATGACCAGTAATTCGTGTTCTTTCGCCAGGGCAAGGATTTCATCCATATCCGCCGGTTGGCCGAACAGGTGCACCGGCAAAATGGCGCGGGTTCGCGGCGTAATTGCTGCGCGCAGCAACTGTGGATCGAGATTGAAATCTTGCGCCTGGATATCGATGAACACCGGCACCGCGCCGAGGTAGCGAATCGCCTCGGCGGTGGCGATAAAGGTGAAGGCGCTGGTGATGATTTCATCGCCGGGCTGAATACCCGCGGCCAGCAGCGCAAGGTGCAGGGCATCGGTACCCGAGGCGCAGCTGATGGCGTGGCGCACGCCGAGGTAATCGGCGGCTTCGCTGTCAAAGGCCTGTACGTTGGGGCCCAGGATGAAGCGTGTTTCGCCCAGTGCCTGCAATACCGCCGCATCAATTTCTGCTTGCAGCGACAGGTACTGGCGCTTGAGGTCGACCATGGGAATATTCATATTAAGCCTTGATGAGCTGAGTGATTGCGATGGCGGTATCGAGTGCGCGCCGGCCGTCTTCGCCATTGACCACGGGGCGCCGCCCTTGCTGGATGGCATCGATGAAATCGAGTACTTCGAGGTTGAGTGCATCGTTGTCTTCGAAGCGCAGTTCTTCGTAAGTGATGTCTTTGTAGCCTTCCGGGTTATTGGTTTCGCCCTTGCGGTTGACGGCCAGGATCTTTTCCTGGAAATCGGCAGCAAGGTAAGCCTCCTTTTGAAAGATACGTAGTTTGCGCTCACGCTTGCGGCTGATGCGACTCGCGGTCACATTGGCAACGCAGTTGTTGTCGAATTCGATGCGCGCGTTGGCAATGTCAATATTGTCCGAGATCACCGTGATCCCGCTGGCGGAAATATGTTTCACCGGGCTGTCGACCAGATCGAGTATGATGTCGATGTCGTGAATCATCAGATCGAGGATAACGCTGACATCGGTGGCGCGCAGGGTAAAAGGCGCGAGCCGGGTGGACTCGAGGAACAGGGGTTGATCGATGTGCTGCTCGATGCCGATCATGACGCTGTTGAAGCGCTCGATGTGGCCGACCTGCAATACGAGTCCGCGGCGGTTGGCGATTTCGATCAGCTCACTGGCTTCGGCCACGGTTTCGGACAGGGGTTTTTCCACTAAACAATGAATTCCCGCTTCCAGAAATTCACGCGCGATTTTATAATGCAGGCTGGTTGGCACCACCAGGCTGATCGCATCCACCAGCGGAATGACTTCGCGGTAATCGGAATACGCGGCAGCGCCATGTTTTTGCGCAACGCTGTTGGCGTTGTCGATATTGCTATCAACCACGGCGACCAGCTCGCAAGCCTCCGCGGCGGCGTATTTGTCAGCATGCCATTTGCCGAGATGACCTACACCGATAACAGCAACTTTGAGTAATTTGGACATAAATGGAGAGGCGAATTCAAACGGCGCATTATATAGCTATGAAAACTCAAATGCTAAGCCTGCATGTTTCACGGATTTGCGTCGTCCACGTGCCTGCCAGGGATGCAGCGCGTTGCCGGGCAGGAACGGGCTGAAACATGCAGATTAAGCTAGTTGCAGGCATCGATGAGGCCGGGCGCGGACCCTTGGCCGGCTCGGTAGTAGCCGCCGCGGTGATACTGGATCCGGCAGATCCCATTATCGGTTTGACCGATTCGAAAAAGCTGTCGGCCGCGCGTCGGGCCAGGTTCGAATCTGAAATAAAAGCCAGGGCCCTGGCCTGGACCGTAGCCGAAGCGAGCCAGAGTGAAGTCGATGAGATCAATATTCTGCAGGCCAGTCTGCTGGCGATGAAGCGTGCGTTGCTGACGCTGGGCATCATGCCAGAACGGGTGCTGGTCGACGGCAATCGCCTGCCCGTCGTCGAGGGCTACCGGATGCAGGCTATCGTCGGCGGCGATTTGTCGGAACCCTGCATCTCGGCGGCTTCGATACTTGCCAAGGAGTATCGTGACCGGCAAATGCTGGAACTCGATCGACTCTATCCCGAGTATGCTTTTGCCCGCCACAAGGGCTACCCGACCGCGCTGCACCGCGAATTGTTGCAAAAGTACGGCGTCTCACCGGTGCATCGGCGCAGTTTTCGCCCGGTGCGGGAGTTGTTATAAGTGAGCCAGCGTTTCGTTCACCTGCACCTGCACAGCGAGTATTCGCTGCTGGACAGCACGATTCGCCTGAAACCGCTGGTCAGCGAGGTGCGCGAGCGTGGTATGGGTGCGGTGGCGCTGACCGATCTCAACAACATGTTCGCCGCGGTCAAGCATTTCAAGGCGACGACCGCGATGGGCGTAAAACCCATCTTCGGTGCGGATGTGTGGATTCGCCACCCCGAACGAAAACAGCAACTCAGCCGGCTGGTGCTGCTGTGTCAGAACGACCAGGGCTACCTGAACCTGAAAAAACTGGTATCGCGAGCCTACCTGCAAGGGCAGAGCGCGGATCGGGCGACCTCGATATCGACTGGCTGCGCGAGTGGCCAGCGACGGCCTGATCGCATTGTCGGCCTGCCTCGATGGCGATATCGGTATCGCCCTCAGGGCGCAGAACGTCGAGCTTGCCGAATCCTGTCTGCGCCAATGGCTGCAAATGTTCGACAATCGGTTTTTCCTGGAAATCCAGCGTACCGGCCGCGCCCGCGAAGAAGCCTATATCGCCCAGGCCGTCGCCTGGTCGGAAACGTTGCAGGTTCCGCTGGTCGCTACCAACGACGTGCGCTTCATCGACGCCGACGATTTCGAAGCGCATGAAGTCAGGGTCTGCATCTGTACCGGTTTCACGCTCGAGGACGAACGCCGCCCGCGGCATTTATTCCGCGCAGCAATACCTGCGCTCGGCCGATGAAATGGTCGAGTTGTTTGCCGATATCCCGGAAGCCATCGCCAATTCGGTGGCCATTGCCACCGCCTGCAACCTGCGTCTCGAGCTGGGCAAGGCCTATCTGCCCGAGTACCCGGTGCCCGAGGAGCACAGCACCGACAGCTACCTGCGCCACGTCTCCGCAGCAGGGGCTGGAACGGCGCCTTGAATTCCTGAGTCAGCAGTGCCCGAGGGTGAGACGCTCGATCGCGCGCCTTACGATGAGCGCCTCAAGCTCGAACTCGACGTCATCATCGAGATGGGCTTTCCCGGGTTACTTCCTGATCGTTATGGACTTCATCGCCTGGGCCAAGCGCCAGTCGATTCCGGTCGGCCCCGGGCGCGGCTCCGGCGCCGGTTCGCTGGTCGCCTACGCGCTCGACATTACCGACCTCGATCCGCTCGCCTACGATTTGCTGTTCGAGCGTTTTCTCAATCCCGAGCGCGTGTCCATGCCCGATTTCGATATCGACTTCTGCATGGACCGCCGCGACGAGGTCATCGAGTACGTGGCCGATACTACGGTCGCAACCAGGTGTCGCAGATCATTACCTACGGCACCATGGCGGCGAAGGCGGTGATGCGCGACGTCGGCCGGGTCATGTCGCATCCCTACGGTTTCGTCGACCGCATCGCCAAGCTGATGCCCTTCGAAGTCGGCATGACGCTGGACAAGGCGCTGCAGCAGGAAGAAGCGCTGCTCGAGCTGTACCAGCAGGACGAAGAAGTCACCATGCTGATCGATATGGCGCGCTCGCTCGAGGGCCTGACGCGCAACGTCGGCAAGCACGCCGGTGGTGTGGTGATTTCGCCCAGCGACCTGACCGATTTCACCCCGCTGTACTGCGAGACGGGCGGCGGCGGCCTGGTGTCGCAGTTCGACAAGGACGACGTCGAAGCGGTCGGCCTGGTCAAGTTCGACTTCCTCGGCCTGCGCACGCTGACCATCATCGACTGGGCGGTACGCGCGATCAATGCCGCAGGCGCAGCGACGAACCGCTCGAGATCGAACGCATTCCGCTGGACGATGCCGCCTACCTTCAAGCTGCTGCAGGCGTACCAGACCACGGCGGTATTCCAGCTCGAATCGCGCGGCATGAAAGACTTGATCCGACGCCTGCAGCCGGACAGTTTCGAAGACATCATCGCGCTGGTGGCGCTGTTCCGGCCGGGCCCGCTGCAGTCGGGCATGGTCGACGATTTCATCGACCGCAAGCACGGTCGCTCGCGCGTCGAGTATCCGCACCCGGCGCTGGAAGCCATTCTGAAACCGACCTACGGCGTCATCCTCTACCAGGAACAGGTCATGCAGATTGCCCAGGTGCTGGCGGGTTACACCCTCGGCGAAGCCGACCTGTTGCGCCGTGCGATGGGCAAGAAAAAGCCCGAGGAAATGGAAAAGCAGCGCGCCGTTTTCACCGAGGGCGCGCGTCGCCAACCAGGTCGAAGAGGCGACCGCGACCTACATTTTCGACCTGATGGAAAAATTTGCCGGTTACGGTTTCAACAAATCGCATTCGGCCGCCTACGCGCTGGTGTCCTACCAGACCGCCTGGCTGAAGGCGCATTATCCGGCCGAATTCATGGCCGCCGTGCTGTCGGCGGACATGGACAATACCGACAAGATCGTGACCCTGATCGACGAATGCCGCAGCATGAAACTCGATCTGCGTCCACCGGATATCAATCGCTCCAACTACCAGTTCACCAGCGGTGACCAGGGGGAGATCTACTACGGCCTGGGCGCGATCAAGGGTGTCGGCCAGGCGGTTATCGAGCGCCTCATCGAAACGCGCGCCGAGGAGCCCTATCGCTCGCTGGATGATTTCTGCAAGCGCATCGAT